>NZ_JBEZFW010000001.1:233146-1037399 GCF_040649695.1 Nonomuraea sp. NPDC048901 | reverse complement strand
CCAGCGTTCGTCCTGAGCCAGGATCAAACTCTCCAAACAATGTCTGAAGGGAAAGAAATCCCAACCATATAAAAGGAATCCACCACATCCACACCCAGAGGCGCAGACATGACGGGGTTGTGCATCATGCACTGGCTTTTAACACACTGTTGAGTTCTCAAGAAACGGACGCGTACTCCCCAACCTGCGAGAGGCGTACATTTCGTTTTCCGTTGTGTCTCTATTCTTTCACCAGTCCGTTTTTGTGTCAAATTGACCGGACTTGCTTGGAATTTCGACTGCCTCTTCAATTTACCATCCCGTAGACCGGGTAGCGAATCGAAGCGACTGTCTCCAAGCACAACACAACCCACGTCAAAGCCACCGGAGTGGAGGAGGTTGGTTGCGCCGCACCTGGCGACTTCTAAAGATTAGCAGCGCCCCCGACCACTCGAGACGCCTTCACACCGATCGGAGGCCACAGAACGATCACGGCCCGGAACATAGACTCCCCACGTGAGTAGCAAAACACCGCCGCTGGCGAAGAAGTCACCGACTGAGCGCACCCATCACGGCGACACCGTGATCGACGAGTACGCCTGGCTCACCAATAAGGACGATCCCGACACGATCGCCTACCTGGAGGCGGAGAACGCGTTCCTCCAGGAGCAGACCGCTCACCTCGGCGATCTCCAGGAGCAGGTCTTCCAGGAGATCAAGGGCCGCACCCAGGAGACCGACCTGTCGGTGCCGAGCCGCAAGGGCGAGTGGTGGTACTTCAGCCGGACAGAGGAGGGCAAGCAGTACGCCGTCTCCTGCCGCGTGCCCGCCGACGGCGAGACCCCGCCCGCGGTCACCCCTGGCGAGCGCCTCGACCGGGAGCAGGTCATCCTCGACGGCAACGAGCTGGCGGGCGAGAGCGCGTTCTTCTCCGTCGGCACCAGCGCCATCACGCCCGACGGGAAGATGCTGGCTTACTCCACCGACTACAAGGGTGACGAGCGCTTCACCTTGAGGTTCAAGAACCTGGAGACCGGCGAGCCGCTCGACGACGAGATCGAGAACGTCTTCTACGGTGGCGCCTGGTCGGCCGACGGGTCGGCGTTCTTCTACACGCGCGTCGACGACGCCTGGCGTCCCTTCCAGGTCTACCGGCACACGCTCGGCTCGCCGGACGACGTGCTGGTCTACGAGGAGACCGACGAGCGCTACTGGGTCGGGATCGGGCTCACCCGCAGCGAGAAGTACCTCGTGCTCGGCGCCGGGAGCAAGATCACCAGCGAGGTGCGCATCCTCGACGCCGCCGACCCGACGGGCGAGTTCCAGGTCGTCCGGCCCAGGAAGGCCGGTGTCGAGTACGGCATCGAGCACGCCGGCGACTTCTTCTACGTGCTCCACAACGAGAACGCCGAGAACTTCGAGCTGGCCACCGCCCCGCTCGACGCTCCCGGCACCTGGACACCGGTGATCGCCCACAGCACGGACACCAGGCTCCTGGAGATCGACGCGTTCGACGGCCACGCCGTCGTCCACTTCCGCCGCGACGGGCTGACCGGCATCCGCGTCCTCCCGTACGGAGGCGACGAGTACGAGATCGAGTTCCCCGAGCCGCTCTACGACGTCGGGCCGGCGGGCAATCCGGAGTTCAGCACTGGCCGGCTCCGGCTCGCCTACACCAGCATGATCACCCCGGCCAGCGTCTACGACTATGACCTGGCCACCCACGAGCTGATCCTGCTCAAGCAGCGTCCCGTCCTGGGTGGTTACGACCCGGCCGACTACGAGCAGTTCCGCGAGTGGGCCACCGCCGAGGACGGCACGAGGGTGCCGATCTCCCTCGTCAAGCGCAAGGACACCGCCAAGCCCGCCCCCACCGTCCTGTACGGCTACGGCAGCTACGAGACCTCCATCGACCCCGGTTTCTCGGTCCCCAGGCTGTCCCTGCTCGACCGCGGCTTCGTCTTCGCCGTGGCGCACATCAGGGGCGGCGGCGAAATGGGCCGTCGCTGGTACGAGGAGGGCAAGCTCACCAAGAAGAAGAACACCTTCACCGACTTCGTCGCGGCGGCCAGGCACCTGAAGGCGTCGGGCTGGAGCGAGCGGATCATCGCCAGGGGTGGCTCGGCCGGCGGCCTGCTGATGGGCGCGGTGGCGAACCTGGCGCCGGAGGAGTTCGCGGGCGTGGTGGCCGAGGTGCCGTTCGTCGACGCGCTCAACACGATCCTCGACCCGTCGCTGCCGCTCACAGTGATCGAATGGGACGAGTGGGGCGACCCCCTGCACAACGCCGACGTCTACGCCTACATGAAGAGCTACACACCGTACGAGAACGTGGACGATCGCCCGTACCCGCCGATTCTCGCGATCACCAGCCTGAACGACACCCGGGTGCTCTACCACGAGCCCGCGAAGTGGATCGCCAGGCTGCGAGCCACGGCCGGTGGCGGTCCGTTCCTGCTCAAGACGGAGATGGGCGCGGGTCACGGCGGCCGGAGCGGGCGCTATGACGTTTGGCGCGAAGAGGCCTTCGCGCTCTCCTGGATCATCGAGAGAGGCACCTCATGACCTACCAGCCGGACGACGACCGCTACGAACGCCAGCCGTACAACCGCAGCGGGCGCAGCGGCCTCAAGCTGCCTGCCGTCTCGCTCGGCCTCTGGCACAACTTCGGCGACAACCGGCCGATCGACAACTCGCGGGCGATCCTGCGGCGGGCGTTCGACCTGGGCGTCACGCACTTCGACCTGGCCAACAACTACGGCGTGCCGTACGGCTCGGCGGAGCGCAACTTCGGCGGGATCTTCCGCGAGGACTTCACCCGCTATCGGGACGAGCTGGTCATCTCAACCAAGGCCGGCTACGACATGTGGCCGGGGCCGTACGGCGAGTGGGGTTCGCGCAAATACGTGCTCGCCAGCCTCGACCAGTCCCTGGAGCGGATGGGGCTCGACTACGTCGACATCTTCTACAGCCACCGGCCCGATCCCGAGACGCCGCTGGAGGAGACGATGGGCGCGCTGGACCGGGCGGTGCGCTCGGGCAAGGCGCTGTACGCGGGGATCTCCAACTACTCCGCCGAGCAGACGGCGCAGGCCGCGCGGATCATGCGGGGGCTGGGCACGCCGCTGCTCATCCACCAGCCGTCCTACTCGATGATCAACCGCTGGATCGAGGACGGGCTGCTCGACGTGCTGGAGGAGGCGGGCATGGGGTGCATCGTCTACTCACCGCTCGCCCAGGGGCTGCTGACCGACCGCTACCTCGACGGCGTCCCCGACGACTCGCGGGCGGCGACCAGCCGGTTCCTGAGCGCCGACCGGATCGACCGCGACCTGGCGCGCGACCTCAACGAGATCGCCAAGACGCGCGGCCAGTCGCTGGCGCAGATGGCGCTGTCGTGGGCGATCAGGGATTCGCGGGTGACCAGCGTGCTGATCGGCGCTAGCAGTGTGAAGCAGCTGGAGGACAACGTGGCCTGCGTCGACGGGCCGGCGTTCACTCAGGACGAGCTCGACGCCATCGACAAGGTCATAGAGCTTCGTGCCGCTGGAGGTAGGTGAAGGACGCCCAGCCGGGCAGCACCGGCAGCCAGAACGTGAGCAGCCGGTGCAGCAGGACGGCCGACGTGGCCAGCTCGGCGGGCAGCCCGGCCACGGTCAGGCCGACGGTGAGCGACGCCTCGACCGCGCCCAGGCCACCAGGTGTGGGCGCGGCCGAGCCGATCGCGTTGGCCGTGAGGTAGACGACGGCGACGGCGGTGAAGCTGATGTCGCCGCCGAAGGCCTCGACGCAGGCGTCGAGGCAGACGACGAACGCGATCGTGATCATCAGGGTGCCGACGCAGGCCTCGATCATCTTGCGCGGCGACTGCAGCACGTCGAGCAGCCTGGGCAGCACGTTGGCGAACAGCTTGTGCATCCGCCCGGTGATGAACCGGCGCAGCGGCGGCACCCCGAACAGCACCACGACCAGCACCGCGACCGACAGCATCACCACGACCAGCCCACGGGACGGGCTGAACGCGGTGGCGGTGTTGGACCCGGTGATGTAGGCGAACAGCAGCAGCAGCGCGATGTGGAAGACCATCATGCTGAGCTGCGAGGCGCCCACGCTGGCCACCGCGAGCGCGGGCGAGATGCCGCGCTTCTGCAGGTAACGCGTGTTGATCGCGACGCCGCCGACGGCGGCGGGCGTGACGAGCTTGACGAACGAGGCCGCGAACTGGACGAGGACCGTGCGCCAGAGCGGTAGATGCTCGGGTACGAAGCCCCTGAGCATCAGCGCGGCGGCCACGAAACTGACGAACGAGGCGGCCAGCGCCAGCACCGACCAGGCCCAGTTGGCGGTGGTCACCACGTGCACGACGTTGACCTGGCTGAGCTGCGACAGCAGGAAGTACGCGGCCAGCGTGCTGGCGATCATCGTGACCAGAGTGCGCGGCCGGAACCGCTCCAGCCGGATCTCCTCGACCTTGCCCTGCGGTTTGAGCGCCACGATGTGCTCGCGCAGCTCGCCGAGCACGCCCTTGTCCTTCGACAGCGCCGCGCGGGTCTCACGGGTGAGGGCGATGCGCTGGAGCAGCGGCATCGCGGCGGCCAGCGCGTCGGACCCCATGACCGCGGCGGCGGCCCGCACGGAACGCTCGGCGCCGACGCGCAGCGCCAGATAGGTGAGCAGCTGCGCGACGTCGAGCCGGAGCAGCAGGTCGCCGGCCGCGATCTCGCCGCTGCGGGCGTCGGTGAGCACGACCCGGCCGGCCCCGTCGAGGTGGATGCTGTCGCCGGTCAGCCGCCGGTGGGCGAGCCGCTGGATCTGCAGCAGCGCGACCTGCTCCCAGATCTGGGCGAGCAGGGCGTCGTCGATGTCGGCGTCGGGCACGTCGTCGAGCGGGCGGGTTTCGAGGTGCTCGTAGGCGAGCAGCGCGGCCTCGGTGCCGATCTCGCTGGTGCCGAGCAGACGTGGCGTGCTCGCGCCCGCCGCCTGCGCGGCGTAGGCCATGAGCGCCTCGCGCTCCAGCTCGGCGCGGAGCGACCTGATCGCCCGGCGCCTGGTCTCCGAGTTGAGCCGGATCCGCCGCCAGAGCCGGTACGGCAGGCCGGCGACCTGCCGGTCGCGGTCGAGCACGGTGACGTCGAGGCTGCTGCCGTCCTTGAGCCCGACGGCGTAGCGGCGGCTGCCCTGGTGGTCGTCCTCGATGCGGCGGGCCGTCTGCGGGGAGAAGGAGAGCTTGCGGAGCGCGGCGATGACCGCGTTGCCGGGCGGCCGGGTGTTGGGGCTGCCCACGCCGTACAGGGTGCCGTAGCCCACGGCCATGCCGACCAGGACGGGCACGATCGCGCCCGGCAGCGTGATCTGCCTGGCGGAGAAGAGCGCGAAGATGTCGAGCGCGATCACCGTCCACATGAGCATGCGCCAGGTGGGGCGGCGCGAGATGCGTACGGCGGTGGCGTAGGCGACCACCGAGGTGAGCAGCGTGTTGAGCGGCTCGATGGAACGCCCGCCGGTCAGCAGCATGCGCAGGTCCTCGACGCTGCCGCCGATCAGCCACTGGCCGAGCAGGAAGGAGCCGACCATGCCGATGATCGCGGCGATCAGGCCCTCGGCCACCCGCAGGCCGTCGCGGTGGAAGACGCGCTCGACGGCGAAGGCCACCGGCACGATGAGCACGGCCGCGCCGCCCAGGAACGACGCCACGCGGCTGAGCAGATCGGGGACGAGGGTGGTGCCTTCTTTGACGTCCGCTTCGAGGCCGTTGAGCGTCTGCTTGGCGACCAGGGCGATGAGGACGACCGCGGCGAGCACGAGCAGCGTGGTGAGGAAGCGCAGCAGGTCGGAGGGCCGCCGCAGGCGCTGGGGCAGCAGCGGCTCGACTACATAGACGTCCGTTTCAGCGCGCGCTTCAGCCACGGCTGGATCCCCCTCCGCGAGGTCCTCCGCGTCATCACGTTCCCTGATTTCGGCCACCGACAGAGATTCTGCACCTTCCCGACCGACCGTACGATCTTTGGGCCCCTTCAATCCTTCACCCTTGATTTCTACCGCGCGTCGGGGCATGTCGTGGCTCCCCTAATGCCTGGCGGGCGACACGTAAGCTGTGTCGCATGTCGGGTGAGTTGCGAGTTTTGGGGGCATGTCCACTGGACTGCCCTGATACCTGCTCTTGGATCGTCACGGTCGAAGACGGCAAGGCCGTGAAGATGCGCGGCAACCCGGAGCAGCCTTACACCCGGGGCGCGCTCTGCGTGAAGGTCAACCGATATCTGGAGCATACCCAGGCCGACGACCGCATCCTTTACCCGCTGCGCCGTACCGGGCCCAAGGGGTCGGGCGAGTTCGAGCGCATCTCCTGGGAGGAGGCGTTCGACGAGATCGCCTTCAGACTGCGGAACATCATCGACGAGCACGGTGGCGAGGCCATCTGGCCGTACGTGGGGACGGGCTCGCTTGGCTACATCCAGGGTTGCGAGGGCGTGGCCGGGCGCCGGTTCTGGAACATGCTGGGCGCCTCCAAGCACTGGCTGAACATCTGCGCCACGGCCGGCGGCGCCGGGCTGAGCCTGACCAACGGCACGCCCGCCGGCATGGACCCCGAGGACCTCGCGCTGTCCAGGCTGATCCTGCTGTGGGGCACCAACACGCTGACCAGCGGGCACCACCTGTGGAAGTTCGTCCAGGACGCCCGCGCGGCCGGCGCGTACGTGGTGGCCATCGACCCGATCCGCACCAGGACCGCCGACCAGGCGGACCGGCACCTGGCGATCCGGCCGGGCACCGACGCCGTGCTCGCGCTGGCCCTGCTGAACGTGGTGCTCGCCGAGGGCGCCCAGGACGAGGAGTTCCTCGCCGAGCACACCCAGGGCTGGGAGTCCTTCCGCGAGGAGATCCTGGCCTACCCCGTCGAGTGGGCCGCCGAGATCACCGGCATCCCGGCCGCCGACATCCGCGAGCTGGGTACGCGGGTCGCGCACACCCGGCCGACCGCGATCCGGACCACGATGGGCATCCAGCGGCACGCCGGCGGCGGCACCGCGCTGCGGACGATCGCCGCGATCCCCGGCGTGACCGGCGACTGGCGCCACCCGGGCGGCGGCGTGGCCTACTCCACCAGCGGCCACATGCACCTCAACATCGACAAGCGTGACGACCTGCTGGCCAAGCCGGTCCGTACGCTGACCATGACCCGGCTGGCCTCCGAGCTGGACTCGGTGAAGTGCCTCTGGGTGTACGCCGCCAACCCGGTCGGCTCGACCCCCGACGCCAACCGGATCCGGCGGCAGCTGGCCCGCGAGGACCTGTTCACGGTGGTCATGGAGCAGTTTCCCACCGACACGGTCGACTACGCCGACATCGTGCTCCCCGCGACCATGCAGACCGAGCACATGGATCTGCACGCCGGGTACGGCCACCTCTACCTGCTCTGGAACGAGCCCGCCGTGGCGGCGCCGGGCGAGTGCCTGTCCACCACCGAGACGTTCCGCCGCTTGGCCGCCCACATGGGGATGACGGAGCCGTCGCTGTACCACTCCGATCTGGAGCTGGCCGAGCAGCTGCTGAGCAGCGGCCACCCGTCGCTGGAGGGCGTCACGCTGGACCGGCTGCGCAAGGAGGGATGGGTGCGGATGAACTATCCCCAGCCGTTCACCCCCTTCGCCGACGGCTTCCCCACCGCCTCGGGCCGGCTCCGCTTCCCGCCGCGCGGCAAGGCGTACGTCCAACCTCATTCCGTGCGTACGGCCGACGGCTCGCCGTACCCGCTGACCCTGGTGACACCGGCGGCGCACACCTTCCTCAACACGATCTTCGGCAACAACCCGGAGCTCAGACGCCGGGCCAAGGAGCCCGTGGTGCTGGTCAATCCGGCCGACGCCGAGGCGCGCGGGCTGGTGAGCGGGCAGCGGGTGCGGGTGCACAACGCGAGTGGCGAGTTCCTGGCCGACGTCGAGGTGAGCGACCGCGTGGCGCGCGGTGTGGTGGCCTCGCCCAAGGGGCGCTGGCCCAAGCACAGCCCGGGCGGCGCGAACGCCAACGCGGTCGTGGCCGAACGCGACGCCGACATGGGCAGGGGTCCGGCCTACCATGACAACCTGGTCGAGGTCAGCCCTTGTGCCGGTCCATGAAGGCGATGATCCGGTCGAGCACCTCAGGGCCGTGAGGGCTGCCGAACAGCGCTGAGGCGTGCAGGCTCTCGCCCTTGACGACGTGGAGCTCGTTGTCGGGGGCCTTGGTGGCGGCGTCGTGGGTGCGCTGGAGGTCCTTGGCGCCGCCGTACGCGTCGTTCTCGCTGCCGATCTGGAGCAGCGGGACCGTCAGCTTGGCCGCCTCGCCCTCGGCGACCGCGCCGGACAGGGCGACCACCCCGGCCACCCGGGAGCCGAGCCGCTCGGCCGCCGGGACGGAGGCGGTCGCGCCGATGGAGCCGCCGACCAGGAACAGGCGCCGCACGCCCTTCTCCTTGGACAGGCGCTTGGCCATGGCGACCGTCACCTCGTCGGGGTATTCGGCGCTCTTCCTGGCGTACAGCAGGACGCGGTAGCCGGCCGCGACCAGGCGGTCGGAGAGCGGGCGCCAGGTGCAGACGTTGCCGTTGCGCTCGTACGTGATCACCACGCCGACCGCGCCCTTGCCGGTGATGACACCGGGCAGGTCGTCACCGTAGGTGAAGATCTTGCCGTCCGCGCTGGTGAAGCAGCCGGAGACGTTGGGGCCGGAGACGTCAGGAGTGGTGACCTTCGCCACCGGTGTAGGCGGGGTGGCGGTCGTGGTCGTGGTGCTGACCGCGCCTCCGCAGGCGGTAAGTACCAGAACAAGCCCGATCGAGCCGATGATCGCGCGCATCGCCGCCCCTTCACCACACTATGTCTGAAGTGACATAGTCGTGGGTGACAATACCCTTGGCGGCACCATGACCTCAACGCTGGGATTCGCGATCCTCGCCGTGCTGGCTCGCGGCGACCGCACCGGATACGACATCGCCGCGGCCATGCGGCGGCCCATCGGCTTCTTCTGGACCGCCGGGCACAGCCAGATCCACGCCGAGCTGCAGAAGCTGCGGGCCGCGGGCCTGGTCGGCTACGAGGCCGAACGCGGGCCGGGGCCGCAGGACAAAAAGGTCTACCACCTGACGGACGAGGGCTCCGCGGAGCTGCGCGGGTGGGTGACCCGGCCGCCGAAGGAGCGGCCCGAGCGGGATGAGCTGGTGCTCAAGACGTACGCGGCGTGGCTGGCCGAGGCGGGGCTGGTCAGGCGGATGTTCGCCGACCAGCTGGCCGCGCACGAGGCGCGGCTGGCCGAGTACGAACGGGAGGAGGCGGCGTTCGGCGGCCCACCGCCGTTCGGCGATCCGCGCTTCGGCAACTACGCGACACTGCGGTGCGGCCTGGGATACGAGCGGCACCGCGCCGAGTGGTGCAGATGGATGATCGATCAGCTGGGCGACAGCGACAGCTTGTAACCCTCGTGCGAGGCATTGAAGCCGAGCGAGTCGTAGAACCGGTGCGCGTCGGTGCGTGACTTGTCCGAGGTGAGCTGGACGATCGCACAACCCCGAGCCCGCGCCCGGTCGATCGCCCACAGCATCATCTCGCGGCCCAGGCCCTGACCCCGGGTCGAGGCGTCGACCCTGACGGCCTCGATCTGACAGCGCTCGGCCCCGAGCCGCGAGAGCCCGGCCAGGTAGGTGAGCTGCATGGTCCCGAGGATCTTGCCACCGCGCTCGGCGACGATCAGCTCGTCGTAGGGGTTGGCGTCGATCCGGGCGAAGGCCGCCAGATACCGCTCGTCGGCCGGGTCTCCCTCGCGCTTGGCGCCCAGCGGGTCGTCGGCCAGCATCGCCACGACGGCGGGCACGTCGTCGGCACTGGCCGGGCGGATAATCCAGGTTTCGTCCATGCCCGAATCATGCCCGAATCATGCCCGACAAGTCAGGGAGGGCTCAGGGTAGGTCCCCGATGCGATAAAGGGGTGTCGAAAGGCACTCTGGGGACATGAACGAAATCAGTCGACGCGATGAGGTCTCGCTGTCCGGCGCCGCTCTGCGTGGCGCCCCTTGGAAGACCGCCGCCGTCAGCGGTGGCGCGACGGCCGCGGTCAGCTTCGGGCTGGGTGTGCTTACCGACTCCGCCGGCCTGGTGTGGTCGCTCGGCCTGGGGATCAGCGTGTTCGCGCTGGTCGCCGCCATCGGCGCGGTGTCCAAGCCGAACGAGGGCGACCGGGTCACCCGCCAGGCGCGTCTGTGGGCGCTGAAGCACCCGTGGAGGTTCGCGCTGCTGCCGGCCGCCATCGCGGCGGTCCTGGACTACCCGGTGCAGCTCGTACTCGACGGGGAGGGGGTGTTCGGCTCGGCGTTCCAGTCGGTCTGGCATGGCGCCCTGGTCTATGTGATCGCCGGCGTCCTGACGCTCACGAGGCAGGGACGAGCACGATCTTCCCAGTGACCCGGCGGTTGATCAGGTCGTCCATGGCCCGTCCGGCCTCCTCCAGGGGCCTGGCCTCCGGTGGTGCCGGGTCGATCCCGGGCATCGTGAGGAGCTCCTGGAGCATCAGCCGATTGGCGGCCGCGTGGCTCATCGACCACGCGCCCCAATCCACCCCCACCACCGCCCGATTACGCAGCAGCACCTGGTTGGCGGGCAGCCGCGGGATGCCGCCCCCGGCGAAGCCGACGACCAGGAGCCGCCCGCCCTCGCGCAGCGAGCGCAGCGCCTCCTCGGACAGTTCGCCCCCCACCGGATCCACCACCACGTCCACGCCCCAGCGCCGGGCGGCGCCCTTCAGCCCCTCATAGCCGATGACCTCGTCGGCCCCGGCCCGCGCCGCGCGCTCGCGCTTGTCCGGCGTCGAGGCGGCCGCCAGCACGGCGGCGCCCAGCGCCCTGGCCACCTGGATGGCCGCCAGTCCCACCCCGCCGCCCGCGCCGAGCACCAGCACCCGCTCACCGTGCCGCAGCCCGGCGCGCTCCCTGAGCGCGTACATGGCCGTGCAATAGCTCTGCGCGAACACCGCCGCGGTCCGCGGATCGAGGCCCTCCGGCAGGGGTACGGCCTGCTCCTCTGAAATGACGACATGTGTGGCGTAGCCGCCGAGCCCGGTGATGGCGAGAACCCTGCTGCCGTCGGCCAGCCGCCCGGCCACCTCGTACCCCGGAGTGAAGGGCAGCTGTGGCTTGAGCTGGTAGGTGCCGCCGACCATCAGCCCGTCGACATAGTTGACCCCGGCCGCCTCGACCTCGACCACCACCTGGCCGGGACCCGCGACGGGATCGGGCCGCTCGACGAGCTCGACCGGCTTGCCGAACGCGGTGCAGACGACTGCCTTCATCCGGACAGCGTCCCCGATAGAACATCATTCTGACAAGCTGGTCAGTCCCACCAGATCGTGGTCCAGCGCTCCCGTGGGAGCGGCCACATGCCCAGCTCCAGGGCCGTCGCGCCGACCTCCGCCGAGCGCGCGGGGTCGAGGCAGGCGCGCTGGCAGACGCTGTCGGCCAGGTCCTCCAGGGAGTTGAATCGGTCCAGCGGCGCCTCCCGCTCCTCGACCCGTACGGGGTAGCCGAGCGCGGCCGCCAGTGCCACGCAGTCCTCGGCGACCGGCCGGACCGGGCGATCCACGTTGTGGAAGTGCTGCCACAGCGGGGCCATCCAGCTCATGGGGTGGCGATGTGGGAGCTCGATGACGACGCGGCTCCTGGCGTGGTCGTTCAGCGCGCGGAGGAAGTCGGCCAGGTCGGGCACGTTGTAGATGACGTGGGCGGAGACCACCACGTCGGCGACCGGCACCTGGTCCGCGATGTCGGGCCAGCGGCCTTCGATCGCGGTGAGCGGGACGCCGAGCTTGTCCGCCCTGAGGGTGAGCTCGTCGAGCATCGCGGCGGAGGTGTCGACCGCGTACAGCATGGAGAACCGGTCGTGCAAGGGCAGTGACGCGGCGCCGGTGCCCGCGCCGACGTCGAGCAGTGTGGCGCCCTCGTCCAGCGCCTCGATGAGGTGCGTCGCGGTCGGCCCGTCGTCGGGCTCGGCGAGCGCCCTGTCGGTGCGCGTGGCGAAGCGCGCCGGGTGATGGCCCCACGGATCGACCGGCGCCTTGGCCATGATCTCGGCGGGGATGGCCCAGGAGTCCAGTCGCTCTCGCCAGCGAGTGGCGAGTTCTTCGGCGTCCATGGAGATGAGCATGCCACGCATATTCACGGTTACTCGCGGGTAGCATTTCGAGTAAGGTTACTGGCCAGTACATAACGCCCCCGGTTCAAGGAGATCGACACTCATGGGCCACTACAAGAGCAACGTCCGTGACCTGGAGTTCAACCTCTTCGAGGTGTTCGGGCGACGCGAGATCCTCGGCACCGGGCCGTATGCCGACATCGACGAATCGGTGGCCCGCGGCATTCTGGAAGAGGTCAACAGACTGGCCACCGGCGTGCTCGCCGACTCCTTCGAGGAGGGCGACCGCCACCCGCCGGTCTTCGACGCCGCCACGAGCTCGGTCACCGTGCCGGAGGGTGTCAAGAAGTCGTTCCGGGCGCTGGTCGACGGCGGCTGGGCGCATCTCGACCTGCCGCGCGAGCTGGGCGGCCCCGGCATCCCCCGGAGCCTGGCCTGGGCCACCGCGGAGATGGTCCTCGGCGCGAACCCGGCCCTCTACATGTACGCCGCCGGCCCCAACTTCGCCTACACGCTGTGGGAGGTCGGCACCGAAGACCAGAAGCGCTTCGCCGAGCTGGCCATCGAGCGCGACTGGGGCGCCACCATGGTGCTGACCGAGCCCGACGCGGGCTCCGACGTCGGCGCGGGCCGGGCCAAGGCGATCCGGCAGCCCGACGGGACCTGGCACATCGAGGGCGTCAAGCGCTTCATCACCAGCGCCGAGCACGACATGGCCGAGAACATCTTCCACCTGGTGCTGGCCCGCCCCGAGGGGCACGGACCCGGCACCAAGGGCCTGTCGATGTTCCTGGTGCCCAAGTTCCACGTGGACCTGGAGACGGGTGAGCTGGGCGAGCGCAACGGCGTCTACGTCACCAACGTGGAGAAGAAGATGGGCCTGAAGGTCTCCACGACCTGCGAGCTCACCTTCGGCGACAAGCACCCGGCCATCGGCTGGCTGGTCGGCGAGGTGCACGAGGGCATCAGGCAGATGTTCATGGTGATCGAGCACGCCCGCATGATGGTCGGCACCAAGGCCATCGCCACGCTGTCCACCGGCTACCTGAACGCCCTGGAGTACGCCAAGAGCCGCGCCCAGGGCGCCGATCTGACCAGGATGGCCGACAAGTCCGCGCCCCGGGTGCCGATCACGCATCACCCGGACGTACGCCGCGAGCTGATGCTGCAGAAGTCGTACGTCGAGGGCATGCGCGCGCTGGTGCTCTACACGGCCACCTTCCAGGACGCCATCCAGATGGATCCCGGAGACCGGCACGCGCGTGACATGAACGACCTGCTGCTGCCCCTGGTCAAGGGTGTCGGCTCCGAGCGGTCGTACGAGCTGCTCGCCCGGTCCCTGCAGACGCTCGGCGGCTCGGGCTACCTGCAGGACTACCCGATCGAGCAGTACATCCGCGACGCCAAGATCGACTCCCTGTACGAGGGCACCACCGCGATCCAGGGTCTGGACCTGTTCTTCCGCAAGATCCTGCGCAACCAGGGCGCCGCGATCGGCTCGCTGCTGGCCGAGATCAACGCCTTCGCCTCCTCCGACGCCGGTAACGGCCGCCTCAAGGAGGAGCGCAAGCTGCTCGCCGAGGCCGCCGCCGACATCAAGGTCATGGGCGACACGATGGCCGGCTGGGCGCTGGGCGCGCTGGAGACGCCGAGCGAGGTCTACAAGGTCGGGCTCAACACGACCAGGCTGCTGCTGGCCCTGGGCGACCTGGTGATCGGCTGGCTGCTGCTGCGCCAGGCCGAGATCGCGCTGACCCGGCTCGCCGACGGCGAGGACGCCTTCTACCAGGGCAAGGTCGCCGCCGCCTCGTTCTTCGCGACGACCGTGCTGCCCCGCCTGGCCACCGAGCGCCGGGTGCTCACCGCCACCGGCCAGGACCTGATGGACCTGCCGGAGGACGCCTTCTAAATCCGAACAGACCAGCCGCCTCCCGCTGAACGCCCGCTTCACTGTGAAGCGGGCGTTCTGCTGAGAAATGCACAGTCCGTCCGGCCCGCCGGGGTACGTTCGCGGCATGAGCGCGTCCACCCACGATCACCCGCTGGCCCCGCCTCGCGTCGAAGAGGTCTCGGCAGGCGTCTTCGCCTACATCCAGCCCGACGGCAGCTGGTGGATCAACAACACCGGCTTCCTGGCCGGGCGGCGCGGCGTGATCTCGATCGACGCCTGCTCGACCGAGCGCCGTACTCGGGCGTACCGGCAGGCCATCGCCGAGGTCACCGACCGGCCGATCACCACGCTGATCAACACCCATCACCACGGCGACCACACCTTCGGCAACTACCTCTTCCCCGAGGCCACCATCGTCGCCCACGAACGGACCCGCGAGCTGATCCTGGCCGAGGGCATCCCCGACTACCGGACGTTCGCCTGGTCGCCCGACGTGGAGTGGGGCGATCTGGAGGCGGTGGCGCCGTTCCTCACCTACACCGACGGGGTCACGGTCTACTCCGACGACCTGCGCTGCGAGGTGCGGCACGTCGGCTTCGCCGCGCACACGACCAACGACTCCTATGTCTGGATCCCGGAGCGGCGGCTGCTGTTCGCGGGTGATCTGGCCTTCAACGGCGGCACGCCGTTCGTGCTGATGGGGTCGGTGACGGGCGCGATCGAGGCGCTCGACCAGCTCAGGGAGCTGGGCGCGGAGACGGTCGTGCCCGGACACGGCGACGTGTGCGGGCCCGAGGTCTTCGACCCGGTGCGGGGCTACCTGGAGTTCGTGCTGGCGACCGCCGAACGCGGCCGGGCGGCGGGACTGACTCCCCTGGAGACGGCCCGCGAGACCGATCTGGGCGAGTGGGGCGAGCTCCTGGACCCAGAGCGCATCGTCGGCAACCTGCACCGCGCCTACGCCGAGCTGGACGGACTGCCCCGTGGCGGCACGATCGACCTCGTCGCCGCCGTCGTCGACATGATCACCTTCAATGACGGGAAGCCACTGTCCTGTCTCGCCTGAGTGTGATCGCGCATACTCGGGTATGACCGAGGGCGTACGCGTTCTTTGCCGTCCTGGAGGTCGTCATGGGTGTCGGGGTCAGCATCTTCTTCCTCACGCTCGGCGCCATCCTGCGATTCGCCATCGAACCGGACGTGTTCGGTCAGAGCGTGCACATGGACACGATCGGCGTCATCTTCATGATCGTCGGCGGGGTGGGCGTGGTCCTGAGCATCGTGCTGGCCCCGAAGCGGGGCCGCACCTCTGACCACCAGCTGATGCACCGCGAGAACAACCCGCCGGAAATCTAGTTCGACGCCGCGGCGATGGTGGCCTTGAGGGCGTCATCGAGCGGAGTCGCGGTCATGCCGAAGGTGTTCTCGAACGCCGAGGAGTCGACGACGAACGGCCGGTCGAACTGGTAGCGCGTCTCTTTCAGCTCACGGATGACGGGGTTGATCAGCTCGAGTGCGAGCAGGATCGGCGCCGGGGGGCGGCTGAGGCGCGGCGCGGGCGCTCCGGCGAGTTCGCACAGCCGCCCGGCCAACGCGCGGGCCGATAGCGCGGTGTTGTTGGGGGTGTGCCAGGCGCGGCCCCAGGCGCGCTCGTCGGTGGCGGCGATGGCCATCGCGGCGGCCACGTCGGGCAGGTAGGTCCACGAGTGGGGCTGGTCGGGGTCGCCGAGGAAAGAGGTGCTCTTGCCGGCGAGCAGCGAAGGCACGAAACGGGTGCCGACGGGCGTCTGGTCGCTGGCGCCCGGGCCGAAGTAGTCCGAACTGCGGATCTCGGTGACACGGGCACGGCCGGCCTGGTGCGCGGCCAGCGCGTCGGTCCACATCTTGACGCGGACACGGCCCTTGACGCCGGGAGCGGCGAGGGGGAGATCCTCGACCATCGGCGTGGTCACGGGTCCGTAGGCGTAGAGGTTGCCGGCGGTGACGAGCACCGCGCCGGTGGCCTCGGCGGCGGCCAGCAACGCGGAGGCCAGCGGCGGCCAGTCCTGGGCCCAGCGGGGGTAGGCGGGACCCGCACAGTTGTGGAGGGCGTCAGCGCCCTTGACGATCCGGGTGAGCCGGTCGCGGTCGGTGAGATCGGCCGCGACGGACTCGACGCCGGCTGGGCCCTTGCCTGACCTGGTGATCACGACGACCTGGTGCCCCTGGGCGAGCAGGTGCCCAGCGAGGTGCTTGCCGACTTGTCCCGCTCCTGCGATGACGTGCTTGCCCATGATGTCCTCCGTTTGATGCGCCGCTCTCTTACGAGATCAATGCTCTCTCAAACTGGCGACCGAGTCAAGAGCAGTGCTCTCATTTCAGGTCGCCGATCCAACGAGTCCTGCGGAACAGCAGGTCGCGGGCTTGGGTGCGGCCACGGTCAACAGGCGTTTGGGTTGCTTGGCAATCTGATGGAAGGGTCTCCCGGGAGCGGGTAATCACAGGTGTCCCTGTTCCCCGGCAAGGGAGACCCTTGCGTGATCACATCTCCTGAAGGAGCGGTGGCCGATCCCGAGCGGTTCGCCACGGTCTTCGACGCGCACTACGAGGAGATCCGGCGCTACATCGGCCGCCGCCTTGACCTCGACATCGCCGAGGACCTCGCCGCCGAGACCTTCCTCATCGCCTTCCGGCGCCGCGACAGCTTCGACGCCGCCAAAGGCGGCATCAGATCCTGGCTGTACGGCATCGCCACCAATCTCGTCGGCAAGCATCGGCGGGCCGAGCTCCGGCGCTATCGGGCGCTGGCCAGATCCGGCCCGCCGCCGGACGAGGGCGGCCATGACCAGCGGGTCGCCGATCGGGTTACCGCCGGAGTGACCGTACAGAAGCTCTCGGCCGCGCTGGCCGAACTGTCGCGCGGTGAGCGCGATGTGCTGCTGCTCGTCGCCTACGGCGAGCTGACCTACGACGACGTGGCCGCGGCGCTCGGCATCGCCAACGGCACCGTCGCCTCCCGGCTGAGCCGGGCCAGGACCAAGCTGCGTGACACGCTGGGAGTTGAGGTGCGATGAAGGAGTTCCAGCTCATCGACGATGTGATGCCGGACATGCCGCCCGCCGATCCGGCCAGGACGATGGGGATCCGGGCACAGCTCATGGGCCGCCCCCCGCGCCGGCGGCTGCCCGGCTGGTCCCGGGCGACGCTCGCGGCGGCGGCCGTGACCCTGGTGCTGGTCGGCGGATTCGTGGTGGTGCCCAGACTGGGCGGGGGCGAGGTCCAAACGGCCGCCACCTCGAACGTGCCCCCGGTGCTCGCGGCGGCGGCGGACCGACTGGCCGCGCAGCCGCCGGGCACGGGCGCCTGGTGGCGGCGAGAGGTGCGGCAGGTGTCGCGGCAGGTCGGCAAGGGGAAGCCCGCTTATGTCGTCGAGCAGCGGACCGGCGAGGTGCTGTGGGTGAGTCGGAAAGGGGAGACCCGGCTCGAGTTGAAGCCTGTGACCACCGTGCCGCTCACGCCGGCCGACAAGCGGGCGTGGAAGGAGGCCGGCTCGTTGCGGCTCTGCAATTCAACTCGCGGTTGCACGCTCGGCCGGGTGTTCTTCACCCCCTTTGACCCGAAAAAGCTGGAGCCCGTGGGGCAACTGCCGACCGACGCCAAAGCGCTCAAGGCCGAGCTGCTGAAGCAGTATCCCGCGGACGGCCGCGACACTCAGGAGGCCTGGCTCTGGGCGGCAAGCAGGTGGCTGCTCCTCGACGTTCCGAGCACTCCGGGCACGCGGGCGGCGGTCTACCGGATGCTCGCCGGTCTGCCGCAGGTGAAGGTGACCGACGGAGTCAAGGACGACGAGGGACGCGCGGGGGTCGCGCTGCTCCTCGGCGACCCCCTGCAGCAGCAGATCATCATCGACCGGGACAGCGGTGACCTGCTGGCCGTGCAGAGCAAGATGCTCCGGTCGGACGGCAAGCAGGCCACGTTCCCGATCGGCCGAACGTTCGAGTCGTTGCTGGTCGAGCGGCTGGGGTGGACCGACGAGCAGCCTACAGAGAAAGTTGAACGGCGGCCCGGCTCGCGATGATGGGCTTGATGTGCTCCGCGATCACCTTCTGATGCTGAGGGTGATCGCGGTACACCAGGTAGTCGTCGACGTTGTCGAAGTCGGCGACCACCGCGAACTCGTGGTTGCCCTGGTTGATGCCCGCGTCGGCGTCCGCCGTGTAAGCGCGGATCTCCGGGATGATCCCCGGCAGTTTCCGCAACTCGGTGGCCACCGTGGCCTTCTGCTCCTCGGTGGCGTCCTCGGTCCAGGTGAACAGCACGACGTGGCGAATCATGAGCTCAGCCTATCGAGATCCGATCGGCGTTCGGGCCACCGTTGGCCGTCGTGGCGGTGGCTCTGATCTTGTTGACTCCTTGCGCGAGGGTGACGGTGAGGGTGGAGGTCTGCCAGGTGTCCCAGTTGCCAGTGGCGTTGAAGTCGCGGGTCACTGCGGCGCCGCCGTTGACCGTGATGGACATCGGCCGGTTCACCGTCGTGCCGTTGGCGTAGCGCAGCTCCAGAGTGACCGGTCCCGCTACGGGGGCGTTGACCGTCCACTCGACGTAGCTGCCGGTCAGGTTGTCGTAGTTCACGAACCCGGTGCCCGTGTAGCCGTCGTGGTTCGACTCCACCACGCCCTGGGAGATCGTCGCGTCCTCGGCCTGGTAGATGACCGGGCCGCTGCCGGTGGTCTCGGTCACCGCGTTCGAGGCGTCCGAGGTGTTGCCGGCCGCGTCGCGGGCCTTGACCGTGAACGTGTACGCCGTGGCGGCCGTCAGTCCCGAGACCGTCGCCGTCGTGCCGGTGACGGTGGTGGCCAGGGTCGAGCCGTTGTAGACGTCGTAGCCGGTCACCCCGGTGTTGTCGGTCGAGGCGTCCCAGGCCAGCGAGACGCTTGAGGACGTCTTGGCGGTGCTGTGCAGGTTGCCCGGCAAGCTGGGCTGCTCGGTGTCGGGCGGGCCGGTCGGGCCGGCCGGGACGGTGAGCGTCGCGGTGTTCCAGCCGGAGACCCTGACGCTCGCCGCGCCGCTCAGGTCCGAGGCGCGGAACGTGGCGGTCAGCGTCTTGGACTCGCCCGGCCACAGGCTGATGGCGTTGTCCGACCACTGGATCGGCAGCACCGGCTTGCCGGCCGCGTCCACGACGTGCGCGTCGAGCATGAACGCGGGGATCGCGCCCGTGCCGGTGTTCTTGATCGTCACACTCACGTTCCCGGGGGACGGCGAGGTGGCGGTGGCGGTGATCGGGGCCTGGGCCAGGCCGTTGAGCCCGGTCAGGTTGGCGTAACTGGTGGTCGGCACGTAGTACCAGTCGTTGTTGTCCCAGTCGATGACGTCGCTCGCGGTGGACAGCGCGTACACGTTGCGGTCGATCTCCTCGCCGCCGCGCAGCAGGCTCAGCCGTACGAGGTAGGTCGTGGACAGGCCGCTGATCGACGGGATGGTGACCGCGGTGGCCTTGCCGCCGTCGGCGGGGGCGGTGACAGTGGCCGTGTTGGTGTACTTCGAGGTGCCGTCCATGTTGAACACGTCGGTCTTGACCGTCAGGCCCGAGGCGGCCGAGGTGCCCGAGTTGACCACGACGACGGACTTGTTGTCGTAGGAGTACTGCACGTGCAGCGGTTTGTTCGCCTCACGCGCGCCCCAATAGGAGCCGCCCTGGTCGAGGTAGTAGTCGAACAGCTGCCAGTGCAGGGACGACCAGCCGCTGTTGAGCATCCAGTAGATGACGCCGGTCGAGGGGTTGCTGGAGTCGGTGAAGTTGCGGCCGTAGGCCTCGAACTGCGCGCGGACCGCCTCGTACTGGGCGAGCTGCGCCTTCTTCACGTAGTCGGCCAGGCTGGACGGCACGCCGTACCGGCCCCTGAGGGCGTTGTGGTAGATCGTCAGGTTGTTGAACGTGCTCGACGGGGAGCGGTGATACTGCGTCGCGCTCGGGCTCTGCCAGAGCGAGTTGATCTGCGCGGTGGTCATCATCCGCTTCAGCGAGTCGAGCGTCGGGACGTCCGGGCCCGCGCTGGTCTCGGAGTTGAAGCCGAACGCGCCGCCTTCGCGCTTGTTGTACCAGTAGTTCGGCGGCACCCACTCGTACGGGCCGGGCATCTTCAGGCCGGAGTTGCCCAGTTGCGGGCTGGACTTGTCCGAGGCCACGGAGACGATCGGCAGCGGCCACTCGGCGGCCGTCAGGGCGTCGAGGTAGTTGGTCTCCTTCTGGGCTGTCGGCGGGTTGTCGGAGCCGATCAGGAACGAGATCACGCTGGGGTGGTTGCGCAGCCGAGTGGCCTCCGCCTGCATCGACGCCTTGGCGATGGGGTAGTCGGCCGTGGCGAACGAGCCCTCCCACTTGTTGCAGCACTCCCAGCCGGGCATGGTCAGGATGCCGTACTTGTCGGCCAGGTCGTAGAGCTCGTCGGTGTCCAGGTGGCCCTCGATGCGGATGGTGTTCAGGCCGAGGTCCTTGACGTAGCGGATCTTGTCTTCGAGGTAGCGCAGGTCCTTGCGCAGGAAGATGTCCGGCGACCAGCCGCCGCCCCTGATCAGGATCGACCGGCCGTTGATCTTGTAGAAGCGACGGCCGCTGGTGTTCTTGCCCGACTCCACCTTGCGGACGCCGAAGCGCTGGGTCAGCGAGTCGCTCACCGCGCCGGCGACGGTCGCGGTCAGGTTGAGGTCGTAGAGGGGCTGGGCGCCCATCTGGTACGGCCACCAGACCTGCGGGTTGGTCAGCGTCTGATTGAACGTGATCCGTTTCGTCTCGTTCGCGGCTAACGAGACGTTCTGGGAGAAGGTGAGCGAGCCGATCGTGCCGCTGACCGTGGTGGTCACCGCGCTGCCCGTGCCGTTGCGTACATCGGCCTTGATCGTCAGGTCGGCGCGGTCGAGCGCCGGGACGGCCAGGTTGGTGATCACGTGCGCGTCGCGCAGGGAGACGTCGGCGCTGCGCCTGATCAGCACGTCACGGAAGATGCCCGTGTTGTCGTCGCGCGGGACCTGCACCCAGTCGATCCAGCCGATCGTCAGGTGGTTGTTGGGGTTGTTGGCGTTGACGCGGAAGGCCACCGAGTTGGTGCCTGAGTGGACCAGCGCGGTGATGTCGCGCTCGTTCCGGGTGTAGGCGCCGGCGATCTGGGCGGCCGTGGCCACCTGGCTCCCGTTGACCCACACGTCGGCGCTCGACATCACGCCGCTGATGTCGATGAACGTGCGTAACCCGGTCTCCGAGCCGAGCGTGAAGTCCGAGCGGTACCACCAGGGCACGTCGAAGTCGGCGGTCGGGATCGACTGCATGTTCGTGGAGAAGAACGGGTCGGAGTAGACGTTGTTCTCCAGCAGGCCGGCCAGGACGGTCGAGCGCGGGCCGACCGGATACCAGCCGGAGGCCGCGTAGCCGGGAGTGGAGATCGCGGCGCCGGAGTCCGACACCTTGGCGGATGACTGGATCTTGTAGCCGGGGAGAGCTGTCGAGGAGGCCGTCGCCGCTGGGGCGGCCAGGGCGACACCTCCAGCGCTGACCAGCAAAGTGCAGGTCCAGAGCAGGATGAGGATGAGCCGGGAGCGCGCCATGGGTCCTCGCAAGGCCGATGGAGTTTGTTAATAAACCTTCTTAACAACTAAACGCGATCTCGTAAATGCCCAAATTTCTGGACATCGTGGCGATGGCTGGTTATTCTCAAATGGAGATTTACTCAGCTTGAGAAGGACCTGTCGATGGAAGAGTTCCTGGCCGGCTACGACCCGCGGCGCTATCCACCGGTCGCGGTGACGGTCGACGTGGTGGCGCTGACCATCCGCGACCGGCGGCTGCACGTGCTGATCGTGGAGCGCGGCGTCGAGCCGTACGAGGGCGCCTGGGCGCTGCCCGGCGGCTTCATCAGGCCCGACGAGGACCTGGCGGGGGCGGCGGTGCGCGAGCTGGCCGAGGAGACCGGACTGGACACCGCGCCCGCGCACATCGAGCAGCTGGCCAGCTACGGCGGTCCCGGCCGGGATCCGCGGATGCGGGTGGTGTCGATCTCGTACCTGGCCTTCGCCCCCGACCTGCCCGATCCCCGGGCGGGCACCGACGCGGCGGCGGCCGTGTGGCATCCGGTCGACGACGTGCCTCGGCTGGCCTTCGACCATCAGCGCATCCTGGCCGACGGGGTGGAGCGGGCCCGGTCGAAGCTCGAATACACCCCGCTGGCCACGGCGTTCGCGGGCGGCACGTTCACGATCTCCGAGCTGCGGCTGATCTACGAGAGCGTCTGGGGCACCCCGCTGCACGCGGGCAACTTCCACCGGAAGGTGCTGTCGGTGCCGGGGTTCGTGGAGGGCACCGGAGAGACCACGCAGACCGGCGGGCCCAGGGGCGGGCCGCGGGCCAAGCTGTACCGCGCGGGCGACGCCCGGCTGCTGCACCCCGCCCTGCTGCGGCCCTCGCGGGAGGACGAGATCCGGTGAACGCAGAGGAGGCGGCGGCGATCGTCACAGGGGCGCGTTCGGCCGCCGACCTCTTCACGGGCGACTCCCCTGCGCGGGTCTACCGGCGTTATGCCCGGTTACTCCACCCGGACCTGTCTCCCGGGACCGCTGCGGCGTTCGCCAGGTTGGCCGAGTTGTGGTCCGACTTCAACCGGGGCCGGCAGGTCGGGCCGTACCGGATCGGGCCGCCGCTGCATCGGGGTGGCACCGCTGTCCTGTATCCGGCGGACGGTGACGCGCTGCTGAAGCTGCCGCGCGACCCGGCCGACAACCACCTGCTGGTGCGGGAGGCCGCCGCACTCACCCGGCTCGCCTCGGACGCGGACCCGCGTTTCCTGCCGTACGTCCCCCGCCTTGTCGCGAAATTTCGGCATAAAGCCGGGCGGGCCGTGCGGCAGGCGAACGTCCTCAGCCGGGCACCCGGCGGCTTCGTCCCCCTGACCCGGATCGGCACCGGCCTTGACCCCCGGGACGTGGCCTGGATCTGGCGGCGGCTGCTGGTGGCCACCGGCCTGGCGCACCGGGCCGGTGTCACGCACGGCGCCGTGCTCCCCCGCCACGTACTCGTCCACCCTCTCGACCACGGGCTCGTCCTCGTCGACTGGTGCCGATCACAGCTCTCCGACGCGTCGGACGACGTCCTGGGCGTCACCCGATGCGTCGCCGGGCTGCTCGGCGAGCACCCCCGCACGATGCGCGCCTTCGTCCGCGGCTGCCTGCTGCGCCCGCCCGCCGACGCGTGGGCACTGCTCGGCGAGCTCGACGAGCTCCTCGAAGACCTTTACGGACCGCGTACCTACCGGCCCCTTCACCTCTAGGGAGAACATCATGGGCAGCGGAATCTGGTCCACCGACGTCTACAGCTCGGCCGCCCGCTACCGGGCCGCCACCGGCGCCAGCGCCTTCGCCTACAGCGACGGCGGCGCCTCCACCACCCACCCCGACCTCGACCCGTTCGGCGTCACGCGGGAGAGCCGCGACTCCGACGAGCACCCGGACTCGCTGGCCGTCGCCGTGCTCTTCGACGTGACCGGCTCGATGGGCCACGTCCCGCGTACGCTGCAGGCCAAGCTGCCCGACCTGCTCGGGCTGCTGCTGCGCAAGGGGTACGCGGCCGACCCGCAGATCATGTTCGGCGCCATCGGCGACGCGACCTGCGACCGGGCGCCGCTCCAGGTGGGGCAGTTCGAGTCGGACAACCGCATGGACGACCAGCTCGGGCAGATCCTGCTGGAGGGCGGGGGCGGCGGGCAGATGTCGGAGTCGTACGAGCTGGCCATGTACTTCATGGCCAGGCACACCTCGATCGACTGCTACGACAAGCGCGGCAAGCGGGGATATTTGTTCATCATCGGCGACGAGCTGCCCTATCCGCGGGTCAGCGGGAAGGCCGTCGCCAAGCTGATCGGCGACCCGCGCCCGCGCGACATCGACGTGGCCGCGATCGTCGCCGAGCTGACCGAGAAGTACGACGTCTACTACATCCTGCCCGCCGGCTCCAGCTACGCCGGCGACGCGCGGGTGCTGCGTGTCTGGCGCGACCTGCTCGGCCAGAACGTGCTGGAGCTCGACGACCTCGACGCGGTCTGCGAGACGATCGCGCTCACGATCGGGCTCGGCGAGGACGCCATCGGTCTCGACGAGGGCCTCGACGACCTGGCCGGGCTCGGCTCCGCCGCGGGCGCCTCGGTGTCGAAGGCGCTGGCCAAGCTGGACCGCGGCACGCTCGTGGTGTCGGAGCCGCTCGACGGGCTCGACTCGTGACCGAACACGTCATTGTCGCCGACCTCGGGTACGGCGACGCGGGCAAGGGCACCGTCGTGGACTGGCTGTGCGCCACCCGGCCGGTCCACGCGGTGATCCGCTTCAACGGCGGCGCCCAGGCGGCGCACAACGTGGTGCTGCCGGACGGTCGGCACCACACGTTCGCGCAGTTCGGCTCGGGGACGCTGCGGGGGGTGCCGACGCATCTGTCGAGGTTCGTGGTGGTCGATCCCCTGGCGCTCTCCGCCGAGGCCGCCCATCTGGAACGACTTGGCGTGCCGGATCCGTTCGGGCTGATCACGGTTCATCGGGACTGCCTGCTGGCCACGCCGTACCACGTCGAGGCGGGCCGGCGGCGCGAGCTGGCGCGCGGGGCGGAGCGGCACGGGTCGTGCGGGATGGGCGTCGGCGAGGCGATGGCGTACTCGCTGTCGCACGGCGCGCTCGCCCCGCGCGCGGGCGACTCCCCCGCGACGCTGACCCGCAAGCTGGGCCTGCTGCGGGAGGCGCTGGGGGTGGACGGACCGCCGGTGGCGGACTGCGTGGCGGCCTATCGGGCGTTCGCGTCGCGGGTGCGGCTGGTGGACTCCACCGATGAGCTGCTCAGGCGGGGGCCGGTGGTGTTCGAGGGAGCTCAGGGGGTGCTGCTGGACGAGAACCACGGGTTCGATCCGTACACGACCTGGAGCACCACGACCTTCGCGAACGCGCTGGAGCTGCTCGGCGGGGCCGGGGCGCTGCGGCTGGGCGTGCTGCGGACCTACACTCCCCGGCACGGGCCGGGGCCGCTGGTCACGGAGGACCCCACGCTGGAGCTGCCGGAGCCGCACAACGGCACCGGGCCGTGGCAGGGGCCGTTCAGGGTGGGGCACTTCGACGCCGTGGCGCATCGATACGCGGTGGAGGTGGCGGGCGGGGTCGACGCACTGGCGCTGACGCATCTGGACGCGCCGGTTTCGCGGCTGTGTCACGCGTACGAGGGGGGTGACTTCCGGCTCGGCGACCCCGCCACGCGGACCGCTCGGCTGCTGCGGGCCAAGCCGGTGTACGGCGACGCCGTCACCGACTGGCCCGCGGCCGTGGCGGACGCTCTGGGCGCACCCGTCTGGGTCGGGTCACACGGCCCGACCTCGGCCGACAAGCGCGTCCTCACGCCCGCCCTTGATTAGCTCCAGGCGAGCATGCGGAGTGGGTCCTCCAGCATGGCGCCGACGTCGCGCAGGAACAGCGACCCCAGCTCACCGTCCACGATCCGGTGGTCGAAGGAGAGCGCCAGCGTCGTCACCTTGCGTACCGCGAGCTCGCCGTCCACCACCCACGGCATGTCCCGGATCTGACCGAAGGCGAGGATGGCGGCCTCACCCGGGTTGAGGATCGGCGTGCCGGTGTCGACGCCGAACACGCCCACATTCGTGATCGTGATCGTGCCACCCGCCATTTCGGCCGGTTGGGTACGGCCCGCCCTGGCGGTCTCCGTGAGCCGGCCCAGCTCGGCGGCCAGCTCGGGGAGGGACAGCCCGTGGGCGGACTTGATGTTGGGGACGACGAGGCCGCGCGGGGTGGCGGCGGCGATGCCCAGGTTGACGTAGTGCTTGACCACGATCTCCTGAGCGGCCTCGTCCCATGAGGAATTGATCATCGGATGGCGCCGGGCGGCCGTGAGCACGGCCTTGGCGACCAGGAGCAGCGGCGAGACCTTGACCTCGGCGAAGTCCGGGATCGTACGCAGGCGCCGGACCGCCTCCATGGTCTCGGTGACGTCGAGCTGGAGGAACTCGGTGACGTGCGGGGCGGTGAATGCGCTGGCCACCATGGCTTGGGCGGTCATCTTGCGGACGCCCTTGACCGGGATGCGCTCCTCCTCGCCCTGCTGCGTGGTCGCTCGTGGCGCGGGCCCTTCCGCGGCTGCGTGGACGTCGTCCCTGGTGATCGAGCCGTTCGGGCCCGAGCCGGCCAGGGTGGTCAGGTCCACGCCCAGGTCCTTGGCCAGCTTGCGTACCGGTGGCTTGGCCAGGACCGCGACCCGCCGTAGCGCCGCCGGGCCGGATGGCGCGGTGACCTCGACGCGGGACGGGTTCGCGACCGGGGTGGCCGGGATCACGGGCGGCTCGGGAGCGGCCGGGACCACGGTTGACTGGGCGGGCCCGTCAGGGCGGGATTTGCGGGGGCGGCGTTTGGTGGTGCCGGTCTTGACGCCGTAGCCGACCAGGACCGCCTGGCGTTCCTCCTTGGGGGCGGGGCTGCCGTGGGCGCCGGGTTCGACGGCTCCCTCCGCCGGGGGGCGCGGGACCAGGTCGTCGGCCAGCGCCTCGATCCGGTCGGCGTCCGCCGTCCCGACCGCACCGGCGTCAGCCGCTTTGGCCCCGCCGGCCTCAGCCGCCTTGACCCGGTTGGCCCCGTTGCCGGAGCCGTCGTCCGGCTCGTCCGTGTCGACGGCGATGATGGGCCTGCCGACGTCGACCGTCTGGCCCTCGTCGGCCATCAGCCCGGAGACCACGCCGTCCCAGGGGATCGGCAGTTCGACGATGGACTTGGCCGTCTCGATCTCCACCACGATCTGGTTGACCTTGACCGTGTCACCGGGCTTGGCGTGCCAGCGGACGATCTCCGCCTCGGTCAGACCCTCGCCCACGTCGGGGAGCTTGAATTCACGTCGCATGAGTCCCCCTCCTCAGTAGCCGAAGGCGCGGTCGACGGCGTCGAGCACCCGGTCGAGGTCGGGCAGGTAGTGCTCCTCCAGTTTCGACGGCGGGTAGGGCGTGGAGAAGCCGCCGACGCGCAGCACCGGCGATTCCAGCTGGTAGAAGCACTGCTCGGTGATCCTGGCCGCCAGCTCGGCGCCGAAACCGCTGTTGATCGGCGCCTCGTGCACCACCACGGCCCGGCCGGTACGGCGTACCGACTCCATCACCAGCGGCGCGTCGAGCGGGTTGAGCGAGCGCAGGTCGAGGACCTCGACCGAACGCCCGTCGGCCTCGGCGGCCGTGGCGGCCTCCAGGCAGGTCTTCACCATCGGGCCGTAGGCGATCAACGTGATGTCCGTGCCCTGGCGCACCTGCCGGCCGCGGTCGAGAGGCAGCCACCAGTCGGTGCCGACGGTGTCGATCTCGGCCTTCTCCCAGTAACGGCGCTTGGGCTCGAAGAAGATGACCGGGTCTTCGCAGCGGATGGCCTGCTGGATCATCGTGTACGCGTCGGCCGGGTTGGAGCAGGCGACCACGCGCAGCCCGGCGGTGTGCGTGAAGTAGGCCTCCGGCGACTCGCTGTGGTGCTCGACCGCGCCGATGCCGCCACCGCAGGGGATGCGTACGACGACAGGCAGCTTGATCGCGCCGAGCGAGCGCATCGGCATCTTGGCCAGCTGAGTGATGATC
This sequence comes from Nonomuraea sp. NPDC048901, assembly GCF_040649695.1. Taxonomy (NCBI): domain Bacteria; kingdom Bacillati; phylum Actinomycetota; class Actinomycetes; order Streptosporangiales; family Streptosporangiaceae; genus Nonomuraea; species Nonomuraea sp. NPDC048901. The sequence continues at coordinate 1,009,758 of NZ_JBEZFW010000001.1, read as the reverse complement.
TGGTCGGCCGCGGGGAAGACGAACCCGTCGAACTGGATCTCGCACACCGGCCGGTAGCCGCGCAGCGCCAGGCCGATAGCGGTGCCGATGATGCCCGACTCGGCCAGCGGGGTGTCGATGACCCGGTCCTCGCCGAAGTCCTTCTGCAGGCCGTCGGTGACCCGGAACACGCCGCCGAGCTTGCCGACGTCCTCGCCCATGATGAGGACCTTGGGGTCGTCCTCCATGGCCTTGCGCATGCCCTCGTTGAGCGCCTTGGACAGGCTGAGCACGGTCATGACGCCTCCTTCGGCGCGACGGTCATGCGGCGCTCAGGGGTTCGCTCACTCACTGAAGCCCTCCAGATAAGCGGCGTATTGGGCGCGCTCCTCGTCGATCAACGCGTGCGGCTCGGCGTAGACGTGCTCGAACATCGCGAGCGGCCCGGGGTCGGGCATCGCCAGGCAGCGCCTGCGCAGGTCGGCGCCGAGCTGGTCGGCCTCGCCCTCGACCGAGTCGAAGAACGCCTGGTCGGCGAACTCGTTCTTGAACAGGTACGCCTTGACGCGCTCGATCGGATCCTTGAGCTTCCACGCCTCCAGCTCGCTGGCCACGCGGTAGCGCGTCGGGTCGTCCGTGGTGGTGTGGGCGCCCATCCGGTACGTGAACGCCTCGATGAGCACTGGACCTTGGCCTTCGCGGGCGTTCTTGAGCGCCTGCCTGGTCACGGCGAGGCAGGCGAACACGTCGTTGCCGTCGACCCTGATGCCGGGGAAACCGAACCCGGAGGCCCTGCGGTAGAGGGGAATGCGGCTCTGCTTCTCAAGGGGCTCGGAGATGGCCCACTGGTTGTTCTGGCAGAAGAACACGATCGGCGCGTTGAACACGCTGGCCCAGACGAACGACTCGTTCACGTCGCCCTGGGAGCTGGCGCCGTCGCCGAAGTAGGCGATGACGGCCGCGTTCGCGTCGTCGCGCTGTACGCCCATCGCGTAGCCGACGGCGTGCAGGGTCTGGCTGCCGATCACGATCGTGTAGAGGTGGAAGTTGTGCTCCTTGGGGTCCCACCCGCCATGGTTCACCCCGCGGAACAGGCCGAGCAGCTTCACCGGGTCGACGTCGCGGCACCAGGCCACGCCGTGCTCCCGGTAGGTGGGGAAGGCCATGTCGGCGTCGGTCAGCGCGCGGCCAGAGCCGATCTGCGCGGCCTCCTGGCCGAGCAGCGAGGCCCAGATGCCGAGCTCGCCCTGCCGCTGCAGAGCGACCGCCTCCAGGTCGACGCGCCGGACGAGCACGAGGTCGCGGTAGAGGGACCGGACCTCTTCGGGTTTGAGGTCGATGTCGTAGTCGGGGTGCTCGACCCGCTCACCCTCGGGGGTGAGGAGCTGGACGAGCTCCGGGGGTGCTTGTGCACCACGAGAGGCGTCGAGTGTCACGTGCCACTCCTGTGCGGTCAGGGCCGGGGTCGATGGGGTTGCCACCTTAGGCCAGCCTTTCGAGCGTCGGACCATGTGGTGGTGGTTCGTACGCGTTTGGGGACATGGTGGCAGACGTCACAGCCCTCAGCGCAAGCCCCATGCCCTCCCCGTTCCCGTTGTGTTGCCTGCCACACGCGCCGGTAGGCTGGCTTTCCCAACTCCCGCCGCACCCAGGAGGAACGCAGTGGCGCGCGTCATCGTAGACGTCATGCTGAAGCCCGAGATTCTCGACCCGCAGGGCCAGGCCATCGCCCGCGCGCTGCCCAGGCTGGGCTTCTCCGGCGTCGCGGCCGTCCGGCAGGGCAAGCGCTTCGAGGTCGAACTGGACGGTCCGGCCGACGAGGCGGCACTTGCGGACGTCCGAAAGATGGCCGAGACGCTGCTGGCCAACACCGTCATCGAGGACTACGTCGTGCGGGTTGAAGAGTAGAACAGCACATTTGACGCATCGAAATACCCGCGAGCGGCTAAAGTCGGGTTCCGGCATGCCACAATGCCACGGGCGTGCCAACAGTAAATAACAACAACGTGATTTTGCGGTTAGCCCCGATTTCACGGGGAAACCTACTCCAGGTGACATTCCGGAGCCCGGAGGAGTCCGGTGGATATTGAGTTCTCGTTGGCGCTGCCTCGGGATGCGATCGGCATACCGATGGTCAGACGAGTGCTAGGGGACGCGATGCGTTCGCTCAACGTGAGCGAGGCGTGCATCTCCGACATGCTGCTCGCGGTCTCCGAGGCGTGCTCTAACGCGGTACGCCATGGCGGCCCGGCCAACCGCTATGAGGTCACGGCCTCGATCGGCTACGGCCGCTGCGACGTACGCGTCGTCGACAACGGGGTCGGCCTGCCCTCGATGCCCCTGCACTTTCCGCCCCCCGACACCGAGAACGGCCGTGGCCTGCTGATCATGCGCTCGGTCGTGGACGAGATCTCCTTCGGCATCACCCCCGGCCGCGGCACCACGGTCCACCTCCGCAAGACCCTCGCCTGGGAGGAGACGGCGAACCGCCGCTCCCGCGAGCTGGCCGCGGTCTAGCCGTTCGCTTCATCTGACCCCTTCGCGGGCCGTCGCGGCGGCCCGCCTCTTGGCATGCCGTACACGCTGTTGGGAGGCATCGTCGAGCACCAGATAACCTTGGCGGTGCACACCACGAACGCTGGAGGAACGCAAGACATGAGCGCCCGCGTGGGGGTAGTCACCTTTCCAGGAACTCTCGACGATCAGGACGCCGCCAGAGCGATCAGACTGTCCGGCGCGGAAGCGGTTCCGCTGTGGCACGCCGACCACGACCTCAAGGGTGTGGACGCCGTCTTCCTGCCCGGCGGCTTCTCCTACGGCGACTACCTGCGGTGCGGCGCCATCTCGCGGTTCGCGCCGCTGATGCGGGAGCTCGTCCCGGCCGCCCGTGAGGGGCTGCCGGTGCTCGGCACCTGCAACGGGTTCCAGATCCTGTGCGAGGCGCACCTGCTGCCGGGCGCGCTGACGCGCAACGCCTCGCTGCACTACGTCTGCCGTGATCAGCGGCTCCGGGTCGAGGCGACCGGCACGCCCTGGACGAACTCCTTCGCGGCCGGCCAGGAGATCGTGCTGCCGATCAAGCACGGCGAGGGCCGCTACGTCGCCGACCCCGAGACGATCGCCGCGCTCGAGGCCGACGGCCGCGTGGTCGTGCGCTACCTCGGCAACCCCAACGGCTCCGTCAACGACATCGCCGGCATCCGCAACGAGGCCGGCAACGTGGTCGGAATCATGCCGCACCCCGAACACGCCGTCGAAAACCTCGTCGGCGCGCCGAGCACGGACGGGCTCGGCTTCTTCACCTCCATCCTCAAGAAGCTGGTGAACGCGTGAGCACCGACAGCGTCAAGCGGGCCGTCGAAACGCCTGCCGAGCCGATGCCGTTCGCCGAGCTGGGGATGAAGCAGGAGGAGTACGACCGGGTCAAGGAGATCCTCGGCCGTCGTCCCACGGGCTCCGAGCTGGCCATCTACAGCGTCATGTGGTCCGAGCACTGCTCGTACAAGTCGTCCAAGGTGCATCTGCGGCAGTTCGCCACGAAGGCCCCCAAGTCCGACGCACTGCTCGTCGGCATGGGCGAGAACGCCGGCGTCGTCGACATCGGCGACGGCTGGGCCGCCACCTTCAAGATCGAGTCGCACAACCACCCGTCCTACGTCGAGCCGCACCAGGGCGCCGCCACCGGCGTGGGCGGGATCGTCCGCGACATCATGTCGATGGGCGCCCGCCCGATCGCGGTCATGGACGCGCTGCGCTTCGGCGGCGCCGACCAGAACGACACCCGGCGCGTGCTGCCCGGCGTGGTCGAGGGCATCAGCAGCTACGGCAACTGCCTGGGCCTGCCCAACATCGGCGGCGAGGTCGTCTTCGACCCCTGCTACATCGGCAACCCGCTGGTCAACGCGCTCTGCGTGGGCCTGCTGCGCAAGGACCAGATCAAGCTGGCCACCGCGCCGGGGCCGGGCAACAAGGTGGTGCTGTTCGGCGCCTCGACCGGGCCCGACGGCATCGGCGGCGCGTCGGTGCTCGCCTCGGCGACCTTCGAGGACGAGTCGCACGCCAAGCGGCCCGCCGTACAGGTCGGCGACCCGTTCATGGAGAAGCTGCTCATCGAGTGCTGCCTGGAGCTCTACGCGGCCGACGTGGTCGTGGGCATCCAGGACCTCGGCGCGGCCGGCGTCTCCTGCGCGACCACCGAACTGGCCGCCAAGGGCACCGGCGGCATGCACGTCGACCTCAACCTGGTCCCGCTCCGCGACCCCTCGCTCAGGCCCGAGGAGATCCTGATGAGCGAGTCGCAGGAGCGAATGATGGCCGTCGTCCGACCGTCGGACATCGCGGCGTTCATGGCGATCTGCGAGAAGTGGGATGTCCCGGCCACCGTGATCGGCGAGGTGACCGACACCGGCCGGCTGGTGATGACCTGGGACGGCGAGACGATCGTCGACATCCCGCCCGGCACCGCGGCCGACGACGGCCCGGTCTACGAGCGGCCCTTCCACGAGCCCGCCGGGCAGGTCGCGCTCAACGCCGACACCCCCGACCGTCTCGACCGGCCCGCCGACCTGCGCGCCACGCTGCTGGAGCTGCTCGGCTCGCCGAACCTGGCGTCGAAGGAGTGGGTGACCTCTCAGTACGACCGTTACGTCCGCTCCAACACCGTGCTCGCCCAGCCCGCCGACGCCGGGATGCTGCGCATCTCCGAGGTCATGGCCGGCGCCGAGCCGACGACCCGGGGCATCGCCCTGGCCACCGACGGCAACGGCCGCTACGCGCGGCTCGACCCCTACGCGGGCGCCCAGCTCGCGCTGGCCGAGGCCTACCGCAACGTCGCCGTCACCGGTGCCCGGCCGCTGGCCGTCACCAACTGCCTCAACTTCGGCTCGCCGGAGGACCCCGAGGTCATGTGGCAGTTCGCCGAGGCCGTACGCGGGCTCGCCGACGCCTGCCGGACCCTCGGCGTGCCGGTGACCGGCGGCAACGTCTCCTTCTACAACCAGACCGGCTCGACCCCGATCCACCCGACACCGGTCGTGGGCGTGCTCGGCGTGATCGACGACGTGGCCAAGCGGGTCGCCACCGGGTTCGTCGCCGAGGGCCTGCGCATCGCACTGCTCGGTGAGACGAAGGAGGAGTTCGGCGGGTCGGAGTGGGCGCACGTCGCCCACGGCCACCTCGGCGGCCTGCCGCCGGCGGCCGACCTGGCGGCCGAGCAGGCCATGGCCACCGTGCTGGTGGCGGCCGCCGCTCAAGGACTCCTTGAGGGCTCCCACGACCTGTCCGACGGCGGCCTGGCCATCGCGCTGGCCGAGTCCTGCCTGGCGCGGGGCATCGGGGCGACGGTGGCGCTGAGCGGCGAGGCGTTCACCGACCTGTTCAGCGAGTCGTCGGCCCGTGCGCTGGTGATGGTCCGGCCGGAGGCGTTCGACCGGTTCGCCGCGCTCTGCGCCGACCACGAGGTGCCCTGCTACGGCCTCGGCACCACCGGCGGCACGTCGCTGGTGGTGGAGGGGGTGCTGGAGGTGCCGGTCGCGGAGCTGCGCGAGACGCACTCCGGCACGTTGCCGGCGCTGTTCGGCTGAGGTTTCAGCGCGAAGGCCGGTACGGGGTGCTGTCGTACCGGCCTTCGCTTGTCAGAGAGTCTGGTGAGTCAGGACCTCTTGAGGGTCAGGACTTCTTGAGACAGACCACGTAGACGGTGCCGCTCACGCCGCCGTGGTTGCCGCCGGTCAGGTTGTTGTTGGTGTCGTTCTTGGCCGCGGTGACCGACCAGCCAGACCCGCCGCTGGGGGCGCTGCTGGTGACGTTGCCGTTGCCGCTGATGGTGAAGCCGCCGCCGGTCGCCACGTCGCCGCTGTTGCAGGAGACGGAGCCGCTGCCCGAGCTGAAGGCGTTCGAGCGGGTGTAGGTCGTGTAGGTGATGCCCTTGCCGTCTACACCGTCCTTGCCATCCTTACCGTCCTTGCCCGGCAGGCCGTTCTTACCGTCAGCGCCGTCCTTGCCGTCGGCGCCGTCCTTGCCCGGGAGACCGTTCTTGCCGTCGGCGCCGGCCTTGCCCGGAAGGCCGTCCTTGCCGTCCTTGCCATCGACCCCGTCGGTGCCGTTCTTGCCCGGGAGCCCGTCCTTGCCGTCGGTCCCGTTCTTGCCGGGCAGACCGTCCTTGCCGTCCTTGCCGGGCAGACCGTCCTTGCCGTCCTTGCCGTTCTTGCCGGGGAAGCCCTGACGGCCCTGGAGGCCCGTGTCACCCTTCGGGCCCTGCGGGCCGGTGTCGCCCTTGGTGCCCTCCGTGATCGTGGTCGTCGACTGACCGCCGCCGCCGATCACCATCCGGACCTCCGTCTTCCGGCAGGGGGTGGTGGCGTTGACGATGCGGGCGTACCGGGTCTTCTTGTGCACGCACGCGTACACCTCTGAAGCCGACGACGCGGTGGCGACTCCGCCAACGGCGAGGAGCGAGGCGGCGAGCGCTCCAACAGTGGCGAGGGTGAGCGTGCGCGCACCGCGAATCTTGATAGCCACGGCTTTCCTTCCGAGGAACCTGTGTTGCTCAGGTTGAGCATGAGGTTCACGTTTCAACCGTTCCAACGGATGACAGGAATCGCATAACAGGTTCATTACAGGACAAACCGGACAGAAAGCGGTGACGCTACTTGACCAGTCATGAAAGTCGGCTGTGGGTAAAAGGACGCAGTGGCCGGGCCTGTCTACGATGGATAATCGGGACCGTTCGGGGGCGCACGCATTCCACGGAGGATGACCTTGTCGACCGCCAGTCCCTACCTCCCTCCTGCCACGCAGCCGGTGCGAGGGGTCGTCTGGGCCATCCATCTGGTCCTGCCGCTGCTCGGCCTGTGGCTGCTGCTGGCCCAGAGCCACCTCAACATCATGTGGGAGCACCACTCCAGCCACTTCTGGATGATCATCTCGGTGGCCGGCCTCAACGTGGCGCTCGGCGCGCTGATCAGCGAGGCGTCGCGGAAGCGGCAGGACGCCCGGCTCTTCCTGGTCTCGATGGTGTTCCTGGCCAGCGCCGGCTTCTTCTTCCTGCACGGCCTGGCCACTCCGCAGATCATCCTGCCCACCGGATCCATAGGGTTCGACCTCGGGCAGCAGGTCGGGCTGACGATCGCCTCGGGGTTCGCGTTCGCCTCGGCGTTCCCGCTGGGCGAGCGGGCGGCACTGACCGTCATGAGATCCCAGCACCTCATCCGGGGCGTGCTCCTCGGATTCATGATCCTCTGGGGGCTCGCCTCGCTGATCCCGGGGCTGACGCCGCTCAGCCAGCCCCCGCTCAAGGAGCCGGTCAACTGGCTCGTGTGGCTGTCGCTGCCGGGCCTCGGCCTGTACGGCGCGGCCAGCGTGATGATGTTCCAGCTGCACCGGCAGCGGCCGTCGGCCATGCTGGTCAGCCTGATCACCGCCTACGCGCTGCTCGCCGAGGCCATGATCGCCGGGATGTCGCAGCTCAACTGGCACCTGTCCTGGTGGGAGTGGCACATCCTGCTGACGCTGGCCTTCGTCTTCGTCGCCTACAGCGCCTACATCCAGTTCAGGCGCGAGGGGTCCAGCGGCGGCCTGTTCGACTCGGTGGCGCTGTCGGCGACCGTGGCCCGCATCCAGCTGCACTACGACGAGGCCCTGGAAGAGCTGGTCGAGCACGTACGGCGCGGAGAATCGCTGGCGGCCACCCGGTTATCGGACAAGTTCCGGCTCAACGAGGGGCAGGCTGCGGTCCTCGACCGGGCCGGCGAGGCACTGGCCCGCGAGCGTGACCTCTCTGAGCGACTGAGCGCCCTGGTGGCGGTGAGCGCCCAGACCCGCGTACGCCAGTCCGAGAGCGACCTCCTGGCCACCACGCTCGAACGCGTCCGTCAGGCGTACGGCGACGTGCGGATCGGCCTCGTCGCCGACGGCAAGACGCAGATCGGCTCCCGCGCGTACGAGTTCGCCGGAGAGGGCCCCATCAGACGCGACAACCTGTTCGCCTTCCCGCTGACGGTCAAGGGCAACCTGGCGGGCGTGCTCGAGGTGCCGGTCGGCCGCACGGCGCAGGACGAGGCGCTGGCCGCCACCCTGGCCGGGCAGATCTCGATCTCGCTGGAGAACGCCCGCCTCTACCAGGAGCTCGACACGCTCTTCCGGCAGTACATGTCGCCTGACGTGGCCAATGCCCTGCTCGCCGACCCCGGTCAGGCGGCGCTCGGCGGTCAGATGAAGGAGCTGACCGCGCTCTTCGCCGACCTCAAGGGCTTCACCACGTTCTCGGAGCGGGTCACGCCCGGCGAGATCGTCGAGATGCTCAACCGCTATCACACGGCCGCGGTGCCCTGCATCCTGACCAACGGCGGCACGATCGTGCAGTTCGTCGGCGACGCGTTGCTGGCCCTGTTCAACGCCCCGGCCACGCAGAACGGCCACGCCAGGGCGGCCTGCCGGGCCGCGCTGGCCATGCAGGAGGCTGCCTCCGAGGTGGCCGAGGAGATCGCCTGGAGGCGGGAGGACGCGGAAGCGTGGCCGACGTTCCGGGTCGGCGTCAACACCGGTCCCGCCCTGGTCGGCAACATCGGCAGCCCGGAGCTGCGCGGCTTCAACGCGATGGGCGACTGCGTGAACGTGGCCGCCAGGCTGCAGTCCCTCGCCGAGCCGGGCACGGTGGTGATCGGCGAGACGACGCGCAGGCAACTGGGAGCCGGCGTCACGGTGAACCCCCTCGGAAAGCTGAGCCTCAAGGGCAAGGAAGAACTCGTGGGTGCCTACGTTCTGACCGCAATGACCTAGAAGGGCGCTGACCGTACCGACATAATCGGCGCATGAACCCAGATCCCGGCGAGTTCCTCTCCATGCTCACAGCCGACGAGGTCGAGGAAATGCGCGCCGCGGGACGCCCGCGCAGGTGGGAGCGCGGGACGACCGTGATGAGCGAGGGCGACACCTCCGACTGGGTGCTCGTCCTGACCGAGGGCCGGGTGAAGGTCTCGTCGCACACGAGCAGCGGCACCGAGGTGGTGCTGGCCGTACGCGGGCCGGGCGGGCTGCTCGGGGAGATGTCGGCCATCGACGGCTCACCGCGGTCGGCCACGGTCACCGCGCTGGAGCCGATCGCGGGCATCGTGGTCCGCGACTTTCCCGCGTTCCTGCAGGCCCACGGACGCATCGCCGTACTGCTCATGCAGCTGGTGACGGGACGGCTGCGCGACGCGGACCGGAAGCGGATCGAGTACGGGGCGTTCGACACGACGGGCCGGGTGGCGACCCGGCTGATCGAGCTGGCCGAGCGCTACGGCGAGAAGACCAACAGCGGCGTACGCGTCGCGCTGCCGCTCTCCCAGGACGAGCTGGCCGGGTGGACCGGGGCCTCGCGCGAGGCCGTCAGCAAGGCGCTGCGGCTGCTACGGGACCGCGGGCTGATCGAGACCGGGCGGCGGCGCGTGGTGATCCACGATCTTGACGGGTTGCGCAAGCGGGCCAGATAACCCCCCGACAAATCGGACGTACGTCGTACGTCATAGTGGACCGCATGCCCCTCGCGTACGACGACCGCCTCCGTTACGCCTGGCGCGTGTGCTCGGTCACCAGCCTCGGTCTCGTCCTCATCGGCATCGCGGGCAGCACCCTGAACGTCGCGCTACCCGCCGTGGTTCGGCACTTCCACGCGAGCCCGTTCGAGTCCGGCTGGATCCTGCTGGCGTTCCTGCTGGTCAACACCGCGAGCCTGGTGTTCTTCGGCCGGGTGGCCGACCTGCTGGGGCGGCGGGAGATCTACCTGGCCGGGTTCGCGCTGTTCACCGTCGCCTCGCTGCTGGCCGGGCTGTCGCCGGGCGTGTGGTTCCTGGTCGCGATGCGCGTGCTGCAGGCGGTCGGCTCGGCGATGATCCTGGCCAACGGCACGGTCATCATCACTGACGCGTTCCCGCCCGACCGGCTCAGCCAGGGCATGGGCGTCTACATCGGCACCCTCTCCGTGGCGCAGCTCGCCGGGCCGACGCTGGGCGGGCTGATCGCGGACACGGCCGGCTGGCAGTGGATCTTCTGGGTGAACGTACCGGCCGGCCTGATCGCCTTCGGCTGGGGCGCGGTGATCCTGCGCAAGATGCCCCGGGGCCCCCGCGAACCGGTGGACGCGCTGGGCAACGCCCTGGTGTTCGCCGCGCTCTCGGCCATCCTCATCGCCCTGTCTGAGGCGGGCTCCGCCGGGCTGTCGAGCCCTGCCGTGCTGACGGGGGTGGCGGTGTTCGCGGTGCTGGTGCCGGTGATCGCGCTGGTGGAGCGGCGGGCCGCGCATCCGGTGCTCGACCTGCGGCTGTTCGGGGAGCGGCTGCTGGCCTTCGCCAACCTGGCCTCGTTCTGCAACGCGCTGGCCCGCTCGGCGCTGATCCTGGTCGTGGCGCTGTACTTCCAGGCGGCCAGGGGCGTGGACGCCTTCACGGCCGGGCTGAGCGTGCTACCGGTGCCGGTCGGCATGGCGCTGGCCTCACCGCTGGCGGGCTCGCTGAAGATCTCCCCGTATGCCGTGTCGATCGGCGGCGCGCTGATGAGCGCCGTGGGGCTCGGCACGCTGATGCTGACCGCGGACCCCGCCACGCCGTACTGGATCATCGGGGTCGGCCTCTTCGTGGCCGGGTGCGGGAGCGGCACGTTCCTGACCGGCAACACCACACAGGTCATGCGGGCGCTGCCTCGCGGCAGCCTGGGGGTGGTCAACGGGTTCCGGGTGATGATCATGAACATGGGGATCGTGATCAGCGTGGGCCTGTCACTGAGCGTCCTGGCCGGCTCGGTGGGGCCCGCCGAACGGGCCCAGGTGTACGCGGGGACGCTGGCCAAGCTGTCGCCGGTGGCGGTGGGGCAGGTGATGCACGGGTTCGAGCGAACGTACGCGATGCTGTTCGCCGTCGCCCTGACGGGCGCCTTATTCGCGGCGCTGGCCCGGCCGCGACAGACGTGATGGTCGGCTTCCCGGCGCCCAGGAGCGCAGCAGCGGCCTCAGCGGAAAGCCGCGGCCAGCCGAGATTCCACGTCGCGGTAGCGGCTGACCGGGATCAGGTGGACGCCGTCGAAGGCGCCCGAGTCGCGGATGGCCAGGACCTGCTCGCAGGCCGCGTCCACGCCCGCCATGCGGTCGGCCGCCACCGCGTGGATCAGCCGGTCGGGGATGGCGATGTCGGGGATCGCCGCGGCCAACGTGCGGGCGTGGCGCTCGCTGGCCAGCACCATCACCCCCGCGTAGACCGGCATGTCGACCTGGTTGGCCTCGCGCCAGCGCAGCAGTGCCTCCAGGGAGAAACCGACCTGGAGGAACAGGAAGTCGGCCGCGCGCTTCCAGGCGGGCAGGGGACGCAGCCCGGCCGCCGCGCCGACGCGGAACCCGCCGTCGAAGTTCCTGGCCTCTTCGATCATCGAGCGGACGGTCAGGTCGCTGGTCCGGTTGCCGCTCGCCGGCTTGTCACCGTAGACGAACAGGAACTGGTCGACCCCGTAGGCCGCGGCCGTCAGCAGGTCGCGCTGGAAGCCGAGCAGGTTGCGGTCGCGGGAGTTGAGGCAGGCGATGCTCCGCCCGCCCATCGCCTCGACTTCGTGCGCGACGGCCACGCTGGACACGGTCGCCCGGCCGATGTGGTTGTCAGGGATGAGGAACGAGTGGGCGATCTTGCTCATCGTGCCGATCTGGTGCCGGACGTGCTTCAGGTCCGGCGTGGTGGGCGGCTCGATCTCGCAGACCAGCTCGAAAGTCATGCCGAGCACCCTAACGTCTGGCCGCCAAAGCCTCCACGCCGCTGATGACCAGGTCCACGCCGAACGAGTCGTAGAAGCCGGCCGCCATCCCCTCGACCATCGGGCCCGCCATCTCCACCAGGTTCGGGTATTGGTCCGCCGGCAGGGACTCCAGGCCCAGGCGCTTCACCCGGACGATCTCGGCGATCTCCTCCGAAGTATGGCGGGAGCGGAAGTGGACCGGGGCGTCGGCGATGGAGATGGCGCTCTGCAGCAGGTATTTGGAGATCAGGCAGCACTCTTCCACGGTGAACCCCGCCGCCCGCGCCAGCCCGAGCGCCAGGTCCCAGACCGCCAGGAAGCTGGGCACCGCGCCCTGGTCCACCTGCTCCAGCACGCTCTTCGCGCACGGGTGGGCGCGCAGGACCCTGATCAGGCCCTCGACCAGCTCCCGTAGCCGGTCGGGCCACGGGCGGTCGTCGTCTTCGGTCTTGATCCCGAAGCCCAGGATCAGGTGGTCCGCCATGCCGATGAGCAGCTGGTCCTTGTTCTTGAAGTGCCAGTAGAGGGCCATCGGCGTCACGCCCAGGTCGGCCGCCAGTCGCCTGATCGTCACGGTGTCGAGCCCTTCGGCGTCACCGATCTCCAGGGCCCGCTCGACGATGGCCGCCGCGGTCAGTTTTCCCATCACGGTTGACAACTATACGACGTACAAGTTCACTATACGACGTACAAGTACGACGTATAGGAGACGAACATGGACCGGCGCTGGTGGGCGCTCACCGCGGTGACGCTCGGGACCTTCATGACCTACCTCGACAACAACCTGGCGAATGTCGCGCTGCCGACGATCCAGCGGGAGCTCGGGCTGACGATCTCCGGTCTGGAGTGGATCGTGAGCGGCTACATCCTGGTGTTCGCCGGGCTCATGCTGGTAGGCGGCAGGCTGGCCGACGTGTTCGGCGCCCGGCGGGTGTTCACGACGGGGTTGGTGATCTTCACGCTGTCGTCCCTCGCCGCCGGGCTGGCCACCGACGGCACCATGCTGATCGCCGCCCGCGCCGTGCAGGGTCTCGGCGCGGCCATGCTCACGCCGACGGCGCTCTCGCTGCTGACGCAGATCTTCCCCGACCCGGGCGAGCGCGGGCGGGCCGTGGGCATCTGGAGCGCCTCCGGCGCGCTGTCGATGGCGCTCGGCCCGGTGACCGGCGGCTTCATCAGTGAGCGGCTGCACTGGGGCTGGATCTACCTGATCAACGTGCCGATCGGGCTGGTCACGCTCGGCCTCGCGCTCTGGGCCGTCCGTCCCGCCTTCACCCGGGTACGGCGCGGCCTCGACCTGCCGGGCCTGGTCACCTCGGCGCTCGCGCTGTTCGCCCTCACCTACGGGCTGATCGAGGGCGACGGCGCCGGATGGACCTCGCCGGAGATCCTGGCCGCCTTCGGTGTGGCGCTCGCGGCGGCGCTGGCGTTCCTGCTCATCGAGGCGCGGTCCGCCGAGCCGATGATCGACCTGTCACTGTTCAGGGCGCGGATGTTCAGCGGCGGCCTGATCACCATGGGCATCTGGTCGTTCGGCGTGTTCGGCATCTACTTCTTCAGCGCTCTCTGGCTGCAGAACGTGCTCGCCTTCTCCCCCTCCGAGGCCGGCGCCGCGTTCGTGCCGATGGCCCTGGTCATGGCGGTCACGGCGATCCTGTCGCAGCGGGTCAGCGCGCGGCTGGGCATCGGCCCGACCGTCGCGCTCGGCATGGCGCTGATGGGCGGCGCCCTGTTCATGATCTCCGGGATCGGCGCCGACGGCGGGTACGGCGACGTGGTCCCCTGGTTCCTGCTGTACGGCCTGGGCGGCGGCCTCCTGGTGCCCCTGACCGCCGCGATCCTGTCCGGCATGCCCCAGGGCAGGTCGGGCGTCGCCTCTGGGGTGCTGAACGTGTCGCGCGAGGTGTTCGGGCTGCTCGGCATCACCGTCCTGGGCGCGGTCCTGAGCTCCAGGCAGAGCGCCAGTGACCGGCCGCCGCTGGCCGCCTTCCTCGACGCCTACCAGTTCACGCTGGTGCTGGCGGCCGTGCTCGTGCTGACGGCGATCCCGGTCAGCCTGTACGCCCTGCGCACCCGCCGTACGAGTGACAGCCAGGCGAACCAGCCGCGAGCCGAGCGGCGGGAGCAGACGACCGCCGCCTGAGCGACCGAGCCGCACCCGCACCCGCTCACGCGACCGGGCCGCACCCCTCACGCGACCCCGGCGGTGGCGGGCTCGTCGAACTGGGTGCGGTACAGCTCCTCGTAACGGCCCCCAGCGGCGAGCAGCTCGGCGTGCGTACCCCGCTCGACCACCCGCCCGTCCTCGATCACCAGGATGACGTCGGCGGCGCGGATCGTGGACAGGCGGTGCGCGATCACCACGGCGGTCCTGCCCTGCAGCGCCTCACCCAGCGCCTCCTGCACGGCCGCCTCCGAGGTGGAGTCGAGCGCCGCGGTGGCCTCGTCCAGGATCACCACCCTGGGCCGGGCCAGCAGCAGCCGGGCGATCGTCAGCCGCTGGCGCTCGCCGCCCGACAGCCGGTAGCCGCGCTCCCCGACCACGGTGTCGAGACCGTCGGGCAGGGACTCGATGAGCGTGGCCAGCCGGGCCCGGCCGAGCACCTCCCAGAGCTCCGCCTCATCGGCCTCGGGCCGGGCGAGCAGCAGGTTGGCCCTGATCGTCTCGTGGAACAGGTGCCCGTCCTGGGTCACCATGCCGAGCGTGTCGCGGATCGAGTCGGCGGTCAGGTCGCGTACGTCCACGCCGCCGATCCTCACAGTCCCCGAGTCGGCGTCGTACAGCCTCGGCAGGAGCTGCGCGATCGTCGACTTGCCCGCGCCCGAGGAGCCGACGAGGGCGACCATCTGGCCCGGCTCGGCCGTGAAGGAGACGCCGTGCAGCACCTCGACCCCGCCACGCGTGTCGAGGACGGCGACCTCCTCCAGCGAGGCGAGCGAGACCTTGTCGGCCGCGGGGTAGGCGAAATGCACGTCGTCGAACTCCACGGAGACCGGCCCGTCGGGGACGCTGACCGCGCCCGGCCGTTCCTTGATCAGCGGTTCGAGATCGAGCACCTCGAAGACCCGCTCGAAGCTGACCAGCGCGCTCATCACGTCCACCCTGGCGCTGGCCAGGGCGGTCAGCGGCGTGTACAGGCGGGTGAGCAGCAGGGCCAGGGCCACGACCGAGCCGGGGTCGAGCTGGTCACGCAGGGCGTAGAAGCCGCCGAGGCCGTACACGAGGGCCAGGGCCAGCGCGGACACCAGGGTGAGCGCGGTGACGAAGACCGACTGGGTCATGGCCGTGCGCACGCCGATGTCACGCACCCGCCTCGCCCGGGCGGCGAACTCCGCCGACTCGCGGGCGGGCCGGCCGAACAGCTTCACCAGCGTCGCGCCGGGCGCGGAGAAGCGCTCGGTCATCTGCGTGCCCATGGCCGCGTTGTGGTCGGCCGCCTCACGCCGCAGCCGGGCGATCCTGGTGCCCATCCGGCGCGCGGGCAGGACGAACACCGGCAGCAGCAACAGCGCGAGCAGCGTGATCTGCCAGGAGATCCCGATCATCACGATGAGGGTCAGTACGAGCGTCACGATGTTGCCCGCCACGCTGGACAGGGTGTCGGTGAAGGCGCGCTGCGCGCCGATCACGTCGTTGTTCAACCGGCTGACCAGGGCGCCCGTGCGGGTCCTGGTGAAGAAGGCGATCGGCATCCGCTGGACGTGGTCGAAGACCGCCGTACGCAGGTCGAGGATGAGTCCTTCGCCGAGCCCCGCCGACAGCCATCTGGTCACCAGGCCGAGCCCGGCCTCCGCCAGGGCGAGAACCGCGATCAACCCCGCCAAACCGGCCACGATGCCGAACGTCTCACCCTTGACGATCGCGTCGACGACCCGGCCCGCGAGGACGGGCGAGACCACCGCCAGGGCCGCCATCACCACGCTCAGCACCAGGAAGTACGCCACCCGCCGCCGGTGCGGCCGGGCGAAGGCCCCGACGCGACGGAGCGTCGCCCTGGACAGTGGGCGACGCTCCGTCTGGTTGTTCATCGAATACAGCTGATGCCAGGCGGTCATTTCCATGCTCATGCATGGCAGCCTAGGACCTCAACTTAACTTCAGGTCAAGCGCCGATCTTCTGGCCCTTCTCGTGCCAGACGACCGCGACCGACGGACGCGGCTGGTCACCGTCGGGCCAGTGGCTGGCCGGCTTGTCGGGGGTGGCGCCGTCCAGCTCACCCGGATGCTGCACCGCGACGAACACGCTGCGCTGGTCCTCGGTGACCATCGGGCCGCAGGTCTCCGCGCCGAGCGGGACCGTGAGGAACTGCCGCAGGTGACCGCGCTCCTTACCCCGCACGGGCATCACGAACATACCGTCGTTGCTGCCGAGCTGGTTGCCGTCGGTGGCGATCCAGAGGTTGCCGTCCCGGTCGAAGGCCACGTTGTCCGGGCAGGAGATCGGCGAGACCTTCGTCTTGTCGTAACCGGCGAAGTAGGTCGCGGCGTCGTTCGGGTCGCCGCAGACCAGCGGGATCGACCAGGCGAACGTCTTCTCCCCCGCGTCGTCGCGCCGCTCCACGATCTCCAGCACGTGGCCGTGCTTGTTGGACGGGCGCGGGTTGGCCTCGTCGACCTGCACCGCGGTGCGGTTGGTGTTGTTGGTCAGCGCCACGTACACGCCACCGGTGACGGGGTTGCGCTCCATGTCCTCGGGGCGGTCCATCTTGGTCGCCCCCACCTTGTCGGCGGCGACGCGGGTGTAGACCAGCACCTCGGTGGCGGTCATGCCGTCCACGTACGACTTGCTGCCCGAGACCAGCGGGATCCACTGGCCGGAGCCGTCGAAGGCGCCGTCGGAGGGCAGCTTGCCCGACCCGTCGATCTCGGCGGCGGGGCTGTCGCCGGTGAACTTGGCGACATAGAGCGTGCCCTCGTCGAGCAGGTCCCTGTTGTGCCGGTCGTTACCGGGGATGAAACGGTTCTTTGACACGAACTTGTAGATGTACTCGAAGCGGGAGTCGTCGCCCATGTACACGACCACGCGCCCGTCGCGGGCCAGCGTGGTGTTGGCGGCCTCGTGCTTCAGGCGGCCCAGCGCGGTCCGCTTGACAGGCGTCGAGTCGGGGTCGAACGGGTCGATCTCCACGACCCAGCCGAACCTGTTGGCCTCGTTCGGGTGCTTGGCCAGGTCGAAGCGCTCCTCGACGCGGTCGAAGCGGCGGCTGCTCGACGGGGTGCCGGTGGTGATCGTGTAGCGGGAGATGTACGGCAGCTGCGCCGCCGGGACCTTGTCGCCGTTGACGAAGTACTGGTCGATGTTCTCCTCGGCCGTCAGCACGGTGCCCCACGGCGTGGATCCGCCGGAGCAGTTGTTCAGCATGCCGACGGGGGTACGGCCCTTCGGGTCGGCCGCGGTCTTGAGCAGGTCGCTGCCCGCGGCCGGGCCGCTGAAGCGCATCGGCGTCTGGGCGGTGACGCGCCGGTTGTACCGCCTGCGGCCGGAGGTGACCAGCTTCCACTGGCCGGTGCCGCGGACGCGCTCGATCTCGACGACCGAGCCGCCATGGGCGGCCAGCGCGATCTTGATCTGGTCCTCGGTGGCGGCGGCACCGGTGGTGTAGCCGCGGAACATCAGGTTCTCGTTGGTGTACTCGTGGTTCACCCAGAGCAGCCCGCGGTTGGCGCCCATCGGGAAGAGCGTGACGAAGTCGCAGTTGTACCCGAACTGCTTGGCCTGCGCCTCGGGGCTCTGCTTGTCGAAGTCGAACGCGGGCGCGTCGGCCGTCACGGGGTCGCCCCAGCGCGCGACGACGGCCGAGATGTAGCCGTCGGCGACGGTCAGCGCGTCCTCCTTGTTCGGGGGCACGGGGGTGAAGCGGATGCCGCCCGAGGAGTGGCCCATGAGCTCGGCCTCCGGGGGCTCCGTCGGGTCGGCCAGAGCCGGTACGGCCCCGGCGACGCCGACCCCGACGACCCCGGCGGCCAGGGCGCCCAGGGCGCCGGCGCGGAGCATGCCCCGGCGGGACATCGCCTCGGCGACCACGTCGCCGAAGTAGGTGTTGTCACTGGTGTTGGCCACGTCGTGCGCACAAGCGTTGCCGCAGCGGAACCGGCAGGTCATCGCCGATCGTCCAGATGTATGCGCGGGAAGCAGCGGTAGCAACCGGTTCGCCACAGTTCCTCCAAAAATGAGCTGTCTTACGGCGGGGACGCTACGACCGCCATCGAAACCGCAGGTGAACGAGGACCTCCGACACGATGAACGCTTTCCACGACACAATGGTCAAGTGCCTTCGCGGAAATTGGACCCGGAAAAAATGCGGGCCGCACTGGACGCCCAACTCGTGGCGCTGGACGAACCGCCCTTCGACGGACCGTCCTCGGCGCTGGCCGACGCGCTGGTCTCCGCCGTGCTCGCCGCCTACGAACGGGATCTCCGGCCCGAGCGCGACGCCGCCCGGCAGGCCGTACGCCACCTGCTCGACCGGCTGGCGACCGCCGCGCCCGGCCGGACGGTAGAGGTGCGGGTGCCGCCGTACGCGGCCGTGCAGGCCATCGCCGGTCCGCGCCACACGCGCGGCACTCCCCCCAACGTCGTGGAGACGGACGGCCGCACCTGGATCGAGCTCGCGCTGGGCCGCCTCACCTGGGCCGAGGCCATGGCGAAGGGCGCCGTCTCAGCGAGCGGCGCCCGTGCCGACCTGTCCGGCCATCTCCCGCTCTCCTAGCGAGTACTAGCGGGTACTAGCGAGTACGCCTCATCCAGGGGAACTTGCTCTCGAAGCACTGGTCGGCGAGCTGGCCGGGAAGGTGGCCGCACTCCTGGACCACGCTCCAGAACCAGATGGCCACGACGGCGAAGAGGATCAGGGCCAGGACGCTGACCGCGATGCCCGCGATGGCGCGGCCCTTGCCCACGCCCTTGCTGAGCGCGACGCAGCCGAAGACGATCGACAGGATCGCGGTGAGCAGGCCGGTGAAGCAGACGAAGACGAGGAACGGGCTGGCGACCCCCAGCACCAGCGAGGCCGTGGCCAGGCCGCTGCCAGGCGGGGCGGGCTGGCCGGCCTGGTATGGCTGGTACGGACCCCCTTGCTGGTACGGGCCCCTTGGCGGGTAGGCGCCCCCTGGCGGCGGGCCATAGCCGGGGCCACCTCCGCCGGGCGGGCCGCCGTACGGGCTGGAGGGCGAGGTGCCGGGCACGGCCGGGATGGGTTCGGTTCGAGGGGGCGGGCCCGGCGGCTGGCCTTCCCCGTAGGACGGGGTCTGCGGCCCGGTTTCCCCGTACGACGGAGGCTGCGGCACGAACGACGGCCGCTCCTCCGGCGGTGACGGCGGCGGCTCACCCTGCGGCGAGGTCGGAGGCGCGGGCGGCGGCTCATGGCGCGGCGGCACGCCCGGTGGCGACGGCGGCTCATAGCGTGGTGGCTCGCCCGGCGTCGTCGGCGACTCATAGCGTGGTGGCTCGCCCTCGGGCGTCGTCGGCGGCTCGTAACGCGACGGCGGCGTGGGTCCCGGCGCGCCGTTCTGGGGCTCCGCTCCTTCGTCGTCCCACCCCGGGTAGGGCGGCCGCGCGCCCGGCGCCGGAAACACCTGGGTCTCCTCCGCCTCCTCACCCTCTTGAACCTCGGCCGGCTCAGGGGTCTCGGGCGCCGTGGGCAGGTCGGGGTGGAACGGCTTGCCCGGCTCGCGGCGGGGCCGCGGCTGCTCCTCCGGAGGCTCGTCCTTCGAAGGGTCGCCGTCGTTCGGGCGAGGCTGGTTCGGATCCCCAGGTGTGGTCACGTCTGCGTCTCCCGACGGGTCTGTATGCCGGATACTTCACCTTTTCGCGGCTGACATCCCCGAAACCGCACGACACGGTAAGAGCCCGCTCATCCTTGGGTCACCATGCGCCCAAATGGCAGGCGACGGGCAAGATGAGGACATGCTGGAAGAGACCCTGACCTACGCGTTGATCATGGTCATGAAGACGAAGCGCAACCAGATGGCCGCGGCCCTGGTCCCGCTCGGCCTGCACAGCGGCCAGGAACTGCTGCTCAACCAGCTGTGGCAGGAGGACGGCCTCACCCAGAGCGAGCTCATCCGGCGGCTGGGCGTCGAGCCGCCGACCGTCACCAAGACCGTCCAGCGCCTGGAGCGGGCCGGCTTCCTGCACCGCTCGCCCGACCCCGACCGGCCACGGATGATCCGGGTCTGGCTGACCGACGCGGGCAAGGCCGTCCGCGAGCCCGTGGAGCAGATCTGGACCAGGATGGACGAAGAGCTGCTGAGCGCGTTCGACCCGGACGAGCGGGACATGTTCGGCCGCCTGCTGCGTGCCATGCCCTAACGACCCTTTCACTCCCAGCGAAACCGGCTTGCGGGCAGGCGTCGCCATAGAGTTAGCTGGCTAATTAGTCGGCTAACTAGAGGAGTCCATCATGCACGTGCTCGTCACCGGCGGTTCGTCCGGCATCGGCGCGGCCACGGCCGTCGCCTACGGGGCCACGGGAGCCCGCGTCACCATCACCTACCACTCGGGCGAGGAACGGGCGGCCGAGGTGGTCAAGCGGGTGGAGCAGGCCGGAGGCAAGGCCACGGCCGTCCGCCTCGATCTGGAGGACCACGCGAGCATCACCGCCGCCGTGTCGGAAGCGGGACCCGTGGACGCGCTGGTCGCCAACGCCGTGCGCTGGGGCACGATCATGCCCAACAGCATGGCCTTCGAGGACGTACCCGCGGCGGAGTGGACGGCCGCCCTGCACGCCAACGTGGTCGGCAACGCGATCCTCGCGGGGGCCGTACTGCCCAATATGCGGCGGAACGGTTTCGGGCGGATCGTGTTCGTCTCGTCGGGTGCGGCGGAGGAGGGACTGCCGGGCCCCGGGGCGTACGGCACGGCCAAGATGGCCCTGCACGGCATGGCCCGCGCACTGGCCTGGGAGGCCGGCAAGGACGGCATCCTGGTGAACGTCGCCGCCGCCGGATTCACCCTCACCGAGCGCGAACGGCCCGTCCCGCAGGAGCTCGCGGACGCGCTCGCCGCCCGCACGCCCACCCGGCGACTCTCGACGGCGGACGACCTGGCGGCGCTGATCGTCTTCCTCGGCTCCGCGGCGAACCGCAACCTCACCGGAGAGATCATTCGCGACGGATCCAACGCCGGCCGGTCGGCGCACGCCCTCTGATCTGGCCCCCGGGTGCGAGCAGGGGAGCGGCCGACCTAGACTGAAGCACGTGCTGAAAGGCGACGGCCGGCTCGGCCATGACCTGGACCCCCAAGACCATGCTCCTAAAGACGCCTGCGGCGTCTTCGGTGTCTGGGCGCCAGGCGAGGAAGTCTCCAAACTCACCTACTACGGGCTGTACGCGTTGCAACACCGCGGACAGGAGTCCGCGGGCATCGCGGTCAGCGAGGGCAGTCGCATCCTCGTCTACAAGGACATGGGCCTGGTCTCCCAGGTCTTCGACGAGTCGGTGCTCGGCACCCTCAGGGGCCACCTGGCCATCGGCCACTGCCGCTACTCCACGACCGGCTCCAGTGTGTGGGAGAACGCGCAGCCCACGCTGAGCTCCACCGACGAGGGCGGCCTCGCGCTCGCCCACAACGGCAACCTGATCAACACCCCGGAGCTGGCCCAGCGGCTGGCCCCCGGGGCGACCAGGGCGACCACCGACACCGAAGTGCTCACCACGCTGCTCGCCCAGGACCGCGACCGGTCCATCGAGGACGCGGCGGCCGAGCTGTTGCCGCAGGTGAAGGGCGCCTACTCGCTGGTGTTCATGGACGAGCGGACGCTCTACGCGGCCCGTGACCCGCAGGGCATCCGCCCGCTGGTCCTGGGCCGCCTGGAGCGGGGCTGGGTGGTGGCCTCCGAGACGGCCGCGCTCGACATCGTGGGCGCCACGTTCACCCGCGAGATCGAGCCGGGCGAGATGCTCACCATCGACGAGCGCGGCGTCAGGTCGCGCCGGTTCGCGCTGGCCGAGCCGAAGGGCTGCCTGTTCGAATACGTCTATCTGGCCCGCCCCGACACCACCATCGCCGGGCGCGGCATCCAGGTCACCCGGGTCGAGGTCGGCCGCGTGCTGGCCCGCGAGCACCCCGTCGAGGCCGACCTGGTCATCCCCACGCCCGAGTCGGGCACGCCCGCCGCCGTCGGCTACGCGGAGGAGAGCGGCATCCCCTACGGCCAGGGCCTGGTGAAGAACTCCTACGTCGGCCGCACCTTCATCGAGCCCTCGCAGACCATCCGGCAGCTCGGCATCAGGCTCAAGCTCAACCCGCTGCGCGAGGTCGTCGAGGGCAAGCGGCTGGTCGTCGTCGACGACTCGATCGTGCGCGGCAACACCCAGCGCGCGATCGTCAGGATGCTGCGCGAGGCCGGCGCTAGTGAGGTGCACGTACGCATCTCCTCGCCGCCCGTGGCCTGGCCGTGCTTCTACGGCATCGACTTCGCCACCAGGGCCGAGCTCATCGCCGGATCGCTCAGCGTCGAGGAGATCCGGGCCTCGCTCGGCGCCGACTCTCTGGGCTACATCTCGCTGGAGGGCCTGACCAAGGCCACCACGATCCCCGCCGAGCGGCTGTGCCGGGCCTGCTTCGACGGCTCCTATCCCATCCCCATCGACCAGGACAACGTGGGCAAGTTCGTGTTGGAGAGCAAGGCGTGACGACGTACGAGGCCGCCGGGGTCGACATCGAGGCGGGCGAGCGCGCCGTCTCACTGATGAAGGCCAAGGTGGCCCGCTCACGCAGACCCGAGGTGGTCGACGACGCCAGCGGGTTCGCCGGCCTGTTCGACGCCTCGGCCCTGCTGCGCTACCAGCGCCCGCTGCTGGCCACCTCGACCGACGGCGTGGGCACCAAGGTCATGCTCGCCCAGCAATACGGCAAGCACGACACGATCGGCGTCGACCTCGTCGCCATGGTCCTCGACGACCTGGTGGTGTGCGGCGCGGAGCCGCTGTTCATGACCGACTACATCGCCTGCGGCAAGGTGGTGCCCGAGCGCATCGCCGAGATCGTGGGCGGGGTCGCCGAAGGCTGCAGGCTGGCCGGGGCGGCCCTGCTCGGCGGCGAGACCGCCGAGCACCCAGGGGCCATGGGCCCCGACGAATACGACCTGGCGGGCGCGGGCACCGGCGTCGTGGAGGCGTCGGCGATGCTCGGCGCCGACCGCGTGCGGGCCGGCGACGTCGTCCTCGGCCTGGCGTCGTCGGGAGTGCACTCCAACGGCTATTCACTGGTACGCCACGTGCTGCGCGAGTCGTCGCTGTCGCTCGACGCCGACCTGCCCGAGCTGGCCAGGCCGCTGGGCGCCGAGCTGCTGGAGCCGACCAGGATCTACTCGCTCGACTGCCTGGAGCTGGCCCGGAGGGTCGACGTGCACGCCTACGCCCACATCACCGGCGGCGGCATCGAGAGCAACCTGTCCCGCTCACTCCCCGACCACCTCGACGCCGTCCTCGACCGCTCCTCGTGGACCCCGCCACCGATCTTCTCGGTACTGGCGGGCTATGGCGGCATCGAACAGAAGGACATGGACAAGACCTTCAACCTGGGCGTCGGCATGGCCGCCATCGTCCCCCAGGAGGCAGCGGACGAGTCCATCCGCCTACTGACCGAACGCCACCAACCCGCCTGGATCATGGGCGAAATCACAGAAGGAACCGGCCAAGCCACCTACCGCTGACACACAGGGTGGGAGACCACCTAGAGCCACGGGCTGGCAGGGTCACATAGACGCACCGGGTGGCAGGAGTCGCTGACGACACCTGCCAGCCGTTAGCACCCAGGCGGTCGCACCGTCTTGTAACGGCGCCCGGCCCTGTGCGGGCTCAGCGGCCGTATTCCTGGAGGCCCTCAGCCCTGTACGGCGGGTAGGGCCAGCCGTGCTTGCCGTAACCCCAAGAAGTAAAGACCCCCGACAGCAAGAAAGCGCCCCACGGGTGGGTGCCGTGGGGCGGCGCGCTCAACCGGAACAACCGCTACCGGTCGTCGGCGTCTTTGTTGCCGTAGTCGTCGGCGTAATCTGCATAGCGATCCGCCAGCTCATCGCTGAGGTCGTCGGCGGCGTCGTCATTGTCGCTGGAGTCTCCGACCCCGAGTTCATCGCGAAGACGATCAAGATCCGTGCCACCGCTGTTGTACTTCAGCTGGCGAGCAACCTTGACCTGCTTGGCCTTTGCTCGGCCGCGCCCCATTGGCTCGACCCCCTCGTGTGGGGTCGTCCCCGACCCCTCGTCGCTAACGCACCACACACTGACGCCGCCTGACTTTGGGCGTCAGCCTATCGTTCGCCTATTACCGTACCTGTTTTGTGCCCAGCTCGGTACGTCGTATGGGCGCGGGGCGTCAGCGGCCCAGCCAAATGCCCCTAATACGCCCGACTTCCGACATTCTGCGCTCGGCCAGCCTATCTGCTGCGACCGCCGGAGGGACGCCCTCGTCGGCCGCGATCGCGAAGATCTTCAGAGTCGTGTCGTAGATCTGGGTCGCCTTGGCTCTGGCACGCTCCATGTTGAAGCCCTCCAGCTCGTCGGCGACCTGGATCACGCCACCCGAGTTGACCACGTAGTCGGGCGCGTAGAGGATGCCGCGCTCCGCGAGCTGCTTCTCCACGCCCGGGTGGGCGAGCTGGTTGTTGGCCGCGCCGCAGACGATCTTGGCGCGGAGCCTGGCCGCCGAGTGGTCGTCGAGAGCCCCGCCCAGCGCGCAGGGGGCGAACACGTCGATGTCGGCTCCGGTGAGCGTCACCGCGTCGCCTACGACGTCGACCTCGGGGTGGCGCTGTCGTACGCGCTCGACCGCCTTGGGATCGACGTCACACAGGACCACGTCGGCCCCGTCCTCGCGCAGCAGGTCGACCAGCCGATGGCCGACCTTGCCGACGCCCTCGACGCCGACCCGCTTGCCGCGCAGCGACGGCGAGCCGTAGACGCGCTCGGCCGAGGCGCGCATGCCCTGGTAGACACCGAAGGCGGTGAGGATCGAGGAGTCGCCCGCGCCGCCGTGCGCCAGCGTGCGGCCGATCACGTAGCGTGACTCCCTGGCGATGACGTCCATGTCCTCGCTGTAGGTGCCCACGTCACAGGCGGTGATGTAGCGCCCGCCGAGCGACTCGACGAAGCGACCGTAGGCGCGCAGCAGCGCCTCGCTCTTGTCCCGGCGCGGGTCGCCGATGATGACGGCCTTGCCGCCGCCATGGTCGAGACCGGCCAGCGCGTTCTTGTAGGCCATGCCCTTGGCCAGGTTGAGCACGTCGGCCAGAGCCGCCTGCTCGCCCGCGTACGGATAGAACCTGGTGCCTCCCAGGGCCGGCCCGAGTGCGGTGTTGTGGATGGCGATGATGGCCCGCAGGCCGCTCTGCTCGTCGGCGCAGAACACGACCTGCTCATGGACGTCCTTGTGGGACGAGCCGAAGACATCGGTCACGGTAGTGACTCCCTGTCCCGTGTCCGTCGCCCCGTTGCGACGGATCTCGTCTATCAGCGTAGTAGCGCGACGATGCGAGCAGGTTGTCTTCATGACACGATGCCTCCGTGCTGCCCTATGCCGCTTACCTCCGGGTCTACGAGCCGCTGACCGCGTTCGCCGAGTCCGAGCGCAAGGTCTGGGCCGAGTACGCCGAATCGCGTGATCGTCCCCGCCGGGCCACCGCGCTCAACGCCGAGCACGCCGAGGCCGTCAGGCGCCTGCTCGGCATGCCGCCCCACCCGGCACCCGCGCAGGAGAGCCCCAACGCCTATCTGCGGCGCGTTGAGGACCGTCTCTATGTGTGTCCGTGGCAGACCCGGCTTCGCTCGTGGCTGGCCTTCTCAAGGCTGCGTGGCAGTACTCCTGCGAAGCTCATGGACCGGTTCGTGCCCAAGGCGATCGCCGAGCAGACCGCCGACGACTTCGACCGGTACAAGCGCACCGGTGACTCCGCCGCGCTCCGCACCCACATCCGCACGACCGCGTGGCACGTGCCACCGGCGTGGTTCGTGCCCTTCGACGGCAACGAGCGCTGGCTGGTGCTCGGCTCCGCGACGCCGGGACAGGACGTGACCACCACGACGGGACGCAACCTCATCTACGTCACCTCCATGGCCCAGGCCAGGAGGCGCTCCGCGCGGGCGCTGCAGGTGCTGCGCAGGCACCTGGGCGACGTGGCGGCCAACCTGGACGTGGAGGACGTGGCCAGGTGGCTGGAGGAGTTCCACCCGCACTCGCTGGTCGAGCTCGACTACGGCGGCCTGGTGCGGCTCATGAACGATGACGCTCTGCAAGCGGATCAGTCCGTCGCGGAGCTCTCAGCGGCCCTCACGGGGCTGGACACGGGTCAAGAAGAGCTTGCCTACGCCATGTATCAGAGGGTGATCCTGCGCTGGAAGTCAATGCAACTTCTGGAATCTGCCAACTGAACCCCAATACAACCGTCTGACCTGCATAAGTAGGTCATGACTCGCGGCTGCTCTCTTCTGCGAACTGAGTAGTTTGCCGTTTTCACTGCGATACCACGAAACGTGTCGCTAGAATCACCGAGCGTGACATCGCCATGTGAGCGGGCAGTTGGGTCAAAGAAGGGCTCGCAAATCGCTCTGCGTGGCGGTATGGTCACTTCGGGTGATGCCGCATATGGCTCAGAAAAGCCGCACGCTCTGGGCTATAGGGGGACATCCGTGACACGCGCAAAGGGAGTCACAGGATCGCTGAGCCGGTCCACACGGAGGAGAGGCCGCACAAATGTCAGCTCGTACACCCGAGGCCGAGCCGCTGCTCACGCCCGCTGAGGTCGCGACCATGTTCAGGGTCGACCCCAAGACCGTTACCCGGTGGGCGAAGGCAGGCAAGTTGACGTCGATTCGTACCCTCGGCGGTCACCGGCGTTACCGGGAGACCGAGGTCCGCGCACTGCTGGCGGGGATTCCGCAGCAGCGCTCGGAGTAGTGCCGAGGTCGTCACGAACCTCAGGGGGGTTGAATGGTGGGCCGTGCTGGACAGCCCGGTCCACCCAGGTGACGACGTCATGTCGTAAATGGGGAGCTGGCGCCGCCCGCCCGGCGCCATCCTTCCCGAAGGGGACCTAGGCCAGTTGTTCCTTGGTCAGCAGATCCAGCAGCCGG
The DNA here is from genome assembly GCF_040649695.1 of Nonomuraea sp. NPDC048901. Classification (NCBI taxonomy): domain Bacteria; kingdom Bacillati; phylum Actinomycetota; class Actinomycetes; order Streptosporangiales; family Streptosporangiaceae; genus Nonomuraea; species Nonomuraea sp. NPDC048901. The sequence goes on along the minus strand of NZ_JBEZFW010000001.1, from coordinate 982,953 downwards.
TTGACCTCCGGGTCATAGCCGGCGGCTACTCCGAGTAGTGAGACCATGTGGTCCACGAGCATCTTCTCGAGCGTCGGACGCTCGATGTCGCGGTGTTCCAGCCAGTCGAGGCCGGCGGTCTCCACCGACGCGATCCACGATCTCAGCGTCGTACGCAGCACCGGGCTCGGCCGCTCCACCCGCATCTGCCGCTGGATGAGCCGGAAGAGACGTTGCCGCACACCGTCGACGATCTCCCCGACCTCCCCCGCCCGGTTGGCGGGGCCGCCGCGCAGCAGCGCCGCGAACCCGGCCGCGTGCTCCTCGACGAAGTCGAAGTAGCGCCCGAGCCCCGAGGCCAGCTCATCGAGAGGTCTGCCGCCGCCCTGCGGGCGCAGCCGCGACTCCAGCTGGTCGGCCGCGCTCTTCAGCGCCGCCACGTAGAGCTCCTGCTTGCCGCCGAAGTAGTGGTAGACCAATGCCCGCGAAGCGCCGGCGGCCGAGGCCACGTCGTCGATCGAGACGTCTTCCGCGTCGCGTGTGCTGAAGAGTTCGAGGGCCGCGGCCATCAGCTCCTCGCGACGGCGATCCACGCTGAGCCGGCGCCGAGCCGGTCGGGCCGCTTCGGCTGACTTCCCGGGTGTCACAACAGCACAGTATCCGACGCCGTGCCTAATAGCGGGCATGTAGCCAAGTGGTCAATATCAGCCTTCCCTAACATGAGGCCGTACCCTGCGGCGAACTCGATCGTTTGGTCAGACAGGTGCCCAACTTCGCATCGCGGGGGAGACACATGTCAGGACCACCCGTCAACACTTCAACTATTTCCGAGCTCAGGGAGGTAGACGCGGTACCTCGGCCACGACCGACAATCCGCAACGTCGCCGAGCGAGCCGGCGTCTCGAAATCGCTGGTCTCGCTCGTACTACGCGGATCCCCGCACGTGAGCGAGCACCGGCGGCAAGCCGTGCTGCAGGCGGCCCGCGAGCTCGGCTACCGGCCCAACGCGGTCGCGCGGAGCCTCGTCGAAGGCCGTACTCACCTCGTCGGCGCGCTCGTCGCCGACCTGCACAACCCGTTCTACGCCGAGTTCCTCGACGGACTGCAGGAGAGCCTGCACGGCGACGGACTGCGCATGCTGATCGGCAACAGCCAATGGGACCCCGCCTTCGAGGACGAGGCCGTAGAGGCCTTCCTGGAGCTCAGGGTCGACGGGCTGGTGTTACTCGGCATCGCGCCGACCAGCGAGACGCTGATCGAGGCGACCTCCTACACGCCGACGGTCGTCGTAGGGGAACGTGACATTGAGCTCGACGGCGTCGACATCGTGGTCGACGACGACCAGCTCGGCGCCCGGCTGGCCATCGACCACCTGGTCGATCACGGCCACAAACGGATCGCGCACATCGAGGGTCCGCGCTCCTCACGCTGCGAGGGCTATCTCGTGGCGATGCGCAGGCACTCGCTGGCGCCCTACATCATGGTCGAGGCTGCGGAGTCGACCGAGGAGAGCGGCCGGCAGGCGGCCCTCGCCCTGCTCAGCCGCGAACCCAGGCCCACGGCGATCTTCGCCGCCAACGACGTGGTTGCGCTCGGCGTCCTCTCGGCCGCGGCGGAACTGGGCCTGAAGGTGCCGGACGACCTGTCGGTGGTGGGTTATGACAACACCCACCTGGCCGCCTCGCACCACATCTCTCTCACCTCCGTCGACCAGCCGCGCCGCACCATGGGCCGGTCCGCGGCGGCACTGCTCAGCGACCGGATCGGAGACCCCGCGAAAGTAGCCCGCCTGCGCCAGGTGACCCCCGAACTCATCGTCCGGCGGAGCACGGGTCCCGTTTAGAGAAAGCCAAAGCTGGGTCAACCCGTGCGGTGGCGGCGCCGCACGGCGGTTTACTCGTCAAGGTCATGCGACACGATCTGATCCGGGGGGACAGCCATGCGTGATCCGGAACTGGTGTCCTGCGCCCAGCGCGCGGCGACCGAGCTCGAACGTGCCTGGGCGCAGTGGCGCGCGGGCCGGGACAGGGGCAGGGGAATCGACGTCGGTGCGGAGTCCGTGGCCAGCTACGTCGCCCACTCCCTCGACCACCCGTGGGGCCGTCCCCGCGTCGTCCTCGGCCTCGACGCCGAGGACGCCCGGGAGCTCGCCGCGCTGCTGGAGCGGCAGGAGGTGGGCGAACACGTCTGGTGAGGAGCCTCGCTCCAACAGGAGCCGGTCTTGACATAAGCGTCAGGTGAGGACGCCGCTTGACGTAAGTTGGAGCGTATGCGTGCTCTTCCAGCGTCACTCCTCGCCGCCTGCGGCCTGATCGCCACCGCGTGCGGCGGCACCGGCAGCGGTGGCGCCGCGGCGGGTCAGGTCGCCCGAGCGGCCGCGACGACGCCCGCCTCGGCCCCGGCGTCGACGCCGACTCAGGCGAGGTCTCAGGCCCATGCCAAGCCTCAGGCGGTGGCCGGCCCGCTGGAGGGCAAGACCATCGTCATCGACCCTGGGCACAACGGCGGCAACTACCGCAATCCCACGGCCATCAACCGCAAGGTCAACGTGCTGACCAAGTGGAAGCCGTGTGACACGACGGGCACCGAGACGGCGAGCCACTACACCGAGGCCGCCTTCAGCTGGGACGTCGCCAACCGCATGGTCAAGATCTTGCAGGCCCGCGGCGCCAAGGTGAAGCTGACCAGGAGCGACAACAACAGTGTCGGGCCGTGCATCACGCAGCGGGCCGCCATCGGCAACAAGGCCAAGGCCGACGCCGCGATCTCCGTGCACGGCGACGGCGCCCCGGCCGCCGACCACGGCTTCCACGTCATCATGCCGAAGAAGATCAACGGCCCGGTCGACCCCGTCGTGGCCGACTCGAGCAGGCTGGGCGTGGCCGTACGCGACGCGTTCAAGAAGGGCACCGGCCTGCCCTACTCCACCTACATCGGCAGCAAGGCCCTCGACTACCGCAACGACCTCGGCGGCCTCAACCTGTCGACCGTGCCGAAGATCTTCATCGAGTGCGGCAACATGCGCAACGCGGGCGAGGCGGCCAAGTTCCAGGATCCCGCGTTCAGGCAGCGGATCGCGGTGGCGCTCGCCGACGGATTGCAGCACTATCTCAAAGCATGATTCCTCGCCCCAATCTGCTGAGTGATCTCTCCGCCTCCTACGAGCTGACCTCGGGCGCGGCCGTCTCGGGGCCCGCTGACCTGGTCGAGGCCGTACGACTGGCGCTCCCGGTGCTCGACCTGCGGCCGGGCGACGCGGGAGCCGTCGACCTGCGGCACGACCCCACCCTCGGGCCGGAGGCGTACCGGCTGGTCGTGGGGTCGCGCGGAGTGGAGATCACGGCGGGTGACCGGGCGGGCGCCTTCTACGCGGGACAGTCGCTGCACCAGTTGCTGCCGCACGCGTCCTACCGTTCGGCGTTCTCGGCCGAGGCGGCGTGGATCGTTCCCGGCGTACGGATCGAGGACGCTCCCCGCTTCTCCTGGCGTGGGCTGCACCTCGACGTGGCCAGGCACTTCTTCCCCAAGCGGGAGGTGCTGCGCCTGGTCGACCTGATGGCAATGCACAAGCTCAACCGGCTCCACCTGCACCTGGTCGACGACCAGGGCTGGCGGGTGGAGAGCAGGGCCTATCCGAGGCTGCACGAGGTGTCGTCGCACCGCTCGCGTACCGCGACCAACCACTACCGCGAGCCGGAAACCTACGACGAGATCCCGCACGGCGGCCACTACTCGCTCGACGACCTGGCGGAGATCGCCGCCTACGCGCGGGCCCGCGCCGTCACCGTCGTGCCGGAGATCGACGTACCGGGGCACGCCCAGGCGATCCTGGCCGCCTATCCGGAGTTCGGCTCCTCCGATGAGGACTACCAGGTGCTGGAGCGGTGGGGCATCACTCCGGCCATCCTGTCTCCCATGCCGCCCACGGTGGAGTTCCTGACCACGATCTTCGACGAGTTGATCGGCGCCATCGGCGAGACCCCATACGTGCACATCGGCGGCGACGAGGTGGTCCTCGACCACTGGGCCGCCTCCCCCGAGATCACCGCCTACCGCGACTCACTGGGCCTGTCGTCCATGGGCGAGTTGCAGGCGTGGTTCCTGCGCCGGCTCGCCGACGTGCTCGCCGATCGCGGCGCGCGGGCGGTCGTGTGGGACGAGGCGTTCGTCAGCGGCGAGCTGCGGCACGACACGCTGGTGATGCCGTGGCGCGGGATGAGCGTCGGCCGCCGGGCCGCCGCGGCGGGCCACGAGGTGATCGCGACGCCGGTGTTCCCGCTGTACTTCGACTACGCGGAGTCCGCGTCGGCCGACGAGCCCGTGGCGATCGGCGACGCGATCACGGTCGCCGACGTCGCGGCCTTCTCCCCCGCCCCGGACGACTGGTCCGAGGAGGAGCGGTCGCGGGTCGTCGGGGCGCAGGCCCAGCTCTGGAGCGAGCGCATCCCTGACCCCCGTACGCTCGACTACCGGGCGTGGCCGCGGGCGTGCGCCCTGGCGGAGGTGGCGTGGTCCGGCTCGGCGGGGAGCGACTTTCCGGCCCGTCTGACCGAACATCTCGGCCGGCTCGACGCGATCGGGGTGGAGTACCGGCCGCTGGACGGGCCCAAGCCGTGGCAGCGGCGCAGGCCCCACCGGCCCGCCGCCGTACGCGTGGCCGACGTCATGACGCGCCTGGACTCGATGACCCACGACGCGGAGTCGACCAGGCCCAGCGTGTGAGCCGCGGTCCCAGCGCGTGAGAGGCGGCCCCAGGGCGTGAGAGCCGGGTTACATCTCCAGGATCATGGTCATGAAGGCCAGCAGGTCGGCCCGGCGACGGAACGGATTGCGATAGAGCGCGGGGCCGCCCTGCCTGATCCGCAGCGCCTCGCGCACGATCCGGTGCCAGCGCTCGTGGAAGGCCTCCAGCGCGTATTCGCCGGCGGCCGACTTCGAGGTCACCTCACCCACCGCGAGCGTCTGGCGCAGGCGGGCGATGCCGAGCACGCCCCACGTGGTCTGGTAGTCGCTCAGCGCGGCCACACCCGGCCAGGAGATCCGCCGGGCACTGCGCTGGACCCACCTGGTCCAGTACGTCGCCAGGTTCTCCCTGGTCGTTCGGGCTAGCGTGTCCCAGTCGGTGTGGATGCCGAGCTGGGCCGCCGCCGGTCCCCGGACCGCCACCCCGCTCTGGGCGAGTACGTGCCAGGTGACCAGATGCCGCTCGGCCCGTCCCGACTCGGTCAGCCGCCATTCGCGCACCGACGGGCCGTCGGGTGCCTGCGCCGGGTCCTTGCGCAGGTCGTCCCAGGTCACGTAGAGGCCGTCGAAGTGCGGCTTGGCCCCGCTGGGCCGCAGCTCGGCGTGGATCGTACGAAGGACCGCTGGATCGGGCGACCGGCTGGTCACGGCGACGAAGTCGACGTCGCTCAGCTGCGGCCGGTAGTCGCCCAGCGCGATCGACCCCTGCAGGTACAGCCCCTCGATCAGACCGGGCGCGTGGCGATCGGCCAGTGCGAGGTAGTCCCGGCAAAGACGCGAGGGTATGTCAGGCAGATCATCGAGCATCCGGGAACCCTAGCAACGCCGGGAAACGCGTGCTGTCCCGTTTCCGGGATCGCATTTTTCAGGTCACGCGCTTCACACCGTACGTTCTCACGTAGCGCGCCTCAGGCCGTGCGGCCGATGGCTTCGGAGATCGAGGTGAGGCCGTGGCGGCGGACGCGGCGGGCCAGCTGCCGGTGGATGCGCGCGGCCCAGAACGGCCCGCCGTAGATCCACCCGGTGTAGCCCTGGACCAGGGTGGCCCCGGCGAGCAGGCGTTCCCACACGTCGTCGACGTCCTCCACGCCGCCCACCGAGACCAGCGTGAGCCGGTCGCCGACGCGGGCCCGCAGCCGGCGCAGCACTTCCAGGGAGCGGGCCTTGAGCGGGCGGCCCGACAGCCCGCCGGTCTCGCCACCGTGCCGGATCGTGGTGTTGGTCGCGATGATCCCGTCGAGTCCCAGCTCCAGCGCCAGGTCGGCGACGGCGTCGACGTCCTCGTCCGCGAGGTCGGGTGCGATCTTCACCAGCAACGGGGTACGGCGCGGTGTGCCGTCCGCGACCAGCTTGACCGAGGCGAGCAGCGGGCGCAGCAGCGACACGGCCTGCAGGTCGCGCAGCCCGGGCGTGTTGGGCGAGCTCACGTTGACCACGAGGTAGTCGGCCAGCGACGCCAGCTCCTTGGCACTGGCCACGTAGTCGGCGACGGCCTCGGACTCGGGCACCACCTTGGTCTTGCCGATGTTGACCCCGACCACCACCGGAACCCCACGGGTGCGGCGCAGGCGGCGCGCCGCGGCGGCCGCCCCGGCGTTGTTGAACCCCATCCGGTTGATGACGGCCCGTCCCGGCACCAGCCTGAACAGCCGGGGCCGGGGGTTGCCGGGCTGGGCGTGCGCGGTGATGGTGCCGACCTCGACATGGCTGAAGCCCAGCGCCGCGACGCCCTCGGCGCAGGCGGCGTCCTTGTCGAACCCGGCGGCCAGGCCGAGCGGTCCGGGGAAGTGCACGCCGAACGCGCTGACGCGCAGAACCGGGTCGTGCGGCGCGAGAGCTCGGTGGAGCAGCCGCTTGAGCAGGGGTAGCGCCGAGAGCAGCGCGAGGGCCCTGACAGTCAGATGGTGCACGGCCTCGGCGTCGAAACGTCGCAAGACCTGCGTGAAGACGAGGCGATACATCAGGGGTCAGGGTACCAATCGCGGTGACTCCCTATATTGACTGGCATGGCACAGCTCAAGATCTACGGTCGGCGGGACGTGTGGGCCGGGCGGCAGCGGGAGCTCTCGGACCTCCTGCACTCCTGCCTGATGAGCGCATGGGGGCTGCCGGAGGACAAGCGGTTCCACCGGTTCCTGCTGCTGGACGCCGAGGACTTCGTGTGCCCGCAGCGCGGCCCGAACTACCTGATCATCGAGGTGGTCTGCTTCACCGGCCGCAGCGACGACGCCAAGCGGGCGCTGATCCGGACGATCTATGAAAGATCTCAGCTCGCCGCCGAGGACGTGGAGATCACGATCATCGAGATGCCCAAGGTCAACTGGGGCATTCGCGGGGTTCCGGCGGACGAGCTGGCGCTGCCGTACAAGGTGGAGGTCTAGGTTCGGCCGGGTCCTTGACACAGGGGCGAGGTTCAGGAGTGGAGTTGGGCGGGCGGTATGGTCCGACTCATGAGCACTCACTATGACGTCGTCGTTCTCGGCGCGGGTCCGGGAGGGTACACGGCCGCGGTCCGCGCCGCCCAGCTCGGGCTGCGCGCAGCGGTCATCGAGGAGAAGTACTGGGGTGGCGTCTGCCTGAACGTGGGCTGCATCCCGTCCAAGGCACTGCTGCGCAACGCCGAGCTCGCGCACATTTTCCACAACGAGGCCAAGACCTTCGGCATCAGCGGCGAGGTCACCTTCGACTACGGCGCCGCCTTCCAGCGCAGCCGCAAGGTGGCCGACGGCCGGGTCAAGGGCGTCCACTACCTGATGAAGAAGAACGCCATCACGGAGTACGACGGCCGCGGCACCTTCCTCGACGCCAACACGATCCAGGTGAACGGCGAGACGATCACCTTTGCCAACTGCATCATCGCCACCGGGGCCAGCACCAGGCTGATCCCGGGCACGTCGCTGTCGGAGCGGGTGGTGACGTACGAGGAGCAGATCATGACCGATCAGCTCCCCGGCAGCATCATCATCGCGGGCGCCGGCGCGATCGGCGTGGAGTTCGCGTACGTCCTGCACAACTACGGCGTCAAGGTGACGATCGTGGAGTTCCTCGACCGGATGGTCCCGCTGGAGGACGCGGAGGTCTCGGCCGAGCTGGCCAAGCGCTACAAGCGGCTCGGCATCGAGGTGCTCACCTCCACCCGCGTCGACGGCATCGAGGACACCGGCGCCACGGTCAAGGTGACCGTCACCCGCGACGGCCAGCAGCAGGTGCTGGAGGCCGACAAGGTGCTGCAGGCCATCGGCTTCGCGCCGCGCGTCGACGGCTACGGCCTGGAGAAGACCGGTGTGGCCCTCACCGACCGGGGCGCGATCGCGATCGACGGCCGGTGCCGGACGAACGTGCCGCACATCTTCGCCATCGGCGACGTCACCGCCAAGCTGATGCTGGCGCACGCCGCCGAGTCCATGGGCATCATCGCCGCCGAGACGATCGGCGAGGCGGAGACCATGGAGCTCGACTACGTGATGATCCCGCGCGCCACCTACTGCCAGCCGCAGGTGGCCAGCTTCGGCTACACCGAGGCGCAGGCCCGTGACCTGGGCTATGACGTGAAGGTGGTCAAGTTCCCGTTCACCGCGAACGGCAAGGCGCACGGCCTGGGCGACGCGAACGGCTTCGTCAAGATCATCAGTGATGACAAGTACGGCGAGCTGCTCGGCGCGCACCTGATCGGCCCGGAGGTGACGGAGCTGCTGCCCGAGCTGACGCTGGCCCAGCAGTGGGACCTCACCGTGCACGAGGTCGCGCGCAACGTCCACGCCCACCCGACGCTCGGCGAGGCGGTCAAGGAAGCGATCCACGGCCTCTCGGGACACATGATCAACATGTGACGGAACGGCGCTTATTCGCGGCTAACACCCGACCAGCCACGCTCGACCCATGCGAGTGCTTGTCGTGGAGGACGAGGAAGAGCTGGCCGACGCGGTCGCGCGCGGACTGCGGCTGCACGCGATCGCCGTCGACGTGGCCTACGACGGGCAGGAGGCGCTGAACCTGGCCTCGTACGTCGACTACGACGTCGTCGTCCTCGACCGCGACCTGCCCGAGGTGCACGGCGACGACGTCTGCGGCGAGCTGGCGAGCGCCAGCCGGATCCTCATGCTGACCGCCGCGGGGCAGGTCCGCGACCGGGTCGACGGGCTGTCGCTGGGGGCCGACGACTACCTGGTCAAGCCGTTCGCGTTCGCCGAGCTGGTGGCCAGGATCCGGACGCTCGCCCGCCGGTCGTCCCGGGTCGCGCCGACGCCGCTGGAGCGGGCCGGGATCCGGCTCGATCCCGGCCGCCGTACGGTGACCAGGGACGAGCGGGCGGTCGCGCTGAACCGCAAGGAGTTCGACGTCCTGGAGCAGCTGCTGCTGGCCGGAGGCGACCTCGTCACCTCCGCCGAGCTGCGCCGGCGCGTCTGGGACGAGCACGCCGACACGGGCACCGGCGTGCTGCGCGTCACGATCACGTCGCTGCGCAGGAAACTGGGCGCGCCGCTCGCGGTCCAGAACGTCCCCGGCAAGGGTTACCGGCTGTGACGCGGCCCTGGCCGTGGGAGCGGCTCGGGCTGCGCATGCGGCTGGCCCTGCTGTACGGCGGGCTGTTCTTCGTCGCCGGGTCGATGCTGCTCTGGGTCACCTACCTGCTGACCGCCCAGGCGATGAACACGCAGTTCGTCACCAAGTTCGGCGGCCGTCTGATCACCGGTACGGAAGACCTGCCGCCCGACGCCGGCTCGCCCGTCAAACAGGTGCGGGTCGATGTGGAGCAGGGCGCGGCCACCGTGCTGAGCGACATGCTGCGGTCCTCGATCGTGATCATGATCGTGATCGGGGTCATCGCGTTCGTGCTCGGCTATCTGGTGGCTGATCGGGCGTTGCGGCCGTTGGATCGGGTGACGGAGACGGCGCGGCGGTTGTCGGAGAGTACGTTGCATGAGCGGATCGGGTTGCGGGGTCCGCGGGATGAGGTCAAGCGGTTGGCCGATACGTTCGACGCGATGTTGGATCGGTTGCATCGGGTGTTCGAGGCGCAGCGGCGGTTCATCGGTAATGCCTCGCACGAGTTGCGTACGCCGTTGGCGATCAATCGCACGATTTTGGAGGTGTCGCTGGAGGAGCCGGCGGCCTCACCGGATCTGAAGGCGCTGGCTCGTGCGCTGCTGGGGACCAACGCCCGTTATGAGCGGTTGATCGAGGGGTTGCTGCTGCTGGCCCAGTCGGAGCAGGAGCTCGCCGTCCGCAAGCCCGTGGAACTGCCGCGGATCGTACGGACCGTGCTGGAGCAGATCGAGCTCGCCTCCACGAAGCGGCACATCACCGTGCACCAGGATGTGCGGCAGGCCGTGGCCATGGGCGACCCACTGTTCCTGGAGCGTTGCGTGTTCAACCTGCTGGAGAACGCGATCAAGTACAACGTCCGCGACGGGGAGGTGTGGTTGCGTCTGCGGCAGGAGGGTGACGAGGCGGTGGTCGTGGTGGAGAATACCGGGCCGCAGGTCTCGCCGTACGAGGTGGATGACCTGTTCGAGCCGTTCCGCCGGCTGCAGGGCGACCGGGTGCGGTCGGCGCGCGGCGCGGGGCTGGGACTGTCGATCGTCCGGGCCATCGTCGACGCGCACGGCGGCACGGTGACGGCCGTGGGCCGACCGGAAGGCGGCCTGGCGGTGACCGTACGGCTGGCGGGCGCGGCTCACGTGACCGCCGGCCGCGCACGAGGGCGGTCACTGGAGACCGCACCCTGAGTTGCGCGAATTGTCGAGGTTGTGTAGGGGTGGGCTGCCCGTTCGTTTGAGGAAAGGTCGTCCATGGGACAGGAACCCGACGGTCAGGGGAGCTCGACGGCTTCGGTGCGGAGCTCTCACCTGTGGCGGCTGGAAGCGTCGCCGTCCACCTTGGAGACGATCGCCGACTCCTGGCGGGCGCTGGGGACCAAGGCGTCCTCGGCGGAGGGCAAGGTCCATGACGCGGCACAGGCCGTCTTCAACAAGGACGAGTGGGTCGGCGACTCCGCTGACGCCTTCAACAAGTACCGCAAGAGGCTGACCAGCGACATGGAGCTGTTCAGCGCCCAGGCGGGGAACGTCGGCGGCGTGCTCGACAGCATGGCCTCCGTCCTCCAGACGTACCAGAGCCTGCTCGACGACGAGTGGGACAAGCTCAAGCACGTACCCGTAACAGAGGACCTGAACGGCCTGACCTTCCGCCCGAAGAACGCCGACCAGGCCACCCTGGTCAGTACGGCGATCACCACCGCCACCGAGATGCGCGCGCGGCTCGACGACCTGCTCGACGCCAAGCGTCAGGAACTCACCTACTACAAGGAGCAGTTCGACGCGCACGCCAAGCAGTGGAAGCCGCGCACGCTGACCATGCTCAACCTCAACGTGGGTCAGGGCGCGGGCAACGCCTGGCGCGACAAGAACGGCACGGACCCCGAAGACATCCCCGGCATGGCCAAGCTGATCGCCGGCTCGGGCGCCGACGTCGTGACCCTCCAGGAGGTCTTCAAGAAGGACATCGACGCGGGCTTCAAGGCGAACAGCGCCTTCGACCTCAAGCACAGCCTCGAGCGGGAGACCGGCGTCAAGTGGGAGGTCCGGTTCGAGGAGGCGAGCAGGAAGTACCAGGCGAGCGACTCCATCCCGATCCTGGGCGACAGCTGGCACCAGCCGTTCGGCAACGCGGTCCTCGTACGGCAGGGCGACGCCATCGAGAGCGTCGGCGGCGGCGAGAACATCAAGCTCGACGCTCCCGGCAGCACGATCACACTGCCGGGGAACGCGCCCGGCATGGGCAACGTCGAGATCGAGGACGGCGAGGGGCGGTCGGCGGCCAAGACGGAGATCAGATTCAAGCCCCGGTAGGCAAAATCGCGTCACCAGTCGGGGATGATCAGGTCCACCTTCTGCCCGTCGTGGTCGGAGCTGCCCCCGTCGACCAACTGCGGCCGGCCGCCGAACTCGACGCTCGGTGAGCCGATCACGTGGTCGATGCGTGTGCCCGTCGGCGACGTGCCGGCGATGGCGCCGTCGGGGGTGCTCGCGCCCGAGTAGACGGTGTAGCCCTCCTGGGCGAAGCCGGCGATGGACTGCGGTCCCGCCTTCTTCGAATCGGTCTGGCCGTCCTCGGTGATCGCGTTGAGGTCGGCCCCGATCACGGAGGGGCCGTCGATCGAGTCGTGCAGCTTGTCGATCTGCATGGCGCGTACGGTCTCGTCGTTCCCGTGCAGACCGTGGCTGTGGACGTGGGCGCTGTAGACGTCCAGCGACTTGGCCGAGTTGGCGCAGATACGGTCGGCCTCTTCGTGATCTGTGGTCCTGAAGACCTGGATCACCTTGCGCAGGCGCTTCTCGTCTCTGTCGAGCAGGGCGCCGAGCAACTCGGAGGCGTCGGCGGCGGCGGTCAGGGTGTCGGCGTAGTCGGAGCCGCAGCTGACGGCTTTGGAGGTGTTGCCGAAGGCGTTGAACCCCGGCACGGAAGGAACCGGGACGTAGGTGACCGGCGAGAGCGCCTCGCCCAGCTTCTTGCTTCCCTCCGCCACGTCGTCGACCGCCTTGAGCACACCGTCGGCGATCGTGCCGACGCGGTCGTACTTCATCCCCGCTTCATCGCCCATGACGGCTGAGCCTAGGCCATCTGTGAGTGATCAGTCCGGATCCATCCCGAATTCGGCCTGGGCCGCCTCCGCGACCTGCACGGATTTGGGCAGGTAGGCGGCATAGAAGTCCTTGCCGCACTCAAGGTCGTCGAGGGCCATCTTGACCTCCTTGGCCAGATAGCGCCGCGGGTCCGCGTCCGGCAGGTGGGTCGGCTGGTACCACGGCCCTGTGGAGGTGTACGGGGGAATGTCACGGCCGCCCTCCTTGCGGGCCGGCTCGTGCAGCTCCTTCATGAACGTCAGCTGACCCCAGGTCTCCATGTTGATCGGGTTCTTGGCGGCCGTCTGGTAGCCCTTTGCGGCCATGCAGTCGGCCATGGCCGAGGCGAGCTCCACGAGGCGCGGGTCGCCGTCGAGCTCACGCTTCTCTCGTTGCTTCACCAGCTTGTCCACCTGCTCGAACCAGTCCTGTTCTGACTTCACGCTCTTTCTTCAGCACGCGGAGGACTATAGTACGTAAAACGTAGCATGGTCAAAGAGCCTGGCGCGCTTCCTCCACCGAGCGCAGGACGCCATGGGCGCCGGTGGTCCCGGCTGCCCCGGCGCGGGGCCGCCCGGCCGCTGTGGAACTTCGGCCTCGTCGGCGCCGCAGCCGTAACCGCCGTGGCTGTCGTGGCCGTCGTGGTCTCCGGCACCGGCGGTACGACGCCGCGAGCGCCCGATCCGGCCGCCGCGTCCGCCTCCAAGGTGCGGCGTCCCGGCTCGCCGGGCGGGGGCGGTCAGCATGAATCCGCTGGTCGCCGGCCGGTCGGCGTGAAAGTTTCACGGTTGGTTGACGGGCATGACGCCACACCTCATGATCATGTTGCCGCCTGGCAGGAGGGGGCGTCGAGTGAATGCCGCTACCCATGGCGAGGTGCACCGATGCCGAGATTCGCATTACGAGCCGCGTCCGCCGTCCTGCTGACGCTGACCGCCCTGAACGTCCCCGCGGCGCACGCCGACGAGGTCACCCCGGTCGCGGTGACCGTCAACGCCCGCGCCGCGCTTGCCACCGTCCCGGAGACCGGCATCGGCACCAACCATGCCATCTGGGACACCAACCTGGGCACCAACGCGACCGCCGACCTGCTCAAGGATGCCGGGGTGAAGCTGCTGCGCTATCCCGGCGGCTCCTATTCGGACATCTACCACTGGGCCACTCACACCGCTCCCGGCGGCTATGTGGCGCCCAACACCGACTTCGACACCTTCATGAATGGCGTGCGCCGCACCGGGGCGCAGGCGATGGTGACCGCCAACTACGGCACCGGCACCGCCGACGAGGCCGCGGCCTGGGTACGTCAGGCCAATATCACCAAGGGCTATGGCGTCAAATACTGGGAGATCGGCAACGAGAACTACGGCAACGGGCACTACGGCTCCGCCTGGGAGGCGGACGATCACGCCGACAAGAGCCCGGCCGAGTACGCCCGCCATGTCGTGACGTACGCGGACGCCATGAAGGCGGTCGACCCCACCATCAAGATCGGCGCGGTGCTGACCACGGCCGCCAACTGGCCCGACGCCATAGTCGCCGACGGCGACGACGGCACCTGGAACAAGACCGTCCTCTCGATCGCCGGACCGAAGATCGACTTCGTGATCCTGCACTGGTACCCCGGCGCCCTCGACAAGGCCGCCCACGTCCCCGACATGATCCAACTCACCCGCCAGCAGATCGCGAAGTACGCCGGGCCCGGTTCTGAGCGGATCGGCATGGCCATGACCGAGTTCAACACGGGGTCCAGCAGCGTCGGCAGCACCACCCAGCCCAGCGCGCTGGCCGCCGCCGACGCCTACGCGACGCTCCTGGCCAACGGGGTGTTCACGGTCGACTGGTGGAACGTCCACAACGGCATCGGCAACATCACTCAGGTCGAAGGACAGACCGATTACGGTGACTTCGGCCTGTTGTCGAGCGGTACGTGCACCTCCGACGGAAGCGTCTGCGAGCCGCAGCTGAACACTCCCTTCGCGCCTTACTACGCCCTGCAGATGATGAGCAAGTTCGCCCGCCCCGGCGACCAGTTCATCCGGGCCGCGACCGGCCAGGCGAAGGTCACCGCGCACGCCGCCCGCCGCCCCGACGGCGACTTGGCCGTCCTGTTGATCAATACGTCGTCCGACACGTCCTACCCCGTCACCATCGGCTACTCCGGCTTCAGCCCGGCGTCGGGGGCGCCGACCGTACTGACCCACACCAACGGCGCCACGAGCATCACCGGTTCGACCGCGGGCAGCGCGACCAGCCAGACGCTGCCGCCGCTCTCGATGACCACCGTCGTGCTGCACCCCGCCACGCCCCAGACCGGCCGCCCAGGCGCGCCGGGGCAGCCGACCGCCGCCGACGTGACGGACCGGGCCGCCACGATCTCCTGGCCCGCCGCCTCCCCCGGCACCCGCCCGATCGCCAAGTACGAGCTCCACCGGCAGAACGGAGCCATCAGCGAGCAACTCGGCGAGAGCACCGGCACCTCGCTCACGGTGAGCAACCTCACGCCGGGCACCCGCTACACGCTCAACGTGATCGCCCGCGACACTGGCGGCGGCGTCTCGTGGGCCTCCCCGCCGCTGACCTTCACCACCGGCACCCCCGCTTCGAGCTCCTGCACGGTACGGCTGACCGTCCAGACCGACTGGGCCAGCGGCTATGTCGGCGCCATCGAAGTCACCAACAACGGCGCGCCGATGAACGGCTGGACCTTGGCCTTCAGCTGGCCCAGGACATGGCAGAGCCTGGGCAGCGGCTGGAATGCCACCTGGACGCAGAACGGGCCGGACGTCAAGGCCGTCAACGAACCTGGAAACGGCTCGCTACCGACCGGGGCATCGACCACGATCGGCTTCGTCGGCAACTACAGCGGGCCGAACGTTCTGCCTGCTGTCTTCACCCTCAACGGAACCGTCTGCGCTACCCGCTAGGGCGGTGACTCCAGAGTCCCCAGGTGCTTCGTCCCACGGACCGTCTCGACCCCTGTGACGGTCCGTGGTGGCTAAGGTCCCTTGTAGGGAAACCCCCTCCGGGGGTGGGGAAGAAGACGGCCCGTGGTGGCTGGGGACCCTCGGAGGAACACCCCCTCCGAGGGGCAGCGTCCGGTCTGCTCTAGAAGACGTGTTCGTTGGCGGCCTCGCCGCGGCGCGGCTCGATGCGGTCGACTACCTGCTCGCTCCAGGCCCGCATAACCGCGGCCTGCTCGGGCGTGAGCGAGTCGAGGAAGTAACGGCGGATGTTGCCGGCATGCCCGAGGATGGCGCTCTCCGCGAGCTCGCGGCCCTTGGTGGTCAGCCCGATCCCGGTGCGGCGGCCGCCGGCGCCGCTCTGGGTCGGCTCCACGAGGCCGCGGTTCTCCATGCGGGTCAGCTGGTGCGAGACACGGCTCTTCTCCCAGGCGAGTGACTCGGAGAGCTCGCCGACGCGCATCTCGCGGCCGGGCGCCTTCCACAGCGTCACCAGCACGCTGAACTCGGCCTTCGAGATGCCGCAGTCGCGCTGCAGACCACGCTCGAACTCCCGGGCGAGCAGGCGTTGCGCGAGCATCCAGGTGTGCCAGAGCTCCCATTCCTCGGGCTCCAGCGTACGGGTCTCCGCCATGGCGGAAATCATACCGACCGAGCGAGTTGACGCGTCAACTCCGCGAGTTCTAGAGTTGACGCGTCAACTCTCTCGAAAGGGCGTCATGGCACTCCGCATTGGCATCATTCTCGGCAGCACCCGACCCGGACGCCGAGGCGAGCAGATCGCCTCCTGGGTGCTCGACACGGCGCGCGCTCACGGTGGCGCCGACTACGAGCTGATCGATCTCGCGCACCACCGCCTCGGCAACCTCGACGAGGGCGGCAATCCGAACCTCCAGCAGTACGAGCACGCGCACACCCGCGAATGGTCCGCACTGATCGACGGTTTCGATGGCTTCGTGTTCCTTGTCCCGGAGTACAACCACTCCTTCCCCGGCGCGCTCAAGAACGCGCTGGACTACGTGTACCGGGAGTGGAACGACAAGGCCGCCGGCATCGTCAGCTACGGCGGATGGGCCGCCGGGGTCCGAGCCGCCGAGGCCCTCAGGCTCGTGCTCGCCGAGCTCCAGGTGGCCACGGTCCGCGCGCAGCCCGCCGTCCCCCTGCTCCCCTCATTCGCGACCGGCGCTTTCGTCCCCGGCGAGGGTCTCGACGCCGCGCTCCACGGCATGCTCGACCAGGTGATCGCCTGGGCCGACGCGTTGCGCGGCGTGCGCGAGGCCAGGTCGGACACGGGCGCGGCGGCCTGAGGCCCTGTCGCGCTAGTCAGCGCCCGGGGGTCGTCCCTCATCGGCGGTCGCCGCGCTCTCACGGACAGGGTCCTCCCATGTCGGGGAGAGGTACGGCGAATGCGCCGAGCGGTAGAGCACGACGATCAGGGCCACGACGGTCGCGAACCAGGCGATGGCCGTGATCGGTCCCAGGTCGGCGTAGCCGTACCCGGCCAGCGTGCCGAGCACTCCCAGAACGGCCACGGCCCAGCGCAGCACGTCGAGGAGGGCGGCCCTGGAGGTGTCCCCACAGGAACGGATCCGTCTGATGACGGCCTCGGTGATCAGCCAGACCGCGAGCAGCGCACCGAGCGCGTTGGCGATCTCGATCAGCTGCGTGATCGTCATGGGGGAATCCGCCAGGCTACGACTTGAGTACTCACTGGACGCGATCATGGCGATGAACGAGACGCAGGCCATGGCGACAGCCAAGGACCTGGCCCGGCTGAAGGGGTCGTCGACGGATCGCTGCAGCTTGGACAGCCCGGACGCGCACAATAACCATCCGGCGGGGTCGAACAGCAGGTCGAACCCGTTGAAACGGAGGGCACCGAACGTGCAGACGAAACCGGTGGCGATCCTCGCCGCAGGCGGCATGTCCCACGACCCTCCCGGCTGGCCGTTGCCCACGAATGGGCTACCTGTCAGGGCCAATCTGGACTCACCGCGTCATTGCAGACCTCGGCCGCGAGACCCCTTTGCCAGGCGACCGGGACACTTCCTTTGAGTCCTGGCAGCCCCCATGAGTCGCCCATCACCTCCACTGACCCCGGACCCAGCCAGGTTCGGTAGGTGAAGCGGATCGGCTGGGGCTCGTGAGGCACCGCCGCGCAGTCAGTGATGACGATGCGCCTCTCCATGATTTGCCTGTTACCGCTCTCCACGGCGACCTCGGAACTCTCCCCTTTCGCCTGGTCAGCAGATAGCAGGCGGAGCCCAGGTATTTCCGCCGAGATGCCGGTAAGAACGAACGAGGCCATCCCCTCGTTTTCCAGCTCGATATACACGGGCGTCGACAGGACGCCATTCTGGTCCACCTCCGCGCGAAGGAACAAAGCCTCGAGGCTCCACTGCACCCGCGGAGTTATCGACCCGGATCCCCACAGGGCCGCCGCGACAATCACCAGCGTCAGGCCGCCGGCCGCCATAGCCGATAATCGCGAACGCTGAGCACGCCACGTAGCGATGCCAAATTGCCGCCATATATCATCCGAACTCACGATATAGCACCATATATGGTGGCACTTCGTGACGGTACCTCCGATGATCTCCTGGGTAGTCGCCATGGTCACCGTGCTGATGGCAGCCATACCGGTCACATCGGAGCGGCTGACCAGGTTCGCCACGCTGATGGGCCTTTCCGTCACGGCGGCGAACGCCCGCCAGGTCGTCGACCATTTCGCGGGCCTGCGCCGATGGCGGCTGATCGCCCTCGTCCCGGCTGTTCCCTTGGCCGGTTTCACCAACGACCCGCTCTATCTAGTGCTGGGCTGGTGCGCTGTTTCCATATTCCGCGATGTACGGCTGCCGGCCCCAACGCTCCATACTCCCGACGACGCGAACACCTATCGGACGGCATGGCTGCTCGGCCTGGGTGGCGCCGTGGTGGCGGGCGGTTATCTGCTGGCGAGCCAGGACATCACTCCGGCGCGGCTGGTCCATGCCGTCATCGTGATTATCGTGGCGGCGGCCGTACCCCGTGCCGCTGGAAAACTGAGCGCCCGGCCCGAAGCACCGGATGAGACGGACCGGACCATCCGCGAATGGTCGGCGCGCAGCCTCTATCTGGCGGGAACGGCAATCGTGCTTTCGGCCACGTTGCTCACTCCTGGTCACCCGCTACAGCGTGAACTGCCCGAATACACGCCGCCCTTGTCGTTCCCGGATTATCGGGCCGAGTTCATGACGGTGAGTGAATACAAGAGACCCACCTGTCCGTGGACCGACCAAACGGACGACCCTTGCCGCACGTGGCTGGTGAACAAGCAGCCATTCCCGCAGGCCGCGCCGTACATCATCGGGAAAGGCGGCGCGCCCCAGGCGGCGCCGTTCGTACGCAGTTCCGACAAGAAGGCCGTCGTCTACCTGGACAGAAACGATCGACGCATGGTGTATCAGGACGCCAAGGGCGTTCATTACCTCACCGCCGCCCTCCCGGACACGGCGGTGCCCACAGCGACGTTCGCCGGTCAGAGCAGGTACATCGCCCTGGCCAAGGACGGCGCCCAGATCACCGACACCAAGACCTGGACCACGGTGTCACTCCCCGGCGCCCGGCAGGTCCATGACCTCAACGAGAGCGGGATCGTGGTGACGACGCAATCCCAGGTGCTCGTTCTCGATTACCGCGGACGGACGCGAATGAGCCTTCCCCTGAAGCCCCAGGACAGCTACCACCTCCGGGCGGACGGCAGCCGCTTCGTGGTCATCGGCGATCAGGGGACGCGGGTCGACACCTTCGCCCCAGAGACCGGCAAGCGGCTGGCCAGCGTCCCTCTCAGGTTCCCCGGCGACGACTTCCTTGACGTCGCCCTCGGCTGGTCGAAGGAGGGTGCCTTCTTGGTCCGCGGCGGCTACAGCGAACGCGTCTATTACTTCGACCTGGCGACGGGCAAACTCTGGCGACGCAAGACCTGAGCCACCAGGCGCTGGTCAGCGGCGGTGGTGGGCGGCGCAGCCGACGCACATCTTGGCGGCCGGCAGGATCATCAGGCGCTCGATGGCGATGCGTTGCCCGCATTTCGCGCAGATCCCGTACGTGCCGTCGTGCAGCCGCTCGACGGCCAGGTCCAGGTCGACGAGGTGCGTCTGGGCCTGTTCGAGCAGGGCCTCTATGTGAGCCCGCTCGAAGGCGGTGGATGTCCCCTCAGGGTCGTGCTCGTCGTCGGCGGCCGACTGCGCCGCCGACTGGACCATCTCGTCCCGATCCTGGCCCAGCACGGCAATGCGGGTTTCGGTCCTTTGACGGTCGGCGTCGAGCAGTTGTCGTATGGTCGCCTGCTCTGAGGGGGAAAGCGCGGCGTCCCGGTGTTGTGTGGTCATCACGGTCCCTCACCTTCACTACCAGGGTACGCGCGGTGCCTGACATCCATACCAAATCGCCTGGCCCTGGAGTGCAGAAACCTCGTCTCCACCGTTGACGATGTTTCCCGTACAGACCTATCGTTGTCTCCGACAGAGACAAGGTTCGACCGCGCCCGGGACAGCACCTCGGGCGTGGTAGTCATGAGATCCACGAAGGAGGCCGGACAGAGAAGTTGGTGCATCATGACCGAGCGCTACCTCGGCGGTATCGGCATCGCCGAGGCGCTGGGGGTGAGCCGGCACGCGGTGCACAAATGGCGCTCCCGCTATCCGAGCGATTCGACTCATCCGTTTCCCGAGCCCGACGTCGAGATCGACGGGGTTCCCGGCTGGCGGGCTGATCGGCTGGCGGAAATAGTGCAATGGCGCAACGGCCTGCCTGGCCGCGGCGCGGGCGGGGGCCGTCCTTCCGCCGCACGTCAGGAGTACCTCAGGCACGCGGCGGCGCGCGGCCTTGAGCGGGGCGAGGCGCTGCGCGCTCTCCTCGCGTTCACCGAAGAGTTTCCCGAGATGACCGAGCCGGAAGTCTGCGCCTGGCTCATCGAGAAATGGCGCGACTGACACTTTCCGGCGACGCCACAAGACCGGAAGGCGATGACACATGCCCGAGATCGGCGGCAGCACCGCACCAGGATTCGAAGAAGTGCGTACGGCATTCGCCGCCAATCTGGCCGGCGGCCAGGAGGTGGGCGCCGCGGTGGCCGTCTACCTGCACGGCCGGAAAGTCGTCGACCTGTGGGGCGGAATCGCCGATCCAGAGACCGGCCGCCCCTGGGAGCGCGACACCCTGCAGGTCGTCTATTCCACCACCAAGGGCATCACCGCCGCCTGCGCGCACCTGCTGGCCCAGCGCGGCGAACTGGACCTCGACGCACCCGTCGCCGACTACTGGCCGGAGTTCGCGGCGAACGGCAAAGACCGCATCCCCGTCCGCTGGCTGCTCACCCACCAGGCCGGACTGCCCACGATCGACCACCCGATCACCCCGGCGGAAGCCATCGCCTGGGACCCGATGGTGACCGCGCTGGCGGCCCAGCGCCCATCCTGGGAGCCGGGCACCGACCATGGCTACCACGGGCACACCTACGGCTGGCTCGTCGGCGAGGTCGTCCGCCGGGTGAGCGGCCGCAGCCTCGGCACGTTCCTCGCCGAGGAGATCGCCGGACCGCTCGGCCTGGACCTGTGGATCGGGCTGCCGAAAACCGAGCGGCATCGGGTCAGCCGGATCATCGCCGCCCCGCTCGACCTGGACGCGCTGGCCCGGATCGACCTGGACGCCCTTCCCGAACCCATGCGCGAGGTGATGGCGGCCTATACCGATCCGACGTCGTTGACCGTGCGGTCCACGTTGACCATCATCACGCCTCCACTGGACCACAACGACCCCGACGAGCAGTCCGCCGAGATGCCCTCGACCAACGGCATCTGCACGGCCCGCGCGCTGGCCCGCTTCTACGCCGCGCTGATCGGCGAGGTCGACGGACAGCGCATCCTCTCCCCCGAGACCTTGGCGGCGGCGACCGCGGAGCAGGTCAATGGTGTCGACCGCATCCTTCGGGTACCCGTCCGGATCGGCACCGGCTTCGGCCTGCCGACACCCGACGCCTTCTGGTACAGCCCGACCGCCTTCGGGTTTCCCGGTATGGGCGGATCGCTCGGCTTCGCCGACCCGGCGAGCGGCCTCGCGTTCGGCTACGTCATGAACCACATTCAGGAAGGAACACCTGACCGCAGAGCCGCCACCCTCCTCGACGCGGTCCAGTGCGCAATGGAGAGCGCTGACCTGCGCTGATAGTGGCCGTGTAGCGATCGTGTAGGCCCCGCGACGACAGTCGTTCCTGGCCCTTTCCGGGGCAGGAACGAAGGGAGAAGTCATGGTCAAGACGGCCAGGTTCTACGCGCGCTACGTCGTCAGCGCCCTCTCCACCGCCGTGTTCAGCCTCAACGGCTGAGACTCGGTCCCTCCTGACGGCTCCTGGGAGCGGCTTCGTGCCGCTCCCAGGGACCGTCGTGTTCCATGACCACCGCGCAAAGGATGGGACAGGATGTTCGGGACAGCCGCCCGGCAGTTGGGGTACGCCTGGTCGATGCTGGCGGGCCGCCGGTTCCGGGTGAAGGACGTGACCGCGCTGGTCGAGGACCTCCGCGCGACCCTGGAGGAGTTCGGCTCCCCCGGTGAAGGCGCGGGCGAGATGCTGACCGCGCCCGACCCTGAGATGCAGCGGGACCTCGCCACTCGCCGGCTCCGGCGGACGTTACGGTTGACCGCCCGCGACACCCCCTACTACCGGCGGTGGTTCGAGCAGCACGGCATCGACCCGGGATCCATCACCCTGGAGTCCCTGGCGTCGATCGAGCCGACGACGAAGGCCGCGCTGCGTGACCTGCCGTCCGCGTTCGTCGCGGACGGGGCCAGCCCGGCCGTACTCGCCCAGACCACGGGCACGACCGGTGTGCCGACCATGGTCTGGTTCTCCCGCTACGAGATCGACCTGATGTCGGGCATGTCGGCCTTGGCGCTGATGCTCGCCGGTGGACTCCGCTCCGAGCACGTCTGGGCCAATTGCATCACCTCGCGGTCCATCGCCCAGATCCTCATCGAGCGGGCGGCGACCATGACCGGGGCGGCCTTCGCCCACGTAGGTCTCGTGGACCCCCGCGCCACGCTGGACCGGTTGGCGGTCCCGCTGCACGTTCCGGGCAAGCGGCCACAGGTGACCCACCTCAACACGACGGCCTCGTACCTCGCGGCCCTGGTCCAGGAGGCCGAGCGGGGCGGCTGGGACGCGAAGGACTTCGGCCTCGAAGAGATCCACTCCGGTGGCGAGGTCCTCACCGACGCGCTGAAGGAGCGGGCGGAGGCCATGTTCGGGGCTCGCGTCCTGGACAGCTACTCGATGACGGAGATCGCCCCCGTGGGCGGCCAGGTCTGCGGGCAGGGACACCTGCATCTCCCCACCGACCAGGGGCACGTCGAAGTTCTCGACCCCGAGACGTTCCAGCCGGCGGCTCCAGGGGCGCACGGTGTGCTGGTGGTGACGCCGTACACCACGTACCGCGACACGACCCTGCTGCTCCGTTATGTCACCGGCGACATCGTCAAAGTGCTGCCCGAGGGCGAACAGCCGGCCTGCGAACTGGCCGCCGTACCGGCGACCTCGCGGGTCCTCGGGCGGCTGTCGCCCTCGTCCGTCACCACGCGCGACGTGCTGGACCTCCTCCAGGCGGAGCGCGAGATCCCGCTCCCGACGCGGTACGTGCTGGAGGAGACCCGGTCGGGACCGGTGTTGCACGCCGTGACCGGCAACGTGAGCCGCGCGCTGGTGTCCCGGCTGGAGGAGCGCGCGGCCGACCTGGGGCTTCCCCTGCGGGGCATTGAGCTCGTCGATGATCCGGCCGCACTGCCCGGCCTCTGCCGGGTCCGCGCGGACCTGCGGGAGCACACGTTCGAGCACTTCACGGCCACCGAGTCCACCCGGACGGGCAAGTCGGCCCTGCGGGCGGCCGCGGAGGCGGTCGCCGAGATGGGAGTCCGATGAGCGCCCTGATGACCGAGGCGGTCCTGCGCGGGCTGGTCCTCTACCTGCTCATCCTGCTGACCATGGGCGTCGCGGCGAGCTACTTCGCCAGGGTGACGATGCCACGCCCGCCGGTCGGCAGGTTCGTCTGGACCGACATCTGGATCATGGTCGTGGCGCTCATCGCCATGCCGTTCGCCTATATGCACATGCCGACCGGGGTCATCGTCACGATCTTCGGTGTGGTCGTCTTCACCGTGTGCCAGCTCGTCCTGTCGCCGCTCCTGGGCGGCCGGAACGCCGCGCTGGCGGCCGCCCTGCTGTGCGCGGCGGACGTGGCCGCGTACTTCGCGCAATGGCCGACGGCGGTGCTCGTCGTCAACGACCTCACGATGATCCTCCTCACGGTCGGGGTCGCCAACATGTGGGCGCAGACGGGGATGCGGGCCGCCCACGTGGCGGGGCTGGCCGCCGCCCTGACCGTCTATGACGCCCTGGCCACGGGGGTGAGCTCTCTGACGGCTGATTTCGTGTCCCGGGTCGAAGGGTTGCCGTTCGCCCCGGTACTCGCCACCGGCTACGGGCCGGTGTCGAGCCTGGCCGGTCTCGGCGACTGCCTGATGCTGGCCGTGTGGCCGCTGGTGGCGGCCAAGGCGTACGGCAGGACCGCCGGCTGGTGGGCCGCCGTGGTCGAGGGGACGTTGCTGCTGGGCCTGACGCTCGCCGTGCTGTTCACCGAGCTGGAGTTCGTACCGCTGCTCCTGCCGCTGGGGCCGCTGATCGTGGGACAGCACCTGTTCTGGCGGCGCCGCGAGCGGGCTCGCGCGCTGCGCGCCGGACCGGGGCGAGTCGAGCTCGCCCGGGCGCTGGAGGATCTTCCCGCCGACGCGCGGTCCTGGGTCGCGCTGCACGAAGGAGCCGTCGTCGCGACAGGGAGCGCGCCGGGTACGGCCCGGCGGGCGGCGCGGCAGGCAGGCGTCACAGCCGTGCCGGTCGTACGGGGAACGGGCGGCTGAGTCACCCGGCGGGCACCTGCCACGGGCGTGGCCGCAAGGTGGCGAGGAAGGCGCTCACCTCCGCCGCTTCCCCGGAGTCGACGCTGTGGAAGATGGCCAGCGCCTCGTTCCAGACGGCCATGGCGGCGTCCGGTTCGCCGAGATCGGCATGGACGCGGCCGATCTCACGCAGGACTCGGGCGCGCCAGAGCGGCATCTCCCGGACTCCCAGCACGTCGAGCGCGTGCGTAAGGTGCCGCAGCGCCTCTCGCGGAAGACGGCGCCGGAAGGCGACCTCCCCGAGGGCGTACGCCGTGAGCGTCTCACCGTACGTGTCGCCGAAGCGGGCGAAGCTGCGCCCGCAGTGCGTGAGCGTCCGCACCGCCTCGTCGAACCGGCCCACCGCGCCCAGAGCCTCCCCCAGCCGGCGCTCGGTCAAGGTGGTGATGATCGGATAGCCGTGCCTGCGGCTGAGCTCAAGGCTCTCCTCATAGCGCCGGATCGCCTCCGTCACCTCGCCCTTGCTGTAGTGGGTGATGCCCAGGGCCCGGAGCAGGATCGCCCGGGGGTACGCGGTGCGGGCGCCGCGCGCCAGCTCCAGCCCACGACGGCAGACCTCGGCGGCCTGGTCGTGGTGGCCGAGCTCAAGGTGGATCGAGGTCAGGTGGATCAACGCGCTGAGCAGGCCGCCGTGATCGCCCAGCTCCTCGAACAGGTCGACCGCGCGCGTGGTGCGGTCCAGAGCCTCCTCGAAGTCCGCGAACACATGGCGGCAGATGCCGAGGCCGCTGAGCGCGTACGCGGTGGAGTGCCGGTCGCCCAAGCGCTCGAACGGCTCCAGCAAGGACTGGAACTCCCGCAGCGCGTCGCCGAACATCCCGCGCTCCACCATGAGATCCGCCCGCAGCAGCCGGGTGGTCAAGATCGCCGGGGTGAGCTCCAGCCGGGTCGCGGCGGCGATGACGGCATCGTGTATGCGGGTGGCCTGGTCAAAGAAGCCGTGGATCCGTAGATAGGCCGTCAGATAGTAGGCCAGCTCGCACGCGAGGGCGGGTCTGTCCAGCGCGGCGGCGAGCTCGACCACCGCCACCATGTTCCCGCGCTCCTCCATCAGCCACCCGGAGTCGCACTCCCCTGCCGCCGGGCGGGACTCGCCGGCGCTTGGCGTGGGCGCGCAGGGCAGGGGGAGGTCGCCTACGGCCGCCGTCACCCGGTCGAGGCTCTCCCTGACAAGCCGGAGCAGGGCCGCGCGCCGCTGCGTCTCACTGTCCTCCGCCTCGGCCTGTTCCCGCGCGAACGCCCGCAACAGATCGTGCAACCGATATCGCAGGCCGCCTGCGGCACAGGCTTCGGGCCCGTTCACCAGACCGGCGACCACCAGGGCTTCCAGCGCGCGATCCGCCACATCCCCGGACTCCCCGAGCAGCGCCGCCGCCGCCCACTCAGGCACACTTTCCAGGCCGCACAGGCCGAGCAGCCGGAACGTCCGCCGCGCCACGTCGGTGAGGGCGTCGTAACTCACGGCGAAGTTGGCCCGAACCGTCTGCTGGCCCAGAGCCAGCTCGTCGAGGCGCCGGCGAGTGTCCTCCAGGCGGGCCGCGAAGTC
This sequence comes from Nonomuraea sp. NPDC048901, assembly GCF_040649695.1. Classification (NCBI taxonomy): domain Bacteria; kingdom Bacillati; phylum Actinomycetota; class Actinomycetes; order Streptosporangiales; family Streptosporangiaceae; genus Nonomuraea; species Nonomuraea sp. NPDC048901. The sequence continues at coordinate 957,115 of NZ_JBEZFW010000001.1, read as the reverse complement.
GGACAACGGCCAGGCGGGCCGGGCGGACAGCCTCGCCCCCGCGATGCGGAGGGCCAGTGGCAGGCGGCCGCAGGCGCGCAGAATCGACGCCGCCGCCTGCGGCTCCGCGCGCACGCGGGCCTGTCCTGCCGTACGTTCGAGCATCTCCACCGCTTCGTCCTCGCCGGGTACGTCCAGGGAGATCGCCTGAGCGCCGGGAAGGGCGAGCTGCGCGCGGGAGGTCACCAGGACCGCGCCCCGCGCCGTGCCCGGCAGCAGGGGCGACACCTGCGCCTCGTCCGCCGCGTCGTCGAGGATGATGAGGATCTCGCGGTCCGCGAGGCGGGACCGGTACAGGGTGGCGCGCTCTTCGAGCGTGTCGGGGAGCGCGCTCCCGTCCACTCCGAGCGCTCTCAACAGCTCCCCGAGGATGCGCCAGGGATCGCGTGGAGCGGGCGAGGCCGCGCCGAGGCGTACGTAGAGCTGGCCGTCGGGGAAGGCGGGCCGGAGCAGATGCGCGAGGCGGATCGCGAGGGTGCTCTTACCGAGTCCGGGGGCGCCGGACAGAGTCACGATCATGGGTGCGGAGGCTGCGGGGTTCCTGCCGCGCACAATCGAGGTAATCGTTTTCAACTCTGCGCTCCTGCCCACGAAATCAGCGAGGTCCGCGGGGAGCTGGCAAATGTGGTGCCACGTTGTGAGGTCGGGAACCGCTTTTGTCCCCGAAACAGGTGCGGCCGGTGCCTCATGGTCCTCCAGGAGGCTCGCGTGGAGCCGGCGTAACTCGGCGCCCGGCTCGACGCCCAGCTCCTCCACCAGGAGCGTCCGTACGCGCCGGTAGGCGTCCAACGCCTCACCCCGCCGCCCGGCCCGGTGCAGGGCGAGCATGAGCTGGCCCCAGAAACGCTCGCGCAGCGGCTGCGCGTCCGCGATCTTCCGCAGCTCACCGATCAGCTGGTCATGCTGCCCGAGGGCCAGCCGGACGTCGATCCAGTCGGAACGCGCCTGGTACAGCTCCTCCTCCAGCTCGGCGATCCGGGGCGTCACCACGTCACCGAGCACGAGGTCCTCGGCGGGCCGGCCCCGCCAGAGCGCCACCGCCCGCCCGAAGGCCCTCTCGGCGACGGCCAGCTCGCCCCGCTGGACGGCCAGCCGCCCCTCGCGCGCCGCGTCAATGAAGATCAGCGCGTCGAGCTGATCGCGTTCGACGCGCAGCAGGTAGCCGGACCCTTCGGTCCTGACGATCTGGTCCCCACCGGGAATCGCCCGTCGTAGCTGCCATACGTGGGTCTGGATATTGGCCACCGCCGTGGCCGGCGGCTCATCCCACAGAGCGGCCACCAGCCCGTCGCGGGAGATCACCGTGTTGGCGTTGAGCAGCAGCGTGGCCAGTACGGCCCGAGGCTTGCCACGAAGATGGATCGGGGTCTGCGGCGTCCCTTCCGGGTAGACCTGAACGGAGCCCAGAACGGCGAAGTGGTACACCATGAAGTGCCCAATCCCTAGCGACACCTAGGAAAGATCCCTAGCGTAAGAATCGTCCATTGATACCATGTGGATCAAGCTCGATCTCACCGCCCAGACTGGCTCGAAAAGCCGTACTATGGGACAATCAGGACATTCAGCCGGTTTTAGCCTTCCCCCAGCAGTAGAAAAATGGAGGGGATCGGCATGGAGATCAGGCCGCAGGCGGCTGTCATCCCGAAGGAGACCGACCACCTGGAGCAGGGTAAATACGGCCCTGTCTACCCGCGGACCCCGGCGTGTGACGGGTTCACCATCATCGCGAAGGTCAAACCCGGCCGGCTTACGAGGCCCTGCCCGGCGTGACGGCGATCTGGCGCCAGAACTGCCACGCGCTGCCCACCGAGACCGAACCCTTCGGCTACCGCGACGGCATCAGCCATCCCGCCGTCGAGGGCAGCGCTGGGAGCGCTGGCCGCCGTGCTGCTGAGCGGCCTGGCGGCGGCGGTCCCCATCGCGGCGGTGCTGAGCCGTCGCCGGGCGCATAAAATCCCTAGCAGGTAAAGGCGCATTCCCCAGCGATCAGCGGGGAACGACTTGAGCCCGCACACCGGGAAGATCATCGAAAGCGGCCGACGAGTCCATCGTGACGATGGTTCTCGCCGTGGTCGCGGCGGTGGCGGCGATCAGCAGGTCATACGCTCCCCTCGCCTTCCCCTCCCGCCGGACATGCGCCAAAAGCCGAGCATGCACCCTGGCAACATCAGTGGTGTACTCCTCAACCGGGATCAACGCCAGGACCTCATCCACGAACGCCTGCCAGGCTGGACGGCGCACGTCGTCGGCCAACTCCACCCCGACGAGCAACTCCGCCACAGTGATCGCAGCGATGGCCACATCGTCAGCGTCACCAATGACTTCGTCCACAGACGCCTTACCGCGCTCCGCAGCGATGAGCTCACCCGTGTCCAGGATCAGGCGTCGGGCCACATGCCCCTCATCTCGTCATCGACCGTCTCCCGAGCCGCCACGACATCGGCCTCGAAATCGTCGTCCAGCGTTCCCGCGCTTCTGGCGAGAAACGCCTTGACCATACGACCAGGTGCCGTGGGCGCGGGACCGATCACCGCGATCCGCTTCCCACCACGCGTGACCATGATGGTCTCGCCCCGCTCAGCCTCATCGAGAACCGCTGCGAAGCTTCGTGAAGCCTCAGTGGCAGTCATCACCTTCATGTAATCAGATTATCTGATCGCCACCTGGTTGGAAGGCGCGGCATCCCCTGAGGCGAAACCCCGTTGCGGTATGCCATGAAATTATCGATTGTCGGAAGTTTGCGCCTTGAGAGGCGGCAATGACACGAGCAAACGCGGGTGGCGATGCCAACAAGTTACAGTGGCGCAAATCGGAGATGCCTTAGCTCAGCAAAATTCGCTATTCGACAAGGAGGGCCGCGGGTCCGCTACCCTGACCCGGGTTGATCACTTACGGAGGTGCCGTGATGCGGGAACCCACGGCCCTGGTGGCGGCGGCGCTGCGCTTAGGTGCGGTCCTGGCCGCGTCCGGCCCGGTGATCCTGACGGCCTTCGGGGTCGGCAGGCAGAGCGTCGGCTGGTTCTGTTCCGCGACGAGCTCGGCTCCCTTTCCGATGGAAGGTCCGCACACGCTGGAGTACGTACCGGGAGAGCTGCTGTTCTGGGGCGTTCTCCTGCTGCCGGTCATCGTGATCAGCCTTCTCTTGCGCGGGTCACGCCGGGCCGCCCTCACCGCCGTCGCCACGGTCGGCTTCGTGCTCGCGTTCGGGCTCATCACCGCGCTTCTGCTGCCGGGCCCCGACCCATGCACCGGGCAGGAACGTGCGGTCGTCCTGCCCTGGCCTTTGATCGTCTGTTATCCGGTGGCCGCTTGCGCGCTGCTCCTGGCGGCCCGGTCACCTCTGCCCCGGAGACAACAGGGGGTCATCCTGTGGGCGGGCGCCGTCGGCGCGGCGGCATGGGCGGCGATGTTCCACCGCTACATGGTCACATACGACATGCGGGGGCTTAGCGTCATCTACCTCGCGATTCCGGAGTCGCCCTGGGACGGCCTCGCGTGGTGGTCCGGGGAGGCCGACAGGATCGGCTTGCCGGTCGTTCTCGTCGCATTGGCGGCGGCCGCGAGAGCCACCGTTTCCACCCGATGGGGACGCTTTGCCGGTATCGCGGCCGCGGCGGCTCTTCTCCTCTTCCCGCTGCTCGACGTCGCGACGTACAGCGACGACTTGGAGATACCGTTCGCCGAGTCGATACGGTGGCCGCTGCTTCTCGCGGCCGTCCTCGTCGCGTCGGCCGCTTTGCGCCCCTGGGTGAGGATCTCCTGGACCGGGACCGTCCATGTGGCGCGAAGCATGATTGGCGGCCGGGCGAAGCAACTCGCTGTCGCAGCTGTGATCGCGATCGCCGGCATCTGGCTGATCGTCTCGTCCTTCACGCCGACGCGGTAAAGCGAAGCGTCCGAGGAGAATTCTGCTGGCGGACGGACGCTACTTCTCATAGTTATAGCGGCAGGCGGCGATCATGATGGTGTCGTCGTTGACGCGGCAGACGAGCCGGTGCTCTGAGGTGATGCGCCGGGACCAGTAACCGGACCATTCATACTTCAGCGGCTCTGGTTTGCCGATGCCTTCATTCTCGTTCCCGGCTACGTCGGCGATCAGCTGGTTGATCCTTTTGAGGACGCGTCGATCTTCTCGCTGCCAGTAGCAGTAGTCCTCCCAGGCGAATTCGTCGAAAAGGATCTTCACGAGGTGGTGTCCTCATCGGCCAGCTCGCGGACGGTGCCGCCTCCGGCCTCCAGACGGGCGACCACCTCCGACAGCCGCCTGCGGTTGACGGGAGAGGCCATGAGGTAGAGCGTCTCGCGCATCGATTCGTATTCGCGCTACGACACCATCACGACGCCTTCTCCACTGGGGCGGGTGATGAGGACTTCTTCCTAGTCGTTGATGACGGCGTCGAGGGTGGCGGCGTAGTTGGCCCGCGATTCGGACATGGTCATCACCTTCATGCCATCGGTGTACGTGATGATGTACATCAAGGTCGGTGGATCCGCACATGGCGACGTTGCTGTCAGGAGAAATCAAAAAGCCCCGAACGATAATCCGTTCGGGGCGTTCTTGCTGTCCAAAGAAGGTGGTCAGGGGCAGGGTCGAACTGCCGACCTTCCGCTTTTCAGGCGGACGCTCGTACCAACTGAGCTACCTGACCCGAGCGGTCCTGACGGGACTTGAACCCGCGACCTCCACCTTGACAGGGTGGCGAGCACTCCAAACTGCTCTACAGGACCTTGCGCCTTGCTTTGCGACTCGCTTAGCTTACCAGCTCCCGGTTGGCTTTCGACCAACCGTTTTGCGGTGCGCCAGGCGCTTCGCCGTGCCCCCAACGGGATTCGAACCCGTGCCGCCGCCTTGAAAGGGCGGTGTCCTAGGCCGCTAGACGATGGGGGCTCAGGAACTTTCCCTGTCGTCTTCCGTTGGAGACCTCTGAAGCATAGGGGACGATTGCCCTTGATGCCAAAGTGGCGGACCAGCGGCCGGCGACGTCGTGCCAGTGATCGATCCCGTTGGCGACGGGGCGGTCGTTGGCTCTGGAGAAATCATACGTCCCGGGTCACGCTCCACGTGACGCTGGATGTACACCGACTGCTCGCCGAGGCCGCCGAGCGTGATGTCGTCCCAGGCCTGCAGGCGTCTGGTCTCCTTGTCGAAGTACATGACCGAGGCCTGTACGGGGGTCGGCTGGGGGTGTTCGAGGGCGCGCAGGCCGGCGCCGCCCGTGGAGCCCTGGACCAGGAGGCGGGTGCCCGAGGGCAGCACGGTCGTCGACCGTTCGTGGGTGTGGCCCGCGAGGATGATCGGTGTGGCGCCGGAGAAGCCACGGCCGACCTCCGGGTCGTGGACGGCGACCACGTCCGGTTTCCCCATCCGCGGCACACGCGAGCGGCCGAACTGGGCCAGAACGGCCGGGTCCGAGTCCACGGCGACGGTCTTGTCGGGGGTGAAGCGGGGGTCGCCGAGGCCGTAGATGTTCAGGCCTGCCACCTTCTGGGTCTTGTCGTCCAGGACTACGGCGTTCTTCTGCTTGGCGACCGCTTTCTGGGTGATCATCGAGTCGTGGTTGCCGCGGACGTAGACGTACGGGACGCCCAGGGTGCCGATCTCATCGACGAACTTGTTCTCGGTCTTCGTGCCATGGTCGGAGATATCGCCGGTGTCGATGATCATGTCGACCTTGAACTGGTCCTTCAGGGAGCGGATGACGTTCCAGGCGATCGGGTTGATGTGGATGTCCGAGACGTGGAGGACGCGGATGGATCTGGGGTCCGCGTCGTACAACGGCAGCGTCGACACCGTGTCGTACAGCTTGGAGACGTTCGTGACCAGCTTGGTGAGTTGCGACCGGTACGACTCGAACTTCGTCACGATCGACTCCGCGCTGCCCACCAGCGACGGCGCGGCGGCGACCAACCCCGAGTATCTGGGCTCCACGAGCGAATTGGGGCGGAACGTGAGCGCCGCCAGCGCGCTGGTGCCGGCGAGTGCCACCGAGGTGACCAGCAGGCCCAGCAGCGCCACTCTGGGGCGCCTGAACACCAGCAGGCTCGCGATCAGCGCCCCCGCCCCCGCGCACAGCAGCGAGCGGATCAGCAGCGCGCGGACACCGTCGAGCAGGTCGCGTTCGATGATCTCCGGTAGCCGGTCCGCCAGCCGTGGGTCCTCGATGATCGCCTTGGCGCGTTCCTGGTCGATGTTCTCGAGGGAGATGCGGAGCCGGAGCGGCGCGTCATGGGTGCGGAACGTGAGCGTGCCCAGCGGGCTGGCGTCCACGATCGTCTCGCCGTTCCAGGCTGGTCGGAGCGACATACCCGTCTCTACCGGACCGACCTGAGCCCTGACGGTGCCGCTGAGGAAGATGCCGAGCCAGGCGCCCACGGCGGCCACGATGAGTACGGCCACAACCCTGGACACCCGCGACTGGAGGACTGTCTTCAATCTGTCAGCGAACTTCATACAGTTTCTTGCTTACCCAACCTGCGAGGCAGAATGGCAAGCGTGATTGAGGTTTCGCGGGAGAGGTTCGAGGAGCTCGTAGCCGAGGCGTTGGACGTGATTCCCCCAGGTCTGACCCGGGTGATGAGCAATGTCGTCGTCACGGTGGTCGACGATGCGCCCGAACCCAACCTCCTGGGCCTGTACACCGGAATCCCCCTCACAGAGCGCGGCGACTGGTACTCCGCAGTCTTGCCCGACCGCATTGAGATCTACCGCAATCCGATATGTCAGATTTGCGATACCGAGGCCGACGTGATCGACGAAGTGCGCATAACAGTCGTGCACGAGGTCGGGCACCACTTCGGCATCGATGACGCGCGGCTCCATGAACTAGGCTGGTAACCGTTCGCAATGGGTTGGCTGCTTTGGGTTGCGGCCTGTCAAATGATCGGGCACCTTAGGTGACATAGCGAACACTCTGAGTCAGGCACAGCGGAGTCCAATGGGGGCCATGCGGACGCGACGGCTGCTGGGACGGCATCGCCGTGCCCTCCCGCGCCAAGTCACATACGGCGAGGTCATCGCCATCAGGGAGTTCCGCGCGCTCTGGTACGGCCAGAGCCTGTCCCTGCTCGGTGACCAACTCGCCCAGGTGGCGCTGGCCGTGCTCGTCTACGACCGCACGCGATCCCCGCTCGCGACCGCGGCCGTCTACGCGCTGACCTACCTGCCGACGATCCTCGGCGGCCCGCTGCTGGCCGGCCTCGCCGACCGGTTCGCGCGCAGGGGCGTCATGATCACGTGCGACCTGATCCGCGCGGCGCTGGTGAGCGTGATGGCACTGCCGGGGGTGCCGTTCCCCGTGCTGTGCGGGCTGGTGTTCCTCGTGGTGCTGCTCAGCGCGCCCTTCTCGGCCGCGCGCGCGGCGCTGCTGCCCGAAGTGCTCGAAGGTGACCGATACCTCGTCGGGTCCGCACTGCAGAACATGACGAACCAGGGCATCCAAATGCTGGGCTTCGCGGCCGGCGGCGCGATGATCGCCGCCATCGGCCCCTATCGCGCGCTCGCGGTCGACGCGGCCACGTTCCTGGGCTCCGCGCTGATCCTGGTCGCGCGCGTCCATCGGCGCCCCGGGGCCGCCCACCACAGCGGCAGGCCGTCGATGTGGGCCATGGTCAGGGCGGGATCCCGGCTCGTCTTCGGCGATCGGGAACTCCGCACTCTCGTGCTCTTCGCCTGGCTCTGCGGCTTCTACATCCTGCCGGAGGGCCTGGCCGTCCCCTACGCGGCGAAGCTCAGCACCGGCACCCTGTCGGTCCCGGTGGTCACCGGGCTGTTGATGGCGGCGATGCCGATGGGGACCGCGGTGGGGGCGTTCTTCTTCAGTAGGTTCGTCACGCCGCCGCGGCGATTGCGCATGATGGGGTGGCTGGCCATCTTGAGCTGTCTGCCGCTGGTCGTGACCGCGTTGCAGCCGCCGTTGGCCGTGGTGCTGGGGGCGTGGTTCCTCTCGGGGGTGGGTGGGGCGTACCAGCTTGCGGCCAATGCCGCCTTCGTCCAGTGCGTACCGGCCGACCAACGCGGCCAGGCGTTCGGCCTGGTGCAGTCGGGGCTTCTGGCCGTACAAGGGATCGGGATCCTGATCGGCGGATTCGCCGCCGAGAAACTCGGACCGGAGCCGGTGGTCGCGCTGGCCGGCGTCACGGGTGTGACGGCCGCGGCCGTGCTCGCCATACTCTGGTCCGAGTCCCGGGTCGAGACCCCCGCCCCCGCCTGATCACTGCTGCGGCTTCTGCTCGCCGCGGTAGTAGTCGGTACTGTCCTGCCAGGTGGACTTGGCCTGCTGCTTGCCGAGGAGGTCCTGGGCGATCGAGGTGTTACGGTCCTCGTCCGGCATGAGCAGCCAGCCGACGGCGTACACGCCGACTCCGAGCCCACCGAACAGCGTGACGACCGCCAGGCCGATCCTGATCAGGTTGGCGTCGATGCCCAGGTACTCCCCGAGGCCCGAGCAGACACCCGCGATGACGCGGCCGTTGTTGGTCCGACGAAGCTGCTTGACGTTGTATTCGCTCATGTCTCAAGACTGCCCGGCGACCCGGCGTTCGCACATCAGGATTCCCCCTGGTAGAACCCTGGTAGGCCCTTACGTGACGGAAGGACGCTCGATGGACGACCTGCTGCGCCTGGACGACCGGCTCAACGGCGAGCAGCGGCTGATCCGCGACACCGTCAGGTCCTTCGTCGACGACCGCGTCCTGCCGTACGTCGGCGACTGGTTCGAGCAGGGCACCTTCCCCGCACGCGAGCTCGCGCCCGCACTCGGCTCGCTCGGCCTGCTCGGCATGCACCTCGAGGGCTACGGCTGCGCCGGCACGGACGCCATCTCGTACGGTGTGGCCTGCCGCGAGCTCGAAGCCGGAGACTCGGGTCTGCGGTCCTTCGTGTCGGTTCAGGGGTCGCTGGCCATGTTCCCCATCTGGCGTTATGGGTCTTCCGAGCAGAAAGAGCAATGGCTGCCCCGGATGGCCGCCGGTGAGGCGATCGGCTGTTTCGGCCTGACCGAGCCCGACCACGGCTCCGATCCCGCCAACATGCGCACGTACGCCAAGCGAGACGGCTCCGACTGGATCCTGAACGGCTCCAAGATGTGGATCACCAACGGCTCCATCGCCGACGTCGCCGTCGTGTGGGCACAGACGGACGAAGGCATCCGCGGCTTCGTCGTACCGACCGATACGCCGGGCTTCTCCGCCCCTGAGATCCACAAGAAGCTGTCCCTTAGGGCCTCGGTCACCTCGTCCCTGTACTTCGACGACGTACGCCTGCCCGCCTCGGCCGTACTCCCGGAAGTCTCCGGCCTGAAAGGCCCGCTCTCCTGCCTCTCAGAGGCCCGCTTCGGCATCATCTGGGGCGTAGTGGGCGCCGCCCGCGCCTGCCTGGAGGCGGCGGTCTCGTACGCGAAGACGCGCGTGCAGTTCGACAAGCCGATCGGCGCCTTCCAGCTGACCCAGGAAAAGCTGGCGTGGATGTACGTCGGAACGGCACAGGCCGGCCTGACGGCCCTGCACCTGGGCGAGCTGAAGGACGCGGGAAAGCTGGAGCCCCGGCAGATCAGCTTCGGCAAACTGGCCAACGTACGGGCGGCGCTGGACATCGCCCGTCAGGCCAGGACGATCTTGGGCGGGAACGGGATCACGCTGGAGTACCCTGTGATCAGGCACATGAACAACCTGGAGAGCGTGCTCACCTACGAAGGCACCCAGGAGATCCACACGCTGGTGCTGGGGGAAGCGCTGACGGGGCTCCCGGCTTACCGGTGAGGGGGCTTAAGGGCGTCGCGTGGGGGGCGGTAATCTCTGTACCCTTGTGCTGTTGCTAGGGGGCGTTAGCTCAATTGGCAGAGCTGCGGACTTTTAATCCGTAGGTTCCGGGTTCGAGCCCCGGGCGCCCTACCATCCTCTACCTCGAATCTTGGCTCTGAGCTGGGGTTTCGCTCCGACAAGGCTTGAGCCTCACAGGCAGCCACAGGCCACCGAAAGCAGCCGTCTGCCACCCTTCCCGGAATATACGCGGAATGGATCTTGGCGTGTTTACGCAGGTCGAGACGGCAATTTGGAAGCGTTCTTCGGAGATTCCGCGTCCACGCCGCGACAACAACGAAGGACCCCGAGGTGTCTCGGGGTCCTCTGTGAGCAGTCCTGTCACGCAGCATCAAGCGGCGGCGCGGCGCGCCGCCGCACCCCCGGCCCTCCGCCCGCCCGCCGTCCGGGCGTGCGGCCTGGGGGCCGGTCCCGGACGGCGGCGGGACACCGGGCCGGGCGCCGCACGCCAGCTCCGCCGTACTTACCGAAAGGCCCGCTCGGGGGTTGCCGCGCCGCCTGAGCAAGCTGTCCACATCCGCCTCTACACGCTCCGATCCTCGCGTCGGCGACGTCGTTGCCACCATGTCCCGTCGGAGTCGGGGGACGTAGGCGATTGTGGTGAGGTTCGACGGAGGTAATACCGGTCGACGGGTAGGACCAGGGCATACAGATGCGGTCTGGCCCACGAAGGTAAGTCGACGAGAGCCCGTTGAAGTCGCCGGCGGGGCGCATCTCCGGTGCACTCCTCGCACTCGCACCTGAAGAAGAGGCGGTCAGCGGTCCCGACCAGGGCCGCCTCCTGCCAAGCCGCCAGGGACGCCGCCACCGCGCCCGGCCACATGCGGGTGTGTTCGAGGGCGATCACCGCGGCCATGGGACGGCGGCCAAGCCCGGGAACATGATGAATCACAGCTCGGTGGGTCCCACACGCCGATCCTCGCGTACGGACCTCGGAAGGGCGCCTACGCGGCATGGCCCTTTCTGGTCGATGACATGCTCATGATGATCACATGCGAAGTGCGTCACGTCCAAGCACCTACTGCCCAAGGCAATGCACGCCTCCGGCGGGGGTGCTCCGGCTCCAGGATGATCGCCCACGCTAGACGCAGATCGTAAACGGCTAAGCAGGAAGCCTGATCATCCCGTCTGCCATCGACCCGGGACAAGCCGAGCGGGCCAGGGCCACGCGTCGCGCGGGAGACAGCAGGTCACGGGCTGGTCGTCGTGCCATTAGCGTGCCATTAAGAGGGGTAACGAGGGGTCAACCACGGCTACTCACGACCAGCCTCAGTCGCAGGTCAACGCTCCTACAAGCCAAGATCCCTGCAATTCCCAAGCTACAGCGTGGCATTCGATTGCCTGCCGCTTCACCGTCAGAGACCCCATCAGGCAACTTCACGACCACTGGGTGACGCTGCCGATGGGTCGATCAGGGCACTCCATGCAGACGAAGAGATAAGCTGCGCCGGCATCGCCGATCATGAGTCCGGAGGGACCCATCTGCCCTGGGTCGAAGTCTGAGCTGAGGAGGTGCCGCTCCTCAAGCGGTACCCACCTCGTCGCGGATCCGGGATCGTGCTCCCAACTGGCGATCGTCAGCAGATGCGCCATCTCATGGCCCTGGCCGCATGTGACGGTCTCGGGCGATTGGATCCAGTCGATCCATCCGCCGACCTTCGTGCCCGGAGCAGCCGACAGGTGGTACTGGTAACTCCAATCTTCCGCATCGTCCAGCGACGATTCCCATTCCTCGATTTTCTCGGCCAGCTCCGCCGACGTCTCCCAGGCCGGATATTCCTTGACCCGCTCGGGTGAGAGCACGCACGGCTGGGGGAGAAGTCCTTCCTCGCTGGCCACCGGCTCCGGAACCTTGGTGAGGAGCTTGACGACGAGGCTCGCCTTCCGCCAGAGCACGCGTACCACCGGCCGAAAGTCGGACTCGTGCACGAAAGGACACCACAGTATCTGGCACACATCCGTGCCCGGTGGGAACGGCAGCTCAGGTACGTCCCGGGCGTAGAGTTGGAGGATCGGCACCATCGCGATCGGCTGTCCCCCTGTGAGGTTTTCGTGGTCCGGAGACGTGCAGAACGGCCAGGGTTCGCCTATGGGCCACAGCATCGGGCCGCCCATGGAACTGCCCGTAGGCGAAGGTGTTCCGGGACGCGGGTGCAGCCGGACAGCGATCTGGCTCTGGTCGGCCAGTTCGGGAAAGAGCTTCGCCACGTCGAACGGCGCCGGAGGCGTCGTCAAGCCCACGTCTTCTTCCCCGATCATCACGGATACCGTCAGGCAGCACACCATAGGCCAGTGCACCGACAGAATGAGGTTCGATCGTCGATGGCGCAGTTCGAGATGTCAGTCGTCGATGAGGTGGTGCAACCCAACCCGGCGGGACGTGCACGTAGCACCGTGCGATATGCGTGCAATGATCATGGCGGCACAAGCGCTGTGACATCCAAGCGCCACAGGTCAGATGCCGTGTGAGCGCAGGAACGGGCACGCGCTGTAAAGCCATACCCTACGGCCATACACTCGTGTGTCATGGCGATCGACGCGTCGGGCGATCTTTGGCGGGGTGAGGACTTCGAGGATCTCGCCGACTTTCTCCGCGAGTACCAGCCGGGTGGCTACGCCGTCCAGCAAGTGAGTGAGGCAGTGTGCGTCGGATGCGCTGGCAAGTACTTCAGCGTCATGGCCGATGACATTGAAGGTTGCGTACAACGTATTTGCGTCGCATGCGGGGACGCCTCATATATCGCCGACAGTGCCGACTGTGTGAATGACGCTGACCTCGAAGAATGTGCTTGCCCATGTGGAGGCGAGGAGTTCGCCGCAGTAGTGGGATTCGCCTTCCGCAGTGACGGTGAAGTGCGTTGGGTCAGCATTGGCTTACGCTGTCTGAAGGACGGAAGTCTAGGCGTCTACGCAGACTGGAAGATTGAGTACAGCCCCACCGCTCACCTAATGGAACTGACCTGATCGTACTGATCCATTACGCCACCCAACCGCACCATGCTCCTGACACAAGATCCGGAACATGCGCGGAACGGGAGGGGGAGCGCTTGAACATGTCGGTGCTCCACCACAGGTCACGACGCATGCCGCAGACGAAAGCAACATCCACTTTTAATCCGTAGGTTCCGGGTTCGAGCCCCGGGCGCCCTACCAGGAAAAACACTTATCTTCGATCTTGTTGGACGAGGTCGTACAGCCACCTTTTACAGCCAAGAGGCCGGAACCCCGCTGGTGTCTTAGTATGCGCTGTGGACTTGATCCGGGCGATCTCCTGAGTGGTGGTTCGGGGACGACGCGGATGGGTTCGCCGTTGTCGTGGATGGTGATGTGGGTGTCGTCCACGGTCACGTCCAGGATTTTGCGGGCGTGGATCCGGCCGACTTGGATCTTCTGGCCGACGATCTGGAAGTGGCCGCGGCTGCAGACCACTCGCTGGACGGTGACGGGTTCGGTCGGCGAGGTGGGTGGTGGTCCGGCGGGGCGGGCGTTGCGCAGGGTGACGCATTCGGCGAGCGGGAGCGGGCAGGGCACGGCGCGCAGCAGGAGGCGCTGTTCGTCCATGACGCGGGCGGTGATGCCGTCCAGGCGCACGGTGACGCGGCGGGGCCCGTTTTTCAGGCCAGACCTACAGGAAGGCCAAGAGAACACCAAGCCGGAAGCCCTGCCGGGCAGCCCGATCCGGGTTTCGCCTGCTATCACATCAAGACTTGATCAAGGCGCTTTCCCCGCAGATACCAGCATTACACGGGCGGCCGACGTATCGAACTCCTCGCGGCCCGGGAGCTGTGCGCCTGCCGAAAACGCCATCCATGCAGATGAGCATGCCGTAAGTGGCATTCATTCCAGAGCAGGCAGGCTGCACCCACCGCTCCATGACCGAGTTCATACGAGACATGCGAACGCCGGTGAGCACCATCTGGATATCGGGCGTCGGTGAGGATCTGCTCCATGAGGGCCGGGAACGAGGACGATATCAAGGTCATCCGACGTGTCCGCCTTGGCGGGCTGATCCACGAATACGCGCAGGTTGCATAGGGTGGCCGAGTTCTTGGCACCCACAGGCGAACGCTCAGAACGGCGGTGCCTGGGGTAGACGCAGGCAAAAGCAAGCGCCTCCTTGTTCGCCTGGTTCGAAGTAGGTGTCGCCACCGTTGGCCTGGGCCAGGCTTTGGACGATCCACAGACCCAACCCCGAGCCCTCGGTCTCCCGCTGGGTGCGCGATTCACGGCTGAACCGCTCGAACAGGCTCGGCCGGAACTCTTCGGACACGCCGGGCCCGTTGTCGCACACCCGGATCTCCACGCCGTCGGGCTGCTCGGCTACCCGTACCTCGAACGGCGGGGCTCCGTATCGGAAGGCGTTCTCCAGATAGTTGATCAACATCTCTGACAACTCGCTACGATCCACCAGAGCCCGGACTTGGGGATCGCACGACACGTACACGTCCTTGGGCCGATCGGCGAACTCGGCCAGCCGTTCGAGGATCACCTCCAGCACCGGCACCGGCTCCACAGAGACCCGCACGGCGTTCGCATCGATCTTCGCCACGGTGAGCAGCTTCTTGACCAGTGCCTGGAGATTCGCCGTGCGAACCGCGATGCGGTCGAGGACGTCGGCACGCTCCTCGTCGGAAAAGCTCTCCTCGGGCTCACGCAGCATGTCCACCAACAGGCCGATCCCCGCCAGCGGGTTGCGGACTTCATGGGCGACCACGGCGATCACCCTGCTGTGGCGTTCGAGTTCTGCTTCGAGCTGCTGTTCGGCCTCGCGCCGGAGAGTGACGTCGCGCAACGCGGCGACGTACAGGTGTTCTCCTGCCACCGTCGCGGTGGTGGCGCGCATCTCGACCACTCGCGTCTGGCCGCCGGGCAGCATCAGGTCGATCTCGGTCGATTCGCCGTTGACGACCGGGTAACCGAACGGGGTGCCGATGAGTTCGTCCGAGGGCCGGCCGAGCAGTTCCTCGGCGGCGGGGTTGCAGATCCGGATCACACCGTCCTCGTCGACCCCGACGATCCCGTCCGCCAGCGCCGCCATGACCATACGTCCGGCGTCGCGCCCGGGATCGGAGAGGCACACCGGTTCGGTGTTCGGCTTCTCCGCGCTGTCGCGGGGCTCACCCATCAGCTCTCATCCTGGTCCCCGGCCGTTGCGCGGTCTGGGTCGGTCGGCCACTCCGGGTGGCGTGGCAGTACGACGGCGTCGGAGAGCATGTGGAAGGCTTCGGTATAGGGGTCACCGATGTGCATACCGGCACCGTCGATGGCGACCTGCCGGATGGTGTGGTCATGTGCCGAGCCGCGCGTCTGCAGGACGGCGATGGCACGCCGGACCACACCCGCTCCTTCGATGTAGGGCAGCAGGATCGTCACGTCGGCGATGCTGGCGACGTCCATGATCGGCGCTGTGAACATCGACGTTCCCCCGCCGGTCGGTGCGGAGGTGAACAGGGTCGTGATCTCGTGCTGCCGCACGACCCCGCCCAGTGCGATGACGAAATCCAGCAGTGTCCGCGGCGTCGCTCTCCGCTCAAGGGCGGAGAGACCGTCGATGATGAGCCGAGCCGGGGCAAAGTCCGCGGTGTCCCTCCTGATACGCAGGAAATGATCCTCCACTGAGGCCACTTCCGGGTACGTGGCAGTTACTCGGAGCAGTCCCGACGCCTCCATGACGTCCAAGTCCAGACCCCAGCCAGCGGCGTTGCGGCCGAGTTGCCCGCGAGTCTCGTCGAAGGCATGGAAAAGGCAGCGTTCGCCCGCCCGGAACGCGGCATCGGCGAACTGCAGAGCCGCCAGGGTCTTTCCGCCGCCGTACGACCCGATGAGCAGGACGACCGCGTCCCGGAAGACACCACCGCCCACCATGGCGTCCAGCTCGATGTTCCCGGTAGAGACCCGCTCCTGCGATGCCCGGTCACGTGGCACGAGGAACGCGACCGGGATGATGACCAGCCCGTCATTCGGGTCGATGGTGAACAACCACTCCCCGGTGCGGTGAGTGGTGCCGCGGAACTTGACAATCTCGATCGTCCGGTGTCGTCTTTCGTCCCGCATGACGTTCCGCATGATCATGACGTTATCGAATACGAACTCCTCTATGCCTTGCCGGGTAATGTGGTTGTATTCTGCGTCGCGTTCGGCGGTCAGGACCGATGTGACCTCGAGCGACTCCAAGACCCGGGCGAGCCGATACAACTCACGGCGAATGAGTTCCCGATCGTCGAAACGCATGAAGACCGCGCCGAGCGAATCCAAGGAGACCCGTTTGGCGCCGATCTGACGCACGGCGCGATCGACGCGGGCCATCAGCGCGCCCAGGTCGTACGTCCCCACGGTGGGCGTCTGCTCACCGGCCTCCGGCGAGGCGTCGACGAACGTCCACTTTCCCTCGGCCTCCCAGCGTGCGATGTCGAAGCCCAGGGAGCCGACGTTGCGGCGGAGGTTCTCAGGTGTCTCGTCGAAGGCGACGAACACGCCGGGGTCACCGAAACCGGCGATGCCCCGGGCGAGGAACTCCAGGCAGAACAGCGTCTTCCCGGTGCCGGTCGTGCCGGCCACGAGGGTGGACCGACCGGCAGGAAGCCCCCCGATGGCGATGTCGTCGAAGCCATTGATACCGGTCGGTGTCCGCCCGACCGTGGCACTGCCCATCATTGCGCCTGCCCTTCTGGGGACGATCTGCCCACCTCAGGAAGGCCGAGCAAAGCTGCAGCCCGAGCCTGATCGGACAGATCTCCGATAACCCGGAAACGTGGGAGCGGCTTGGTCCTGATCACGATTGGGATGGCCAGAATCCGCTCCTCCTCCGCGAGATCCGGTTGTTCGGCGGCATCGATGACCTCGATCTCATGGCAGCCGGGAAGATAGGTGTCACATAGGGCCCGCAGATTCGCCACCGCGGCCAGCGACCGCGGTGTCTGCCCTACCACGTACAACCTGAACGAGTAGGTCGCCATCGGCGTCAACACCGCCGTGCCGTCAGGAACTCGTGTTCCGACCCGGCCGGACTCCCATTCATGACGCCCCCTCGCCGCGCCGACCCGTGACGGCCGACACGCTCATCACGGCCCTGGCCGCTTGCGCCTGGTGCTTATGCGGCCGGTCGCCCCCCACCGGCGCCAGTCGGCCCCCATCACCCCCGGTATACCCCCGCTGACCGCCCGCTATCTGCCCGTCGATGTCGACCGGCGGCTTGGAGCACCCGCCGTTCATGCTCGCGCCGGTCGCTGCGAACGCGGCCCTCGCCGCCGTGGCCTGTGGCGGTATCACCTCCGGCTTTCCCTTGAGGCTCAGGGTGACCAGTCGGCCGTCCATGGATCGGAACCGTCCCACCCTGACCGCCCGGCCGGGAGTCGCGATCCGGTGCGGGATGTCGTCCCAGGCGTCCACGTGGAGCCCGACTCGGAGGGTCATCTCCCGAGGCGCTGGTCGACGGCTGCGATGAGGGCCGGGAGCTCGGCCGCCGCGTCGGTCGAGCGGAACCACGATGTCCTGTCCACTGGCCCAACGTGGCCACGCGCAGTTGCGAGGGTCAGCCGTACGGCGGATGCTTGAACCGGAGGTCTGGGAGGGACGCGAGCCCTACGGCTGAGCCTCGGACCTGCGCGCGGCCAGGAGGGCCCCTTGAACGGGCATTGTCCCACTGGGGAGATCGCCCGCAGGACCGCACAGAGCCCAGGCTTGAGCCGCTGCCTGAATCCGGTTCTGGTGAAAGGGGCCAACAGTGCCTGACAACTGCGTACTGATCATTCGATTTCACTCACTAAGCGGTGAAGATATCTCCATGATCAGTAGAGATTTCGACGGAGAGCAGGGAGCGCTCGAGGTGATCGCTCGCGCTCTTGACGAGCAGCGCAGCCTGGTTTTGACCCGCGCTAGGTACGACCGGGAGACCGAGACGAACGGCGTGGTCATCAACCTGGCCAACGTGGTTTTGGTGCGGGTGTCGAAGACAGACAGCGCTGAGGCGGGGCAGTACCTGTAGCGGGGAAGCCGGCCCCGCGATTGACACCACTCCTGGCACCTTTGCGGCCGTCCTGGAATCGGCAACTCGATTGACGAGGAATCGGGTTCGGTCGGCTGTAGTGTTGTATGAAGGTCGTGCACTCTCATGTGCAACGGCCTGGAAGGGGCGGCCCCGGCGCGAACACGCCGGGGTCGTTTTCGCGTCCAGCGAGCCCATGTTCACCGTGACGCCGGTCGGCACGGCAACGCGGTCCAGGCCCGTGATGCGCCACGCCGCGCTGCGGCCTGGAGGCCGGTCACGGCGCGGGCGCCGCGCGGGCATCGCCGTAGTCACACCGCGGCACACCCAGCCAACTCACCGACCGCCGACACGCCGCCGCCTGCCAGGATGCCGCCATGACCGACGAGGAGCAGCTAGCCCAGCTTGACGACCTCATCGCCCATGAGCAGATCATCCGAAGCATTCAGCTCACCATGCAACTGTTCGAGTGCAGCATGCGGGACGCGACTGAGTTCTACCAGGAGCAGCGTAAAGGGCCCGCCTCCGGCGGGGGCGCTCCGGCTCCGGGATGATCGCCGCGTAGACCGGATGGCCGTAGATGGCCGAGGTGGAAGCCTGATCATCCCGCCCGCCATCGACCCGGGACAAGCCGAGCAGACCAGGGCCACGGGGCCCTGGCCCGCTTCCCCTTCGCGAGGGTCGACGGCAGACGGGATGATCGGGCGGGGTGTACGCAGGTGCGCAATCCATGCCACCCTGCGCCTATGCTCACCGTCCGCCAACTCCTCGACTACCTCACCGGCCTGCCCGACGAAACCCCCGTCGTGGTCAACGTCAATGCCGGGGATTGGTACCTCCGCGTAGAAGATCTCAACGTGACCACCGCCCAAGACGCGACCGGCGACCCGGTCGAGGCGCTACGCGTGACGGAGCTGGGGACCGCCGCGGATCCCGGGCTGTCCTTCGCCTACCTCGGCACCTACCAGCGGTTGGCACGATGCTGGGCGCTGACGATGACCGGTGACGACCCCGCCGGGACCACAGCGGAGGCCGAGCAGATCATCGCCACGGACCTCCTCGACCCGCCGCGTTCGTGCGTCGCCACCTGGTTCGGGCTGCTGGGCGAGATGCGGCTGGCCCGCGGCGAACCCGCGGCCGCCGTCCGGTCCGCGGGTGAAAAGGCGCGCGAGCTCTCAACCGCGCGTGGAGCCCACCTGTTCGCCCGCCGCGCGGAGACGTTCCTGGCCGGCCTCGGCTGACAGAGGTGGGGCGAGAAGTTCGGATCGCGAGGAAGAAAGTTTCCACTGGCCGTCGATACCGTCGCCGCCATGATTTTGGTCAGCTCAGAACCGGTCGCCGACATGGAGCCTTTCGTCCGTGCGGCTCAACAGGGTGACCCTGAGGGGCTCGCCCGCCTTCTTCAGCATGAGTACCCCGGGATGCGGGCGGTGGCGGTCGGGGTCCTGGGCGCGGGACCGGATGCCGACGACGCCTGCCAGGACGCCGCGGTCACCGCGCTCTCACGCATCGGCAACCTGCGTGATCCGTCCAAGGTCCGCCCATGGCTGCACGCCATCGTCCGCAACAACTGCCGGATGATCCTGCGCAACCGCCTGCCCGGCCTGGTCGAGTCGGCCGGCGCCGACCTGATCGCCTCGTTCCTCGACGACCCGGTCGCGGCCATCGAACGCAGCGCCCTGCGTGACTTGGTCTGGCACGGTCTACGGCAGCTGACGCCCGCGACACTGCCGGTGGCGATGCTCCGCTACTTCACCGTCCGCAACTCCTACGCGGAGATCGCCACGCTGTGCGGGATCCCGGTCGGCACCGTACGCAGCCGGCTGAGTGACGCCCGCCGGCAACTGGCCACAGTTCTTCCGCTGGTCGGCCATCATCGGCACCTGGATCAGGGCGCGATCAACACCGAGCGCGCCGAGGAGGCCGCCGCGATCCTCTCCGCGGTCGCGAACCGCGTACCGCTTCCGTCGGTCCACCGGCGCTGGGCCGAGGACCTGGTCATGTATTGGCTCACCGGTGTGACGGGCACACCCAGGATTACGATCTGGGAAGCCGACGCCATCTATGAGCTGGGCCGTTCGGCCTGCGGAACTCCCCGTCGGGGCATCGCCATGGTCTTGGCATTGAATTCTGTCCGACAAGGCCCGATATAAAAGCCGACGACTTTCAATCCGTAGATTCCGGGTTCGAGTCCCGGACGCCCTAACCGTCAAAAGCCCTCTTGGCCAGGGGTTTCACAGAACCGCATTTTCGATGCGGGGCAGATTCGGGTCATCTTTGCCTGGCCTTACTTCGGCGCGCTTGCCAGGAAGTTTTCAGGATCGATCGGTTGATCCATCGCATCGAGGGCTATTAACGTGCATTTCACCCTCAGTTTTCCCGAGTTGTCAAGAAGGCGGTCACGACGATGACCCGACGTACCCGCAGAGCCTTGGCGGTGGCCTTAGCGCTCATCCTCAGCCTGAGCCTGGTTTCCCAGGCAGGTACGGGGACGGCCGCGGCCGCCAAGCCCCAGCGGCCGAACATCATCTTCTTCCTGGTGGACGACATGTCCGCCGACCTGCTGCCGTACATGGACACCGTGCGCGGCCTGGCCGACGGCGGCACCACGTTCACCAACTACTACGTGTCGAACTCGTTGTGCTGCCCGTCGCGCGCCTCGATGTTCACCGGCCAGTTCCCGCACAACACCGGCGTGGCCACCAACCTGAACTCCGACCGCGGCGGCTACAAGGCGTTCGCGCCGCACGAGCCCAGAACGTACGCCGCTTCGCTGGAAAAGGCCGGATACCGTACCGGCTATCTCGGCAAGTACATCAACGAGTACCCAGTGACGGGCACCGACTATCACGTGCCGACAGGCTGGGACGAGTGGCACGTGGCGGCCGGCTCCGGCTACGGCGAGTTCAAGTACCAGCTCACCAACTATGTGAAGGGGGAGACGCCCGGCCTGGACTCCTCCGACGGCACGTACTTGGTGGACCTGCTCGGCAAGCGGGCTACGGACTTCATCGCACGTTCCCGCGAGCGCGCCCCGGGCAAGCCGTTCTTCCTGCAGGTCGCGCCGTTCGCGCCGCACGCCAGGCTCAACGTCAAGCCGGGCGAAAAGGAGCCGCGCTTCCCGCCCGCCCGCCGCGACCGGCCCAAGACCCAGTTCCCGGCCGGGGAGTTCCCGAACGGCGACTGCGGCGGGCCCGACTGCGACGACATCGATGTGAGCAAGCTGCCCGCGTTCGACGAGGACACCGCCGACAAGCCCTCCTGGGTACGCCGCGAGCCGCTCGCTCCCGCGCTGGTCAAGCAGTTGCGTACGGACTTCCGCGACCGGATCCGCATGGTGCAGTCGGTGGACGACATGGTGGCCCGCGTCCTGGGCACGCTGACGGCCGCCGAGAAGCGCGACACGTACGTGGTGTTCACCAGCGACAATGGCTTCCACCTCGGCCAGCACCGCCTGGTACGCGGCAAGAGCACCGCCTACGACCACGATGTACGCGTGCCGCTGCTGGTCAAGCGTCCTACAGCGGGACGGCACGGCGACCTCGTGACCAGCGCCATCGCCCAGAACGTCGACCTGTTCGCGACCTTCCTCGACATGGCCGGCATCGGCGCCGCCACCCGCGACAGCCGCGACGGCCGCAGCCTGCTGCCGCTCATCCAGGGCGACAAGGTCGAGGACTGGCGTAAGTCGGCCCTGATCGAGCACGTCAAACCCAACCCGGCCGCACCCGGAGAGCCGGAGCCGGACCCCGACGCCGAACCCCTCCAGGCGGGCAACTCCCAGCCCCCCAGTTACGCGGCCGTACGTACTGCCGAGGACCTGTACGTCGAATACGAGGGCGCGTCGAAGCCCGAGTACTACGACACGGTGTCGGACCCGAAGCAGGAGTCCAACGACTCCGACAACGCCAGGACCGCCGACCTGGCCAAGGTCCTCGACGCACTGACGAAGTGCGGCAAGGCAGGCGCCCCGGACTGCTGGACCGCGGCCCGCCTCTGACCTGGGCAAACCCGGCCAGGGGCAGCGACGACATCCGCTGCCCCCGGCCGGGCGCCTCTGCCGCGCGGCTCTCGGCGTCAGCGAAGCGTCTGTGTTCCGATGACGGACAGCACCTGCAGGTTCTCGTGGGGGCTGCGTGTGAACGAGGCGTGTAAGCCCTCCCTACTTGTCGTGCTGCCGGCCCACCATCTCGTTGATCCAGATGGGCGCGAACGGAGACGTACAGCCTGGGGAAGTGGGGTAGTCCTTGAGCACTTCCAGGCGCGCACCGATGTCGATCGCACGGGCGCGGTGCTCGGCGTGCTCGATCCCGATCTGAGCCAGGCAGTTGTTCATCGCCCACTGCAGGCGATCCGGGGCGTCTTTCATCTCCGCCTCGATGACATCGAGCAGTCCCGCGAGGTCGAGTCCCTCGGGTTGCTTCGTCACGCGTTCGGCGGTCAGCGCCCAGCCGGCGCTCGCGGCCACCGGGTCCGGATCGGCGAACCAGGCCAGGCGCAGCTCTTCGGCGTGCGGGTTCTTCTTCACCACGTAGTTCACGAGCCAGTCGTGCACCTTGGGTGTGCGCGCCTTGCGCAGCATGCCGTCCAGTTCGTCACGCTCGAATGCTTTCGGGCGGCAGATCAGGATCGCCAGCAGTTTCGCCGCGGTGTCATCCGTCTCCCAGAGCCGGCACGCGAGTTCCTGCTGCGTCTTCAGCCGCTTGGCGAGCGCGCGCAGCTTGCCGAGGTACACACCGTGATCGTCACCGTGCCTCTCGTTCACCTCGCGTGCCTTCGGGTCCTCCAACCCGGCCAGCTCGGCCATCACCTGGCCCAGCGTCGTCTCGGCCACCTCAGCCTCCTGTCCGTCACGTGCGAGATTCAGCCTAGACGGGAGGCGGCTTCGTACCGTACATGCTGGTTCGGCGGCAGCCACCGACACGGGATCCCGCATCTTCGCGCCCTGACCCTTGCCTTCACTCCGAGCAGCCGGTAGTCAGCCGTTGCGCCGCCAGGAGCGATGTCCATGCCAGGACGAGCGCGATGGCGAGGGCGAAGGCGACATTGGCCACCCGTGAGCCCTGCGACGCGAAGATCGAGATCCAGGCTGCCAGGAAGAGCGCGCCGGTCACCGTACTGAAGGCGGCCCAGCCGCGGCGGCCGGCCGCCGCGAACCGTCGGCCGAACGCGAAACACGCGGCGATCAGCGCGACAAAGGCGACCCCGGAGACGAGGAAGTGCACCATCCCGTGCGTGCTCATGCTCATGGGCGGGCCGAGAGGCGTCCCAGGCGGGAAGCCATCGGCGGGGTCGGCGGAGAAGAAGGCGGCGGCGACCATCCCGGCGCCGAAGACACCGACCAGCCGAGGCCCCCAGATACCTCCCCAGCCCGCCGGACCGCGTGTCCGGTGCAGGCCGACCGCTCCCGCCACGAACAGCAGGCCGCTGACCGCGAAGTTGGCGATCTGAATCCATCCCTGGTCACCGTTGCTCAGCATGCTGGCCGGGTACCGGCTGATGTCGAACCCGTCCCTGGTGAGCATCTGCAGCAGCACCACGACGATGTAGAGCGGGCCGGCGACGATGCCGCAGCCCAGCAGCGTCCGCGTCGCCCCGCCAGTGAGGTCGTCGGTCATCGGTACTTCTCTGAGAACGGGACGATTCACCGCGCGGCGGGTCATCTGTCGCCGTCCCCGGCGGCGACCGGCTGGTTGCCGATCTCCCGGTGGGTGGCGTTGATCTGGTTGACGATGTCGATCATTCCTCTTCTTCCTCCTCGTCGTTCGAGCCTGGTCGTTCCTCCGCGGGCGGCGTCTCGTCAAGCGGGGGCGTCTCGTCAAGCGGGTGGCGGCGCTCGCGAGTTCGGTGCCAGCGCGTCCAGGCGCCGGGGTGCCGACCGCGCCGCCGAGCACGTCGAGTGCGTGAACGGGAGCAACAATTTCACTCAGTACTTATATAAGTCAAGTCTTATTAAGGTCGATACGGGCCTTCGGCGGGAGCGTTCCGCTCGTACGGTGGGGCAGGCATGCGGCTTAACGCTCCGTTACCGTCCGCGCTGCGCGCCGGCCCGGTGTACTGGGTCGTGTCGCCGCTGAGGGCGACACCCATCGGGGTCTGCCGCAGGGTCTCGCCGAGTTCAGTGACGATCTCCGCGGGCGTATCGTTCAACCGCTCGGCGCGGTCCAGGCCGCGTTCCTGCTGAGCACCGCTTTCGGACCGTTGCTGCTCGGCCTGGGGTACGACGTGCTGGGCTCGTACGACCCAGTCATCCCTGTGCTGATGGGCATCCTCGTCATCGGCGCGATCCTCATCGGGTCCCTGGGCCCCTACGCCTATCCCGCCGTCAACGGTTTCGACCAGCTCGCCGCGCGAGACGAGCTGGTCGCAGCGCAGGTACTGAGCGCGATCGCGGAGGGCAAGGACTGTTCAGAGGCTCAGCAGAACGTCGTCACCACGTCACGGGCTTGCTCGGGGTGAACAGCCAGACGTTGAAGAAGTCGGTCAGGTCCCGGCCGGAGATCTTCTCCGCGAGCGTGATGAACTCATCAGTGTCGGCCAGGCCGTAGCGATGATCGGCCGCCCACGTCCGCAGCAGCCGGAAGAAGGGTTCGTCGCCGATCTTCACGCGCAGCGCCTGGAGCGTCATGCCGCCACGGTTGTAGACGGCGGTGTCGAACATGGTGTCGCGCTGCGGGTCGGCCACCTTCGACAGCCAGAACGACTCCGGCCTGGTGGCGTACTGCCGGTCGAACCACGCCTGGACGGTCTCGCCGCCGGTGTGCTCGGTCCAGTAGCGCTGGGCGAAGGTGGCAAAGCCCTCGTTGAGCCAGATGTGCTGCCAGGTCCGCACCGAAACGCTGTCGCCGAACCACTGATGGGACAGCTCGTGCGCGACCGTGGTCTCGCTGCGGACGGCGGAGTACAGCGGCTTGGTCTGATTCTCCAGTGAGAAGCCGACGATCGGGACGTTGTCCACGATCGCGCCCGTCTCCTCGAACGGGTAGCGCCCGAACAGTTCGCTCCAGTAGTCGGTGATGTCGGCGGTCTGCTGGAAGACGACCTCGGTACCAGGCACGGTCGGATCGGTGGCGACCCATTCGCGCAGGCCGTCCGGCGTCCTGCCCTTCTGCACGTCGAACCGGCCGATCGTGGTCGTGACCAGGTACGACGCCATCGGACGCAGTTCGTTCCACAGGAAGGTGGTTGTGTCACCGTGAGTGACCTGGGCCGCCAGCACGCCGTTGGCCGCGGCGGTGAGCCCCTTCGGGACGGTCACCGAGATGGAGTAGGTCGCCTTGTCGCTCGGGTGGTCGTTGGAGGGGAACCAGGTGCTGGCCGCGTTCGGCTCGCAGGCGACGAGCACGCCGTCCTCCGTGGCGATCCACCCGTACGGCAGGCCGAACACGATCGGGCCGCCGAGCGGCTGCGGGATGCCGTCGTAGGTGACGCCTACGTCGAACACGCTCTGACGCCGCAGGCCCGACCCGGGCGTAACGATCAGCTCCTGGCCGTCGCGCACGTACGCGGCCTGACGGCCGTTGACCGTGACCGATCTCACCGTGAGCTGCTGGAAGTCCAGATCGAAGCGGGACAGGTCCTGGGTGGCTCGAGCCAGCATGTGCACCGTCCCCCTGAGCACCTTGGTGGCAGGGTCGTAGCCCAGGTTGAGGGAGTAGTGCTGGGCGTCGTACCCGCCGTTTCCCTCCAGGGGGAAGTAGGGGTCACCGAGACCGGGCGCACCTGGCCGGAAGTCGGGCGGCGCGGCCGCGGCAGCGGACGGGGCGGCTGCGAAGGTCATGGCCGCCGCCATGCTGAGAGCGGCGGTCCAGCGAGCGATCTGGGCAAGCACCATCGCAAGCCTCCGTGGGGTAGGTCATTAGCCCGAGAGTGAAGGAAAAACCGGAACTTGTCCGGACCCAAAATTCGGCACCCGCGTCGACGACCATCGCTACCACGGCCCACGACCCCACGCTCACGAACAAGGCGCCGAAACGACTTCTCGCATCTCCAGGAGCGGCAGGCCCGCCGCGTACCGGCGGAAGAAGCCGGCTGTCGGGGTGTCCGCCGTCGCGACGGCGTCCGGGGTGCCCACCGCGACCACCGCGCCCCCGTCCGGACCGGCTCCCGGCCCCAGGTCGATCACCCAGTCCGCAGACGCGGCGACGGGGATGTCATGTTCGGCCACGACTACGGTGTTGCCCGAGTCGAGCAACACATCGAGCGCATCCACCACCCGCTGGATGTCGGATGGGTGCAGGCCCGAGACGGGCTCGTCGAGAACGACGAGGCCGGCTTTGCGGCTCGCGGCACCGCGCTGGATCGCGGACGCCAGTTTCAGCCGCTGTGCCTCGCCGCCGGACAACTCGGTGGCGCTCTGGCCGAGTTGGAGATAGCCGAGTCCGACCTGGTTCAAGGATTCCAGGGTCTCCGTGAGCTGCCGGGGCTCGCGGAACCGCGCCACGGCCTCGGCGACGGTCAGCTCCAGTACCTGGTCGATGGCCAGCCCCTGATACCTGATGTCCAAGGCCTCCGGCTTGTAGCGCCGCCCTTCGCACGCGTCGCAGACGACCCACACATCCGGCAGAAAGTGCATGTCAACCAGCTTGCGGCCATAACCGGTGCAGGTCTCGCAGCGGCCGCCACCCGCGGTGTTGAAGCTGAACCAGGAGGCACTGACCCCGTGCTCGCGCGCCATGTCGGTTTCGGCGAACAGCTTGCGGACGATGTCGAATGCCTTGCTATACGTAGCGGGGTTCGACCGCGGCGTCCGCCCGAGCGGTTCCTGATCGACGACGGCGACCCAGCCGAATCCCTCGAAGCCGGTCACCTCCCGCACCGTGTCGGTCACCGCCCCGTTGAGGGCGGCCGCCACGCTCGTCCCGAGCAGGCCTAGCAGGCTGCTCTTGCCGCTGCCGCTCACCCCGGTCAGGCAGGTGAGCCGACCGGCGGGGAAACGCACCAGGTCTGCGGTCACGTTGTGCACACGCAGGCCGTGCAGCTCCACCCAGCCGGTGTCGTCCCCGGCCGGGCGGCGGGTCCGGCGCAGCCGCGGCCCTTCACCGGCCAGATAGCGCCCGGTCAGCGACTTCGGGTGGGCGGCCGCGTCGGCGGGCGGCCCCGACACCAGAACCTCACCGCCGAGACGGCCCGCGCCCGGCCCCATATCGATCACCCAGTCGGCCCGGGCGATCAGCTCAGGGTCGTGCTCGACAAGGAGCACCGTGTTGCCGGCCGCGCGCACTTCCAGGGCGATGTCGAGCAGGTGTGCCTTGTCCGCCGGATGCAGCCCGGCCCCGGGCTCGTCCAGGACGAAGATGATGCCGCTCAGCTCAGTGCTGAGCTGCGCGGCGAGCCGGGTCCGCTGCAACTCACCCCCGGACAGCGTCGCCGCGCTCCGGGCCGGCTGGAGATGGGCCAGGCCGAGCCGGTCAAGGATGCCGAGCCTGCGGCCCAGGTCCTGCAGCAGCGGCTCACCCACCTCGCGCTGCCGGGAGCCCAGGTCGTCCGCCACGCGCCTCACCCACCGGCGAACCTCCCGTACTTCCACCTCGAGCAGGTCGGGATAGGTCAGCCCGCCGAGCCGCACAGCCAGGGCCACCTGGTCGTACCCGCTGCCACCGCAGGTGCCACAGGGCCGCTTGCGCATGTACGGCAGGTAGCGCTGCTTGGCACTGGAGGTCTGGGCGTTCATGAACACCCGCTCCACCTCGGCGAGCGCCCCCCGCAGCGGCTCGCTCAAGGTGTAGGTCACCTGGGCCGTCTCATTCTTGTTCGTCATGTCAACGGTCGCCTCGATCTTCTCGTCACCCGTGCCGTACAGCACGCAGTGACGGAACTCCTCAGGCAGCGACTGCCACGGCCGGCCGAGGTCCACGCCCCGCTTGTCGGCAAGCGCCGGTACGAACGCGTGCTCTCCCGACCGCCACTTCGCGTACCAGGGCGAGGCCCCCTCGAACAGCGGCAGCTCCGGGTGGGTGATGACCAGGTCCTCCTGCGCCTGCCAGCGCCCGCCCACCCCATGGCAGTCCGCGCAGCTCCCTTCCGGCGTGTTGCGGTCGAAGTGAGCGGTCGTCAGATGCCCGTCCACACTCTCCGCCGCCGGGTCCGCGCCGATCCCGGGAAGGCGCGAGTACAACAGCCCCAGGTGCCCGTCGATGCCGGTGATCGTCGCGACCGTGGAGCGGGGGTTGCGGTTCAGGCGACGCTGATCGACCGCGAGCGTCGCGCCGAGTCCCAGGATGCGGTCGACCTTCGGTCGATTGCGCTGGGTGATGTACTGCCGTACGAACGGCGAAAGCCCCTCCAGATACCGCAGCTGGGCCTCATTGTGCAGAGTGTCGATGGCCAACGAGGTCTTGCCACTGCCGCTCACTCCTGTGAACGCGACGAGCCGCCCTTTGGGGATGCTCACCGACACGTCCCGCAGGTTGTTGGTACGAGCCCCCACCACGTCGATGGTCTCGCGCCCCATGCCCTCGACGTCCCGTACGAATGCCGTCAACCTTCGCCCACCCTCTCGCAACGCAGCAGGACATGGGCGAACAGGCCCCGCCCATGCCGAATGACCGATCACGCCACTACGCGGCGGCCGCTCTCACCAGGTCTCTCAGCACGTGGCCGGTCCCGATGCGGCACGTGCCGCGGATCAGGACCGAGACATCGCGGTGACCTTGGCGACGTCGGGAGCGTAGGCGGTCATCCAGTGCGGATGCAGCCGGTAGTAGACCACTTCGTTGTCCCAGTCGAAGAAGTCGCCGCCATAGAAGTCCTTGAAGTAGGCGAGCAGGTCCGGCCAGTCCTCGGCCGGCTCGCCACCGAAGGGGTTGAGGATCTCCACCGTGCCGTGCGTGAACACGCCCAGGTCCTCACCGCGCATGTGCGCGGCGCTGACGGCGGGGCGGGCGGCCAGATGGCGGGCCTTGGCGGCCTTGCGCGCCGTGCCGAAGTGCCACTTGCCGTGCAGGAAGTGCCCGTCCACTCCGCTGATCCGCGGCTCGCCCTTGGCCGTCACGGTGGACAGGGCCAGGGTGCACATCCCGGTGAGGACGCCGGTGAGCTGCTCCGCGGTCAGCGTGCGCTCGGTACTGATGATCGAGCGGAGATGCGAGGTGGAAACGGAGAGAGAAGCATCCAGTAGGACCTGCAGCTCTTTGAGCTCTTCTCGGGTTTCGCGCATTGCTGTCCTCATCTATGTAGGGCGCGGCCCACGTCCTCCATCAGCGCCGACCGGCGAAACCATGCTCGTCCCAAAACCCGACATCTTGTGTCATGTTTTTCATCGCTTGCGCGGACATCACCTGGATCGACGAGTAGCAACCTGGTTCCGCGACACCGTTGCGGGAATCCGGTGGATCTGGGCTCAGGCGCTGTCTTCCGCGGCCGAGGTGACGCGCTGGATGGCCTGGACGGCGACGTCAGGCTGGTCGACGTAGATGTAGTGGCCGCTGCCGGTGGCCGTGCTCAGCTTGCTGCGGCTGGACAGCGCGAGCCACTTGCGCTGTCCCGCGGACCACGCCTGCTCCAGGCGCGGCCCGTATGTGGGGATGGCCGCGAGGTACCGCTTGCCGTGCTGGATCACCTCCACCGGGATGTTTCCGGCGGAGCGCGCCTTTCCATCGGTGATGACGAGCTTCTCCGGGTTCTGTCCCTGGAATATCGCGAGGTTCTGCGCGCGTACCTCGGCTGCCGGGCCCTTGGCGGACTCGGGGATCGCCTTCGTGATGTCGTGCACCATCGTGGGTGGCGTGGCGTCCATCAGGACCAGCCCTTTGACTCTGTCCTGATGGTCGGGGGCGTATCTGGCGGCGATCAGTCCGCCCAGCGAGTGCCCCGCCAGGACGACCGGGCCGTCACCGGCGACCCGGTCGAGCACGCCGGTGAGGATCTTCCCGGTGCCGGCGAAGTCCTGCGGGCCGTCCGGCTGGTCGCTGGCGCCCGCGCCGAGCCGGTCGTAGCTGCAGACCTGGTTCTTCTCGCTCAGCGTCTTCTGGAGAGCGGCCATCTTGTCCAGCCCGTCACCTCCTCCGTGCATCAGCACGATGACGGGCTTGCCCTTCGCCGGGTCGCCCGAACAGGACACGTTCACCGACCGGCCGTCAACATTGATCTTCTTGGTTCCGGAGATCCGGCCGGTGTCGGCTTTGTGGGTCACGGGGGCGAGTGGGTCCCAGTTGTCCATCGTGTCCTCGTCGCAGCCGGTGACCCCCGCCCCGATCACGGTGACGCACAGTGCGGCCACAACGGCTGCCTTGAGCTTGCGGGGCATGATGTCCTCCAGTGCGAAATCGGAAGTGGCCGCGGTGCCGTGCCACGCCGTAACGTTATGGAGTCGACGGGTGCGGAATCGTCACCGCACGGAGGACATTCGCCGGTAGCTCGCTCGGGGGACAGGTCAGTGGTTCCGGCGCTGGACGTACAGGCGGTTGCCCTTCGGTCCCGTCCATTCCACCCGCACGATCCCGGGCACCGCCGTGTCGCCGACGCGTGACGGGTCGGCCCAGTAGCCGAACCTGGGGTTGCGGAAGAACGTCGCCCACAGCTTGCCGTTGTGGTCCACGAAGAAGTTGTTGTGGCCGGCGCCGACACCCACGGTCCACCGCTTCGAGTACGGTCCCTCGAAGGTGTCCGAGACGGCGACTACCGCGTCGTAGTGGTACTGCGCGCGACCGGTGCCGGGTGGGTCGTAGGCGTACCGGGTGCTGCCGTCGGCGTTGGTCGAGGTCCGGTTCCAGGCGGCCTGGAGCAGGAAGTACTTGCCCCCGTACTTGAACACGTACGCGCCTTCGAGATACGGCTCGGGCGAGTACGGCGTCTGCTGGAACTGCGGGAGATTGGTGGTCGGGACGATGTCCTCCATGTCGTCCCGGAACTTCGCGTACAGGTGGTTGTGCAGCACCAGCCAGGCGTCATCCCCCTCGCTGTAGAGGCTGCCGTCGATGTGGTGGTAGGCGCCGGGCAGGATGAAGCCGGGCCCGCCGGTGACGGGGTCGCCGAAGGGCTTGTCGTGGTTGCCCTGGACCAGCCGGTACGGGCCTTCGGGCCCGCCCTCGCTCACGAGCATGAACGAGCCGACCTTGTGCGCGTGGTCACCCATGCAGGCGACGATGTACCACTTGCCGCGGAAGTAGTGCACCTCCGGCGCCCAGACATCGCCGCGCTTGCCGAACTGGTCGTCGGTCCAGTA
Organism: Nonomuraea sp. NPDC048901; assembly: GCF_040649695.1. Taxonomy (NCBI): domain Bacteria; kingdom Bacillati; phylum Actinomycetota; class Actinomycetes; order Streptosporangiales; family Streptosporangiaceae; genus Nonomuraea; species Nonomuraea sp. NPDC048901. Next base: position 926,111 of record NZ_JBEZFW010000001.1, on the reverse strand, counting down.
CTCCTGCCACGGAGCGACCACCATGCGTCCTGGCCGGTTCTCGTCGACGAACTCGGGCGACCAGACCTTGCCCTTCTCGGCGCCGGGGCGGATGCCGGTGGTGTCGGCCAGCTTCCACGGCCCGCGCAGGGACGGGGACACCCACATGAAGATGCCGTCGTTCCACGGGGCGGCGGCCTCGATCCCGGGCGCCCGGGTGGTGCCGGTGGCGACGTAGATCGGACGACCCTTCACCACGAAACAGTTGACGTACGTGTCCCGCATCCAGACCCGGCCGAGCTCCTTGTCACGGGGGCGGAGTTCCAGCGGGAGGATGAGGGAGTTGTCCTCGCGCGGCCACAGGTCGAGCCGGGTGTCGGCGAGGCCGTAGGGCTCGAGGTCGGGCCAGTTCGACGGGTATCGCTTCATCGAGGTGCTCGCCCGCGCGGCGGTCGCGGGCAGTGCCGCCGTTCCCAGAAGGCCGGCGGCTCCCGCCAGCAGGGAGCGTCGGCCGACGGTCAATCCGTTGGTGGAATCAGTCATCAGTTACGTCCTCCGCATCAGCGCGCGGTCCGTTCGGTGCGCAGCTTGCGGGTGAGTTTTCCCAGATGGCGATATATCGTCAATAACCCGGAAAAATTAATCGGTGATCGCGCAGGTAGGTCACAGCACCCGGTCGAGCAGCCTCAGGGGGATTCGCACAGCCTGTTGAGCTCCGCGGCGTCTGTGTTGATATCCGCGATCACCTGGTTGGGATCGCCGCCGGTCATGCCGGTCAGGCGAAAGTTCAGTTCCTGGAATTCGCGGGCCAGCAGAGTGATCTTCGCCCCCACCACTCCTTCCGCGTGGAAGGCCGCACCCATCAGGTCGCTGTACGTCTGCTGAGCCGCGGCCGTCTGACTGCTGCGGACGGTCCCGGCGTTCCGGCGGTATGCGGTCAGCGCCGCCGCCGCCTCGTCGCAGCCGCCGGGCCGGACCGCTGACAGCGGTGAAGAGGAAACCGGGGCCTCTCGCGTGGGGCTCGGTGGGTCGGGCGTGCTGGACTCGGGCGATGGTTTCGGGGTCCGTCGTGCGTGCCGGGTTTTGACCGGTTCTGGTGACGATGACTCCGGGGCCGGGGTGGGGGCCACGGTATCGGGCTGGGCCTGGGGTTGGGGTTGCTGCGGCGGGGTCGGCGGCGCCAGGTACGCGGCCAGCGCGACGACGGCGGCGATCGCGGCCGCCAGAGCGCTCACTGCCGTCCAGTTCAGGCGCGAGCCTGCTCCTCCGCCCGCCGTCGGCGGCTGCGTTGATCCGCTCCCCGTCATGTCCTCATCGTGGCCGAGCCGCCGAGCTCGGTCCAGAAGATCTCCTGCTCTGGCCTGATCAGGCGAAATCTTGCGCAAGAAGACTCTCGACAGAGCATGACACTTATGTCATGGTATCACCATTCCATTTGTGGCACGGTTAACTTCGTTACGACGACGGGCACATTTGATGAAGCTTGAGATCCTTCTCCTCGGGGCGCTACTCAACCGTCCCAGCACGGGCTATGAGCTGAAGAAGTTCTTCGACACGCACGGCCGGTTCGCGCGCTCGAACACGACCATGAGCCAGGCCTACCGGACGCTGGCCTCGATGGAGGAGCGCGGCTGGGTCGAGCACACGATCGAGGAGCGCCCCGGGGCGAGCAACGCCAAGCGCTACCACGTGACCGAAGAGGGTTACACCGTCTTCATCGACTGGCTGACGCGCCCGTACAACCCGCCCACCCGTTTCGGAGATCCCGACCTGCACGCGCGTCTCGGCTACGCCGGCTTCATGACGGTCGAGCAGGTGATAGCCCTGCTCGACATCGAGATCAACACCCGGGTGGCGGAGGTGGCGCGTTACCGCCACCGTGACCGCACCCGGTTCGACGAGCCTCCGCCCGGCTACGACGTCCAGCTCGGCGCCCAGATGGACGAGTGGCTGCATCGGCGCGGCGCCGAGGCGATGGACCACCACATCGCCTCCCTCATCGAACTGCGCCGGCGCCTGCTCGACGGGGAGCCGCTCAATCAGGACTCCCCGCCCACCATCGTGTGGACGGAGGAGACGTCGCGATGAGGGCGATCATCGTCATGTTCGACAGCCTGAACCGGCACATGCTCTCGCCGTACGCCGACACGTTCATCGACGCGCCGAACTTCGCCCGGCTGGCGGCACGGGCGGTGACGTTCGACCGCTTCTATGCCGGTTCGATGCCGTGCATGCCCGCGCGGCGCGAGATGCACACCGGACGGTACAACTTCCTGCACCGCAGCTGGGGCCCGCTGGAGCCGTTCGACGACTCCATGCCGGAGCTGCTCAAGCAGGCAGGGGTGCACACGCACCTGGCCTCCGACCACCCGCACTACTGGGAGGACGGCGGCGCGACCTACCACACCCGCTACAGCACATGGGAGTTCTTCCGCGGCCAGGAGGGCGACCCGTGGAAGGGCGTGGTCGGTGACCCCCCGAAGGGCCCGGGCGACGCGATGAAGCGGCAGGACGCGGTCAACCGCACGTACATGCCGACCGAGGCGGAGCACTCGCAGACCCGGACCGTGGACGCGGGCCTGCACTTTCTCGAGACCAACGTGGACGCCGACCGGTGGTTGTTGCAGATCGAGATGTTCGATCCGCACGAGCCGTTCTTCACTCACCAGCGTTACAAGGACCTCTACCCGCACGACTACGACGGCCCGGAGTTCGACTGGCCGCCGTACCAGAAGGTCCTCGAACCCGGTGACCAGGTCGAACACGCCCGCAACGAGTACGCCGCCCTGGTCTCGATGTGCGACCGCTCGCTCGGCCGGGTCCTGGACTTCATGGACGAGCACGCCATGTGGGACGACACGCTCCTGCTGGTCAACACCGACCACGGCTTCCTGCTCGGCGAGCACGGCTGGTGGGCCAAGTCGGTGATGCCGTGGTTCAACGAGCTGGTGCACCTGCCGATGTTCCTGTGGGACCCACGCACCGGCGGCCGGGACCAGCGCAGGGGCGCGCTCGCGCAGACCATCGACATCGCGCCGACCGTGCTGCGCTACTTCGGCATCGAGCCGACCCCTGACATGCAAGGCGCGGACCTCGCCCAGGACGAGCCCCTCCGTGAGGGCGCGCTGTTCGGCATCCACGGCGGGCACGTCAACGTCACCGACGGCCGCTACGTCTACATGCGCGCCGCCAAGGAGCAGGCCAACGGCCCGCTCGAAGAGTTCACCCTCATGCCCACCCACATGCGCGCCCGCTTCTCGACACAGGAGCTCAAGGAGTGGGAACCGGCCGAGCCGTTCACCTTCACCAAGGGTGTACGCACCATGCGGATACCGGCCTCGCCCTCGTGGATGAACCCGTGGCAGCACGGCACGCTCCTGTTCGACCTCCAGGAGGATCCGGCGCAGGAAACGCCGATCGTCGACGACGACGTGGAGCTGCGGATGGTCGAGCTGCTGCGCCGCCTCATGCTCGACAATGACGCGCCGCCCAGCCAGTACGAGCGCCTGGGCATCCCGCGCGTCGGTGACATCGAGCCCAAGCACCTCCTGGTCCGCGAACAGCGCGAGCGCGCGACGGCCGTCGCCGCGCCCCTTCCCGCGATGGAGACCCTGCGTGCCCCGGCTTTGCTCCGCGCTCCGCTCCTGGACCTCCTGCGGATCACGGGGGCCAAGGACGTCCTCGCGCAGGAGGCGCCCGCGCTGGTGCAGTCGGAGCTGCTGTCAGCCCCCATCTCCATGACCCTGCTGGACCTCGCCCGTTACGGCTACATACCCGCCGCGGTACTGCGCCGCATCGACGAGCGATTCGCCCTTCTCACGGCACCACCCGGCGTCTCAGCCCCCTGAGACGGCGTTTGCTTTATCGCACCACTGCAGACAGGACCCCCCATGGATGCCAGCGCCTCCACCACGTCCGTCCAGCCAGGAGCGGCTCAGGCCGCCAATGTCCCCCACCGCTGGCGCAATCTCGCCGTCGTCTCCGGCGTGAGCGTCGTCGATGGCACCGAAGCCGGCCTGATCAACACCGTCTTCCCCACGCTGGCGGCCGCGCTGCGGCTCAACAGCGGACACCTCGGCCTCGTCGCCGCCCTTGGCAAGATCGCAAGCGTACCCGCCGGACCATTCTGGATCTGGCTGTCCGGCCGGATCGGCCGGCGCGCCACCCTGGCCGCCACGACGGTGACCGGCGGCCTGTTCGGCATCGCCGCCGGCTTCTCGCAGAACTTCGTCCAGCTCCTGATCTGCTGCACCCTCATGTCCGCCGCCGTGATCGGCGGCTCTCCCATCGCCATGGCCGTCATCGCCGACTCCTTCCCCGACGAGCAGCGCGCCCGGGCCAACGGCATCTTCTTCAGCTCGCTCCAACTCGCCGGCATCGTCCTCGGCCCCATCATGGCGGCCTTCGTCGCGATGCAGGACGGCTGGCGCTGGGCCCTGTGGACGCTCGGCGGCGTCTGCATCGTCGCCGGATTCGTCGTCCTGGCATTCTTCAAGGATCCCGGCATCGGAGCCGCCGAGCAGCAACTCGCCGACCTCACGCGTGAGGACCGAGCGAAGGCGAAGGTCACTTTCGTCTCCGTCATCGGACTGTTCCGCATCCCCACCTACGCCGTGATGATGCTGAGCCGGCTCCTGTCCGGGCATCTGCTGATTCTCATCTTCGGCGTCCAGTTCCTCGTCACCGAGCGCGGCATCCCCAACTCCACCGCCATCCTGGTGGCGCTGCCGTTCGGCATCGGCTACAGCGTCGCCACGCTGGGCGCCGGATTCATCCTCCCCCGCCTCGACCGGCTCATGCCGAGCAGAGGCCGGGTCGTGATGCTGCAATTCGCGCAGATCGCGTTCGGCGTCATCGCCTTCTTCGGCACTCAGTTCCGGTACGAGACGATCACCGTCTACGCGGTCTTCTGGGCGCTGCTCGGCGCCTGCCAAGGGCTGAACCCGCCGGTCAACCGGCCCATCGTGGCCGCCGTCGTACTGCCCGAGCTGCGCGGACAGGCGTTCGCGATCTGGCTGACGGTGTTCGAGACGATCGGGTGGGCGCTGTTCTCGCTCCTGGCCGGCGCGCTCGCGGCGGCGATCGGCATCCAGGGCGTGTTCTTCTGGGTCCTGGTCGTGCTGATGATCGTCAACGGTCTCCTGCTCTCGGTCCTGTACTTCACCTATCCACGAGACGTCGGCCGGGTCAGCGAGACGCTCGACGTCCGTCGCCGGCAGACGCTCTCGGACTGACGCTTAGAAGGGCGCCGTCGCCTCCTGAGGCGGCGGCACCCCCTGCGATCCCTACCAGGAAGGTCACGACATGACCGACGGACGATCCGTCGTCGAGCGGCTCACGCTCGAAGAGAAGGCGAGCCTCGTGTCCGGCGCCGGTTTCTGGGCGACCGCGGAGGTGGCCCGCGCGGGCATGCCGGCCGCGGTGCTCACCGACGGCCCGCACGGCGTACGCATGCAGCGGGCGCCTACTCCGAACTGTCCGTGCACGTACCCGACCCGACCCGGCCCGAGGCGCGCGTCGAGGTCACCGTCACCAACACCGGCGCGCGTGAGGGCGCCGAGGTCGTCCAGGTGTACGTCAGCGACCCCGTCTCTGACGTGGACCGTCCCGTACGCGAGCTGCGCGGCTTCCGCAAAGTGCGCTTGGCGCCCGGGGAGAGCGCCCGCGTGGTGATCGAGCTCGACGCCCGCGCCTTCAGCTACTGGAGCACCCGGCACGGGCGATGGGTGGCAGAGCCGGGCGAATACGGCGTACACGTCGGCCTAGGCCTTTGGTTGCCGACTACTTCCGCCGCCCAAGCCGGGCCTGGCCTGGCTGGGAGAGGCCGCCCGCCATCGTCTCCGCTGACGTGACGCTCCTCACCCGGTGTTCTTTCTGTATTCCTCGACCAGCTTGTCGTACTCGGATGGGGAGCCGGCGAACTTCGTGACGCCCGTCTTCGGATCGATCGTCACGAAGTACAGCCACGGCCCGGAGTCCGGCTTCAGGGCAGCCGCGATGGCGTCGGTCCCCGGGTTGCAGATGGGACCGGGCGGCAGGCCGAGGCGCGCGTAGGTGTTGTATGGCGACCGGCTCTTGAGATCCTCGTTCGATGCCGTGGCGCCGAACTTGTTCAGGCCGTACAGGACCGTGCTGTCCATCCGCAGCTTCATCTCGGGTGCGTGCTTCAGCCGGTTGTAGATCACCCGTGCGATCTTGGGCATGGCGCGCTTGTCGAGCGACTCGGCCTGGACGATGCTGGCGATGGTCAGGATCTCCAGTGGCGTACGGCCGACCCGCCTGGCACCGTCCACCAGGTTGCTCTCCTCGGCGGCGCGATTGAAGCGTGTCACCATCGCGGCGAGGATCTCGGCGGGGCGCGACGTGGGCGAGACCTCGTAGGTTCCGGGGAAGGCGAATCCTTCCAGCTCGCCCTTGGCGTAGGCCGGAAGACCGAGCGCCCTGCCGTCCTTGGCGGCCCGCTCGAACTCCACCAGCGGTCTGCCGGTGGCGGTCGACAACTGCTTCAAGATCTGTGAGAGCCGTAGTCCTTCCCTCACAGTCAGGGTGATCTGTCCCTGTTTGGTGTCCACAAGCGTCTCTCCAGAGCCCTGCCCGGCGACGTCCTTGGAGACGGAGGACAGCCCCTGGACCACGAGCGTGGATCCGACCGCCATCACGGTCACGGCGGCCGCTGCCGCCAGGGCGAGGCCGCGCCGACGGGGTCGACCTCGGTTGACCTGGAGGAACCGGCCCGGTGGAGGCGGCTGCTCCTCATGGGCCATGTCGGAGAGGGTCTCTCGCAGCAGATCCTCGATGTTCATCCGAACTCCCTCACGGTGCTCAGTTCAGGTGCGGCCTTCTTCAGGCGCTCCAACGATCGGTAAATCTGGCTGCGCACCGACCCGACCCTGACGCCGAGCAGCCGCGCGATCTCGGTCTCGGACAGGTCTTCGAAGTAGCGCAGCACGAGCATGGTCCGCTGCCGGGGTGTCAGCCGGGCAAGAGCCGCGCGCATCACCAGGCGAAGATCAACCATCTCGGCGTGCCCATCGCCGATCTGCTCGGGCAGCCATCCGGTGGACACTTCCGCGACGCGGGAACGGCGCCGCCACCAGCTCACCTGCTCGTGGTACATGACGCGGCGGACGTAGCCCTCGATGGCCGCGGGGTCGCGCAGGCCGCGCCACTTCGCGGCGGTCTTCGCCAGCGCCGACTGGACCAAGTCCTCGGCGGCGTGCCGGTCACCGGTCAGCAGGTACGCGGTACGGAACAGCGCTCCTGATCGATCGATGACGAACTCCCGGAAGTCCGCCGCAAATCCTGGATCCACCTGTCCTCCTCGCGATGTCGCCAAGCAAGGACGCGGACAGGGGGTCGATCTATGCCGCCATGGCCGAACTGATCCGCGTCAAGGCGCTCAGTCGCCGAGGTGTGAGGCCCCGCCCCGACGGGGCCTCGGGTGTCAGCCGGAGGTGAAGCTGAGCCGCGTCGTGTGTTCGGGGAGCTTGACGGTCAGGGTGCGGGTGGCGCTGTCATAGCGGTACGCGTCGGCGGGCAAGTCCTTGGGAGGTGCGGCGTTCAGGAAGTTGAGCGTCCATTGGCGCGCCTTGCCGCTGATCTTCACGGTGCGCCGCCCTCCTGACTCCGAGTATCGGATCGTGGTCTTGTCGTACAGCGTGTACGAGCCGGAGGCCCCCGAGGCGATGTTCAGGGTGAGTTTGTCCAGGGGGTTCTGGACGTCGTTGGCGACGTCAGCGGTCCTGGTCGGCAGGATGCCCCCGGCCTTGACGAACACGGGCATCGTATCGAGGCCGGTGGTGATGTTCCGGGTGGTGCCGCCGGTGTAGGTCTGGCCGGTGAAGTAGTCGGTCCACTGTCCGGGCGGGAACCACACCGAGGTCGTGGCCGTGGCGCCGGGCGTGGTCACGGGCGCGACCAGGAGGTCGGGGCCGTAGAAGTACTGGCCGGCGGCGGTGGCGTACGCGTTCTCCTCTTCGGGATATTCCAGGTATGTCGGGCGGACGATCGGGACGCCGGTGGCGTTGGCCTCCTGGGCCAGCGTGTAGGTGTAGGGGACCAGGTTCTCCCTCAGGTTGAGGAACTTCTTCGCCGGGTCCTTCGCCGCGGCCCCGTACTGCCAGGGCAGCCGGTCGCCGTGGTTGCTGTGCAGGCGGTCGATGGGCTGGAAGGTGCCGAACTGGACCCACCGGGCGTACAGGTCGTCGGGCAGCTTGCTGGTCCGCCTGCTCTGCCCGTTGTCGAGGTAGGTCTCCGAGCCCTGCAGGCCCGTGGTGTCGTTGTGGCCGCCGATGTCGTGGCTGATGGACGACATGCCGGTGGCGGCGGATTCGCCGGGCGTGTAGCCGACCTCCGCCCGGAGGGTTCCCCAGGTGGAGGACGTGTCGCCGGTGAAGTGGAGGGTGGTGCGCTTGTCGGCCCACGGGCCGGTGGGCAGGCCCGAGCGGCCGGCGTACGAGCCTGTCTGGAGGGAGCCGTAGGCGCGGGAGAGCACGAAGCCGCCGTTGGCCGCGGCGTACTGCTGGTGGATCCAGGCGTCAGGGGTCACGCCGGGCAGCGAGGACTGCGAGGCGTCGCAGCACCAGTCGAGCCACCAGAAGTCGTTGCCCTGCTGATCCATGGTCTTGTGCAGATCCATGTACGCCTTGAGCTGGTCGGGGTCGCCCCAGTCGAAGGTGTAGCAGTTCGCGCCCGCGGCCCCTGCGCAGCCGCCCTTGCGCAGTTTGCCCTTGGCCGTGGCCTGTGCCTGGGTGAACTGCGGGTCGTCGCCGACGATGCTGGGATGGACGTTGAGCGTGTTGTGCAGGCCCTGGGCGGCCGACCAGTCGAAGAACGCCTTCGGGTCGGGGAACTTCGCGCGGTCGATCTGCCAGCCGCTCCAGGTGTTGGGCGATTTGAAGTCGGTGTCGGTGACCAGGACGTCCAGCGGGACGCCCTCGGAGCGGAACCTGGGCAGGATCGTGTTCTGGTAGTCGGCCGCGGTGCGGTCGATGTACTCGGAGTACCACACGCCGTACGCCCAGCGGGGTAGCAGCGCCGGCGGCCCGGTCAGGGTGGACAGGTCCGACAGGGCGCGCTTGTAGTCGTGACCGTAACCGAAGAAGTAACCGTCCTGGTACGCCCTGCCGCCGGGCCGCTGGGTGACCTTCCCGGTGGCGGGGTCGTACAGGGCGGAGGGTGTGTCGTCGAGCAGGTACCAGCCGTCCTTGTGCAGCAGGCCCGGAGTGGTCGGCGGGGTGCCGTTGTCACCGTTCACGTTGTCGAGGCTGCGGCGGTAGCCGCCGAGCGGGAGGTGGGGCGGCGGGGCGGCCGTGCCGGTGGGGGTCACGGCGAGCGTGTCCGCGTTGACGCGGCAGCCGGAGGCGCCGGGGCAGGTGAGGGTGATGTCGTTCGTGCCGGATTTGAGGGCGATCGGGATGGCGGCCGTCGCCCAGGTGTCCCAGTCGGCCGTGGTCGGGAAGGTCATCTGCTGCGTGGCGCCGCCTGTTGTGATGGTGGCCGTTCGCGTCTGGTGCTGGCCGTCGCCGCCGACGCCGTTGGCGTAGCGGATGTGCAGCGTGTACGTGCCGTCGGCGGACACGCCCACCAGGCGGGTGGCCAGGCCGGCGCCCTGGTTGAGTTCGGCGACGAAACCTCTGCCCGAGTAGCCGGCGTGGTCCTGCACCACCTTGGCCGTACCGGCGAGCCCGCCCGACTCGGCCTCGCAGCTCGTGCCGTACGCGCAGGGCACGGTGGCTCTGGCCGACGTCGGCGGATAGCCGGTGCCCGGTGGCAGCAGCGCGAGGCTGTCGATGTTGACGTTGCCGGAGTCGGCGGCTGTACGGGTCAGCGTGATCATGTGCCGTCCCGCGGCGAGCTGCACTCCCGGTGTGGCGATGGCCCAGGTGTCCCAGTTCGCGGTCACCGGCAGGGTCACCGTCTGACCGGTGCCCCCGTCCACCGACAGGGTGAGCGTGCGCGGCGTGTGCTGACCGTCGCCGCCGACGGCGTTGGAGTAGCGGATGGCGAACTGGTACTGCCCTGACGTGGTCGCGTTCACGTCCGCAGACAGCGAGTTGCCCGTGCCTTCGAAGCCCGCCAGGAAACCCGCGCCGGTGAAGCCGGAGTGGTCGGTGGCGACAGCCAGCCCGCCGTACGAGAGGTCCTCGGCCTCGCAGAGGGCTCCGGCGGGGCAGGTCAGTTGTTGCCATGGGGCGGCGGTCGTGGTCTTCAGGCTGACCGAGAGGTTCTGCGGGGTGAACGGGCCCGAACCGACCTGGTAGCGCAGGGTGAGCGCGCTCGTCCTGATGGTGAGCCAGCCGTTCGACGTACTCGATGTGAAGGGCGTTGCCGGAAAGGCGCCGCGCCCGACGGCGTTGAAGGTCGGAGTGTCGAGGAATTTGGCGTCGCCCGCGTACTCGGTCCTTATCAGGGTTGGGGACAGCACTTCGAAACGGGCGTTTCCTGAGGTCACCGCTTTGATCCGGTTGCTGTCTGGCATCGCCTCCGCCGGAGCGGGGGCGATGCCTGACATGGCCACCACGGTGATCGCGACGGCTACGAGGCGCAGGAAGGGGCTTGGTCGCACTGGGCGGCTCCTTAGTCACGTTCGATCGGGCACGGACCGAATTTGACTGCTTTGCCGCAACTATTGACCAGACTGATCGACTTGACAAGATCGGGGGGACATATTGATCGGATCCGGTCAGTGAGGTATGTGAATCGGTCAGTAGAGGTGCGGATCTCGGCGCGGTGGCCGGAGACGATCTTGTGTCCAGCCGTACGTCCTGCCGTGATCAAGGCGTGGAAGGCTCCTCTCGTCCATCCTGTCGAGAACACCACCGATCTCGTCCGCTGGATGATCCGCGTCCGGGACGACCTGCCAGAGGCGGCTTACACTCTCAAACGCGCGCCGCACAACTGGCACTAGCGCCCCATCTCCCACTCACTGCGCGCCGTCGGCAACTGTGTGTAGCCGCAGCCGATGTTGCCGCGCCCCCGGAGCGGGCCGTTCTGCCGTCAGTGCCCGGCCGACGTCATAGTGCACGACGTGCCTGGTCAGGCACTGTCAGCGCCACCGGAACACCTGTCAGATGGCGTACGGCCAGGGCTGTCAGATCGCGTGTGGACAGGCTGACAACACCGATCTCCTTGTGGACACGTTGGGTAACCGGCGAGATTGATCCCGCCGCCCAGCAACCCCACCACAGGAGTAACGATGAAGTTGGCCTCATGCGCCGCTGCCCTCTTGTCGGCCGCCCTGCTCACATCACTGGCCGAAGGGTCCGTGATGTCGGCGGCCGAGGCGGCCGGCATGAGGGCCCTTCCGAGCGTGAACATGGAAGCCACCGTCAAGGCGGCCCTGATCGACCCGAGGCGGCCTGACACCACGCAGACCCCGGGTGCCAAAGCCAGTGTGCTCCTCGTTGAGCAGGCGCTGCGCGACCGGAGCCTGCTCGACGCGAAGTGGGTGGACGGTTACTTCGGCTCCACGACGGTCACCGCCTATGCGAAGTACCAGAAGTCGCTCGGCCTTACCGGTCTCGACGCCAACGGCCTGCCGGGCAAGGGGTCGCTCGCCAAGCTCGGAGCCGGCCGCTTCACCGTCACCGCCACCGTCGACCCGGGCGCCCGGGTGTCCTACGGCGCCGCCGTCGTCAACACCCGTACCCGGAACATGCTGGCCGAGGCGAAGCGCCTGCTCGGCCGCGATCTCGCGCTGGACCAGGGTTCCTACAACCCCGGCGGCGACCCGACCTCCGTGGGCACCCACGATGGCGGCGGCGTCATCGACGTCTCCGTAAAGGGGATGACCGCCGCCACCCGCACCGCGGTCTGCCGCGTGTTGCGCCGGGTCGGCTTCGCGGCCTGGGTGCGCAGCCCCCAGCAGGGCGACTGGCCGTGGCACATCCACGCCGCCGCCATCAACGACACCAGTCTTTCCAGCCAGGCACAGCACCAGATCGGTGACTACTACCTGGGTCAGAACGGGCTCGCCAACCGCGGGCCGGACGACGGGCCGAAGGTGACCATCCGCACCTGGGAGGAGTACCAGCGCCGCTGAGTCCTCCGAAGCCAAGCTCCGCTGACCATCCGAGACCTTGAAGCACCGCAGACAAAGGAGAAACAGCATGAGAACTTTCACCAGGATCCTCACCGCGACGACCGCCGCGATGGCACTGAGCGGAACGGTGCTGGCCACCGCGACGCCCGCCTCGGCAGCCGGCCGCGACGGCGTCTGTGACAGCGGCGAGTTCTGCTACTACTTCAACAGCAACAACCAGGGCTCGGTCTCCGACTTCACCGGATCGGTCTCCGACTACGACACCACGCAGCCCACCTGCTACGACTTCAAGGGCCCCGGCGAGGGCAAGGGCAAGTGCATCAAGAACGCCGCCGCCTCCGTCTGGAACCGCAGCAGCAAGAAGGTCCGCGTCTACTTCAACACCGGCAATACCGGCACTTATCAGGACTTCGCCGCCGGCGCCAAGGGCAACCTGAACGCCAGCCTCAAGAACCAGAACGCCTCGCACGAGTTCAACCCGTCGTCAACAGCGCGCACCAACATGTCGTTCGCGCTGTACGCGTCCTCCGGCGGCGGGATCACCTGCGGCTTCGACGGTTACACCTCCACCTCCGGCCGGCATGAGGGCATCGACATCGCCCGCGGCATCGGCGCGGATGTTCACAACCTGGTGGCGGGCACGATCACCAATGTCCAGTTCGGATCCACCGGCCGGGCTGGACTGTCCACGATCGCCGTCTACAACGCCGCGGCGAACAAGACGGTGATCTACCTGCACTCCGCTCCGCGGTCCTCCCTGCGTGTGGGCCAGTCGGTCAGCCGCGGCCAGATCATCGCTGACGAGTCGTGGCACGGGGTTTCGAGCAGTGCGTCCGCGCACACCCACGTCGAGATGCGCCCCGGACGGCAGACGCGGGCGTCCAAGAGCGTCGGCGACCCGACCCTGGAGAACCCGAACCCGACCTCGTTCTGGAACTCCCAGGGCTACAACGTCCGATAACGACCCGCGACCCGCTGACATGAGAGGAAGACACCTGTGCCTTCACGAACTGTACGGCTGATCTCGGGGCTCACCACCGCGGTGGCACTCGGCGGAACCATGCTGACCACCGCGACGCCCGCCTCGGCGGCCAGCCGCGACGGAGTCTGCGACAGCGGCGAGTTCTGCTACTACTTCAACAGCAACAACCAGGGATCGGTCTCCGACTTCACCACTTCGATCCCCGACTACTCCACCACGCAGCCCAGCTGCTACGACTTCAAGGGCCCCGGCGCGGGCAAGGGCAAGTGCATCAAGAACGCCGCCGCCTCCGCCTGGAACCGCAGCAGCAAGAAGGTCCGCGTCTACTTCAACACCGGCCTCACCGGCTCCTACCAGGACTTCGCCCCAGGCGCCAAGGCCAACCTCAACTCCACTCTCAAGAACCAGAACGCCTCCCACGAGTTCCTGGGTAGCTCTCTACCGCCGACCCAATGCAAGACCGACGGCACGGACAGCAAGCTGCCCACGACGATCCTCGTGTACCGCGAGTCCCTCAATCGCGTGGAGCGGGTGGACTTCAAGACCTACGTCAAGAACGTCCTGCCCAACGAGTGGGTGACGAGCTGGCCGAGCGAGTCCCTCAAGGCCGGCGCGATGGCCGTGAAGAACTTCGGCTGGTACTGGGCGCTGCACTCCGCCAGCAAGACGCCGAGCGGCCAGTGCTTCGACGTCTATGACCACACCTCGAGCCAGGTGTACAAGCCCGGCTCCGCGAAGGCGGTGACGAACGCCGCGGTGGACGCGACTTGGGGCACCCGGCTGACTCGCAGCGGGAAGATCTTCCGGGCCCAGTACTGCTCAACGACGACGGCGTGCGGTAACTGGGTCAACGGCGACTGGATGTCGCAGTACGGCTCCCGCGACAAGGCCAGAGCGGGCTGGAGCTACTCCAGGATCCTCAAGAACTACTACACCGGGATCGTCATCGGCTCCTGACCCCTCCGAAGACCATAGTTCCCCGCCGTATCCTGCGCGGCGGGGAACTATGGCGCGTCGACGATGATCTGGAAGTTGACCGGCCGGCTTCCGGGGAAAAGGACCGTTCCCGAGGCGTCCACCATCTTGAATCGCACGTAGCACAGGCCCGGCTTGCTCGGCGTGGTGACGACGGTCTGGATGTCGACCAGCTCGCCGGGTTGGGTGTCCTTGATCGGCACGTGGGAAATGGTCTGGCACTGATCGGCCTGCTGCGTGACGTCGAGGCGACGCAGCGAATAGCCCTTCCACGGCACGGTCCCGGAGTTCTTGAGTCGCCATGTCTTGGTCACGGTCTTACCGGTGCCGACGCGCGAGCAGTCGGGGAGCGTGACGTCCTCGATGAACGTCACCGCGTCCCCCTTGTGCAGCGGCGCGGCCAAGGGCGGGCTGGTCGAACGCACCGGGCAATCGGCCGGGGACAGCGCGGCCATCGCCGAGGTGCCGGACAGGGCCGGGCCGGGTTGTACGTCGGGCGTGGCGCCGCGATTGATGGTGGCCACGATGACGGCCACCGACCCCACGGTGACGACCGCCGCCGCGAACGCGGCCGGGCGGATCCACCGTGATCGCCCTTGTCCCTCCGGCGTATGGACCTCGCCCACGATCTCGCCGGTCGACCATCCGTGGGCGAGCCGCACGGTATGGGGTTCCGCGGCTTCGCCGGGCAGATGATCCGCTGAGGTGTCCGTGCGAATCGAAAGCTCCCCGGTGCTCCCCGACCTGACCGCCAAGTTCGCTCGCTCCCAGCGTTCGCGGTACGCGGCCGGGTCCGCGCCGCACACCTTGAGGAACTCGACGGTGGTCTCCCAACTCGGGAGCCGGTTACCCTTCGTAGCCTCGTGCAGCGTTGTGTGAGAAATCGCCCCTGACCGACCGGACATTTCCCGAAAAGACGGGTTGCCGACCGAGGTACGCAGTTCCCGCAAGGTCACCGCGAAGTCCTCGATCGCCTCCGTCCGTACCCGCGTGTCGTCCACCGTGTGAAGCTAACAGCACCCATGGTGTTCATCAACCGAAACGGACAATCCCAGTGAGACGGTGCTTGAGAAGGCAACCGATAACCCGAGAACCATTCGCACCATTCATCGTTCCGCTCGAATACGGTGCGCAGCATGGTCGCCACCCAAGGTGGCGGGCCCACCGTCCGGCGCGAAGGCCGGACTCGCCACGCCATCGCCGTACCCGTCGGACGAAGCGACCGTCAATGGCCCCGTCAGACGCTGAGAATGTATGAACCGGCTTTCCCGTCTTTCCGAGAATCCGAGTCAATGAAGCCATAACCCGTGTGTTCACCCCCGAGGGCATGGTTCGTGGGCGATCTAGGCCACCCCTGAACTGGCACGAGTGAGATCCAAGTGACGACAGACGGACACTCTGTAATCCTTCGATTTACATATTCGGACACCGCAAAGCCGCGCCGACTTGACATCTGCTGTAACCACACAGTCGACAATCGGCAATTTCTCATCCGGCGGGGTAATCCCTCAAGTCAACCGGCCCGCCCATCAAGTCAGCGAGCACGGAGAGTCACTGCCGGCTACGATCTCCAGAGCGTCCGCGCCATCAGCGGACCCGCGGCATGTACCCCTCCACAGGCGGATAGCCGTCCTCCAGCCAAGCGCACATCCGCCAGTTGGCCGCCCACAGCCGCTCCCGATCCGACGTGAACAGCGCGTAGGTCTCGGCGAAGAACTCCTTGGTCGACGTCCGCCCGTACGGCGTGCACGACTGGTATCCGACCTGTGCGGCATAGGCGGCGAACCGCGCCAACAGCAGCCCGGGCGCCGCCAACCCCGCGATATACGTATGCCGCAGCAGCAGCACCGTAGTCACCTTGACGACATCGCGCTGCCCCTCAGGAAGCAACGCGTCCAGCGTCCGGGCGGCGGCCAGCGTGGGGTCCGCCTGCGCGACGGCCGCCTCCTGCGCCTTGGCGAAGGTCGCTATGACATCCCTGACGTTGGGGGGTACGGTCTCCCGGAGTGCCGCCCAGGTCTCGTTCGCGACGGGGACGAAGTCGTCGTTCGCGTCGGTGTAGGCCCCGTAGGCGGTGGTCCAGGTGTTGAAGGCTTGGATGAGCCGATTGTCGGCGTTCGCCAAGGAGGCGCGCAGCCGCTGGTCGAGCAGGTCGTACGCCTGCCGCGGCTTGTCCCTGAGCCGAGCCAGCGACAGTGAGGCCTGCTCGTGGGGGCACATGGTGACCACATGGCCGATCTCGTGCAACAGGGTCCAGTCGCCGCCCGGCCCGCAGTCGCCCGGCGGGCCGGACGCCGCGCGAGTCATGTCGTCGAAGGCGAGGTCGAAGTAATGGACGTGCGGCGTCGGTTCGACAGGCTTCGGACCGATCAGGTCCAGACCACCCGTGCTCACATGGGCCTCGCCGCCGTGCCGGCCGGCCGCTATGGGATCCACGGGCATGTCGCGGATCAGTGAGGTGCCCTTGAGCGCCTCGAGGTCGCCGGCCGGAATGCGCTCGAACGCCGACGCGACCTGGCCGAGCTCGGCCAGGCTCCACGCCTTCGCCGGACGATTGTCGGCAGGCAGCCGGTCGCCCACGCCGCCGAGCGCGAACCGCCTCTGCAGCGCGTCCTTGCCCTCCTTGATCGAAACCGGCCGTGGGTACCACGCCGGTAGCGGCCGGTCCACCACGTCGCCCAGCCGTTCGGCACGCACCACGCGGTTGTCATCGGTGATCAGCTCGTAGCGGGCGGATCCGTTCGGGAGGGGGATCGTCAGCGGCCAGACGGTTCCCGGCAGTTCGAGCGGCTGACCGTCGGGCCGGGTGAGGCGGGTGGTGACACGCATGATCATGTACTGGACGGCATCGCGTTCGTGCACGGGCACGAAGGTGAGGTTGGTGGTGTACTTGGCATCGCGGATCGCGGCGCCGGTGTCCCCGAAGTCCCGGGGCAGCGGTTCCGCTGGGGGGACGAGCCTGAGCATGGTCGGTGCCGGACCGTTACCGTCGCCGAGCAGCAGGTTCACCACTCGGCGCAGCAGGAGGAGGAAGGACTCGTTCTGCTGCAGGTCCTGGCGGGTGAGCGCGCGTAACCGTACGACGCCGTCGGTGCCGGGGCGTACCGTGACGGCGCAGCGGCGCAGGCCGGCCAGGATGCGGTCACGGACCCGCAGGTCAGTGGCCTTCAGCTCGGCCCACTTCTGCTCCAGCAGGCGCAGGTACGCGCCGAAGACGCCCTCCCAGACATCCCCCAGGGCCGCACCGTCCTCGGCGGCCAGAGCCACCCCGGCCAGCTGAGCCGAAGTGACCGGACAGGTCTCCGGCCACTTGGCCAGGAAGACGGCGAAGCCGACGGCGTCCTTGTCCTGCTCGTAGGCGGTGCGCCCGGCAGCGAGGAGTTTGGCGACGTCCGTGAGGCGGATTGTCCGCGTCGGGCGATCGATGAGACGACCGTCCGTTTCGTTAAACGACGTCCTGATCTCGTCAAGTTTGATGAGTACCTTGCGCGTGGGCGTCACCGCTGCATCCATGGACGGCTCCCTCCATTGGAACGCTCCCTTGAACGGTAACCGGGGAGATTCCCGATTCCCTACGCTGTGTCCGCTGAATGACAGACCGCGTCAGAGGAGCCCACGTTCCATGGCCACCACGACCGCCGCCGCCCTGGTCTCGACGCCGAGCTTGGCGAAGACGTGCTTGAGGTGCGTCTTGACCGTGGTCTCGCTGATCAGCAGGGTTCTCGCGATCTCCTTGTTGGCCGCGCCCCGTGCCACCAGGCGCAGCACCTCCAGCTCGCGCGGGCTCGGCGCCTGCGTCGCGGGCCCGCGGATGAGCGCGGAGGCGATCGACGGCGCCAGGACCGCGCCGCCCGCGGCGGCCGTACGGACCGCCCGGTGCAGTTCCTCGCGCGGCGCGTCCTTCAGCAGGTAGCCCGCCACCCCGGCGGCCATGGCCCGGGTCACGTCGGCGTCGGTGTCGTACGTGGTCAGCACGATCACCTTGATCTCCGGGTGGTCCACGCGCAGCCGCTCGATCGCGCCCACGCCGTCCAGGCCGGGCATGCGCAGGTCCATGAGGATGACGTGCGGCCGTGCCTGCCTGGCCATGGCCAGCGCTTCGTACCCGTCGCCCGCCTCGGCCACCACCTCGATGTCGTCCACGTGGTCGAACATGCCGCGCAGCCCGTCGCGGACCACCGGATGGTCATCCACGATCATCAGCTTGAGGGGATACGCAGGCACAGTGCCGTCCCCTCTCCCGGCGCCGTCTCCACCGTCAGCGTTCCGCCCACGCCGCGGGCGCGCTCGCGCATGGCCGCCAGCCCGTAACCGGAGCCGCGCGCGGCCGGGTCGAAGCCCCTACCGTCATCGAACACGTCCAGCATCACCTCGTCGTCCATGTACGTCAGCGTGATCGCCACCCGGCCCGCCCGCGCGTGCTTGGCCGCGTTGGACAGCCCCTCCTGCGCCGCGCGCAGCAGCGTGGCGCCCACCTCGCCGGGCAGTGGCCGGGGCGGGCCCTCCACCGTCACGGTGGCGCTCACCCCGGACGTACGTGACCACCGCTCGGCGACCTGCGCCAGGGCGGCGTCGAGGCGCGCGTCCTGTAGGGGGCCCGGCCGGAGCGCGTCCACCGAGCGGCGGGCCTCTTGGAGGTTGTCGCGGGCCAGCTCCTTGGCCAGCGCGATCCTCCTGCGTACGGCGGGCAGGTCGGGTGTGCCCGATCCGGGCATGGCCTGCTCGGCCGCCTCAAGCTGGGTGATGATCCCGCTCAGCCCTTGGGCGATGGTGTCGTGAATCTCTCTGGCCAGTCTGGCCCGCTCCTCCAGCACGCCGAGCGTCTTGGTCTGCTCGCTCTGGCGCAAGACGTAGGTCAGGAACATGCCGATCGCCACCACCAGGCCGCAACTCCCGGCGAGCTGCCACACGGCGTCGGGGTCGTCGAGGTAGCCCCTCGCCGCGAACGTGCACAGGATGGTCGTCACGGCCCCCGCGTACGACCAGGGGGTGGTCAGCAGCACGTACGGCTGGGGCATCAACCCGAAGATCACCACATCGAAGGAGCGGTCGGTGAGCACCAGCGCGACGTAGAGGGCGCAGAGCACGGCCAGGTGGAGCGCCATGGGGCGGAGCCGACCGAGCAGGTGCGGCCGACGGACGACGAAGAACCAGTGCCAGACGGCCAGCGACGCGAGCACCACCAGAGTCACGGGGGCCGGGCTCTTGTTCTCGCCGATCGACAGGATCAGCCCCAGTGCCAGGCAGGCGTAGAACAACAGGTGGAAGGCGCGCACCCAGCGCGCCTCCCAAACGTTCACGCCGTCACTCCCATCGGAACAGCGCCGCGGCCACCGCCGTACCCGCCACGATTATCCCGGCAAGGATCATCATCGGGAAGAGTACGGTGGCGCCGGTCCAGGCGGCGTTCAGCAGGTCCACGCCCGGGGTCAGCGGCAGGAAGTCGCCGATCACGCGGAGCGAGTCGGGCAGGGCCTTGCGGGGCACGGCCGCGCCCGCCAGGAAGACCATCGGGAACATGACCATCATGCCGATCAGGCTCGCGCCCCTGGTGTTGCGGACGATCGCGGCGATCACGAAGCCGAGCGCGCAGACCGTCACCGAGCACAGCACGAAGGCGACGGCCAGCAGGGGTACGTTCGTGGGCGGCTTCGCGCCGAACCCCACGATCGCGGCCACCACCAGCAGCGCCGAGCCGACCAGGGCCGCGGCGACCTGCGCCACCAGCTGGGCGCCGAGCAGCAGAACCGGGGAGATCGGCGTGGTCGCCAGCCGCTTGAGCACCTTGCGCTCGCGGTAGGCGGCCACGATGCCGGGCATGGCGCCCATGCCGCCGATGGCCGCGATCATCGCCATGTAGCCGGGAACCGCGCCGCTGTCACCGCGCTTGAGCACCAGGAGCATCAGCGGGAAGGCCATCATGAAGAACACCGAGGCGGGATCGCGCAGCAGCAGCCTCAGCTCGGTCGTGGTGAGCGCGGTGAACGCCTTCATTGGTCCGCTCCTTCCAGGGCGAAGTACGCCTCTTCCAGGCTGGAGGTGCCGGTCCCGGCGATGATCTCGGCCGGGGTGCCCATGGCCCGGATCCGGCCGCGGGCGAAGACGGCCAGGCGGTCGCACAGGGCCTCGGTCTCGTCGAAGTAGTGGCTGACCAGCACCACGGTGGTGCCGGATGTCTTCAGCTCCCGCACCAGCCGCCAGGTCTCCCGGCGGGCAACGGGGTCCAGGCCGGTGGTCAGCTCGTCCAGCACGACCACCTCGGGGTCGCCGACCAGGGCCAGGGCGAGCATCAACCGCTGCTTCTGCCCGCCGGACAGGTCGCCGTACGCCTTGCGCGCCAAGGGGGTCAGTCCCCAGCGCTCCATGACCACCCGCCAGTCGGCGGGCTGGTGGTAGAAGGAGGCGAAGGCGTGCAGCGCCTCGGCGACCTTGATCCGCTCCGGCAGCGCGCTCTCCTGAAGCTGGGCGCCGATGCGCTGGGCCAGGGCCCGGCGCCGGCGCGCGGGGTCCTCGCCCAGGACGCGCACGCTGCCTCCATCGGCGCGCCGCAGCCCGAGGAGGCATTCGACGGTGGTGGTCTTGCCCGCCCCGTTGTGGCCGGCGATGCCGAAGGTCTCGCCGGCGTGGACCGTGAACGTGACGCCGTCCACGGCGGTGGTGTCCCCGTACGTCTTGCGCAGGTCTGTCACCTCGATGGCTTCCATGCCTCAAGACTCCCGTCGGGGCGGGTCGCGCAACATCGCCCATCACGCCGCCCCGGCATCCTCCATCCGGGTGATACGCGTCGGTTCCTGAGCGGCGCGTTTCACCCGCTCTCGCGCTATGAAGGGATATGTGGAATCTGCCCACTACTGGCGTTACCACGGGCTCGGTGGCCTGGATCTGATGCGCGCGCAGTTCGTCCAGCACCGGTTCGCCCGGCACAGCCACGAGACGTACGCGATGGGAACGCTGGAGGCCGGTCAGGAGGAGATCCGGTTCTCCGACGGCGTGCAGTACGCGGGGGCGGACGAGGTCGTGGTGATCGAACCGGGCGTCGTCCACACGGGCGGGCCCCACACGACCGACGGATGGACGTACCGGGTGCTGTATCCGAGCGTCGAGCAGGTGCGGGAGGTCGCCGACGAGATCGGCGTGCCCGGCGGGACCCCGTCGTTCGAGCGGCGGGTGATCACCGACCCGCGAATGGCCCGGCGAGTGGCGGCCGCCCATCGCGTGGCGGAGTCCGGCGCGTCACTGGCCGCGGACTCCCAGCTCCACACGCTGCTGACCCTCATGCTCCGCGCGTACGGCACGCGCCGACCGCAGCGCCAGGCCCGCCGGACCGGCAGGAGGAGCATGTCCCAGGTACGGGATCTGCTGCACGCGACGATGCCGGACCCGCCGGGCCTGACCGAACTGGCGGCGGTGGCAGAGGTCACTCCGTACGCCCTGTTGCGTTCCTTCCGGCGCGCGTACGGCATGCCGCCGCACGCGTACGTGACCCAGTTGCGCGTCGCGAAGGCTCGCGAGCTGCTGCGGCAGGGCATGCCGCCGGCGCAGGCGGCCGTCACGGTGGGGTTCTGCGACCAGTCGCACCTCTCGCGGCACTTCCGGCGCCTCGTCGGAGTGCCGCCGCGCGCCTACCAGCGTGGGGTGCAATAACGTCCAATCCTTCGCGTACGCCGCGTATCTACCGTGCCCGCATGACGACCGACGAACGCGCTCTCCCCCTCGAACTCGACCCCTCCGCCATTCAGCGCCTGGGCCGGCACGCGGTGGATTTCCTGGCCGACTGGGTCCGCGACCTGGACTCGGCGCCCGCGAGCGACTACCGGCAGGCCGGACAACTGGTCACCACGTTGCGGCGCCCGCCCGGCGAAGGCCCCGGCGACTTCGCCGCCCTCCTGGAGCTCTTCCGCCAAGCCGCCGGGCAAGGCGTGGACACGGCCGGTCCAGGCTATCTCGCGTACTTCCCGGCGGGCGGGCTGGTCACAGCGGCGCTGGCCGAACTGCTGGCCCAGACCGTCAACCGCTTCACCGGCGTGGCCCAGGTGGCGCCCGCGCTGGTCGCCATGGAGCACGGGGTGCTGACCTGGTTCTGCGACCGGTTCGGACTGCCGGAGGGCTCGGGCGGGCTGGTCACGACGGGCGCGTCGGTGGCAACACTCTCGGCGCTGCTCGCCGCCCGCCACGCCCACGGAGACGGGGGAGGCGACGGCGGAGGCGACGGCGACGGCATGTTGTACGTGACCGAGCACACGCACTACTGCGTCGCCAAGGCCGCCCGCATCGCCGGCCTGCCCGCCGAGCGGATCCGGACCGTGCCCGCCACCGCGGACCTGCGCATGGACGTCTCGTCGGCGGCCACGATGATCGCCGCCGACCGCGCCGCAGGGCTGCGTCCGTTCTTGCTGGTCGGCACCGCGGGAACCACCAGCTCCGGCACCATCGACCCGCTTGTGGAGCTGGGCGAACTGGCTCGCGGCGAGGGGCTGTGGTTCCACGTGGACGCCGCCTACGGTGGCGGGTTCCAGCTCACCGAGCGGGGCCGGGACCGGCTCGCCGGGATCGAGGCGGCCGACTCGATCGCGCTGGATCCGCACAAGAGCCTGTTCTTGCCGTACGGCACGGGCCTGCTCCTGGTGCGCGACCCCGCCGTACTGCATGCCGCCCACGCGGCCGACGCCCGGTATCTGCAGGACCTCAGCCCGGTGGACGACCTGCCCGACTTCGGCCACCTCGGGGTGGAGCTGACCCGGGAGTTCCGGGGGCTGCGACTGTGGCTGCCCCTGCATTTGCACGGCGTACGGGCCTTCGAACGGGAGCTGGACGAAAAGCTCGACCTCGCCGCCTATGTCCACCGCCAGCTCGCCGGGGACCCACGCTTCGAGGTGCCGTGGCAACCGGACCTGACAGTGGTGCTCTTCCGGCTGCGCGGAACGGACGAGGACAACAGGCGGCTCCTGGCCGAGATCAATTCCAGTCGGCGCGTGTATCTGAGCAGTACGGCCATCGACGGCAGGTTCTTCCTGCGCCTGTGCGTGCTCAGCTTCCGCACCCACGCGGACCGCGTCGAGGAGGCACTGGGAATCATCCGATCAGCGTGCTGATCTAAGGCGACACCTCCGAATCGATATGACTTGAAGGGCATATGACTCCGATGGCATAGTGGAGTATGTGGACATTGACTGGCCAGCCTAATTCGGTGCGTGGCTTGACCGGCTCGAAGCAGAAGCCCGCGCCGGCGACCAGCGGTCGCGGCTGCTCCTGGTGTTCACCGCCCGCGCCCTGGATCAGCTTCGGAATATGACTGGACCACTCACCCCGGATGCGGAAACGGCCACACTGCGGTGGGTTCGCCAGTCACGCCGTCATCAGCTGTGGCGGGTGTCGCACGCCTACCATCCGGAGGTGGCGGTGCGATTGATCTGCTGGTTTCCACCGAACACCGGGAAGGTCGTCGTGGCCTTGTTCGCCGGGGACAAGGCCAAGCTGGGCGATCTGTTCTACGACAGCGTGGCCGCACGCGCGGACGGGCTGATCGATCAGTGGAAACGGGAGACAGCGTTTGAGGAGAAGCCATGACCGAGCCTGACAACACCTTCGTCCGCGGCAACGAACACCTGGACCGACTGCTCGCCGATCCCGAACTCGCCGCTGACGTGGCCCAGGCGCACGAGGCGGCCGAGGAAATGGACCGCGCCTATGCCATGAACCTAGCGATGATCCGCAAAGCCGGACAGATGACCCAGGTCGAAGTAGCCAAGAGACTCGGTGTGGGACAGGCTGTGGTGTCCCGGCTGGAGAATCGCAGCGACATGCTGCTGTCCACTCTGTTCGACTACCTCACGGCAACAGGAGCCGAAGGCGCCAGCATCGTCGTGACCGTCCACGGACGCCGCATCGAACTGGACCTGGCGCAACTGCGCGCCGCCTCCTCCGACCAGCGATCAGCGTGATCCGTCCGCTCCGCGCCTGAGGTTACGAGCACTGACTGGCTGTCTCCACGGGTCGGTCAGAGCATTCCAAGCAGGTGAACACGTACATCGATCCTGCGTCACCGATCATGATGCCTGCGGGTTCCTGGAGTTCGGAGACCTGGTGGGGGCGCAGCAGGTGCTGTTCTTCCAGTGGTACCCATCTCTTGTCCGACCCCCCATCGTGCTCCCAGCTCGCGATGGTGAGCAGGTGCGACATCTCGTGTCCGCGGTCGCACTCCATCGAGATCGGGTCCTGAATCCAGTCAACCCACCCGCCGACCTTGGTTCCCGGGGCCGTGGACAGGTGGTCCTGGTAGCTCCATTCCTCGGGATTGTGCGAAGAGTCGCTCCATTCGGCGACCTTCTTGTCCAGCTCCCGGCGGGCCACAGCACAGGACCGCCCATGGAACTATCCGTGATGGCCGGAGCTCCACGGCGCGGGTGCAGCCGGACCGTGGTCTTCACCTGGTCAGCCAGGTCCGGAAAGATCGCCGCCACATCCACTGGCGCAGGCGGGGTCGACAGTCGCACGCCTTCTCACTCCGATCACCAGGAAGTCCGTGGACGCAAACCGTAGAGCAGCGCTCCGACAGAACGGAACGTGTGCTCTCCAGGACTGATCACTGGGCCATGAGGAGGGGCGACCGCACTCGTTCACTCCCCGGTTCGGCTTTCTGCCCGTTCGCCGCACAGTAGCCGGGACCGCCCGTCTGCTGAGCGGCCAAGGGCGTCGAGGTTGGACTGGTCACGGTCCCGGAAGGCCAGGTCAGATACCGTCGGCGGGTTTTGGCGGCGTTACTGGGTGTCGTCACACCCGCGAAGCCCAGAGCCGCTGATAATACGGATTACTTCAGCTATTACCCCTTGACATCCTCTAATGTCCGGTTTCACAATGACCGAACTAATGCGCATTAGCAGGACGATGGGTGATACGCACAGTGACTGGTTCAGGGCGGCGTCTGACGCAGCAGGACATCGCGCGCATGACTGGCGTGAGCCAGACGACGGTGTCACTGGTGCTCAACGGGCGGGCCGACGGCGAGGTGCGGATCTCGCCCGAGACCCGCGACCGAGTACTCCAGGTAATCAGGGAGACCGGATACGTTGCCGATCCGGCGGCGCGCGGGCTGGCCGAGCGGCGTAACCGTATCTACGGCGTGTTCACCTATGAGGCCGTCTTCCCGGCGGAAGGTGCTGATTTCTACCATCCGTTCCTGGTCGGCATTGAGGAGTGTGCCGAGGAGGCGGGCTGTGACCTGCTGCTGTTCACCAGTGCCAAGGTGGAGCAGGGTGAGCGGCGGCGGATCTTCAGTGGGGAGAGCCGGATTCGGCTGGCTGACGGATGCGTTCTGCTCGGCCGGACCATCGACCGGGACGACCTGTCTCGGCTGCTGACCGAGGGCATCCCGTTCGTTTCGGTCGGCCGTCGCGATGACGCCGGTGGGCCGGTGCCGTACGTCGGGGCCGACTACCCGCCCGCGATGCGCGCGCTGGTCGAGCGGGCGGCGGCGCTCGGGCATCGCCGGATGGCCTATGTCGGAGTGGGGGCGGGTGCGGAGTCCTTCGCCGATCGGCTGCGCGGTTTCACCGCAGGTGTGGCCGCGACCGGTGTCGAAGGGTTGCATCTGACCACCGCGGACGGGCTGTTCGCCTCCGGTGCGAGCGTGGTGTTCGCCGAGGAGCTGGCCGACGGCGTGGCCATCGTCGAGAGCGCCCGAGCCCGTGGCCTGGACGTGCCGCGCGACCTGTCCATTCTCGCGCTGGGCGCGTCCACCAGGCCGGTGTCGACCGACATCGACTTCGCCGGGTTCCGCATTCCCCGGCGGGAGATGGGGCGCAGGGCCGTCGAGTTGCTTACCGGGGTGCTGGAACGCGGTGGTGTTCCGCAGGAACTGCTGGCGTGCGAGCTGGTCGAGGGATCGACGTTGGCACCCGCACCCCGGACATGACGTTGGCACCCCCGCACAGCACCCCGCACCCCGGACATGACCCTTACCCCCGGACATGACCCTGGCCCCCGTACCTGACACAGACCGTACTTGAGGAGAGGTAAAACCCCACGTGGTTGAGATATCGGCAGACGCGCTCGTTGTCGGCGGCGGGCTGGGCGGCGTTGCCGCCGCGCTGGCCCTGTTGCGGGCCGGGCGCTCGGTGGTGCTCACCGAGGAGTACGACTGGCTGGGCGGACAGCTCACCAGCCAGGCCGTACCCCCGGACGAGCACACCTGGGTGGAGCGGTTCGGCGTCACGGCGAGCTACCGCGCGCTGCGCGACGGCATCCGGCGTTACTACCGCGACCACTATCCGCTGACCGAGCGGGCGCGGGCGTGGCGGGAGCTGAACCCGGGCGCCGGGCACGTCAGCAAGTTGTGCCACGAGCCGCGGGTCGCCGTCGCGGTCATCGACGAGATGCTGGCCCCCTACCGGGGGTCGGGCAGGTTACGCGTACTGCAGCCGTACCGGCCGGTCGGGGCCGAGGTGGACGGCGACCGCGTCACGGCCGTGCGGCTCGCGCATCGCGACAGCGGCGACGAGATCACGGCGGTGGCGGCGTACGTGCTGGACGCCACCGAGACCGGCGAGCTGCTGCCGCTGGCCGGGGCCGAGTACGTGACCGGGTTCGAGTCGCGCGACGAGACCGGTGAGCCGAGCGCCCCGGCGACGGCCCAGCCGATGAACATGCAGGCCGTGTCCGTGTGCTTCGCGATCGACCACGTTGACGGCGACCACACCGTGGACAGGCCCGCCTCGTACGACTTCTGGCGCGCCTACCAGCCGCCCTTCTGGGGCGACCGGCTGCTGTCGTGGCGCTGCCCGAGCCCGCGGACGCTGGAGATCGTGGAGCGTTCCTTCACCCCGAACCCGGGTGACGACCCCCGCCTGGTGGAGGCCGACCAACGGGTCAATCCGGGCGACGGCAACCTGTGGACGTTCCGCCGGATCGCCGCCCGCGACAACTTCCGGCCCGGCACGTACGACAGCGACATCACGCTGGTCAACTGGCCGATGATCGACTACCTGGAAGGGCCGATCATCGACGTGCCGGACGCCGATCGGCACCTGGCGGCGGCCCGCGAGCTGTCGATGTCGGTGATGTACTGGCTGCAGACCGAGGCCCCCCGCCACGACGGCGGCACCGGCTACCCGGGCCTGCGGCTGCGCGGCGACGTCACCGGCAGCGCCGACGGGCTCGCCCAGGCCCCCTACATCCGCGAGTCCCGGCGCATCCGGGCCCTGACCACCGTCACCGAACAGGACCTGTCCGTGGCGGTACGCGGCGACAAGGGCGCCGCTTCCTATCACGACTCGGTGGGCGTGGGCATGTACCGCATCGACCTGCACCCCTCGACCGGCGGCGACAACTACATCGACGTCGCCTGCTCCCCGTTCGAGATCCCTCTCGGAGCGCTGATCCCGCAGCGGATGACCAACCTGCTGCCCGCCTCCAAGAACATCGGCACCACCCACATCACCAACGGCGCCTACCGTCTGCACCCGGTGGAGTGGAACGTCGGCGAGGCGGCCGGCGCGCTCGCCGCCTTCTGCCTGGACCAGGCCACCACGCCGCACGCCGTGCGCGCGGACGGGCGGCTCCTGGCCGACTACCAGCACCGGCTCGCCGGCGACGGCGTGGAGCTGCGTTGGCCCGACGTCACCGGTTACTGACGTACAAGGAGAATCCCCCATGAAAGCACCCGGGAAGCTGGCGGCCCTCACGCTGACCGCCCTCCTCACCCTCACCGCCTGCGGCGGCGGTGACGCCGCGCCGGCCGCGAAGGGCCCGCAGCCGCTGCGCATGTCGATCTGGACCTCCAACGAGGCCCACCTGAAGCTGTTCAAGGACATCGCCGCCGAGTACCGCAAGTCCCACCCGCAGGTCGGCGAGATCACCTTCGACCCGATCCCGTTCGAGAACTACACGACCACGCTGACCACGCAGATCGCCGGCGGCAACGCCCCCGACCTGGCGTGGATCCTGGAGAACTCCGCGCCGGACTTCGTCGGCTCCGGCGCCCTCGTCCCGCTCAAGAGCAAGATCGAGAAGGCGGACGAGCTGGTCCCCGCCGCCACCCGGCTGTGGGAGAACGGCGGCGAGCTGTACGCCTACCCGTTCTCCACCTCGCCGTTCGGCATCTTCGTCAACACCGACCTGGTCAAGTCCGCGGGCCAGAAGTCGCCGCGTGAGCTGATCAAGGCGGGCCAGTGGGACTGGGAGCACGCCAACGAGATCAACAAGGCCGTCGCGGCGAAGGGCAAGAACGGTCTGACCATCCTCAACTTCGACTACAAGGCCTGGGACAACCTCGCCACCATCTGGCAGGGCTGGGGCGCCAAGGCGTGGAGCGACGACGGCGCCACCTGCCAGTTCAACTCGCCCGAGATGGTGGAGGCCATGACGTTCGTCCACAAGGCGATCTTCACCGACAAGTCCATGCCGGGGCCGGGCACCGCCGTCGACTTCTTCTCCGGCGACACCACGATGGCCGTGGCCCAGATCTCCCGCGCCGCCATGCTGAAGGACGCGACGTTCAAGTGGGACCTGGTGCCGCTGCCCGCCGGGCCGAAGGGCAAGTACGCGGTCATGGGCCAGGCCGGGATCGGCGTGCTGAAGAAGTCGCCGAGGGCCGAGCAGGCCGCCGACTTCCTCGCCTACTTCACCAACGCCGCCAACTCCGCGAAGCTCGCCGCGTACTTCCCGCCCGCGCGTAGCTCCCTGCTGACCGCCGACACCATGGCCAAGACCAGTCCCATGCTGAACAGCGACCAGCTCCAGGAAGTGGTGATCGACGGCATCGAGAAGGGCGTGGTCAAGCCCAGCCACAAGGGGCAGGCCGAGCTCGCCCAGACCGCCAGGGCCGCGCTCGACCCGCTGTGGAAGCCGGACGCCGACGTCAAGGCGGTGCTGGACGGCGTGTGCGCGAAGATCCAGCCGCTGCTGGGCGGATGACGTGACGGTGACGGATCTGGGCAACCGGGTGGCCGAGCGCGCCGCCACCCGGCGCCGCCCCTTCTGGACGATCCCCCGGCGCGACGCCCTGGTCGGTTACCTGCTGATCTCGCCGCAGCTCGTGGGAAGCGCGCTGTTCGTCCTGCTGCCGCTCGGCCTGGTCGTCTACTACAGCCTCCAGGAGTGGAACGTCCTGGCGGGCACGTTCGAGTTCGTCGGCGGCGACAACTACGCCAAACTGCTCGCCGACCCGAACATGGGGCAGGTGCTGACCAGCACCGCGCTCTTCTCGGTCGGCCTGGTCGTGCTCAACCTCGCCCTCGCCCTGCTCCTGGCCATCCTGCTCGACCAACGGCTGCGCGGCACCACGTTCTTCCGGACGCTGTTCTTCTCGCCGGTGCTGGTGTCGCTGGTCGCCTGGACCATCGTCTGGCAGTTCCTGCTCCAGCAGGACGGCGGCGTCAACGGCGTGCTCGGCCTGGTGGGCGTGGACGGCCCCAACTGGCTGCGCGGCGAGACCACCTCCCTGCTGTCGGTCATCGTCGTCCAGGTCGTCAAGAACGTGGGCCTCAACATGGTCCTGTTCCTGGCCGCGCTCCAAGGCGTGCCACGTCAGCTGTACGAGGCGGCGCAGCTCGACGGCGCCGGCGCCTGGACCCGGTTCGCGCGCATCACGGTGCCCCTGATCAGCCCGACGATCCTGCTCACCTCGATCGTCACCGTGGTCGGGTCGCTGCAGGTGTTCGCCCAGATCGCCGTGCTCACCCAGGGTGGGCCAGGCATGTCCACCACTGTCCTCGTCTACTACCTGTACCAGCAGGCCTTCCAGTTCCGGCACCTCGGCTACGGCGCCGCCCTGTCGGTCCTGCTGTTCCTGATCGTCGCGGCGCTGACGTTGCTGCAGTGGCGGCTGCGCCGGAGGTGGGTCTTCCATGAGTCGTAGGGTCAAGCTCGCGTTGTACGCGCTGCTGTGCGTGTTGTGCGTGCCGTTCGTCTTCCCGACCTGGTGGATGGTCACCTCGTCGGTGAAGCCGATCAGCGACATCTTCGCCTTCCCGCCGGCGCTGGTGCCCTCCAGGTTTGACTTCTCCACCTATGGCCGGGTCTTCGAGCTTCAGCCGTTCGGGCAGCAGTACTTCAACAGCCTCTACATCGCCGCGGTGGTGACCGTCGGCACGATGGCGGTGGCCGCGATGGCCGGCTACGCCTTCGCCCGCGTCCGCTTCCCCGGCCAGAATGTGCTCTTCCTGGTCGTGCTCGTCGGCCTGCTGATCCCCAGCGAGGTGACGATCGTCCCGCTGTTCCAGATGTTCCACACCCTGGGGATGACCGACACGCACTGGCCGCTGATCCTGGTGCCGATCCTGGGCGCGCCCAGCGTGCTGGCGACGTTCATCATGCGGCAGTTCTTCATCACGCTGCCCGGCGAGCTGGAAGAGGCCGCCAGGGTCGACGGGCTCGGCCGCTTCGGCACCTTCTACCGGGTGGCGCTGCCGCTGGCCAGGCCGGCGCTCGGTGCGGTCGCCATCTTCACGTTCCTGCACTCGTGGAACCTCTACCTCGAACCGATCGTGTTCCTGTCGACCCCGTCGAAGTTCACCCTGCCGCAGGCGCTCACCCAGTTCGTCGACGCCTACGGCTCGCCCCTGTGGAACGTACAGCTGTCCGCCGCCACGATGACCGCCCTCCCCATCCTGGTCGTCTTCGTGCTGGCCCAGCGGCAGTTCATCGAAGGGCTCGCGCACACCGGTCTGAAAGGCTGATCATGCTCTCTCGCCGCACCCTCCTCCGCGCCACCGCCTTGCTCCCGGTGGCCGCCACCCCCCTGCTCGTGCCCGGCACCGCGTTCGCGGCGGTCCCCGACCTGCCGCCGCTGTCCACCCTGAATCGCGCGTCGTTCTCCCCCCAGGAGCAGCGCTTCGCGCCGTACCTGGCCACCCTCGCGCCCATGGTCAACGACATGGACGACAGCGGCTTCTTCGCCGGCGGCTGGTGGCGCTCGCCGGCGGCGTCGTACAACGCCCGTGTGCAGGAGCACGTCTTCACGCTGGCCTGGTTCTACGCCAACGCCCGCCCGTGGAACCCGTACGCCGGGGACGCGAACCTGCTGGCCGCGCTCGACGCGGCGCTCGGCCATTACCTGTCGCTTCAGCACTCCGACGGTTCCTTCCCCGAGTACAGCCGCAACGAGCACGGCCTGGCCCCCACCGGGTTCGGCATCGGCTACCTGGCCAAGACCCTGCGGATCCTGCGCGCGGCCAAGGTGCTGCCCGCACGGCAGACCCAGCTCACCGCCGCGTTGCACACGGCCATGACCTGGTTCCTGAATTCCGCGAACCACAGCGTCTGGCAGGAACCCCTCAGCTACGCCAACCAGACCACCTCGGGCCTGGCCGGGGCCGCGCTCGCGCTCAAGCTCGACCCCGACCCCGCGCTGGCCAAAAGCCTGACCGAGGCGTTCCCCCGGCTCGCCGCGACCGGCTTGAGCACCGCCGGCTTCTTCCACGAGAAGGGCGGCCACGACATGAACTACAACTTCGAGGTCATGCTCCCCGAGATGGCCGACGCCTACCAGCAGACCTCAGACCTGAACCTGGTGAACATGGCCCGCGCCTTCACCGGCTTCCTGTCCTACAACCTGCTGCGCGAGCCCGACGGCGCCGGGTACATGGTCAACGTCGCCCCCTCCACCCGCACCAGCGCCCGCTGGTACGACGAGGTCCGGCCCGACCCCGACAGGACCGCGCTCAACTGGACGTTCATCCGCCAGGTGCCGCTGCTGTCGGCCTTCCTGACCGCCCGCGAGGACCTCGCCGAGGCCCGCGCCGCCTGGGCCGCCTCCACCGAGCCGGTGACGCCGCTCGCCAAGCAGGACACCTCACCGCGCATCCTCACTCACGGCCTCTACGGCGAGGGGTTCCCCACCAGACGGCAGCGGGCCGCCGCCATCGCGGACCTGCCCTACCTGCGCTCCGACAACTTCGTGGAGCTGCGCAAGGACCGCGGCCAGGACTTCCTGTACGTCCGCAAGCCCGGCCTGTACCTGGGCGGCTACTTCGGCGACCGCGCCTCCCTCGCCCGCACCGGCCTGACCTTCCTGTGGCATCCCGAAGCCGGCACGATCATCTGCGGGCTCAACGACAACAACTACGCCTGCTGGGCCACCGTCTTCCCCGGCCAGGCGCCCGACTCCAACGGCCCGCTGCCCGCCACCTACTTCCACGGCGCCCCCGGTGGCAAGGAGTGGACCGGCGGCCCGCCCCCCGCCGCCCTGGGCATCCGCTACGGCAACGCGAACGTCACCACGGACGTCCTGGTCACCCGCCGGACGATCCGGCGCACGGTCAAGGCGAACGCCGCCGCCACCGAGCAGATCCCCCTCGTCCTCCGTCCCACGGACGTCCTCACCTTCACCAACGGCACACAGGCCGCGTTCGGCGGCTCGACCACGGCCACCGCCGACGGCTTCGACATCCGCCGGGGCCGCACCACGATCCGTTTCCGCTGGGGCACCCCGATGGAGGCGACCGTCGCGGCCGGTTCCGTGCGCTACTTCCGCGACGGCGCCCGCCGCTTCCACGCCCTCCGCATCCCGCACCAGGGCACGTTCGACCTCACGGTCATCGTGGGCTGACGCTGGATAGGTGATTGAATCGGGGGCCGGAGCCGGATGGAGGACATGTGATTCGAGCCGCGACAGCCGAGGACATGCCCGCCGTACGGAAGGTCGCCAAGAGGTTCGGCCTGCTGGCCGGATGGTCTGGGACACCCGATTTCCTCGACGCCGAGCGCTCTTTCGGCACGCTCCTCTTCGCCGCGGACGAGGCCGGTGGAGGGCTCGGCTTCGGTGGCACACTCCGACGTGGCCCCCTCACCCACCTGGGCGATCTGTTCGTACTGCCCGAGCATCAGTCCTCAGGGGTGGGCCGGACCATGCTCACGGAGTTGCTCTCCGAAAACGGGCCGAAAGTGACTTTCGCCTCGTCCGATCCCCGCGCCATGGCCCTGTATATCCGGCACGGACTGCGTCCCTGGGTCCCGCTGCTCTACCTGACCGGGCCGACGGCGGGACTGCCCACGCCACCGGTGCGGCGAACGGATGCGGACGACATCGCGGAACTGGACGCCCGCGCCTCCGGAGGGCTACGGCGGGCCACCCTTGCCTGGTACGCCGCCCTGCCGGACGTCACTGCGTACGCGACGGACCGAGGTTACGCCGCTGCCCGCCGGACCGGCCACGATGTCGTCATCGGCCCGGGCGGCGGGGTCACCCCACAAGACTGCGCGGACGCGGTGCTCGGCGCCCTCGCCGCCACCCGGGCGCGCACCGCCCAGATCGCGGTCCCGGGGACGCATCCCCTCGTGCCCACGCTGCTCGGCGCCGGCTGGCGCATCGCGGACATGGACACCTTGATGGCCGACGACGCCGGCCTCGACCTGATCCAACCGGACCGCTACGTCCCCCATCCGGACCTCGGCTGAATCGCAGGTTCAAGGACAGGCCCCGTGCGGGTTGGCGGCCGTACCCTCGGTGCTGAGCAGGACGACCACCGAGGTCGGATCGAGCCCGAGCGTCACACGACGCTCGTCGGCGCCCTCCCCGGTGAGCACCGCGCGGACACCGGCGAGCGCGGCGGCCCCGCACGGGCCCGCTGAAACACCGAGTTCCACCAGGTCACCGGCCGCGCGAGCGGCCGCGGCGTCAGTGATGGCGACCGCGGCGTCCAGCCCGCCGTTCAGGTAGGGCCAGGCGATGCTGGACGGGGTGCCGCAGTTCAGCCCGGCCATGGCGGTTGGGCCGGTGGTGACGCTGACGGCTTCGCCACGGGTGAGGCACTCGATGACGCAGGCCGCGGCTTCCGGCTCGACCGACAGCAAGGCCGGCGCCGGTACGGGCGGACGGCCGCGGTAGTGGGTGACCACGGCTTGGGCCAGGGAGCCGACGCCCACCGGGACGGCGACGAGCCCGGGCGCCGTGGCTCCCGCGGCGGCGAGCTGCTCGTCGATTTCCACGCAGAGCGTGGAGTAGCCCTCGACGATCCAGCCCGGGATCGTCTCGTAGCCGGGCCACGCGGTGTCCTGGATCAGGATCGCGTCGGCGGCGGCGGTGGCCGCCTCGGCCGCCTGGTGTACGGCGTCGTCGTACGAGCCCGGAACCCGGGTGATCTCCGCCCCCTCGGCGGCTATGGCCGCCACGGCGTCCGGATGGACACCCCGGGGGATGAAGATGTGCGCGCGCCGGCCGAGCAGCCGCGCCGTCCTGGCCACGGCGCGGCCGTGGTTGCCGTCGGTGGCGCTGACCAGCGTGACGGGCTCCGCGGCGGTACGCTCCGCCAGGGCCCGGTGCACCGCCCAGGAAGCGCCCAGCACCTTGAAGGCCGGCAGCCCGAGGCGGGACGACTCGTCCTTGACGAACACCCGGCCGACCGCCAACTCGGTGGCCAGGGAGGGAAGTTCGGTCAGTGGGGTGGGTGCGTAGCCGGGCAAGGCGGCGTGGAAGTCCCGCACCCCGGCAGGGGCGGGCGCGCAGGTCCAGGACCGGGCGGCGGGCCGGGCGAACCACGGCAGGGTCGTCGTGGAAGAAGCGTCATCTAGCACGTCCTCAGCCTGTGGCCCGCGTCAACCATCGGTCCAGCGAATGCGGAAATCGGACCTCTGTCGCAGACTGGAATCGGTCCTGTCCAGCCGTCCAATCTGCCGGGAGCATGGCTCATGTACTCCTTATGACTCCTGAGAGAGGACAGACCATCGTGGACAGCGCTTTGATGAGCCCGGACGCGTGCCACCTCGCTACCGCGTCGGGCGGTGAGCACTGATGCCGACGGCGGTTCTGCTCGCCCTGGCCGCCGCCGCCCTGTACGGCGCCTCGGACTTCCTCGGTGGGCTGCTGTCGCGTCGTACCCACTACGCGCTGGTCGGGCTCGTCGGGCAGTCCGCCGCCGCGATCGGTGGCCTGGCCGCCGCCCTTGCCGTCAGCGCCCAGCTCAGCATGGGCGCGATCGGATGGGGGATCGGCGCCGGGCTCGGTGGGGCGGTCGGGACACTGGCCCTCTACCGTGGCCTTTCCCGGGGACGGATGAACGTGGCCGGGCCGCTGTCGGCCGTCGGCGCGGCCGGTCTGCCCATCCCGGTCGATCTGCTGTCCGGCGGGGAGTTCACGGCGCTCGCGGTCCTCGGCGTCGCCTTGGCCATCCCCGGGATCTGGCTGGTCGCCGCGCAGCCGGGCAAGCGCGGCGGTGACAGCGCAGGTGGTGCTGGGGTGGCCGAAGGGCTGCTGGCCGGGCTCGGTTTCGCCGCCCTGTTCGTCTGTCTCGGCCGGGCCGGGGACACAGCAGGCTTGTGGCCGGTGGCCGCGAGCCAACTGTCCGCCGTCGTGGTACTGGCCGTCTACGCGCTGGCCAGCCGTCAAGGCCGGCAGGGGCGGGCGGCCCGAACCACCGGCGCGGCGCGGGTGCCGTGGGCGGCGGTTTGGACTGGGATCCTGGGGGTGGGCGCGACCGTTCTGTACTTCCTGTCCACCTGCGCGGCGACGCTCACCGTCTCCGCCGTCATCACCTCCCTCTACCCTGCTTTCACGGTCGCCCTGGCCGCCCTGGTGCTGCGGGAGCGGACCAGCCTGGCGCACGCCGCAGGGCTGCTGTTGTGCGCGGCCTCCGTCGGCGCCTTCGCCGCCGGTTGAGCCGCCACGTGTGGCGCTGGCGGCTGCCGTGCGTACCCTCCGCGAACGCCCCGCCGCACGTCAAAGGCCACTACCCATGATCGGGTAGTGGCCTTCGACAGAACGTTTCAGCGACCGGCCATCAGGTCAGTCGCAGTGCTCGAAGCCGCTGGTGTACGTGCTGCTGCCGACCGAGCCGCCCCACTTGACGCACTTTCCGGAAGCGGCAAGCTTGACCGGTCCCGCGTAGTAGTCGAAGCTGCCCGAGTCGGTCTTCCTGCTCGCCCCTTGCGGCTCCAGGAACGCCGACACCGCCGACCCCTTGCCGAGGTTCGTCGTCTTCAGCGTCACGACGCAGTTGCTGCCGTTGCCCGAGTTGTACAGCAGGTACGCGCGGCCACCCGTCAGAGCGGCAGAGTCGATGACCGTGAACCCGGCGCCGCAGACGCTCTCGGGGGTGTTGGGGTTGCCGGGGTTGCCGCCACCGCCGCAACCGTTGGTGCTCTTGATGGCCTTCTTCTGGCCCAAGGACACGGTCACGCCCTCAACGGTCGGGCTGGTGTCCATCGCGCCGCTGGAGGTCCGCTGTTCGTAGTGCAGGTGCGGAGCGTTGGAGCCACCCGTCGAGCCGACGGTCCCGATCGTGGTGCCCTGGCCGACGCTCAGCGAGCCGCCGGCCGCCTTCACCATGGACGAGAGGTGGGCGTATCGGGTTCTGGTGCCGTCACTGTGACGGATCTCCACCCACTTGCCGTAGCTGGTGTTTCCCTCGTCGTGGAAGGTCGCGGTGCCCGCGGCGGTGGCCCGTACGGTCTCACCGTTGATGGCGTCGCTTCCGTAGTTCTGCCAGTCGATGGAGCCCGACGGGTTGTGCGTGGGGGTCCAGTTGTTGGCGTAGAAGGTCTTCCCACAGTTGAACGGGCTCTTGTGGGACACGGCCAGGGCGCTGGTGCTCTGTGCCGAGGCGGCCTGGGGGATCAGCGCTGCCGCCGCGAAAGTGACTGACACGGCAAGGACGGCAAGTTTCAGCGTCTTCGGCCAGGTCGGCCTGCCGATTGCGAGCATGCTCACTTCTCTCTGAACAGGTGCGTATGGGGGGATACGGTTAGGCGCCCAGTTGCCTGATGCCAAGAGCCCTGTGGGGACAGCGCTACGTTGGCGGCATGGTGATCCCGTTCTATCGGAAGGGAGGGCCGCCTTTAGGGCGAACCCGAAGCAAGAAGGTAATCGAGGGCCCGCATATCACTCGCATATGCCCCGCATAGCGATTACGAGGTGGGTTGCCGAGCGGCGGTGTCGGGTCGCCGCGCCCGGAACCTGCCCTGGGTGACGGCGAGGACCGCGCCGACGAGGAGCACGGCCGCTCCTGTGGCCTGCACCGTATCGAAGGACTCACCCAGGAACACGGCCGAGCACGCGGTCCCGACGACGGGCACGACGAACATCATGATGGACGCCGACACGGGACCCACGGCGTGAATGCCCCGGTAGTAGAGCAGGTTCGCCACGGCGGTCGGGCCGAGCGCCACGAAGACGACGTTCAACCAGACGTAGGCGGGCACATCCTGCCAGGCGACCTCCGTGGCCGCCGGCGCGCTGTAGATCGCCAGCAGCACCGCCCCGCTCAGCGTCGCGTACGTCGTCGCCTTGAGCGGCTCGATGCCGGCCAGAACGCGGCGACCGGACAGCGTGAACGCCGCCCAGCAGCCGGCGCTGAGCAGGAACAGCAGATCACCGATGAGCCGGGCCTGGCCCGCGCCCGCGGCTCCGGCCGAACCCGCGAAGAAGATCAGCGCGCCGACCGCTCCGGTCGCCAACCCGGCCACCCGCGCCACTGACGCGTTCTCCTGCCGGGTGATCAGCAGAAAGGCGGTGGTCAGCACGGGACTCATGACCGGGACGATGCTGCTTCCGTCGATCGACGGCGCGAGTGACAGCCCCCAGAAGAAGAACAGGTTGTAGGCGAAAACCCCGATCACGCCCGCCCCGGCGGCCCGTGCCCAGTCCCGTGGCGACGACCGCCGGCGGGCACCACCGAGTTGCCGGGACAACCGCAGGGCGACCAGGAGTGCCAGAGCTCCACCGCCGAAACGCAACGTCGCGACCACGGAGTGAGGCAGGTGATCCACGATCACCTTGGAGCTGCTGAAGCCGCTTCCCCACAACAGCATCGTCGTGGCCAGCAGTAGGTAGGGCTGGGTTCGGCCCGCGCCACTCGTTTCCGTGTCTGCCATGGGGAACCTCCGCAACGCGTCTTTCCGCGCCCGAGGATCG
Source organism: Nonomuraea sp. NPDC048901 (assembly GCF_040649695.1). Lineage (NCBI taxonomy): Bacteria > Bacillati > Actinomycetota > Actinomycetes > Streptosporangiales > Streptosporangiaceae > Nonomuraea > Nonomuraea sp. NPDC048901. Next base: position 888,290 of record NZ_JBEZFW010000001.1, on the reverse strand, counting down.
AGGAGGCGGGCGCGACAGCAGCGACCATCCTGTGCTTCAGGCGATGGGCCGGTCTTGTACGCTCGTGCGCCGCGAGTCGTACGCACATGGAACGAGGTGATGACGAGATGACCGGCAGGGGCCACCCGGCCCGGGAATGGACCAGCTACTGGCGCTCGGCCGAGATGCCGCTGGAGGCCATGTACGCGCGCTTCCTCAGCCACCGCTATCACCGCCACAGCCACGAGACCTACTCCTTCGGTGTCACCGAGCAGGGCGCGCAGACCTTCACCTGCCGCGGCGCCGGGCATACGAGCGCGGCCGGGATGGTCATGGTGTTCAACCCCGACGAGGTCCACGACGGGCATGCGGCCCACGAGCTGGGGTTCACCTATCGGATCGTGCACATCGGCCAGGAGCTGATCACCGGCGTCCTCACCGACGTGACGCAGCGCCCCGCCGGATTGCCGCTGTTCGCCAGCCCGGTCCTCAACTCTCCCGCCCTGGCGACGCGGCTACGCGACCTGCACACCGCGCTGCTGGGCGGCGCCGACCCGCTCGAGCGCGACGAACTGCTCTCCGGCACGATCGCCGCCCTTGTCCGCCTCGCCGCGCGCAGACCCCCCGAACCACCCGCCACCCTCCGCGCGGCCACTGCCGCGTATCTCGCCGCGAAGGCCCGCGAGCTGATCGACGACTGCTACACCGAGCCGATCAACGCCGACGACCTCGCGGCCTGGACCGGCTCCAGCCGGTACGCCGTCTATCGGGCCTTCCGCACGACGTACGGGCTGGCGCCCAGCGACTACCAGCGCCAACTGCGCCTGCGGGCCGCTCGCCGCCTGCTCGCCCGGGGGCGGCTCGCGGCCCGGGTCGCGAGCGAGGTCGGATTCACCGACCAGGCCCATCTGACTCGTTGGTTCACCCGCTCATACGGCGTCACGCCCGCCCAATACCGCCTGGCGAGAGCCTGAGGTTCTGTCGACGCCGAATTGGTGGCTCCGCCTGCGTAGATCTACTTTCCGGTGGCGTTCTGGCTCAGCCAGTCGCGGTAGCGGATTCGGCCGAGGCTGGCGCCGTCGGCGGGGACCAGCGTCCGCTCGCCCGGCTCGGTGCCGAAGTAACGCGCGTGCGGGTCGGTGACCACCGTACGCGGGTCGCCCCAAGCGGCCAGGGCGTCGCGGAAGAACTCATCCATCCGTGACTGCTCCGGCCCGGCGATCTCCATCCGGCGGTTCAGCGGTGAGCCCACCGCGACGCGGCCGATCGCCTCGGCGACGTCTTCGCCCGCCATGGGCTGGAACAGCACGGGCGCGATCCGTACCTGGTCGCCGTCCGTGGCCTCGTCGGCGATGCCGCGGACGAACTCGAAGAACTGCGTCGCGTGCACGAGCGAGAACGGGATCCCCGACTTCTCGATCAGCTGCTCCTGGGCGATCTTCGCGGCGAAGTAGCCGTTGTCCGGCATCCGCTCGGTGCCCACGACCGACAGCGCGACGTGGTGGTCGACACCGGCCGCCGCCTCCGCGGCGAGCAGGTTGCGGGTGGAGGTCTCGAAGAACTCCATCACCGCGGCCCGCTCGAACGACGGCGAGTTCGACACGTCGACCACCACGGCCGCGTCGGTCAGCACCTCGTCCAGACCTTCGCCGGTGAGCGTGTTGACGCCGGTGTTCGGCGAGGCCGCCACCGCCTCGTGGCCGTGTTCTCTCAGCTTCGTCACGAGCTTCGACCCGATCAGGCCGGTCCCGCCGATTACCACGATCTTCATGAAGAGCCTTCCTGCCCGCCGGGGCGTCCATGTGCCAGCCGGTCCGCGAGCTAAGACAGGGCACCCTCTCGGCCTGTGACAGCCCCGGCGAAATCTTTCCCAGAGCCCTCCTTCCCCTCGCCGTCTCTTCTCGCCCACGCCGACCGGCAAAGGACGCCATTACCGTGGGGTGGTTCCGCAGGCCAGGTGGATCGCAGAGTACGGTCGGTGGAAACACATCCCGGTGCGAAAGGTCTCGGCGGGGCGATGGGAGTGGCGGACACCGAATCGGGCGATCCGGAGGATCTCGAGCAGGCCGCGGTGGTCTTCGCCGGCGTGCGGCCGCGCCTGTTCGGGATCGCGTACCGGATGCTGGGGAGCGCCACCGAAGCCGAGGACCTGGTGCAGGACGTCTGGCTGCGCTGGCAGGCGTACGACCGCGCCACGGTGGACAATCCGGCCGCGTTCCTGGCGACGACGATCACCCGGCTGGCCCTCAACGCCGCCCAGTCCGCGCGCGCCCGCCGGGAGACGTACGTCGGCCCGTGGCTGCCCGAACCCGTCGACACCAGCGCCGATCCGCACCTCGGCGCCGAGCGCGGTGAGGCCCTGGAGTTCGCGGTGCTGCTGCTCCTGGAGCGGCTCACGCCCACCGAACGGGCGGCGTACGTGCTGCGGGAGGCCTTCGACTATCCGTACCGGCAGATCGCCGACATCATCCGGCTCAACGAGCCGGCCGTACGGCAGCTGGTCAGCAGGGCGCGCAAGCATGTGCTCGTCGAACGACGTACTCCCGTGGCCAAAGCCGAACAACGCAAGCTGCTGACGGCCTTCGTCGCCGCCGCCCGCGCCGGCGACATGACGGCGCTGGAAGAGCTTTTCGCCCTGGACGTGATCAGCTACTCCGATGGCGGCGGAGCCGTGCGCGCCTCCCGCTTTCCCGTGGTGGGGGCGTCGCGGGTGGCGAAGTACCTCAGGGCGTTCGCGAGCCACTTCTGGATCGGGGTCGACGTGGCGTACGCGAGCACGAACGGGCAGAGCGCCGCGCTGCTGAGCCGCGACGGAGAGGTGTTCGCCGTCCTTACGGTCAACGCCTCGGAGCAGGGCATCGACCAGGTGCTGTGGATGATGAACCCGGCCAAGATCACCGCCGTGTCCGCCCCGCCGTAAGGGGACCGGTTCGCCCAGGCGGCGAACCGGTCGGCCGCTCAAGGACGGTTTCGGTCAGGGAATGATCACGTGGAAGCCGGTGTCACGGGCGCCGGACGCGCTACCGGTGCCGACGAAGATGTCGCGCGAGTCCCCGCAGACGATGTTGCCGTCGGGACGGACGAAGATGCTGGAGTCCCAGGGCGAGCCCGTCCACTGGGTGGTGGCGACCGGGACGGTGTTGGCGGCGTTGATGTCGGCGTCGAGCCGGATGCAGTACTGGCCGGTGGCGATCTTGCGGACCCCGGTGACGCCTTTGGAGCGGACGACGAAGCCGTTGGCGTTGACGATGGCGGCGGCGCGGACACCCGGGCCGGAGGCGCCGCCGAGGTCGGCCAGCGCCGGGACGGCGAAGGCGCCGAGCGCGCCGACGCAGGAGGTCAGGGTCACGGCAACGGCCATAGCGGTCTTCTTGATGCGCGGCATGCTGGTTCTCTTTTCGAGAAAGGGACTGACTGTACGGGAACAGGGCTTCTCATCAGGCCGGATGACGATCTTCCAGCCGGTCCAGAGCCAGCACTCACTGTAGTTTTTCGACACGTAGAGTGACGTTGCGACACGGTAAAGATGATCTCCTGGCCGACGAGCTCAGCCGGGCGCGAGTGCCGCGCGTTGCGCCGGGCTCAGGCGGTCCGATCTGGTGGTGACGGTGTACGTGCCGGGCTCCGTGCGCAGCAGCGCGAGCGGGTCGGCGATGACCGAGTGCTCTTCGATCGCGGCCAGGGCGTCGGCGACCCGGTTCACCGGCAGTCCCAGCGCCCTGACCAGTTCGTCCACGGTGAGCGGCCGAGCGGCGTACACCAGCGCGGCGAGCACCGTCAGCGCATCGCCCATGACGATGTCGGCCAGGCGGCTGCCGCTCATCTCGCCACTGAGCCAGTCGAAGAACTGGCCCATCTGGCCCAGCCGGGTCCCGGCGGGCGAGTCGGCGCCGAAGAGGGCGACTCCGCGCTGCGCGGCCCGCGCGATTTCGGCGTGCGCCCCGGTGTCGGTCCGCCACGCCCGGAGCCAGGTGTCGTCGTCGACGACGTAGCGCTCGCGCCGCCCGCCGGGATCCGGTTCGCGCCCGACCAGGTCCATGGCCTCCAGGTAGCCGATGGCCTTGGACACCGACGCCGGGCTGACCTGGAGCAGGCGTACGAGCTCGGCGGCCGTCAGGCTCCCACCGTCGGAGGTGAGCAGGCAGACGAACACCCGGGCGGCCATCCGCGGCAGGCCGGTCGCGGCCAGCAAGGCCGCGAACTGGTCCACGAAGCCGCGCGCCGCCTCGGTCGGCTGCTCCTCGGGCGGCTCCCCCGCCTGAGGTGGCCTGGCTCGGCGGGCGCGCCGTGCGGCGACCTGCTGGGCGCGGTCCGGCAGGTAGTCGCCGGACGTGCCGTTGCGCGCCACCTCGCGGCTGATCGTGGAGGTCGGCCTGCCGAGCCGTCTGGCGATCTCGGCGTAGCCCAGCCCTTCGGCCAGCCAGCTCGCGATCCGCCGGCGATCCTGATGGGTCAGCCTGCCTCCGGGCATCGGCGCCTCTCCTGTCGTGAACGGTCCGCGGGGTCCAGTGTGCTTTCATCGACAGGACATTGCAACGATGAGACCGGTCTATATTGCATTTCCCCACAAGGCTGTTGCAACGATTATCACCTATATATGCAGGTCAGTTTGATTACCAACTTCACCAAGCGTTGACCAAAAATCGAATGCAACGTAGCCTTTGTTCATTCGGAAACATTCGGGAGAGGACTCGAGCATGCATGTGATGGCGGTTTCCACGATCTCCGACGGGGACAGGTTCTGGGGCTCGCTGAAGAAGGCGCACGGCAGGCTGCCCAAGGGGGCGAAGTGGACCCTGGCGGTGTCGAGCACCGACGGGACCAAGGCGGTGAACGTCATCGTGCACGACTCGATCGACGGCGTTAAGGGCTTCTTCGAGGAGTACGCCGGCTCCTTCGCCACCACCGAATACTTCGAGGCCGACGCCGCCAACGCGGTCGGCCTCCCGAAGTAGGCCCCCATGGCGAAAGGGCTGGACATCACGCGGATCAAGGCTCGAACGGCCGAGTTCCTCGCCGAATACCAGGTCCCGAGCGTCGCGATCGGCATTCTCCAAGACGGGGAGATCACCGACTTCGCCTTGGGCGTCAAGGAGCTGTCGACGCGAGAACCCGCGACCACCGACACCATTTACCAGTGCGGTTCCCTGTCCAAGACATGGACCGCTCTCGCTTTCATGCAGCTCGTCGATGAGGGAAAAGTCGGCCTGGACGAGCCGGTGCGGACTTATCTTCGCGATTTCCGGGTCGCCGACCCGGAGGTGAGCGCCGAAGTCACGCCCCGCCACCTCCTGAACCACACGAACGGCATCGAGGAGGACTACGGCGACCCAGGCGAAGACGACGACGTATACGAACGCATGATCGCGAACATCACCGGCGCTCCCCAGGTTCACCCCCTCGGACATACCCATGGCTACAGCGCGGCCCTGGGTTACGCGATCCTCGCCCGCGTCATGGAGGTGATCGACGGGAAGAAGTGGGACGACATCATGCGGGATCGTCTCTTCGGCCCTCTGGGATTGACCTCCACGACCAGCCGGCACGAGCAGGTGGCCCCAAACCGGGCCGCGACGGGCCACATCATCCGGTCCGTTGACGAGGGCCCCATCGTTTCACCGGTGGAGCATCTGCCGCGTTCCTTCGGCCCCGGCGGCAACGTGAACTCGACGGCGCGGGAAGTGCTCACGATGGCACACGTCTTCCTCAACGAGGGAAAGACACCGAACGGCACCCGTATCGCCGCGCCCGAGATCATCCGCGAGATGATGGAATCTCGCGTCCCCATTCCCGATCCCTATATGTACGGCCCGGAGTGGGCTCTCGGGCTCATCGTGTGCGACTGGCACGGCGAGACCGTCTACGCCCACGACGGCAGCACCATCGGCCAGAACGCCCGGCTGCGCATTCTCCCGGACTCGAATCTCGCGATCTCGATGCTGGCCAACGCGGGACCGCGAGACAGCTTCTACAAGAAGGTGTTCAACGTCATCCTGGCCGAGCTCGGCGCGGTCACGATCCCGGAGCTGCCGAAATCCGACCCTTCGCGGAGCCTCGACCTGTCCAGGTACGAGGGCACGTACGGGCGGCTCGGCACCCACTACGAGGTGACGGCCGAGGACGGAAAGCTATCGCTCACCTTCGCCCTGAACCCCATGGAGGCGAGCTTTCTCGGCAAACCAGAACGCGTCACGTACGAGCTGCTGCCGGTAAGTGACACGCACTTCTTGATGCCTTCCGACGATCCCCTGGAAGACACCCAGACCGTCGCGATCTACGACTTCAAGAATGGCGTGGCCCAGTATCTCCACACCAATTGCCGGGTGAATCCACGAGCCCGGCAATAGCGTCACATCTGCGCGGCCGCCTCGTCGAGGCGGATGAAGGTGGCGCCCGCGGCGGCGGCGCGGGCGCCGAGAACGTGCCCGTCGCACATCCTCGTCTCCGTCCCGGCCCGGTCGATCACCTTCCACGTCCTCGGCTCCCGGCATGGCTGGCCGAGCAGGTCGCCGGTCCAGGAGCGACGGCACACCCGGCACGTGGAGACGCCTCCGCTGGCGGACAGGGTGTTGCCGTGCTCGGGGCAGACGCCCCACGGCAGGCCGCACGGCTGGTCCTGGAGTCTGGCCAGGTCCGCGGCCGCCTGCTGGAGATCCTCGGCGCCTCGGGCCAGCCAGTCCGCGGCCTGCCACGCGCCGGCGAGGTGCTCGCGTTCCGGTGATCCGTTCAGGGCGGTGCCGCAGAGCGCGCGTACCTCCGCGGTGAGCGCCTCGGCGCGACTCGCGAGGGCGCGCAGCTGCGCCGGAGTGACGGTCATGAAGGCTCCCATCTCCGCCAGGACCGACGCGGTCGGCCGTGAAGTGGCTGCTGTCCTGGACCCTACGTCGCGCCAGCTTCCGACGGGTCAGTCAGGCTCGGGCGGTGTCAGGAAGTCTTGGAGTTCGCGGTGCCGGAATTGGTAGGTGGCGCCACTGACGCGCAGCAGCCGTGCCTCGCAGGCCCAGTCGAGGAAGGTCCACAGCCGCAACGGGAGCACCCCGCGCGCGGCCGCGATGATCAAGCCGATCATGGTACGGGACCAGGCGACCGCGCCGAAGGCGAGGCCGAAGGTCACCCCACCGATGAGCGCGCAAACCAGCGACTGGACGACGCCCTGGTTCATGACGAATACGAGGAAGGCCGCGACACCCCCGGTGAGCCCGAAGGCCACTCCGATCATCGGGTTGCGGTGAAGCGCCTCTCGCGGGTGGGCCAGCTCCGCGTCCTCGCTCCATCCGCCAGTGGTGATCTTGAAGAGGACCCCGAGCGCGAAGGCCAGGACGAAGGCCCCGATGATCTCCGCGGTCAGTGCCACCGGACCGGCGCCGGCCAGGCGCAGCGGCGGCAATCCGGTCAGCGCGCCGCACAGTCCGAAGCCCAGCAGGGTGACCGGCTCGGCGCGGACCGCCTCGGATATGGTCATGCGCTCGCCCTGCCGGGCGGCGGCGGTCAATCCGATGACCGCGCCGAACACCGCGCCCCCGGCCGCCCCCGCCGCGATGGCGAACACGGGACCGAAGACCATGCCTTCGGTCAGCACGAGCCCGGTCAGGCCGCAGAGCGCACCGACCGGGCCGCCCGCCAGGGCGCCGAACAGGCCGCCGATCACGCGTCGCCGCCGAGGGACGTTGGCCCGCCCACCGGCGGCGGTCGGCCACTGCGACATCGACAGGCCGGTGGCGATGACCACCCAGCCCGCCATGAGCGACAAGGTGAGCCCCTCTCCGAGCCAGTCGCGCGGGTCACCGGTCCGGTCGACCGCCGACCCCGCCCAGAACGCCAGCATGGCGACAACGGCGAAGATCACACAGCACAGGCAGTGCACCGCCCGTACCCGGCGCTCGCCGCCGATCGGCCACAGCAGGTGCGGCACGATGTCGATCGGCGTCATGCCGGGCGGCGGCCGATCCGTCTCGGCGGTACGGGCGGCCTGCCACCGCAGGTGGGCGGCCAGGTTCTCCAGCCAGGACCGCACCTGTTCAGGACGGTACGGAGTGCCGTGGGCGGCGCGTGGCGCCAGTGCGGTCGCCGCCGGGACATACGCGCCGAGCAGCCTGCGGGCGATCCGCGCCGCCGCCGAACGCGTGTCGGGGTCCTGGTCGACGCGGAGCAGTTCGTCCGGATCGGCGCCGGACTCCACCGCGGTCACGGTCAGCAACAGGCGCCACGGCGTGGCCAGGGCGGCGTGCACGGCCCTCCCGGTGGGTCCGGACAGCGCGGCGTGCAGGCCGTCGCGGTGGATGTCGCAGGGATGGCCGTCCGGCCAGCGGGTGCGCAGGTAGGCGTTGATCTGCTCGATGGTCAGGTCGTACAGATGGATCCGGGTGGCGTTGTCGAGCCCGGCGCGGACCAGGGACAGCTCGGTGTGGCGGGCGGCCCGGCAGGTCACGACGACCGCCCCCGGCCGCCGGCCGGAGAGGTCGCTGTACCGGTTGAGCTCGGTCAGCAGGCCGATCGCCCGGCGCGGCGGGCCCACGGACGGCTCGGGGTCCAGCTCGTCGAGCCCGTCCAGCACCGGCAGGACCTGGCGGTCCCGTACCAGCCGCTCCGCGTCCTTGGCCGTGAGCCCGAAGTCGTGCGCCAGCTGTTCGGCCAGCCATGGCTCGAACGGGCTGCCCAAGGTCCATCGGGCGGCGTCCAGGCGTACCGGGACCATCTGTGGGTGGCCGGGGCGTTCGCCGCCGGTCAGGAAAGGCTCCAGCAGTTGCAGCACCAGCTCTATGGCGAGCACCGTCTTGCCCGCTCCCGACTCACCCACGATCAGCAGGCGCCGCGGGTGCAGGGCGGTGAAGAAGCGGCCGATCGACCACGGGCCGTCCTTCATCTCGCCGCCGGCGTCGTCCAGGTGGATCGGGTCCTCGTACGGGCCGAAGGAGACTGGTGCGATGGTGTAGCCGCCGAGCAGCCCCTTACGTGCCCTGTCCTCCTCCCGGGCCACTCGCCGCGCCAGGAGCTCGGCGGCGTGGCCGCGCCCGGGACGGTCGGTGGTCTCCGCGTCGGTCGCCGCGATCTGGACCGCGCCGCCCACCGAGGCCGCCGCGACCGCCTCCGCCGCGACCATCGCGAACGCCTCGGCCGCCATCGCCTCCGCCGCGACCGCCGCGGACACCTCCGCCGCCATCACCTCTGCCGGGTCCACCGCCTGCGGCTCGATCGTCGGCGACGTCCGCCGCTCCATATCCGAGGCGGGCGGTGTACGGGGGACCGGCCCGGCCAGGGCGGTCCTGGCCACCCGCCAGCGTTCGAGCTCGCCGGGGATCAGCTCGGCCGGATAATCGCAGTAACGGAAGCAGGCGGTGACGAACGCCTTCACGAAGTCCCACCGCGGCAGCCTGTCGGTCTGCCGGAGAACATGCGAGGTCGTGCTCTTGGGCAGCGCGTCGATCGTGGCTCCGTCCGAGGTCACCGTCTGGCCGCCGAGAGTGCGCAGCCTGCTCAGCGACGGCTCGCCCGCCCACCGTTTGAGCCGGACCAGCGACCGGACGAAGTCCGGGGCGCTGCCGGCCTCGGTGGGGTCGGGTGGACGGGGGTGGTCCGCGGCCATCAGTGCTTCGTCCTCACCAGCGACCACTCGAACCTCGTGCTGCCGCGCCGGGGCCATCGGCCGTCCAGGTAGGTGCCCGCCAGTGTCTGGACATGACGTGACTCCATCAGGAAGTCGCGCGCCTCGTCGGACTCCACCAGCTCCCGGCCGACCGCGATAGGAACGAACCCGTGCCGGGGGATGTAGACCCATCGGCCGCGGTCCCAGTCATAGGGATCGAACCAGTGATGGCGGACCGTACCCGACATCCGCACCTCCAGCCCGGCCCGGGTCAGGACGAACGAGCCCTGCGAGCGCAGCAGGCTCATCCGGCTGACGTAGAAGAGCTCCGTGCCGATGAACGCGTTGATCCGGGCGTCCCAGTAATCGTGCAGCCAGGTCGACGCGCCGTCGCGCAACACTTTCGCCTCTCGTACGAGCTGCCGCTCGAACCGGTTCTGGTTCTTGCGCTCGGCCTTCTTGATCACTTTGAACGAGCGCAGCCAGCGCAGGGACATCGTCCTGGAGGCACCGGCGCCGTCCATGAAGTGTTCCAGGAAGTCGGACGCCATCGGGTGGAAGTCCCGGCCTTCTGTGACGATCGAGCGGAACAACGCGGCCAGTTCCGGGACGGGCTTGCCCGTCCGTCGCCGGAAGCCTCGCAGGAACATGCTCGCTCTCTCTCCGTGGTGGATTCCAGTGGGATTCCCTGGGTCATGGACACGTCTGCCGGTAGGCCTCCCCCCGTACGTAGCTCGCCCATTCGTCGCGGGTGAGGGTGCGGCCCGCGTTGGCGCACGCCGCGGCCACCGGGTCGGCGGGCAAGCGGACGTTCCACAGCCGCGCGGTCCCGTCACCGGCCACCGTGGCGATGGTCGTCCCGTCCCGGCTGTAGGTGATCGCGGTCACGGCGCGGGTGTGGCCGGTCAACGGGGTGCTCAGCTGCCGGTGGCTCCGCACGTCCCACAGCCGCACCACGTCGGCGGAGCCGGTGGCGAGGATCTGTCCGTCCGGGCTGAAGGCGAAGGTGTTGATCGCGCCGTCCTCGGCGATCAGGGCGATGCCGAGCGTGCGGTGCCGCACCACGTCCCAGAACCGCACGCTGGAGTCGGCGGCTGTGAGTGCCAGCGCCTGCCCGTCGGGGCTGAACGCCAGATCGTTGACGAACCCGCCGGCGGCCGGGGGCGGCGAGCCCGCGATCTGGCGGCGGGTGGCCACGTCGAAGAGCCGAACCTGGTCGTCGTAGCCCGAGGTCGCCAGGGTCGAGCCGTCGGGGCTGATCGCCATCGCCGTGATCACGTCGGTGTGGTCGGGGACGCTGATGCGCGGCCCGGTCTCCCGGCGGCTCGCGAGGTCCCAGAACGCGATGGCTTTGTCCGCCTGGACGGCGACGTACCTGCCGTCCGGGCTGAGCCTGGCCAGGCCCTTGAGCGTCGCCTCATGGGCGATCTCGCGGCGGCTCGCGACGTCCCAGAGCCGCAGGCCGTCCGAGCTGGACGTCAGGAGCGTCCGCCCGTCGCGGGTGAATTCGATCGTGTACACGGAACGGCGCGCGCCCCGGGGACGCAGCGGCGGGCCGAGGCGACGCTGGGTGGCCACGTCCCACAGCTGGATCGCGGGGTCCATCTGGTCGGCCACGCCGGTGGCCAGGATCCGTCCGTCCGGGCTCAGCGCGACGGCGGCCTGTGCGGGCATCGAGGTCCCGACCTGCAAGTGGATCTGGGGGTCGGCCAGCCGTACGACGCCGTCGTCGCTGGCGGCGGCGAGCAGCTTCCCGTCCGGGCTGAACGCCACGCGCTCGACACCCATGCCATTGTCGGCGAGCGCGGTCAGCTGCTGGCGGCTGGCCGTGTCCCACAGGACGGTGCGGCCGGTGTCTCCAGCGGTGGCGAGCCGGGTGCCGTCCGGGCTGAAGGCGATCGCGTTGAAAGCGGTACGGCGGTCGCTGAGCACACCTGTCTGCTTCCGCGTGGCCACCTTCCACAGCCGGGCGGTGTGGTCCCAGCTCACGGTCGCGAGGGCCGTGCTGTCGGGGCTGAAGGCGAGATTGGTGATGGTGTCGGTGTGCCCGGCGAGCGGGGCGCCGAGCCGGCGGGAGGTGGCGATGTCCCAAAGCTGTGCGCTCTTCTTTTTCGCGACGGCCAGCGTCTTTCCGTCCGGGCTGAACGCCACCGCCCTGATGATGGACGAGAGGTCCTGTCCGTAGTCGGCGCGGCCAAGGGGAGTCCCGTGCGGACGGTGCGTGGTCGCGTCCCACTGCCGGACGACGCCTCTGAAGTCGCCGGTCACGAGGGTCTTCCCGTCCGGGTTGTACGCGAGCGCCGACACGACCTCCTCGTGATCCAGCGGGGCGCCCAGGTCGCGACGGGTGGCCACGTCGTAGAACCGGACGGTGTCGAGACACGCCGTGGCCAGCGTACGCCCGTCGGGGCTCAGTGCCAGCTTGACGGCTGAGCACTCGTACTTCGGGCGGGTGATCGGGGCGCCGAGCTGCCGCCGACTCGCCACGTCCCAGAACCGCGCGGTGCCGTCGTCGCTTCCGGTCACGATGAACGAACCGTCGGGGCTGAACGCCAGGTCCGTGACGCCTCTCGTGTGCCCGGTGAGAGTCCCCCGGCCGGTACGCGTCGCCGCGACCAGCACGCGGTTGCGGGCCTCGTCGGTGTCGGCGATCCGCCACGCCGCCACGGCCAGCAGCGAGGACAGGGGGACGTCGCCGGTGATCTCGCTCTGCGCCGCTACCTGGCGGGAGAGCGCCACCCCGCGTTGCACATCGGCCTCGTTCGCGGCGTTGACGGCGGCGCCGGCCGCGATGAGAGCGAGGATCGACAGCGCCGCGAGACCGGCCATGACCAGCCGGCGACGGCGGCCGGTACGTCGTGCCGCCCGCGTCGATGCCGCGACGAAGCCCTCGGCGGCCGGGCCGGGGGGTGGAAAGCTGTCAGGGTCGCGGTCCCAGCGGTGCCGGCTGTCCTGAACCGCCAGCAGCCGGGCGCCCCGGTAGAGGAAGGCGGGGTCGCGGTGGTGCTCGCGCCATTGGGCGGCGTCGTCGATGAGGCTGTCGTACACCGTCTGCGCGGTGAAGTCGGGTTCGAGCCATTGGCGCAGGGTCGGCCAGGCGATCAGGAGCGCGTCATGGGCGATCTCGACGGTGTCTTCGTACAGGGTGAGCAGGCGCTGGTCGGCGAACGCGGACAGCAGCGCCGTCACCTGCCCGCGCCGATCCGCCGACAGTGCCGACGCGGCGGCGTGGATCTCGGTCAGCGTCGCTCTGCGCCGGGCCACCCGCCCGCCCGCGGTGATCAGTGTCATGCGCCGGAAGAGTCTGAGGGCGGTCTTGCGGTCCTCCGCCGACAGCCGGTCGAGGATCTCGTCGGCCGTGCGTTGTACGGAGTCGCGGACGCGGCCGGACTCCTCGTACCCCCGGACGGTCAGCCGGCCGTGCTCACGTCTCTCCCAGGTGTTGCGCAGCGCCTGCGAGAGCAGGGGCAGGGCGCCGGCCTCGTAGCCGTCCCCGGCGGCCTGGTCGACGCGTAACTCGCCGAGGATGGTCTCCACCAGACCGGGCTCGATCTCCAGGCCCACGGCGGCCGCGGGACCGGTGATGGCCAGCCGGAGGTCCGACTCCGACATCGGCTCGACGATGACCTGACCGTCCTGGATGGCCTCGGCCAACTGCGGATAGGCCGCGCAGCGGTCCCAGTAGTCCGCGCGTACGCCGACGATCACTCCGGCGCCCCGCGGGCCTTCGGCCAGGGCGTGCAGCGCCCTGACGAACACCTGGCGCTCCTGCTCGTCGCTCACCAGGGTGAACAGTTCCTCGAACTGGTCGACCACCAGGATGAGACGGCCGCCCGCCGGGAGAGGCGCCATCCGTCCTGGATCGTCGCGCAGCTGCTCGTACACCGTTTCGACGTACTCGCCGAACGACTTCGCCCATTCTTCGGCGAGCGCCCGCAGCGGCGTCGAGGTCGGCGTGATGAGCAGGCGCGGCCAATGCCGCGAGCCGGCGACCGGCAGCATCTCCTGGGCCAGCGCCGGCAGCAGCCCCGCCCGCAACAGCGACGACTTGCCCACACCCGAGGCACCCGAGACCAGCAGGACGGTCCCGTGCCCGTCCAGGCGCGCGCCCAGGCGGTCGACGAGGCTGCGCGTGGCCCGCGCGCGGCCGAAGAAGAACTCGGTCTTCTCCCTCTCGAACGGCACAAGTCCTTGGTAGGGGCATACCTCGCCCCCGTCGTCGGACGGTGACAGCACCTGGGCTTGGCGGTTGCCGCCCTCGTCCCCGTCGCTCATGGCCTTCATTCTGGCTAATTGCCGCGATGCTCATCAATTCTATTCAAACCGCGAAGGTATCGGTCGCGGCCGAGCCCTAGAGATAACCGCAGGTCGCGATCGTCTCATCCGTCGCAAGGCCGTCCGATTCCGTTCGCTTTCGTCCAACAGTGGCGGGAACAGCTGGAAAGCGCTTTCGATGTACATGGGGATCTCGCCGACCAGGGGCGGCGAGAGAAAACGGGGCGGCTCCCTGGATAGGAGCACAAATCGATGAACGACAATCACGTTCGGTTGACCACTTCCCTACCGACGGAAGTCATACGGTGTCCTGAGGCCGAGTTGTCTTTGGGGGCGCTGCTGCGCCGATGGCGGGGGCGGGCGTTGCTGACCCAGGAGCAGCTGGCCCAACGTACCGGCCTCAACGTTCGGACCGTCCGCCGGTTGGAGCACAACGTGCTTCAGCAGCCGCGCATCACCTCGATCCTGCTGCTGGCGGAGGCGCTGGAGCTGGACAGCGAGGAGCGCGCGATGCTGGCCGTCGTCGCTCGCGGCCCGTCGGCTTCCCCTGAACGCGTTGAACCGGAAGAGATCTGCCCAGCGCCGGCAGCGGTGACCATTCCGCGAGAGCTACCGGCCGATGTTGCGGCGTTTGTTGGCCGAAAGCATGAACTGACGGCTTTGTCGGATTATCAGAATGCGAACACGGCGACGGTCATCGCCATTGACGGCATGGCCGGAGTCGGAAAGACGGCGCTGGCCGTTCATGCCGCCCACCTGCTCAGCTCTCGGTTTCCCGACGGTCAGCTGTTCGTGAACCTCCACGGACATACCCGGGAAACGACCCCCGTCGATCCACGTGATGCGCTCGCCCGCATGCTCCGCGCACTTGGCATCCCTGATGACCGCATACCCGGGCATATCGATGACCGCGCGGCGCTGTATCGCAGTGTCGTGGCCGACCGCGAAGTCCTGATCGTGCTGGACAACGCCGCCGACGAGGACCAGGTCCGCCCGCTGCTGCCCGCCGGACCGGGCTGCCTGCTGATCGTCACCAGCCGCCGCCGGCTGATCGGCCTGGACGACACGCGAACCTTGTCGTTGGACGTCCTGCCGCTGGAGGAGGCGGTCGCCCTGTTCACCCGCATGGTCGGGCGGGAGCATGTCGCGGACGCGCCGGCGGGCGTGCTGACGGAGACCGCGGAGCGGTGTGGGCGGCTCCCGCTCGCCATCCACATCGCCGCCGTCCGGCTGCGGGCACGTCCGACGTGGGGCGTGCGGCATCTGCTCGACCGGTTGAACGACGACCGGCTGTCCGAGCTGACGACCGGGCGCCACAGCGTCACCGCCGCCCTGGATCTGTCCTATCAGCGGCTCACGGAGGATCAGCGACGCGTGTACCGGGTGCTGGGGTCGCAGGCCGGCACCGAGTTCGGGGTCGACGAGGCCGCGGCCGTGCAGCACACGACAGTGGTGCGGGCGAGGCGGCAGCTGGACCAGCTGCTGGACGTCCACCTCTTGCAGGAGCCCGCACCCTGCCGGTACCGCTTCCATGATCTGGTGCGCGACCACGTCTCGGCCCTGCTTCGCCGAACGCCGTGTGAGGCCGCGCGGGCCAATTCCGCTTGACTACTCGACGGCGCCCGAGCGGGTGAGGAGGTCCTGGTACCAGGTGTCGTACGGGTGGTTGGACGCCGGATAGTTGGCCAGTGGGTCGGTGGCGTCGTCTTCGGAGTCGAAGTCCCAGCCGCGTACGAGCCGTCCCGCCTGCCGGGCCGCGGTGATGAACGAGGACTCGCCGGCCGACGCCGCGTAGAACAGCGCGCCCTGCTGGAGCTCCGCGCTGTCGCCCTTCTGGAACTCGTCGAAGGCGGTCTGCTGGTAGCGGATGCGCTCGCCGGCGACCCTGTCGGTGTCCAGGCGCAGGGTCTGGGCCGGGGTCGGGCCGTCGGCGCCGGTCCACACGTGCACGCGCGACGAGCCGCTGGTCGAGGTGGTCGCGTCGTAGCGGGCGTCGGAGGTCTTGGCGTTGCCGCTCCAGGAGACCGTCGCCGCGGCGGCGTTGAGCACGCCGTCCCAGTCCCAGTTCTGGCTGTTGCTCTGGCTGCGGTGGATCTCGCGTAGCTGGGTGCCCGCCGCGTCGGTGAACCTGACCGTCGGCAGGACGCCGTTGTCATACTGGTGGCTGGCCGACCAGGTGATCTCGCCGCCGGCGTCGAGGCGGCCGACGCGGTACCAGAGGGTGGTCGCGGTCTGGGACTGGTGGACCTCGACCAGGTCGCCGTTGTCGTTCAGCGCGACGGACGGGGTGACGCCGTTGTCGTACTTGCCATGGCGTAACCAGGTCACGCGGCCGTCGGCGCCGTACGTGCCGCTCCAGTACCAGAGCGCGCCCGCGCCCGAGTCGTGCACCTCGACGACCTGACCGCGGCCGTTGATCGCGACGGCCGGGTGGTAGCCGACGTCGCGTTTGTACTGGGCGCGGGTCGTGCCGTCGCCGGAGATCACGGGGAGCACCCGGCCGCGCAACGTGTCCACCGACGGCGGGCTCGCCGGGTAGTCCTTGGCCCAGAACAGCCGCGAGCCGAAGACGGAGGTGAGCTCCTGGTTGAGCGCGGCCAGGTTGCCGGCGGCGTACGAGGTGTTGTCGGTCAGGTCGTCCTTGATGTCGAGCGCGACGACGATCGGTGCGGCGGTGGGATGCTGCGCGGACCAGGTGTTGATCACGCCGAGCCAGTCGCGCAGGAGGTTCGAGGCGGGGTTTCCGTTGTGGTCGACCTGGTTGCCGGGAGAGTCGTGGCCGACGGAGTAGTCGTGCGAGGTGGCGTAACCGTTGTCGTGGATGTCGAGTTCGAGGAAGCGAATGCCGTGGTCGAGTTGGTAGGCGATCGAGTTCTTGGCGCCGCTGACGTTGCCCGAGTAGCTGTTGTGCGTGGCGCGGAAGATCGCCGAGGGTAACGGCACATCCGCGGCCGCCTCGGCGTTTCCGCTGATCAGTAATGCGGAAGTGGCGACGGCGAGCGCGGAGAGAACGGCTTTTGAAGGGGCCATTCCCCGATCTTCACACCGCCGATGATCCCCGACAATACGCTCGCGGACCCTCGCTGGCCTCATTCACCGGCTCTTAATCCGATATATCCGCTCTTGTCGGGGTAGCTGGACGAATGTCGCAGGAGAGGACAGGAGTCGCAAATGAGCACATTGGTGGGAAACTGGAAGATGGCGATCACCGACGGGTGCGTTCGGGGCGACCGGCTCTGCCTGTTCAATGTCAGCCCCAAGAACGCCCACGTCGAGCTCACGTTCTGCGCGACGGGCGAGGAGCCGCTCGGCCCCTACCGCGCGACGGTGCCCGCGCAGCGCACCAGCGACCTGAGCCTGGACGACCTGGCGGTTTCCGACGCCCTGTCCCCCGGCACCCCCTACGCGGTCGCGGTCGTCTCGGACATGCCGGTGATCGTGCAACTCACCCATGCGCACCCCGATGTACGCCGATCGGCCGCCTGACCTCCCATGGCGGTTCAGTCCTTGACGTCCCCGGCGCCGGAGAAGATCTGCCGGTAATGTTCGGCCGCCTGGGTCATGTCATTGCTGAGGACCTGGAAGAACCGGCTTGCCATCAGGAGCCGGGAGCCGGCCGGGGTCTGGACGCCGAGGACGTCGACGCCCTCCTGGACGGTGTCGGCCCACAGCGTCATCGATCGGATGCCCACCAACCAGGCCCGATACCAGACGTCGACGTCGATGCTGTACCGGTCACGCCGATTGTCACGCTCGCGTTTGACCAGCCCCACCTCCTCAAGCCAGCCGATCCCCTTGGAGATCGACGCGGGGCTGACCCGCAGCCGCTCGACCAGGTCGACGACGGTCATGTCGCCGCTGTCGCTGGTGAACAGGCAGACCATCACCTTGGCCGCCATCGGCGGGATCCCTGACATCGCCCCGGCGAGTTTCCGCTCGAATTCCTGTACGGCCCGGGGGTCACGCCCGCCGATATCCACGGTGGCCGGTGTATTCAGCGGCGAGTGCGGCTGGCGATGGGCCCGCCGTCCGGTCGCCTGCTGGGCCCGAGCCGCCCGGTAGCCGTGCGGTCCTCCGTTGCGGGCGATCTCGCGGCCGATGGTCGATCTCGGTCGTCCCAGGCGACGGGCGATCTCCGCGTAGGTGAGTCCTTCCACCAGCCCCTCAGCGATCTTGCGACGGTCCTCGTACGTGAGGTGGCCTCCTGGCATGCGCCCTCCCGCTTGTCGCGCCCGCCCAAGTATGCGGCCGGGCCCGATTGATTGCGACACAAAGCATGGAGTTGTTGCATTTGCCAGCACCGTCGTTTCGCCAATTGCGCCCTTCTGACCTGGGAAAACGAGATTCTTAACTTGCCGAATCCGCGAACGCATCCGTAGCTTTCCTCATATGTGAACGACGACCGTTCACGTGGAGGGACCGACAATGGCTGCCAAGATATGCCTCGTAACCGGCGCCTCATCCGGCATCGGCCACGCCACCGCACTCGAACTCCTGCGCGGCGGCCACGTCGTGTACGGCGGGGCGCGCCGAGCGCACCAGATGGAGGCGATCCGCGAAGCGGGCGGTCACGCCTTGCCGATGGACGTGACCAAGGAAGAGGACCTCCAGCGGGTCGTCCGTACCGTCCTGGACGCGCACGAGCGGATCGACGTCCTGGTCAACAACGCGGGAGCCGTCGTCCACGGCGCGGTCGAGGACAC
Source organism: Nonomuraea sp. NPDC048901 (assembly GCF_040649695.1). Taxonomy (NCBI): domain Bacteria; kingdom Bacillati; phylum Actinomycetota; class Actinomycetes; order Streptosporangiales; family Streptosporangiaceae; genus Nonomuraea; species Nonomuraea sp. NPDC048901. Next base: position 869,750 of record NZ_JBEZFW010000001.1, on the reverse strand, counting down.
GCCGATGGCGATGGCTCGAGACGAGTTCGAGGTCAACCTGTTCGGGCCGGCCCGGCTGACCCAGCTCGTCCTCCCGCACATGCGGGCGCGGGGCTCGGGCACGATCGTCAACGTCTCCTCGATCGGCGGCGAGATCGCCCTTCCGCTCGGCGCCTGGTACTACGCCTCCAAGCACGCCCTGGAGGCCTTCTCCGACACCCTGCGCATGGAGGTCGGACAGTTCGGCATCGACGTCGTGGTCGTCCAGCCGGGCATCATCAAGACCGACTTCGAGACCGGGACCCCGCGGCAACTGCGGGAGATCTCCGGGAACGGCGCCTACCGGGAGATGGCCGAGGCCATGGCACAGGCGGCCGAGCCGCAGCCAGGCGTGGACAGCCCAGCCTCGGACCCGGGAGTGGTCGCGACGACGATCCGGCAGGCCGTCGAGTCGGCCCGGCCGGAAACCCGCTACGTCGTGGGCTGGCAGGCCGAAGCTTTCCTGGAGCTCAACAGATCCCTCCCGGACCGCGAATTCGACGCGCGCGTCACCGGCTCGCTCAAGTAATCGAGCCGTCTGCTCAACGAGACCCGCAATTCGGAGAAACCCATGACCCCTGCTATCGCCATTTCCGGGCTCGTCAAGGCGTACGGGCCGACACGGGCCCTCGACGGGCTCGACCTCACCGTGGGTACCGGAGAGGTGCATGGCTTTCTCGGCCCGAACGGGGCGGGAAAGAGCACCACCATCCGCGTCCTGCTGGGCCTGATCCGAGCCACCTCCGGCAGCGCCAGGCTGCTGGGCGGCGACCCCTGGGCCGACGCCGTCGCGTTACACCGGCGGCTGGCGTACGTGCCGGGCGATGTGGAGCTGTGGCCCAACCTCACCGGAGGCGAGGCCATCGACGTGCTCGGCCGGCTGCGTGGCGGGCTCGACAACGAGCGGCGGAACGGGTTGATCGAGCGGTTCGAGCTCGATCCGAAGAAGAAGACCCGGACCTACTCCAAGGGCAACCGCCAGAAGGTCGCCCTCGTCGCCGCCCTCGCCGCCGACGTGGAGCTGCTGATCCTCGACGAGCCCACGAGCGGGCTGGACCCGCTGATGGAGGCGGTCTTCCAGCAGGTCGTCGCCGAGGCCAAAGCCGCCGGCCGGACCATCCTGCTGTCCAGTCACATCCTCGCCCAGGTCGAAACCCTCGCCGACCGGATCACCATCATCCGCGACGGAAAGGCGGTGGAGTCGGGGACGCTGGCGCAGATGCGGCATCTGACCCGGACCACGATCGTGGCCGAGACCGCCACCCCGGTAACCGGCCTCAACCAGGTGCCCGGCATCCACAACGCGAAGCTCGAGGGCGGAAGCCTACGGTTCAGCGTGGACTCCGAACACCTCGACGCCGCCGTCCAGCACCTCACCAAGTTCGGCATCCGCTCGCTGGTCAGCCACCCGCCGACGCTCGAGGAGCTCATGCTCCGGCACTACGCGCACAAGGAGGCGGCATGACCACCACGGTTACGCGGGCGCGCGGCCGTACCGGATCGAGCGCGGCGAGCAGCCACCTGACCGGCACCGGCGCGATGGTACGGCTGGCGCTGCGCCGCGACCGGATCAAGCTCACCATCTGGCTGGTCGCCATCACGGCCCTCGTCCCACGCTTCTACTACGCCGCCGTCAGCGCGGTCGTCCCGACGCCCCAGGCCCTGGCCGAAGCGTCGCAGATGATCCGCGTCTCCTTCATGAGGGTGCTCGGCGGGCCCCTGTTCGGCGAGGTCACCACGCAGAGCTACTTCCTCGCCGCCTACTGGGTCGAGTTCCTGCTGGCCGCCGCGATCATGAACATGATGCTCATGACCCGGCACACCCGGGCGGAGGAGCAGACGGGCCGGGCCGAGCTCATCCGGGCGGCCGTCGTGGGCCGGCACGCCCAGCTCACCGGGGCGCTGGTCGTCGCCGTGATCAGCAATGTCGCACTCGCGGCCCTCACCACCGCCGCGACGATCGGCATCGGGTTCCCCGCCGGCAGCGCCCTGCTGTTCGGTGCCTCCCTCGCCGCGACCGGGCTGCTGTTCGCCGGGGTCACCGCGGTGACTGCCCAGGTCACCGAGCATCCCCGAGGCGCCAACGGGCTGGCGGGCATCGTGCTCTTCACCGCGTGGCTGCTGCGCGGCGCGGGGGCGCTGCAGAGCCCGGAGGGCGGCCCGCTGTTCTGGCTGTCGCCGATCGGCTGGTCACAGCAGACCCGGGTGCTGGCCGACGAGCGCTGGTGGCCGCTCGGCCTCTCGGTTCTGCTCGCCGGGCTGCTGGTCGCGGGCGCCTACTCGCTGGCGAGCCGCAGAGATCTCGGCGCCTCCTTGATGGCCCCGCGTCCCGGCCGGGCGTCGGCGCCTTCGTGGCTGCGCTCGCCGTTCACGCTCGCGCTGCGGCTCCAGCAGGCGGGCATCCTCGCGTGGGGAGCCGCGTTCCTCGCCGTCGGCCTCGTCCTGGGCGCCATGACCGGCGGAATGGCGGAAACCGACCTCCCCATCTTCTCCGGTGCGGACTTCGGGCGGGCCTGGATCAGCCTCATGGTGTTCACCGGGTCCCTCTACACCGGCGTGTTCGTGGTCCTGTCGGTCCTCCGGCTCCGGTCGGAGGAGTTGCGCGGGCGGATCGCTCCCGTGCTGGCCGGGCCGACCGGCAGATCGACGTGGTACTGGTCGTCCCTGCTGGTCACCGCGCTCGCCGCGGTCGTCCTGCCGGTGGTGTACGGCGCCGCGCTCGGCATCGGCGCCGCCCTGTCGACCGGCGAGCCCGGCCTCGTGGGAGAGGTCACCTGGGCGAGCCTCATACGCGCCCCCGAGGTGCTGGTGCTGCTCGCCGTGCCCGCCGCGCTGCTCGGGCTCGCCCCACGGGCCGTGAACGCGGCCTGGGCGGTGCTCGTCTACAGCGGGTTCATGCAGGTACTGGGGTCCTACATGAACCTGCCGGGGTGGCTGGTGAACACGTCGGTGCTGTCCCACCTTCCCTGGCACCCGCTGGGGTCCTTCGCCCCGGTGGCCACGGTGGTGCTGACCGTGCTCGCCGCGGCGCTGACGATCCTCGGTCTGTACGGTCTGCGCCGCCGCGATCTCGCCTCGGGCTAAAGGTGCCAGCGGTGACGGCCCGGTGGAGTGCGTTCCACCGGGCCGCCGGTCGTGGTCGAGGTCGAGGTCGTGCCGGGGGGTCAGCCGCCGTTGGTGAGGGTGAAGCCCTGCTCGGTGCCGAAGGCGGAGATGCGGTCCTGCCAGGTCTTCAGCGCGGCGGACAGGTCACCGCCGCTGTCGATGGCCTGGCCCACGGTGTCCTTGAAGATGCTGTTGGCGTACACCTGGAACGGGAGGTACTGCCAGTCGGGGCGGACGGCGGCCGAGGCGTCGCTCAGGACCTGGTTGATCTTCTGGCCGCCGAAGAACTCCTGCGGCGCGTCACGGAAGGCAGGGTCGTCGAGCAGCACCTTCGTGGCGGGGAACAGCCCGGCCTCGGTGTTCAGCGACTTGACGGCCTCCGGGTCGGAGTTGAGCCACTGCGCGAAGGCGACGGCGGCCGGGATGTTCTTGCTCTGCGGGATGACCGCCACCGAGGAGCCGCCGTTCTCGGCGTTCATCGGCTTGGCCGCGTCGTACTGCGGCATCGGGGCGACCGCCCACTTGCCCTTCGTCTTGGGGATGGAGTTGATGATGCCGTTCGGCGCCCAGGCGCCGGTCAGCCAGACGGCGTACTTGCCCGAGCCCATGCCCTTCCACCACTCGTCGGTCCAGCCGGGCTGCGGGTCGACCAGCTTCTCGCCGAGCAGGGTGCTCATCGTGCCGACCCACTGCTTGACGCCCGGGTCGGAGTCGAGCTTGACGCTGACCGAGGTCTCGCCCGAGGTCTTGAACGGCGCGCCGCCCGCCTGCCAGATCAGGCTGTCCACCCCGCCGGCGTCACCGGGGTCGATGGAGGTGATGAACGAGCCGGAGTCGGCGGCCTTGATCTTCTTGGCCGCGTCGACGAACTCCGCCCACGTGGCCGGCGGCTTGATCTTCAGCTTGTCGAAGATGTCCTTGCGGTAGAACATCGCCATGGGGCCGGTGTCCTGCGGGACGCCGTAGACGCCGCCGTTGATCGCCACCTGGCCCCACGCCGAGTCGGCGAACTTGTCCTTCAGCGAGGCGGCGCCATAGTCGGCCAGGTTGACGACCTGCTTGGCGAGGGCGAACTGCGGCAGGGCGAAGTATTCGATCTGCGCCACGTCGGGCGCGCCGGATCCGGCCTTGATCGCGGTCTGCAGCTTGGTGTACTGGTCGGCGGACTGACCCGCGTTCACCACGTTGACCTTGATGTTCGGATATTTCGTGGTGAAGCGGGCGACGGTCTTCTCGATCCCCGTGACCCACGTCCAGAACGTCAGCTCGGCGGGCTTGGACAGCGCGTCCTGCACAGCCGCCGTAGCACTGGGGGCGGCGGCGGACGGGGCGGCGGCACTCCCACCGGAGCCGCCGCCGCACGCGGCGAGGGCCAGAGACAGGGCCGCGGCGATCCCGGCAGGGATCACACCGCGCCGTGATGGAAGGGTTTTCATAGCGTTTCCTTATCCACGGGGGGTTTGTCGGGATTCACTGCTTGACGCTTCCGGTAGCGAGGCCCGACTGCCAGAACCGCTGGAGCCCCAGGAAAGCGATGATCAACGGCACGATCGACAGCAGGCTGCCGGTCAGGATGAGCGTGTAGGTGGCGTCACCGGCACCGGAGGTGCCGCTGTTGGCCTGGGCGTTCCACTGGTTGAGGCCGACCGTGAGCGGGAACCAGTCCGGCGAGTTCAGCACGATCAGCGGCAGGAAGTAGTTGTTCCACGTCGCGACCAGCGCGAAGAGCAGGACCGTGACGAAGCCCGGGGCGAGCAGCCGCAGCGCGATGGTGCGGAAGATCCTGAACTCGCCCGCCCCGTCGATACGGGCCGACTCCAGGATCGAGTCGGGCACCGCGTCGGCCGCGTAGACCCGCATCAGGTAGAGGCCGAACGGGCTGCACAGCGCCGGGATGAGCACCGCCCACGGGGTGTCGACGATCCCGACCTGGCTGAACAGCAGGTACGTCGGCACCGCGAGGGCCGTGCCCGGAATGGAGATGCCGCCCAGCACCACCGCGAACAGCAGCTTGCGGCCCGGGAACTCGTATTTCGCCAGCGCGTAACCGCCGAGGGTGGCCAGCAGGGCGGCACCGCCCGCGCCCACCACGGAGTAGAGCACGGTGTTGCCGAACCAGCGCACGAAGATGCCGTTGTTGTAGCTCAGGGTCTCGCCGATGTTGGCGAACAGGTGGAAGTCCCCGCCGAACCAGAGCCCGAAGGTCGAGAACAGGTCCCCGCCGTTCTTGCTGGCGTTGGCCAGCAGCCAGAACAGCGGCAGCACCGCGTACGCGAACATCACCAGCATGATCACCGTGAGGGCAGGACTCTTCCCCCGGCGCCGCGCCTTGGTGGAGTGGTGCGCGGCCTGCCCGCCCGTGGTGCGGTTCGCCTCGGCGACGGCCGTCACAGCGTCTTCTCCCTTCTCGCCGTGATGATCTGCACCGCGTACGCCACGACGATGGTGACGACGCCGAGCAGCACGGCGACAGTGGCCGAGTAGTTGATCTGCTGGCCGTTGAAGGCGAGGTTGTAGGCGTACATGTTGGGCGTGTAGCTCGTCCCGATCACCGCGGGCGAGAGCTTCTGGAGGATGTTCGGCTCGTTGAAGAGCTGGAAGCTGCCGATGATCGAGAAGATCGTCGCCACGAGCAGCGCGGGACGCAGGGCGGGCAGCTTGATGCTCCAGGCGATGCGGATGGCGCCCGCTCCGTCCATCTCGGCCGCCTCATAGAGCTCGGTCGGTACGGACCGCAGCGCGGCGTACAGGATGATCATGTTGTAGCCGACGAACTCCCAGGTCACCATGTTGCCGATGGAGGAGAGCATCCAGGAGCGCGAGAGCAGGTCGGGGACCGCGACGTCGAGGGCCTTGCCGATCTGGCCGATCAGGCCGAACTGGTCCCCGTACATGTAGCCCCACATGAGGGCCGACACCACGGCCGGCACCGCGTACGGCATGAAGATCGTGATGCGGAACAACGACGGCCAGCGCAGCCGACCGCTGTCGATGGCCAGCGCGCAGCCCAGGGCGATGAGCAGCATGACGGGCACCTGCACGACCAGGAAGAGCGCGACGCGGAGCAGGCCGGCGCCGAACAGCGCGTCGCCGATGGCGCGGGTGTAGTTGGCCACGCCGGCGAAGACCGTGCCGCCGATCATGCGTTCCTGGAAGAAGCTGAGATAGATCGCGTACGCCAGCGGCGCGACCACCGCGACCAGGAAGACCACGAAGAACGGCAGGAAGAAGGCGTAGCCGGCGACGCGCAGGCGCAGGACCGGCCGGGCGAGACCGCCGGGCGCGGTCACCGGCCCGGCTGGACCGGCGGGCGCGGTCATCCCGTACTCCTACCGTGGGATGTTCGCGCTGCCACGAAGACTGGCACTGAACTCTCCTTGTCGGGGCATGGCGATCCATGGACCGCCCCATTACCTGCGCCACCGTGGAGCGCTCGGTGCTGTGATCGCGAGACTCCGTGTTTACGTGAACATGGCGAAGATGTCCCGTAGTCTCCATTCGCCGCAAGAACATGTCAATAGGTAACCCAAAGTTAACACAAATGCCTGATTTATCACCGTTTGTGACTACATGTCGGCTAGGGCAGCGGCCTATTGACGGATGGGTCATGTTCACGTAAACATCGTGCGAGAGTTTGCACGACAGCAAGCCCATCGGATGACCAGAGGTGCCAGTGGACGGGGCGACCCAGAAAAGCGTGGCGGCACGGCGCTCGCCCAGGCGGCCGTCCATGGCCGACGTCGCCGCGATGGCCGGAGTCTCCAGTCAGACAGTCTCCCGGGTGGTCAACAACCGCAGCAACGTGGAGGAAGAGACCCGCCAGCGTGTCCTGTCGGCCATGCGCGTCCTCGGCTACCGGCCAAACACCGCCGCCCGCGCCCTGGTCACCGGCCAGTTCCGCACCCTGGGCCTGATCAGCTTCGGGCTCGGCAGCTTCGGCAACGCCCGTACGGTCGACGCCGTCACCAAAGCGGCGCAGCGCGCCGGCTACACCGTGAACATGATCGCCGTCGAGTCGCAGACCGAGCGGGCCGTGCACGAGGCGTTCGACCAGCTGACGGTGCAGGCCGTCGACGGCATCGTGGTCATCGAGGCGCAGATCCTCGACACCCCGGCGCTGCGCCTGCCGCCGGACGTGCCGGTCGTGATGGCCGACGGCGACGTCAGCCTCCGCCACCCGATGGTCGACACCGACCAGGCCCTCGGCGCCCGGCTCGTCACCCGTCACCTGCTCGGCCTCGGTCACGAGACGGTCTGGCACGTCGCCGGGCCCGAGGACTCCTATGCCGCGCGACGCCGGGCGGAGTCCTGGCACGCGACGCTCAAGGAAGCGGACGCGGCGGTGCCCCAGATGCTGTTCGGCGACTGGAGCGCGGCCAGCGGCTACGAGGCCGGCCGCGTCCTGGCCCGGCGGCCCGGCGTGACGGCCGTCTTCGCCGCCAACGACCAGATGGCCCTCGGCGTGATGCGCGCGATGATCCAGGCGGGACGTCGCATCCCTGAGGATGTGAGCATCGTCGGTTTCGACGACATCGAGGAGTCGGCCTACCTGTCCCCCTCGCTCACCACTGTCCGGCAGGACTTCGACGTGGTGGCCGAGCGGATCGTGTCGCTCATGATCGACCAGATCGAGACCGGTACGGCTCCCGCCGCCACCGCCTTCGTCGCCCCTCAGCTGATCGTCAGGGAGAGCACCGGCGCACCGCCGCCGACCGGCTGATCCGACCAACCCCAGCACGCCCCACACCGACGAAAGTCCCACCAACCGCAGCACGCCCACAGCGAAGAAACGTCCCCGCCGAAGAACGTCCCACCCGCCGCAGCACGCCCCGCCGAAGAAGGGAGGAGCGGCGGTCCTCGCCCGCCGAGGCCGCCGCGCCGACGATGAACGCCGTACCTCACGATGTCAGGCCGGGCTCCGGGACCACCGGCGCCCCGTCCCCGGGCGACCGGTTCTGGCGCCGGCTCGGCGGCGTGGCCTTCGGCGGCGACTACAACCCCGAGCAGTGGCCGGCCGAGACCAGGGCGGAGGACCTGCGCCTCATGGCCGAGGCCCGGGTCAACCTCGTCACCGTCGGGGTGTTCGGCTGGGCGCGCGTGGAGCCAGCGCGCGGCGCGTACGACTTCTCCCTGTTCGACCAGGTCCTGGATGACCTGCACGCGCACGGGATCACCGCCGACCTCGCCACCATGACGGCGTCCCCGCCGCCCTGGCTCGTCCACGAGCACCCGGAGATCCTGCCGGTCACCGCGGACGGGACCGTGCTGGGCCCCGGCGGGCGGCAGCACTTCTGTCCGTCCAGCCCGGTCTACCGGGAACGGGCGGCGCTCCTGGTGGAGCGGCTGGCCACGCACTACCGCGACCATCCGGCTCTCGGGCTGTGGCACGTCGGCAACGAGTACGGCTGCCACATCGCCGCCTGCTACTGCGAGGTGTCGGCGGCCGATTTCCGCCGCTGGCTGCGCGAGCGCTACGGCGACGACCTGGAGGCGCTGAACGACGCCTGGTCAACGGACTTCTGGTCGCAGCGGTACGCCTCCTTCGACCACGTCCAGCCACCCCGCGCGGCTCCGACGTACCCCAATCCGGCCCAGCAGCTCGACTACACGCGCTTCGCCAACGAGGCGCTGCGCGACTGCTTCGACCTGGAGGCGGGCATCCTGCGGCGGGTCACTCCCGAGGTGCCGATCACCACGAACTTCCTGGGCGGCCTGAAGGCCGTGGACGTCTTCGACTGGGCGCCGCGGCTGGACGTCGTGGCGGTCGACTCCTATCCCGACCCCCACGACGAGCGGCCGCATCTGGCCCCTGGCCTGGTGTACGACACGATGCGCGGCGCCGGGGGCGGGCAGCCGTGGATCCTGATGGAGCAGGCGCCGAGCGCGGTCAACTGGCGGGGCAGGAACGCGATCAAGCAGCCCGGCCAGATGCGGCTGTGGAGCTGGCAGGCCGTCGCGCAGGGCGCCGACGCGATCCTGTACTTCCAGTGGCGGCAGTCACGCGGCGGCGCCGAGAAGTTCCACTCGGGCATGGTGCCGCACGCGGGGGCCGACAGCAGGGTCTTCCGCGAGATCGCGGCGCTCGGCCGGGAACTGGCCTCGGTGCCCGACCTGCCCGGCACGCGGGTCCGCAACCAGGTGGCGATCCTGCTCGACTGGAACAGCTGGTGGGCGCTCGAACTCGACTCCCACCCCTCCGACGGTGTGCGGCAGGAGGAGCGCCTGCTGGACCATTACGGCCCGCTGTTCGACCTCGGGGTCGGCGTGGACGTCGTGCCGCCCTCGGCCGAGCTGACCGGTTACGCGCTCGTCGTCGTGCCGAACCTGTACCTCCTGTCGAGCGCGGACGCACAACGCGTCTCGGCGTACGTGTCCGGCGGCGGCGCGCTGGCCGTCTCCTTCTTCAGCGGGATCGTGGACGAGCATGACCGGGTCCACCTGGGCGGCTACCCCGCGCCGCTGCGCGAGGTCCTCGGGGTCCGGGTCGAGGAGTTCTGCCCGGCGGCCAAGCACGAGCGGTTTCCCATCCGCGGTCACGGAGTGCTTTCGCACCTCGAAGGGGTCGCCGACCTGTGGCGAGAGGACCTGCATCTGGCCGGCGCCGAGCCCGAGCTCGTCTTCGACTCCGCCGACTGGGCCGGGCGCCCGGCCGTGACCAGGCACGAGTTCGGCGCGGGGATCGCCCGCTACCTCTCGACCCGGCTCGACGCGGTCACCATGCGGGCGGTCCTCGGCCGGGCGCTCGCCGAAGCGGGAGTGACGCCCGTCGTCCAGGGGCTGCCTGCCGGGGTCCAGGCGAGCGTCCGCGCCGGAGCCGGGCGCCGCTTCCTGATCCTGCTGAACCACACCGGCGACAAGCACGACATCACCCTCGACGGCGAGTGGACCGACGTCCTGGAACCCTCGGACGAGGGCGTCGGGACTGTCACCCTGCCGCCTTCGGGCGTCGCCGTACTCCGTGCGGTGGATTAGGGCGGCATCCCTTCAGCGGATGATGCGGGCCCGCGCCCGGAGCAGTGCCGCCACGATCGCCTCCTCGCGGTCGGGATCGAGGCGGACGAGGGGGATGGAGCAGCTGAGCGCCTCGCTCGGCACGGGTCCGAAGTCCAGGGTGACGGCGAAGCAACGCAGCCCGAGGGTCGATTCCTGCTCGTCGACGGCGTGGCCACGGCGCCGGATCTCCTCGAGTTCGGCGCGCAGTGCCACCCGGTCGGTGAAGGTGTGGACGGTGCGCGGCTCCAGGGTCTCCGGCAGGAGTTCGTCGACCTCCGCCCAGGGACGCCCGGCGAGGATCGCCTTGCCGAGGCCGGTGGCCCAGCACGGCAGGCGCCGGCCGGGACGGGTGACGACGGCCAGGGAGTGCCGGGAGATGTTGGTGGCCAGATACACGATCTCAATGCCGTCGAGGCGGGCCAGGTGGACGGTCTCGCCGAGTTCGTCGTTGAGCTCGTTCATCACCGGACGGGCCCGCTGGACGACGTCGTCCCGCTCGACGTACGACATCCCGGCCCGCAGCGCGCGGATGCCGAGCCGGTAGCGACCGGCGCCGTCGGTCTCCACCCAGCCCGTGCTCACCAGCGTGGTGAGCAGCGCGTAGCCGCTGGCCCGCGGCAGACCCAGCGCGGTGGTCAGCTCGCGCAGTGAGCACGTCTTCGAGGCGGAGCTGAGGTGTTCGAGCACCGCGATGGTCCGCTCGGCCGATTTGACGCTGCGGACACCTCCCCCGGTCTCGGCGGATTGAGGTAACGAGTCCGGGGCGTATTGCGTCATCGACCACCTCTTGACGTTTGGTGAAACACCCACTTAATGTCTCGGCTACAAATATAGATGCTGTCTCCATATGTAGACAAGAGGTTGCTGTTGATGTCCCCCGCAGTCACGCGAGTCGCCGCTTCCCTCTCAGGCTTGCTCGCCTTCCCCGTCACACCGTTCACGGAGTCGGGGGACGTGGATCTGTCCGGGCTCAAGGCTCATCTCACGGACGTGCTCGCCGCGCGGCCCAGCGCGATCTTCGTCGCCTGCGGGACCGGGGAGATGGCGTCGTTGACGGCCACGGAGCACCAGGCGGTGGTCAAGGCCGCCGTGGAGCACGTCGCGGGAACGGTCCCGGTGCTCGCCGGGGTCGGCGGCGGCACGCGGACGGCCGCCGAGTTCGCCCGCGCCGCGCAGGCCGCCGGGGCCGACGCCTTGCTGGCGCTGCCGCCGTACCTGCAGGTCGGCCCGCCGGCCGGGCTCGTGGCGCACTACCGGGAGGTGGCCGCCGCCACGGATCTGGACGTGATCCTCTACCAGCGCGGTACGGCGCTGTTCTCCCCCGAGGCGGTGGCCGAGCTCGCCGAGGTGGACAACATCGTCGCGCTGAAGGACGGGCACGGCGACATGGAACTGCTCCAGCTCATCCAGACCGCCACCGGCGGACGGCTGCCCCTGCTGAACGGCATGCCGACGGCCGAGATCTTCGCCCGCTCCTACGTCGGCCTCGGCGCCCGCGCCTACTCCTCGGCGGTGCTGGCCTTCCTCCCGGAGGTCGCCGTCGCGTTCTTCCACGCTTTCGAGAAGGGCGACGACGCGACTCAGGACCTCCTGCTGCGCGAGTTCTACGCCCCTCTCGCCGCACTGCGCAACACGACGCCCGGCTACGCCGTCTCTCTCGTCAAGGCCGGCCTGGACATCCGCGGCCGCTCCGCCGGGCCCGTCCGCTCGCCACTGGCGCAGGTCACCCCGGAGCACCGCGAGCAGCTCGCCCGCATCATCGACCGCGGCCTTTCCGCCCTCAGCGCGGCATCTGTCGCATAGCACGTGGCCTGCCCCGGCACCAGGAGCAGGCGATTTCGGAGGAATTATGATCAACCCCCCAAGCCGCCGTCAGGCGGCCTCTGCCCTCTTGGCGCTGGGCACCCTGCTGTCAGCCGGCGCCTGCTCGGTCGCGAACAGCGGCCCGGAGCCGTCGGCCGGCGGCGGCGCGGCGGCGAGCACCGTCCGCATCGTGCTGCCCGAGGAGCCGCCCACGCTGGAGCCGTGCGACGCCTCCCTCACCGCGACCGGGCGCGTCACCCGGGCCAACATCACCGAGGCGCTGACGGAGCGTGACCCGAGCTCCGGTCAGCTCCAGCCGGCGCTGTCCACGGAGTGGAAGCAGGACTCGCCCACCGAGTGGACCTTCACCCTGCGCAAGGGCGTGAAGTTCCACGACGGCACCGCGTTCGACGCCAAGGCGGCCGCCTTCTCCATCGAGCGCACGCTCGGCTCCAAGGTCGACTGCAACGTCAACGGGTACGTCTTCGGCGGCATCAAGCTCACGGTGACGGCCGCGGACGACGTGACCCTCAAGGTGAAGACGGCCAAGCCGGACCCGATCCTCCCGCTGCGGTTGTCCTTCGTCGAGATCGTGCCGACCACCACGAACGCCACCGGCAAGGTCCGGGAGCCCGTCGGCACCGGCCCGTACAAGATCGCCAAGTGGGACGCCGGCCGCAGCCTGCGCCTGGAGCGGTTCGCCGGATACTGGGGCAAGGCGCCGGACTTCGCCGCGGCCGAGTACGTCTGGCGTGGTGAGGGCAGCATCCGCGCGGCCATGATCAAGAGCGATGAGGCGGACATCGCCGTCGGGCTCGCCCCCGAGGACGGCGCCGGCGACTCGGCCGTGCAGTTCCCCAACAACGAGACCTCCTACCTGCGCATCGACGCCGCCAAGCCGCCGCTCAACGACGTTCGCGTGCGCCAGGCGATCAACTACGCCATCGACAAGGACGGGCTCGTCGCCTCGGTCTTCGCCGGGCTCGGCAAGCCGGCGGGCCAGCTCGTCCCCGAAGGCGTGACCGGTCACAGCTCGGCCATCCAGCCCTGGCCGTACGACATGGCCCAGGCCAAGAAGCTGATCGCGGAAGCCAAGGCGGCCGGGGTCGCCACGGACACCCCCATCACGATCATCGGCCGGAACGGGATCTACCCCAAGGCCGCCGAGGCGATGGAGGTCGTGCAGAACTCGCTCACCGAGGCCGGGCTCTCGGTGAAGATCCAGATGCTCGACGTGAACGCCTGGCTGGAGTACCTGCTGCGCCCCTTCCCCAAGGATGCCGGCCCCACCCTGCTGCAGGCCCAGCACGGCAACCAGGCCGGTGACGCGGCCTTCACCATGGGCCAGATCTACGGCAGCAAGGGCGCGCAGAGCAGCTTCGGCACCCCCGAACTGGACGACCTGATCAGCGCCGGTGAGCAGGCCTCGGGCGAGGAGCGCCAGACGGCGTTCGCCAAGGCATTGGAGTTCCAGAACAAGGACGTCGTACGCGACGCCGTCCTGGCGCACATGACCGGCATCCTCGCCCTGTCGAAGAAGGTCACCTACAAGCCCAACGCCGCCACGAACGACGAGATGCGCCTCGCCGAGCTGCACCCGGCCGGCTGAAAGGAGCAGGTGTGCTGACCTTCCTGCGGCGTCGCGTCACCTCCAGTGCGATACCGCTGGTCGTGGTGGTTCTCGGCGTGTTCTACCTGGCCCGCCTGACCGGCGACCCGGCGAACCTCTACCTGCCGCTCAGCGCCACCGCTGAGATGCGGGCGGAGTTCGCCGCCCGGCACGGGTTCGACCAGCCGTTGCTCGTCCAGTTCGGTGACTACCTGGCTCAGGTGGTCCGGCTGGACTTCGGCGAGTCGCTGCGGACCGCCGAACCCGCCGCCAACGCGGTGCTGCGGGCGTTCCCCGCGACGCTGCAGCTGGCGGGCGCCACGATGGTCCTGGCGATCCTCGGCGCGGTCGTCGTCGGGAGCTGGGCGGCCTACCGCCCGAACTCCCTGGCCGACCGGGTCGCCAGCTTCACCTCGACGACCGCGGCCAGCATGCCGGATTTCTGGTTCGCCATCATGGGCGTCCTGGTCTTCTCCGTGGCGCTCGGCTGGCTGCCCACCTCGGGCACCGAGGGCGCGGCGGCGTGGGTGCTGCCGGTGCTCACCCTGCTGATCCGGCCGTTCGGCGTGCTGGTGCAGGTGGTGCGCGGGGCGATGGTCACGGCGCTGTCGGCGCCGTACATCAAGGTGGCCCGGAGCAAGGGCGCGAGCGAGCTGCGGGTGGTCTTCGGCCACGCGCTGCGCAACGCCGCGCCGCCCGCGCTCACCGTGGCCGGTGACCTGGCGGTCGGGCTGGTCAACGGGGCCGTGGTCGTCGAGACCATCTTCGGCTGGCCGGGCATCGGCAAGCTGATGATCACCTCGATCCTGCAGCGCGACTTCGCGGTGCTGCAGGCCGCGGTCCTGGTGACCGCGATCACCATCTTCGCGCTGAACATCGTCATCGACGCCTGTTACGCGCTCCTGGACTCCCGAGTCCGTCAGGGGGTGACGGCATGACCAGCCTCGTGGAGGCTCCTCCCGCCGCTCGGCGGATCACCTGGTGGCGGCTGCTGCTGCGGGACCGGTTCGCCTGCCTGGCGGTGGTGATCCTGGTGATCGTGATCGTCGGCGCCGTCGTGGGGCCGATCCTGCTCGGCGACCTGGCCGTGAAGCAGAACCTGCGGGCGGTCAACCGGCCGCCGTTCAGCCTCGACGACGGCTTCGCGTTCGTGCTCGGCAGCGACTCGCTCGGCCGCAGCCTGCTCGCCCGGCTCATCGTGGCCAGCCGTACGACGCTCTCCGTCGCCATCCCGGCCGTGGCGATCTCCCTGGTCGTCGGGTCGGTCTGGGGCATGTGGGCGGGCTACCACCGAGGCTGGCGGGAGAACGTCTCCATGCGCGTGGCCGACGTCATCCTCAGCTTCCCCTCGCTGCTGCTGGCCGTGGTCGTGCTGTACGTCTTCTCCCCCAGCGCCGGGAACATCGTCCTGGTCCTGGCCATCGCCCGCATCCCGGTCTACCTGCGGGCCGCGCGGGCGGAGTCGGCCGAGCTGCAGAGCCGGTTGTTCGTGGACGCGGCGCGGACGTTCGGCACCAAGAGCTGGGCGATCATCGGCAGGCACGTGGCACCGACCGTGCTGCCCACCCTGTTCACCGTCGCGACCCTGGACTTCTGTTTCGTGATGCTGACCGAATCGTCGCTGAGCTTCTTGGGCATCGGCATCCAGCCGCCGGACATGAGCTGGGGCCTGATGGTCGCCCAAGGGCGGCAGGTACTGCAGAGCGCCTGGTGGATCGCCGTCTTCCCCGGAGTCGCCATCGTGGTGACGACCGTCTCGGCGACCGTCCTCGCGTCCTGGGCGCGCCTGGCCATGGACCCCGGCCAGCGGTGGCGGCTCACCCTGCCCCGCTCTCGCCGCAAGAACTCCCGCCCTGAGAACAAGGAGGTGCGCGCGTGAGCGAGTCGAACAGCACGGAGGCCGGGCGCCCGGTGCTGGAGGTGGATCGGCTGGCGGTCGACATCCGCACCCCTTCCGGGACGGTACGCGCCGTACGCGAGGTCAGCTTCTCCGTCCGCTCCGGTGAGACACTGGCGCTCCTGGGCGAGTCGGGCTGCGGCAAGAGCATGACGGCGCAGGCCATCGTCGGCCTGCTCGACCCGGTGGCGCATGTGGCGGGCGGCGCCGTACGCCTGGACGGCACGGACATCCTCACCCTGCCGCCGGCGCAGCGCAGGCGGCTGGCCGGGCCCGGCCTGTCCATCGTGTTCCAGGACGCGCTCACCGCGCTGAACCCCGTACAGACGGTCGGCGCCCAGCTGGCCGAGCCGTTCAGGATCCACGAGCGGCTTTCGCGCCGCGCGGCGCGCGAGCGGGCTGTCGAGCTGATGGAACGGGTCGGCATCCCCGAGGCCGGCGCCCGGGTGAGCGCCTATCCGCACCAGTTCTCCGGCGGCATGCGTCAGCGGCTGCTCATCGCGCTGGCGATGGCCCTGCACCCCAAGGTGCTGCTCGCCGACGAACCCACCACCGCCCTCGACGTCACGGTGCAGGCCCAGATCATGGAGCTGCTGCGCGAGCTGCGCACCGAGCAGCAGACGGCGCTGATCCTGATCACCCACGACCTCGCGGTGGTGGCCGAGCAGGCCGACCACGTGGCCGTCATGTACGCGGGAAACATCGTCGAGACCGGGCGGGTGGCGGACGTGTTCGCCCGGCCGCGCCACCCGTACACGCGCGGGCTGCTCGACTCGGTGCCCGCCGAGGTGGCGCGCGGCGTCACCCTGAAGTCCATTCCGGGCAGCCCGCCCGACCTGCACTCGGTGCCCTCGGGCTGCGCCTTCCGCGCGCGCTGCCCGATGGCGAGCGACGTGTGCGCGGCGGAGCGTCCCGTCCTCGTCGAGGCCGGACCCGGTCGTCTGTCCGCGTGTCATCACTGGAAGGAGCTGACCGATGACTGACACATCCGCTGTGGAGGCGCCCCTGCTGGACGTGGCAGGGGTGAGCAAGACCTTCCACGTGGCCCGCGGTGCCTCGGGCAGCAACCGGCTGCGCGCGCTGGACGGGGTCGACCTGCGGCTGGCCCGCGGCGAGACGCTGGGCCTGGTCGGGGAGTCCGGCTGCGGCAAGTCGACGCTCGCCCGGGTGCTGCTCATGCTGGAGCGCCCGGACCAGGGCCACGTCAGGTTCGAGGGGACGGACCCGTTCGCGCTGCGCGGCAAGGAGCTGCTGAAGTGGCGGCGCCGGGTGCAGATGGTGTTCCAGGACCCGTTCGCGTCACTGAACGCCCGGCTGTGCGCCGAGGACATCGTCGGCGAGCCATGGCGGACGCACCGTGACCTGGTGCCGGTGAAGGAGCGCGGGAAGCGGGTGGCCGAACTCCTGGAGATGGTCGGGCTGCGGGCGAGCGACGCCCGCCGCTACCCGCAGGAGTTCTCCGGCGGTCAGCGTCAGCGCCTGGGGATCGCCCGCGCGCTCGCCCTCGAACCGGACGTCATCGTGTGCGACGAACCGGTGTCGGCGCTCGACCTGTCGGTCCAGGCGCAGGTGCTCAACCTGCTCACCGACCTGCAGGCCCGGCTGGGCGTGTCGTACGTGTTCATCTCCCATGACCTGTCCGTCGTCCGCCATGTCGCCGACCGGGTCTCGGTCATGTACCTCGGCAAGATCGTCGAGACGGGGCCGACGAAGCAGGTGTTCGACCAGCCGCGCCATCCGTACACCGCCGCGCTCATGTCGGCGGCGCCGGTCCTCGACGTCACCGTGGGGGCTCGGCGGGAGCGGATCCTGCTGCAGGGCGAGGTGCCCTCTCCGCTCGACCCGCCATCGGGCTGCCGGTTCCGTACGCGCTGCTGGAAGGCTGAGGACGTCTGCGCCCAGGTGGTGCCGCCGCTGGAGCCGTACGGTGACGACCCGCCGCACTGGGCCGCGTGTCACCTCCCGCTCCAGGAGGTCGCGGAACCCGGTTGATGAGACCGTTGCTGGGGTGAGACTCTCAGGCGCTCGGTCACCTGACGATCGCTCCTGTCCACCCAGCTAACGGCGACACAGCCGGAGGTATCGATGGCGAGATTGACCCTCATCCATCCTGATGACGCGACCGGGGACGCGGCCGAAGTACTCGCGGCCCTACCGGTCAAGCTCAACATCTTCCGCATGCTGGCGCATGCGGAGTCGTGTGTGCTCCCGCAGGTGCGGCTGGGCACGGCCATCCTCAGCAGCCTCGACCTCGGGCATCGGCGGCGCGAACTGCTGATCCTGCTCGTCGCGCGGATCGAGGGCGGCGCCTACGAATGGCGGCAACATGTGCCGATCGCCCTGGGAGTCGGCGTTCCGCAAGCGCAGATCGACGCCATCGAACACGCGAATCTCGACGACGAGGTCTTCGACGACGCGGAGCGGGCGCTGCTCGCGTTCGGGAAGCAGGTGATCGAGGCCGTCCGGGTCGAGGACAGCGTGTTCACGGAGGTTCGACGACACTTCTCGGAGCGGGAGATCGTCGAGGCTATCCTGGTGATCGGCTTCTACATGACCATGGCACGGTTGACCGAGGTGACGGAGACCGATCTCGACCCGGCCTCGGGAATGACCGTGTTCGACTCCTTCCAGCCCCGGGACACGTCCGCATGAGCCTCGTCGGCGCCTTCGGATCGCTGGTGGCCGGGGCGCCGACAGGTACTCGCCGCCGCGGGGAGCACTCGCAGGACATATCCTTGACCCGTCAACAAAATTCGCAACGCGGCGGACCGTAGACATCTCCGCGTCCCCGCTCTGGAGACGAACATGACCGATCGTGCCGACCAGATCATCGACGCGCTGCGCAGCGGCCACGATCATCTGGCCACGCTTGTCCGCGGCCTCGCGGCCGACGACCTCACCCGGCCGTCCGGCGCGTCGGAGTGGGACGTGTCGCAGGTGCTCAGCCACCTGGGCAGCGGCGCCGAGATCAACCTGGCCGGCCTGGAGGCCACGCTCAGCGGCACCGCCGGCCCGGACGGAGACTTCAACAAGTCGGTCTGGGCCCGCTGGGACGCGATGTCCCCGGCCGAGCGGGCCGAGGGCTTCCTGACCGCCAACGAGGCGCTGGTCAGCCGCTACGAGAGCCTCGACGCGCAGACGCGCGAGGAGCTGCGGATCAACCTCGGCTTCCTGCCGGTCCCCGTGGACGTCGCGACCGCGGCGGGGCTGCGGCTCAGCGAGTTCGCTCATCACTCGTGGGACGTCGAGGTCGCCTTCGACCCGGCGGCGACCCTGGCCCCCGCCGCGGCCGGGCTGCTGCTCGACCAGGTGGGCATGCTCATCCACTTCATCGCCAAGGCCGACGCCCTCGCCGGACGCCAGGTCGGCGTGGCCATCCGGACCACCTCGCCCGAGCGCTCCTTCGGGCTCGTCGTGGGTGACGCGGTCAGCCTCACCGACGAGCCGGCTCAGCCCGACGCCGTACTCAACGCGCCGGCCGAGTGGTGGCTGCGTCTCACCACCGGCCGCCACTCTCCCGAGCACACACCGAGCGTGGTGACCCTCACGAGCGACAGCCTCACCTTGGACGACCTGCGCCGGATCTTCCCCGGCTTCTGACCCGCCAACTGATTCGATTTTTGACAGGCACGGCCGTCGCCCGATAGACCCGCGTACGTTCCGTTACCATAGGCCGACACACAGTGTCGGACGGAGCAGATGCGCAATCCCCCACGCGAGCTCGCCCTCGTGATCGGCGCGGTGGCCGTGCTCAGCGCGGTCTTCACCGTGCTGGCCGGCATCTACGTCAACTTCGCCACCGACGGCCAGCCCCAGCTCAACCCGGCGCACATCCTGCCCGCGATCGTCTTCGCCTGCCTGGCCGCCGCGCTCCCGCCGCTGGGCGGCCTCCTGCAGTCACGCTGGGCCAACCGCTCGGCGACCGCGACCGATCCGTTCACCGCGCACGACCTGCCCACGTACAAGCGGCTGCTCAAGGACCTGCGCTGGGAGGCGCGCGCGCCCAAGCTCGCCGAGCTCCAGGCGCGGGCCGCCCGGCGGGAACTCGCCTTCGACCGGACAGACCTGGAGAAGGTCACCAAGCAGCGCACCGGCTGGCTCAACGACGTCAAGAGCGCCGAGCCGGTCATCCGGGCCTTCCTCCTGGTGCACGACGTGCCGGACGCCACGGTGGACAAGTGGCTGCGGTCCTACCGCAGGCTGGCCGATCCCCAGCCGTCCCGGCCCGCCCGCCGCAAGAGGCTGGTCATCAGCACGGTGGTGTCGGTGGTGTTCGCGACCGCGGCCTTCCTGGCCTATGTGGTGTACGTCGACACCTACATCCCCGACTCGCTCAAGCGCTCGAACGTGCTGATCCTCTCCCTGTACGCACCCGGCAAGCCCCTGGTCGTCAACACCTCCACGACCGCTCCCCCGCACGCCAGACTGGGCGGCTCGGCCATCAACACGGTCCCCACCGAGGCCCAGCGCTGGGACCTCGAACCGGCCAAGCGCGACGGCGCGTTCTTCCACCGGATCCGCAACCGCGTGAGCGAACGCTGCCTGACCCCGGAGGCCCGGCGCGTCACTGAAGGGATCTTTCTCACCGAGGCGGACTGCGACGGCTCCGACGACCAGCTCTGGCGGCTGACCGGCGACCATGCGATCACTATCGCCTCCCCCAGGGGAAACCTGTGCGCCGAGCCCAACCAGAGCATCGCCGACCCAGGCACCCCGCTGATCCTGCTGGCCTGCGCGGCCGACCGGCCCGGCCAGCGCTGGCTGGTCACCACCCGCCCGCCTGATCTCGGCAGCTCGCTGGCCAGCTCGGAGAACGGCGTGTGCCTGGACGCCACGGGCGCCGCGGACCTGATCACGTGGACCTGCCACGGCGGCGTCAACCAGGCGTTCAGCTACCGGCCGAGCGCCCAGGGGACGTACGCGATCACGATCATGGGCGGCTGCCTGACCGCCACCGGCCCACCGGACCGGCGGCGCCCGTCCCGCGAGCCCTGCTCGGACTCCGCCGGTCAGCTCTGGCGCTTCAACTACCGCTCGGCGTACAAGCGGTGGCATTACTGGGAGGTCCAGCACGTCGCCAGCGGCCTGTGCCTGCAACTCGAGCCCGACGGGGCCTCGCTGTCGCTGCGCCCGTGCACCCGCGCGAACGTCCAGCAGTGGCGCACCCCCGACTGGCTGAACCCACCCAACACGCCCACCCACCCCGCCGTCCCGTAACCGCCCAACGAGCCTGCTCGCCCCGCCGTGCCGCGCCCGCCCATCACGTCGTCCTGTAGCTGTGCTCAGCGCGCCTCCCGCCGCAGGCCGCACGGGCGGCCGACCATGAGGGGATGTCGGCCACCAACCGCCTGCCCATCCTGAGCCTGGCGCTGGCCTCGGGCTCCATGGACGCCTTCACCTTCCTCGCCCTGGGCCAGGTCTTCACCTCGAACATGACCGGCAACCTGGTCCTGCTCGGCGTGTCGGCCGGCCGTGGCCGCCTCTCCGAGGCCCTGGGCTCGCTGGTGGCGCTGATCGCCTTCGCCTGCGGCCTGGTGGCCGTGTTCCGGTTCACCGGGGAGGCCACCGGCTGGGCCGCCCGGATCAGGCTGGCCCTGGCCGCCGAGCTGGGCCTGCTGATCGCGCTGGCCATCGCCTGGGCCCTGTCCGGCCCGCACCTCCCGCTGATCGCGACCGCCGCCCTCGCCATGGGCGTCCAGAGCGCGGTGACTCATCGGCTGCGGACCTTCATCGGCTCGACGACGTTCATCACCGGCGCGCTGACCAGCTCGTTCTCCCGCCTCCTCACTCCCGAGGACGGGCAGCCGCACATTCCCGAGCTGGTGGCCGTGCTCTTCGCCCTGGCATTCGGCGCGGCCGCCGCCACGGTGAGCCTGCACCTGCTCCCCGCGGCGGCTCCGGTGATCGCGCTGCTGGCCGTGGCCCTCGCCCTGATCACCGGTACGAGCTGACGCCGCCCGATCAGCTCTCGTAAAGGACCGCGTGCAGCCGGGTGACGAAGGACTTCGGGTCATCGACGAAGCCGACGTGGCCGCCGGGGAACATCGTCGGCTCGATGCCGAGTGCCGCGGCGAGCGCGAGCGAGGTGCGGTCGCAGAGCTGGCCGGCCGAGTCCTCGCCGATGCCGATCACGACGCGGGTACTCGCCGCACGCAGGGCGGCGAAATCGGGCTGCCAGTGGACGGTGGCCCGCATCTCGTGGGCGAACCAGCGGCGTTCGTCCGCGACCTGCTGCGGGTCGCGGTCCCCGCCGAACATCATCCCGATCGCGTCGTCCGGGATGGGGATGTTGGCTTGAGCCATGAACTTCCGCCAGGCCCCTATGACATCACCCGCGAGGTAGGTGGCGATCTGGTCGTCGGTCCCGGCGTAGAGCTGCTCGCGGTCCTCGAGCGGGTCGACCACCGGGGCTTCGTGGGCGATGACGGTGTGGGCCTGCTCGGGGTGGGCCTCGGCGAACGCCAGCGCGGTGACGGCGCCGCCGCTGGAGCCGAAGATCGCGGCCGGGCCGGCGTCGAGGTGGGTCAGGAGCCTGGACAGGTCGTCGGCGCGCAGCTGCGGGGTCGAGTCCTGGTCGGGGTCGTGGAGGGGGCTGCGGTTGATGCCGCGTGGGTCGGTGGTGAGCACGGTGTGGTCGGTGGCCAGCAGCTCGGCCGCCGGGGCGAAGGAGTCGGCGTTCATCGGGGCGCCGACGAGCACCACCAGGGGGCCCTCGCCCCGTACCTCGTAGTACAGGCGGGCGTCAGGGACCTCAAGGGTGTTGTGCATCGGAGTTCTCCTGGTCTGGAGGTTGGTGGTCGGTCCAAGAGGTGACTCCGGTGATGGGGCAGAATCGTCGCTTGTGAGCGAAGTCTTTTCCGCCACGTCGGCGGAGGATGCCGAAGACCTGGTCCGGGCGCGTACCGGGGACGATGCCGCGTTCAACCGGCTCGTGGAGCCGCTGCGCCGGGAGCTGCACGCCCACTGCTACCGCATGCTCGGCTCCACCCACGACGCCGACGACGCCCTCCAGGACGCCCTGCTGCGGGCGTGGCGGGGGCTCGCCCGTTTCGAGGGCCGCAGCTCGCTGCGCTCGTGGCTGTACACCGTGGCCACCCACACCTGCCTGGATACCATCGAATCCAGGGGTAGGCGAGCCCTGCCGATGGACCTCGGCCCGTCCAGTGATCGCGCCGTGCTCGGCGACGCCCCGCTGGCCGACGTCGCCTGGCTGGGCCCCTACCCAGACGCGGGCCTCGGCGCGGGCGGGCCGGCCGCGCGCTACGAGCAGCGCGAGGCCGTCGAACTCGCCTTCGTCGCCGCCCTGCAGCACCTGCCGGGCAACCAGCGCGCGGCGCTGCTGCTCTTCGAGGTCCTCGGGTTCTCCGCCGCCGAGATCGCCACCACGATGAACACCTCCACCACGTCAGTGAACTCCGCCCTGGCGCGCGCCCGCAAGATCGTCGCGGAGAAGGTGCCCGCTCCGACCCAGCAGCGGACGTTGCGCCAGATCGACGACGCCAGGGTGCGGGAGATCGTCGCCGGTTACTCCACCGCGCTCGAACGCGGCGACGCCGACGCCCTGGTCGCGCTCCTGACCGAGGACGTCACCTGGTCGATGCCGCCGCTGCCGCACTGGTATCACGGCCTGGCGGCCGTCGCCGACTTCGCCACGCGGATCCCGCTGACCGCCTGCGGCAGCTGGCGGCACCTGCCGGTCACCGCGAACGGCCAGCCCGCCGTGGCCTGCTACCTCCGGAACGACGGCTCCGGCCCACACCTCGCCTGGTCGATCAACGTACTGACCCTGCGCGGCGAGCGCATCCGCGAGGTCACCTCGTTCGTCGGCGCCGAGCACTTCACGCCCTTCGGGCTGCCCGCCGCACTGCCCTGAGATGCTCAGGGGCGCCGATGGCGGTAGTGGTGGACGGCCAGGGCGACGGCGCACGCGATGGTGGCGAGCCCGAATCCGATGCCGACGAAGACGTTGGGGCCGATGTTCGAGGTCACTATGTTGAGGACGGCGCTGATCGCGAGCAGGAGCCACAGCACGGGACGGAACATCCCGCGCCGAGCGTCGGCGGACTGTGCCGGACGGGCTGCCTCGGAGACGTTCAGGATGTCGGACATGAGGTGCTCCTCACTCGATGGGCTGTCACACATCGAAGCTACGGACGATCACCGCTGACGACGATCCCACTAACGGGACAAGCCGGGTACAGCAGGCTGTACTCCTCGGCCGATGATCTGCCGACCGCCCAAGTGATGCCCTATTGTCCTGGGCTGAGGAGGCGCCGCCCGGGCGATCTCCTGGGCCAGGGAGGTGCCGCATGCCGACCGACGACCCCACGACCGGCCGGCGGGCGGCCTGCTGGGACGCGTTCGCCCTCGCCCGTGCCCGAGTCGTCCTGGACGCGCTCGAACGCCTCGTCGGCGGGTTCGGCACCTCGTTCCTGGCGTTGATCGCCTTCGCGCTGGTGATCGCCACAGCGGTGACCAGCCTCGTCGGCGTGGGCCTGCTGCTGGCGCCCGTCACGCTGCGCGTGGTGCGGGTCGTCGCCGACCGGGAACGCGGGCGGCTCTCCCGCTGGGGTCCGGAGGTCGTCGGCCCGGAGCCGATACCGCATGGGCTGCGCGCCGCCCTCGCGGACTCGGCCGTACGCGGGGAAGTGGGCTGGGTGGCGACGCATGCCGTCTTCGGGCTGCTTGTCGGAGCGATCGGTCTCTCGCTGCCCCTCTACGCGGTGCGCGACATCCCCTTCCCGTTGTACTGGCGGCTGCTGCCACCGGACGTGGCGGCCACGTCGGCCAGTGGGCTCTGGACCGTGCAGGGCTGGCCCAGCGCCCTCGCCGTCTCCCTGCTGGGCATCGGCTGGATCGTCATCACCGCCACGATCATCCCGGGAATGGCGCGGCTGCAGGCCTGGCCCGGTCGGCGACTGCTGGCGCCCGTCTCCGGAACCGACCTCGCGCTGCGGGTCGTACAGCTCACCGCGACCCGCGCCGCCGCGCTCGACGCGCACTCCGCCGAACTGCGGCGCATCGAGCGGTCGCTGCACGACGGGACGCAGAACCGGATCGTCGCCGTCAACGTTCTGCTCGGCGCGGCCCGCCGGGCTCTGACCCGCGACCCGGCCAGTGCCGAGGCCATTCTCGAACGTGCGCAGGACGCCGCCGAGCAGGCACTCGCCGAGCTCCGCGGGGTCGTCCGCAGCATCCTGCCGCCGGTGCTGACCGACCGGAGCCTTTCGGACGCGCTCACCGGTCTGGCCACGGCCTGCCCGGTGCCCTGCCGGATCGACGCCGACCTGCCCGTCCGGTGCGCCTCCTCGGTCGAGGCGACGGCCTACTTCGTGGTGGCCGAGACGCTCACGAACATCGCCAAGCACAGCCGTGCCGGGCGCGCCGACGTCCTGGCCCGCCTCCAGGACGACCGGCTCCACCTGCGGATCACCGACGACGGCCAGGGCGGCGCGGACGAACGCAACGGGTCCGGGTTCGTCGGCATCCGCCAACGTACCGAAGCACACGATGGGACATTCATGCTGACCAGCCCACCCGGTGGGCCCACCACCGTGACCGTGAGCCTGCCATGCGGATCGTGATCGCCGAGGACGACCCGCTCCTGCGCGAAGGGCTCGCGCTGCTGCTCCGCGCCGAGGGGATCGACGTCGTGGCCACCGCCGGTGACCCCAGTGGCTTCCTGGACGCCGTCGGGGCCCACAAGCCGGACGTCGCGATCGTCGACGTACGGATGCCGCCGACCCACACCGACGAGGGGATCGTCGCGGCCGTCGAGGCCCGGCGCCGCCAGCCGGACCTGGCCGTGCTCGTGCTGTCCGCCTATGTCGAGCAGGCGTTCGCCACCGAGTTGCTCTCCCATGGCAGCTCCCGCCTCGGGTACCTGCTGAAGGAGCGGGTCGGGCGAGTGGACGAGTTCCTGGCCGCGCTGCATCGGGTGGCGGACGGGGGTACGGCCATCGATCCGGATGTCGTCGCGCAGCTGCTCGTACGCACCCGGCCCGACACCCGGCTGGAGCGCCTCAGCCCGCGCGAACGCGACGTGCTGGCCCTGATGGCCGAAGGTCTGGGCAACGCCGCCATCGCCGAGCGGCTCTTCGTCACTGATGGCGCCGTGCACAAGCACATCCGCAGCATCTTCGCCAAGCTCGACCTGGCGCCCACCGACCGGGCGGACCGGCGCGTCACCGCGGTCCTGCACTACCTGGAGGACGCCAACCGCCGGGTGTGACCCGGATGTCACTTGCTGGGCTGGGGTGTCTCACAGTCGATCTTCGGGTTCATGCCGACATAGTTGAGAGGGCCGGCCACGATCGTCACGGCGATGGTGGCCAACTTGTTGCAGTTGTCGACCGGTCCTGAGTAGTAGTCACGCTGGCCCGCCGCGAAGGCGCCGACGATCAGCCAAAGGATCACCACTACTGACGCTAAGCGCATCGGTTCTACCTCCATCATTCGGCCTTGGTCACCAGTCTCTCCCCCTGGCGAGGCCGAGGAAACGGACAGTTTTCCCACCGTCCGTCACTGAAGCGGGACCTTCGGCGACTTTCTGAGCGGAGGCCCGCCAGTCGTCAGGTCCTTGACCTGGCCGGTGGTGCTGGTGGCCGCCAGAGCGACGGCGAACAGGATGAGCTGGTTGAGCAGCTTGAGAAACACCAGCATCCCCACCGCTCCCGCGACCACCTGGTAGGCGGGGTTGGCCGCGGTGAGGTTGAGGTAGACCTGCCCGAGGGTCTTGAGGATCTCCAGGCCGAACGTGATGACGAGGGCCGGGCCGATCACCCTGCGCAGCGGCAGGTGCAGCCGGGGCGGGGCGGTCAGCAACGCCATGGCCAGCAGGGTGTTGATGCCGAGACCGATGACGAACGCGGCCGCGGACAGCACCCACTGGGCCCAGTCGGCGTCCGTGCCCACCGTGTGGACGGCCAGCCAGCTCAGCAGCCACTCGGCGGCGAAGGCGAGGGCGATCGACAGGAAGAGCAGCACACCGAGCCCGGCCACCACGCCCAGGTCGATGAGCTGGCGCAGGATGAACCTCCCCGGATACTCCTCGATCCGCCAGATCGCCCTGCTGGCCGAGCGCAGGGCGTCCATCCAGAAAAGGCCCGTCAACGGCAGCGCGACGAACGCCACCGCCCCGGCCGTCGCCCGCGCGTCGATCAACGCCTGGACGTCCAGCCGCGGGAAGTTCTCGCTCAGATAGTGCCGCACCGCCTCCAGCACCGGCGGATAGTCCAGGTACCGGCCGAGAATGGCGAACCCCAGCAGGGCGAGCGCGAAGGTGGCGAAGAAGGAGTAGTACGTGAGTGCGGCCGACAACCGGCCGGCGTCCACCTTGTCATAGCGGATCAGTGCCCGGACCAGATGATCCAGCCAGCCATGACGACTTCTCGCCCGAGCCCAAGCCGCCGGCAACCGTCCGAGCTTGCTCACCGTACCGTCCAAAACCGCTCGATCTTCAGGCTGAGCCTCTACCCGGGCGTGCGTCGAATCATCCTGGCCGCACCTTACTGGGCGGCCAGGATCCGTGCCTATCAGGAGCGGAGGTGAGAGGCTGGAAGACGTGAAGCCGGATCGGGGACCCCTCTGGGGGCTGGTGCCACCAACGCTGGCCAAGCTGGCCGCCTGGAGCGCCTGCTTGATCCTCATCGGCTTCGTGGCCAACTACATAGTCAACATCGTGGTGCTGATGCACCTCATCGCCCTGCCGGTCGCGGTCGCGCTGCTGCTGACCGCGCTGCTGTTCCCCCTCACCAGACGGCTGCGCGCGATGGGTCTGCGGCCGATCTACGCCACGTGGATCACCATGCTCGTGGCGTTCGCCGTGGTGGCCGGGACGGGCTGGGTCATCGGCGTCCGGGCCAACGAGGAGTTTCCCGGCCTGGTGAAACAGGTGCAGCAGACCGCCAAGACGATGGAGGGCTGGCTCTACACCGGCCCGCTGCACGTGAAGCCGAACCAGCTCAGCAACTGGGTCGACGACATCGCCAACCTGGTCACCGAACAGCAGCGGCAGATCACCTCGACCGTACTCGCGGGCACCGTGGTGCTGCTCGAAGCGCTGGCCGCGACCGTCCTGCTGCTCTTCGTGACGTTCTTCCTGCTCAAGGACGGGGACCGGATCTGGGCGTGGTTCCTCAAGGCGTTCGGTACGGTCGCGCCACGGGTCGATCGCGCCGGGCGCACGGCCTGGGTCACGCTCTCGCACTACGTACAGGGCACCGTGGCCGTGGCGGCGGTGCACGGCATCCTCATGGGCATCGTGCTCGCGGTCATGGGCGTCCCGCTCTGGGCGGCGCTGGCCGTGCTGATCTTCCTGGCCAGTTTCATCCCGATCGTCGGTATCTTCTTCGCCGGAGCCGTCGCGACGCTGGTCACGCTCGGCGCGAAGGGTCCGATCTACGCGCTCATCTTCGTCGGCATCCTGGTCGTCGAGCAGCAGTTGGAGAACCACGTCCTCCAGCCGCTGATCGTCGGCCGGGCGCTCCACTTCCACCCGCTGGCGATCATCATCGTGCTCTCCGTCGGCGGCATCCTGGCGGGGATCGCGGGCGCGATCGTGGCCGTGCCGATCGCCGCGATCCTGTACCGATCGGTGCCCGAGCTCTTCCGGGACGAACCGCTCCCGCTCCCACCTGTGCCGGAGCCGGAACCACCACCGCACCACGGCAAACCCGCCCAGACCGCCGGCGGACCAACGCTGCCGACCGGGTGACGCGATGATGCGCGGCGGGACTAGGCGCTCGTGGCCAGGAGGATCTTCAGCAGCTCGTCGGGCGCGTCCCGCATCACGTTGTGCCTGGACGCGAGGGCATGCGCGCGCCACGACGGATCGGCCAGCGCCCGCTCGTAGGCCGGCTTGAAGGCCGACTCCCCCTCGCCCTCGGCCGCGTACACATAGTCCTTGCTCCGGAACCGGTCGAGCCCGCCGCGCAGGCGGATCGACTGGATGAGGGAGGCCAGCGGGTGCGGCGTCGCCCGCGGATCGAAGAAGGGCAGCGGCGCGGTCGCGTAGCCGTTCGCGTGGGCGTCGCCGATGTACCAGTGTCGCTGGTCGTCCGTGGCCAAGGTCCAGCAGGAGTCCCCGTCCTCGGGTACGAAGGCGTCGACATAGACCAGACCGTCGACCCGCTCGGGGACGCGGTCGGCGGCACCGGTGATCACCATTCCGCCATAGCTGTGCCCCACCAGCACGACGTCGGTGATCTGCTCGTCCTCCAGGAGGTTCACCACGTCCTCGACGTGCGTGTCGAGGTTGACGGAGGCGTTGAGCAGGTGCTTCCTGGCCCCCAGCCCGGTCAGCGTGATCGGGTACGCCTCGTGGCCGTGCTGCCGGAGCCGGCGCGCCAGCGGTTCGAAACACCACGCGCCGTGGCAGGCGCCGGGAACAAGTACGAAGGTCGTCATCGGGGATTCCTCAGGTAGGTGGCGTACGTCCCCAGCCTCCGGCAGAACGAACCAGAAGTCCAAGAGATAGTACGTCTCCATATGAGAAGGAACAGTTATGGAGGATCAGGCGGTGAGCCGGGCGATCTGCCGTAGCTCGCCGCGGGTCGTCTCGCAGTCCAGCCGCCGGAGTTGGTCCACCACCCGGCCGGCCTGAGGGCTGTACTTGAGCTCCTCGGGGCAGGTCTCCGCCACCTTCCTGAGCATGGCGGTGGCGGCTTCCGGGTTGCGGTCCATGGCGTAGGCCGTGGCCAGGGACAGGAAATAGCGGGCCTGCCGGTCCTTCGCGTACAACCGGTCGGCGTCGACGTCCGCCGCCAGCCGGATGGCCTGCCGGTAGCGTCCCATGCGTGCCGCCACCACCACCGCGTGCAGGTCCACCTCGGCCATGAAGTCCACGCCGAGCCGCCCGCCGAGCTTGCGGGCGCGGTTCAGGAGTTCCTCGGTCCGGAGGAGGTCGTTCTCCTCGGCGGTGGCCAGCGCCGCCGTCAGGTAGCAGGTGCCGATGGTCGACGGGTCGTCCGTGAGCTCGGTCGCGGCCAGGCACAAGCGGCGGGCGTCGGCGTACCTGCCCAGGTGGATGAGGACCTCGGCCAGCTCGGCCCGGGTAAGCGCCCGCAGGTCGGCGGGCGCGGCGGCCACGGCGCGGTCGGCGGCCAGCAGGGCGAGCGGGTGGTGGCCGCAGCCGCGCAGCAGCGTCGCGAACAGCCGGTAGACGTCGGTGAGGTCGGCCGCAGCGGCCTGCCGGTCCTCGGCCTTCGCGTGCTCCGCCGACGTGTCGGCCATCAGGAGGAGGGCGGGCAGGCGACGGCGTAGCTCGGTGTAGCGTCTGGGCGAGCGCCGCCAGATCTCCCACGCCGACGACACGTGGCGGTGGACGCGGTGCACGCTCTCGGTCACCCCGTCAGCGCACAATCTGGGGAACAGCAGTGCCCGGCCGACGTCATCGCATTCGCCGTGGTCGCCCGTGGCCGGCAGTGTTATGTGGCCACCGATGAGTTCGGAAAGGTCGTTGACGCGGAGAACATCGGCGATTCGCATGATGGTGGATAATCGGTCCAGCGGCCTGGCGCCTTTTTCGACCAGCCGGAGCCATTCCTCGCTGCAGCCCACGAGATTCGCCAGAATGCGCCGGGATAGGCCGCGTGCGCGGCGCATGGCCATGATCCGGCCGCCGTCGACCAAGAAATCGCTGGCCATGCCGCCAGATTAGGCGATGAATTCGACGGCCATCGACGGCCATAAATGACCGCCGCTTTGTGCCACCGGGCGCCGAAGAAAAAGCCGCTATCGTATTCGGAGAATCGTGGGATGCCGTCGCGCAACTCCAGTTGGATCCGGGCGGCCCGGCCGGGGTGAGACTGCCGCGACACCGTTCGGCAGGAGGAGACCACGATGACGATCGACGTCGAGTCGATACGGAAGGCATTCCCGTTCTTCGAGACAGCCGCTGACGGCTCCCGTCCACCCGTCTACCTCGACAGCGCCGCCACCACGCAGAAGCCGGCCGTGGTGCTCGACGCCCTCAGCCACTGGTACACGCGCGCCAACGCCAACGTGCACCGTGGTGTCTACCGCCTGGCCGTGGAGGCGACCGAGCTGTACGAAGGGGCCCGGCGCAAGGTCGCGGCCTTCGTCAACGCGCCCCGCACCGAGGAGATCGTCTTCACCAAGAACGCCACCGAGGCCACCAATCTCCTGGCCAACACGCTGATGTGGGGCGACGGGCGGCTCCGGGTCGGTCCCGGCGACGAGATCGTCCTGACCGAGATGGAGCACCACTCCAACCTCATCCCCTGGCGGCTGCTCGCCGAGCGTGTGGGGGCGAAGGTCAGTTATCTGGGCATCACGGACGACGGCCGCCTGGACCTGTCCCGCCTGGCCGAGCTGGTCACGGAGCGGACCAAGGTCGTGGCGGTCGTGCACGCCTCGAACATCCTGGGCACCGTGAACCCCATCGCGCCGATCGCGGCCCGCGCGGCCGAGGTCGGCGCCCTGCTGGTCGTGGACGCGGCGCAGTCGGTTCCGCATCTCGGGGTGGACGTCGCCGCGCTCGGGGCCGACTTCGTGACGTTCTCCGGGCACAAGATGTGCGGGCCCACCGGGATCGGCGTGCTGTGGGGCCGGCACGAGCTGCTGGCGGCGCTGCCGCCCTTCCTCGGCGGCGGCGAGATGATCGAGACGGTCAGTGTGGACGCCATGCACTACGCCGCACCCCCGCTCAAGTTCGAGGCCGGGACGCCGCCGGTGGCGCAGGCGGTCGGCCTGGGGGCCGCGTGCGACTTCCTCTCGGAGATCGGGATGGACGCGGTCGCCGCCCATGACCAGGCACTGATCGAGTACGCGCTGGACCGGCTCGGCGAGGTGCCCGGCATCCGGTTCATCGGGCCGGCGGACACCGTCGACCGGCTGCCGCTGCTCTCCTTCGTGGTGGACGGCATGCCGCTCCAGCAGGTGCGCACGGCCTTGGACGAGGCGGGGATCGCGGTACGTTCGGGCCACCACTGCGCCCAGCTCGCATGCAGCCGCTTCGGCATCCCGGCGGCCATCCGCGCCTCCTTCTACCTGTACAACTCGCCCGACGAGGTCGACGTCCTGGCCACGACCCTGGAGCAGGCGCGCGGCTCCCGGCGGGGTGAACAGACCCCGCACACGGTGTACGACACCCGCCAGGTCCGCCCGTACCAGGAGGTCCTGGTGCCGGGGATCTTCCGGCCCTGGGCGTACCGGCTGGTCGAGGAGCTGGCTCCCGCCCAGGGAGCCAGGGCGCTCGACATCGGGACCGGGCCGGGCACGGTGGCCCGCGTCATGGCGGCGGCGGTGGGCGACGGCGGGGCCGTGGTCGGCACCGACCCGAGCCCGGCCATGCTCGCGCTCGCGCGGGAGGAGCCGCCCGTCAGCGGGGCCCCGATCCAGTACGTCGAGTGCGGCGCGGCCCCCCTGCACGTGTCCGACGAGGCGTTCGACCTGATCACCATGCAGCAGGCGCTCCAGTTCGTCCCGGACCGGCGCGCCGCGGTGGCCGAGATGCGCAGGGCCGCCCGTCCCGGCGCGCGGATCGCCATCGCCACCTGGTCACCGCTCCGCCACAATCCGCTCTTCCGCGCCCTGCGCGACGCGGTGGGCGCCGTGCTCGGCCCCGGACCGGCCGCGT
Source organism: Nonomuraea sp. NPDC048901 (assembly GCF_040649695.1). NCBI lineage: Bacteria > Bacillati > Actinomycetota > Actinomycetes > Streptosporangiales > Streptosporangiaceae > Nonomuraea > Nonomuraea sp. NPDC048901. The sequence continues at coordinate 837,725 of NZ_JBEZFW010000001.1, read as the reverse complement.
TGTTCGAGGAGCCGTGGTCGCTGGGCGGGGAGGAGGTCGCCGCCCTGGTGGAGGAGGCGGGCTTCGGCCGGGTCGAGCTGCGCGAGTGGACGGTGCCGGTCACCATTCCCGGCGGGCCGGACGCCTTGTGCTGCCTCTTCGACTTCTCGGCGGTCGGGCCGCACATCTCCGTCCATCGCCGGGACCTCTACGCCGCCGTCCGCGCGAACCTGGCCCACTGTACGGACGGGCACGGCGTGCACGCGGAGACCTCGGCGAGCGTGGTGACCGCCCGAGCCTGATCGTCAGCGACCCAGCCCGGCGGATGGCCCCGGTGTCGGGCAGGGTCGCCACACACGCAGCCTCACCATTCCGCCATCGAGCCGTCGTCGTGCCGCCAGACCGGGTTGCGCCAGGCGTGCGGGTGGCGGGCGGCCTGCCGTACCGCCTGCTCGTCGATGGTCACCCCCAGGCCGGGCAGCGTGGTGCGGTGGGCGTGGCCGTCGGTGAAGGTGAACGGGGTGGGGTCGAGGACGTAGTCGAGGAGTTCGGCGCCGCCGTTGTGGTAGATGCCCACGCTCTGCTCCTGGATGAGGAAGTTGGGCGTGGCGAAGCCGATCTGCAGGCTGGCGGCCAGCGCGATCGGGCCGAGCGGGCAGTGCGGGGCGAGTTGCACGTCGAACGTCTCGGCGAGCGCGGCGATCCGCCTGACCTCCGAGATGCCGCCCGCGTGGGACAGGTCGGGCTGGGCCACGGCCAGGCCGGAGGTCAACGGCGGCAGGAAGTCGGTGCGGGAGTACAGGCGTTCGCCGAGCGCGATCGGCACGTCCGTCGAAGCGGTCAGGTCGCGGAGCCGGTGCAGGTGGTCAGGGGCCAGCGGCTCCTCCACGAACAGCGGTTGCAGATCGGCGACGGCGGCAAGGACGCGTCTGGCGTTGGCGGTCGTGGCGCGGCCGTGCAGGTCGATCGCGAAGTCGCGGCCGGGGCCGAGGGCCGACCTGGCGACCTCCGCCCGGCCCACCACGGACGCGAGGTCGGCGGCGGTGAGGGAGCGCGGCATCAGGCCCGAGCCGTTCATCTTGACCGCGGTGAACCCGGCCTCGACCTGCTTGTCGATCTCCTCCCGCAGCTCGCCGGGGTCGTCGCCGCCGACCCAGGCGTAGACCCTGACCTTGTCGCGGACCGGCCCGCCGAGCAGGGCGTGCACGGGCGCGCCGTAGTGCTGGCCGGCGATGTCCCACAGGGCTTGGTCGAGCCCCGCGACAGCGCTGGAAAGTACAGGGCCGCCCCGGTAGAAGCCGCCCTTGGTGAGCACCTGCCAGTGGTCCTCGATCCGCAGCGGATCCTGGCCGAGGAGATATTCACTGAGTACGTCCACCGCGGCCCGCACGACCTCGGCCCGTCCCTCGACGACGGGCTCGCCCCAGCCGACGACGCCCTCGTCGGTCTCCACGCGGCAGAACAGCCATCTCGGCGGCACCGGGAACGTCTCGATCCTGGTGATCTTCACAGCAGTTCCTCCAGGTCGCGCCACGCCTTGTCGAGCAGGTCCCGCATCGCCGCCTCCGCGGCCTCGCCGTCCTGTCTCTCGATGGCCGTCAGCACCGCCAAATGACTGGGTACGGGGTCGTCGCTGCCGCTGGAGCCGTGGACGAGCCGGTCGCGCCCGGCCAGGCCCGCGCCCATGACGACCTCCATGCGGATGAGCAGTTCGTTGTCGCCCGCCGCCAGCAGCGCCCGGTGGAAGTCCAGGTCGGCCGCGACGGGGTCGGCGGCGGACGCCATCGCGTCCAGTGCCTTCCGCAGGGCGTCGAGCTGTTCGGGGGTACGGCGCAGCGCGGCCAGCCGGGCGACCTGGGGCTCGACGATGGAGCGCAGCTCGTGCAGGTCGCGCAGGAATCCCGGGTCGGGGCGCCCGGCGAACTTCCACCGGATCACGTCGCCGTCGAGGAGGTTCCAGTCGGCGCGCGGGCGTACATAGGTGCCGAGCTTGGGCTTGGCCCCGATGAGCCCCTTGGCGGTGAGGACCTTCATCGCCTCGCGCAGCGCCGTCGAGCTGACGCCGAGCCGTTCCTGCAGGACGGTGACGTCGAGACTGTCGCCCGCCCTGAACTCCCCGCCGAAGATCATCGAGGCGATGGCCTCGACCGTCTGCCCGTGGAGCCCGCGCCCGCTGTAGGCCGCCATCACGCCGAGTCCTTCACGATGCTCCAGCCGCCGTCCACGACCACGCACGCTCCCGTGACGAACGAGGCTTCCGGCGAGGCCAGGAAGGCGATCACCGCGGCCACCTCCTCGGGCGTGCCGAACCGGTCGAGCACGGTGGCCCTGACACTGTCCGCCCGGCCCGCCTCGTCCACCCGGTCCCAGGCGGGCGTCATGATCGGCCCGGGCAGGACGCAGTTGACGCGGACGGCGGGGCCGTACTCGACCGCCAGCTGCCGGGTGAGCGCGGTCAGCCCGCCCTTGGCGGCGGCGTACGCGGGGTGTCCTGGCAGGCCGACGAGCGCGTGCACGGAGGAGGTGACCACCATCGCGCCGCCCCTGGTGGCCAGGCCGGGCAGCAGCCTGCGGGCGGCCAGGAAGGTGCCGGTCAGGCCGACGCCGAGCTGCCGGTTCCACGACTCCAGCGTGATCTGGTGCGCGGGCGCCACCTCGGCGACGGCCGCGTTGCTCACGATCACGTCGATCGGACCCCACTCGGCGACCCGTTCCCAGGTCTCCTCCTCGGCCACGTCGCCGCGCAGGTAACCGGCGCCTGTCTGCGGCGGCTCCGCGACGACATCGACCACCAAGACGGACGCGCCCTCAGCGGTCAGCCGCGCCGCCGTCGCGGCGCCGATCCCCGACGCGCCACCGGTCACGACGGCCGTCCTGCCCGCGAAGCGCCCGCTCATGACCCTGCCAGTACGACGACATCATGGGGAGCCAGCTCCACCCCGGCCACGCTCACGGGCCGGTCACCGTGGTTGAGCAGGAACAAGTGCTCCCCACGCCGTACGACCTCCACCTCGTCGGGCACTCCCTGGAGGACAGGCTCGACCTCCGCCAGCCGCAGGGCGTCGCGGACGAGCTCGCGCATGGCCCGCTCGTCCGGGCGCGTGCCGAGGTAGGTGGCGGCGCCCAGGCCGAAGGCGTGCCGGGTGATCGCCGGCGCCCCGGCCAGCGGGCCGCCGGTGTAGGCGGCCAGGACCTCGGCACCTTCCGCCACGACGTGGTCGGCCCACAGGTCCGCGCTCCCGCCCGAGGTCAGGCCCACACTCTCGCCCTCACTGAGCGGCCAGAACTCCTCCACCCGCAGCCCGAGCAGCTCCCGGAAGGCGCCGGGGTAGCCGCCCAGCCGGATACGGTCGCACTCGTCGACGATCCCGCTGAAGAACGACATCAGCAGGTGCCCACCGCCCTCGACATAGCCGCGCAGGTTGGCGGCCGCCGCGTCGGTGCACAGGTAGAGGTTCGGCACCACGACCAGCTTGTACGCCGACAGGTCCGCCTCGGGCGGCACCACGTCCACCGTGACGTTCTCCCGCCAGAGCGGCGCGTAGTGGGCGCGTACCCGCTCGGGAATCTTCAGCTCGCCCGGCCGGGCGTCCAGCTCCAGCGCCCACCAGTTGGCGTAGTCGTGCACGATCGCCACGTCTGCGCGCACCCGCGAGCCCGCGACGCCGGACAGTGCCGCCAGCTCGGCGCCCAGCCCGGCCACCTCGCGGAAGATCCGGTTGTCCGCGCCGCCGTGGGAGACGATCGCGGAGTGGAACTTCTCCGCGCCGCCCGCCGAGGCCCGCCACTGGAAGTACATGACCGCGTCGGCGCCGCGCGCCACCGCCTGGTGACTCCACAGCCGGTTCAGTCCGTCCCGCTTCGGCCGGTTCGGCGGGCGGTAGCTGATCGCGCTGGTCGCGGTCTCCATCATCAGGTAGGGCCGGCCGCCGCCCAGCGAGCGCATCTGGTCGTGGAAGAAGGCCGCGTCGATGTGCGCGCCGGGGTCCTTCGGCTCGGGGTAGATGTCGAGCGCCACCACGTCGAAGTCGGCCGCCCAGGAGGCGTAGTCGGCGACCGGCTCCCACATGCCCATGATGTTCGTGGTGATCGGCACGTCGGGGGTCAACTGCTGGAGCACCGCCCGCTCGGCCCGGTAGCAGGCCAGCAGCGCGTCGGAGCTGAAGCGGCGGTAGTCGAGATCCTGGGCCGGGTTGCGCAGGGTCGGGGCCGCGCGGGGCGGCAGCACGTCGGCCCAGTCGGCGACCCGCTGGCTCCAGAACGTGGTGGACCAGGCGGCGTTCAGCGCGTCGAGGTCGCCGTAACGCTCGCGCAGCCAGGTGCGGAAGTCTTCGGCGGAGACGTCGCAGTAGCACTCCTGGATGTGGCAGCCGTACTCGTTGCCGACGTGCCAGATGGCCAGCGCGGGATGCCCGCCGTACCTCTTGGCCAGCTGGACGGCCAGCCCCACGGCCGCCTCGCGGTAGACGGGCGAGCTGGGGCAGTAGTGCTGGCGCGAGCCCGGCGACAGGCGCACGCCGTCGCGGGTGACCGGCAGCGTCTCGGGGTGCCGGCGCGACAGCCACGCCGGCGGTGACGCGGTGCCCGTGGCCAGGCTGACCTCGATGCCCGCGTCGCCGAGCAGGTCCATGACCTCGTCCAGCCAGCCGAAGTCGTAGACCCCCGGCTCGGGCTCGACGAGGCCCCAGGAGAAGACGCCGAGCGTGACGATGGTGACGCCCGCCTCGCGCATGAGGCGGATGTCCTCGCGCCAGACCTCCGGCGACCACTGCTCGGGGTTGTAGTCGGCGCCGAAATGTACTCGGTCGTGCTTCATCCCTTGACACTCCCTGCGGTGAGGCCCGCCCGCCAGAATCGCTGCAGCGAGGCCATGGTGATGACGAGAAGGAGCGCGGACACCGCTGCGCCGGTGACCGTGAGCTCGAAGAAGGCCGGGTTCCTGAAGGTCTGGGAGTTCCACAGGGCCAGGCCCAACGTGACAGGGTAGAGGTTCTGGTCCGACAGCATCACCAGGGGCAGGAAGTAGTTGTTCCAGATACCGATGAACTGGAACAGGAAGATCGTGACCAGCGCCGGGCTCATGATCTTCAGGCCGATGCTGAAGAAGATGCGATACTCCCCCGCGCCGTCCAGCCGCGCCGACTCCAGCAGCGCGTCGGGGATCGCCGCGTTGGCGTGGATGCGCGCGAGGTAGACGCCGAACGGGCTGACGATGCTGGGCAGCAGCACCGACCAGAACGATCCGGTCAGGCCCGTCTGGCTGAAGATGAGGTACGTGGGCAACGCCAGCACCGTGGCCGGCACGAGCACGCCCGCCAGCACCAGGTTGAACAGCGCCTCCCGGCCCCGGAAGGGGTATTTGGCCATGGCGTAGCCCGCCCCGGCCGACAGCATGGTGGCCACCAGCGCGCCGACGCCCGCGTACAGGAAGCTGTTGAGTATCCAGCGGCCGAACAGCCCGTCGCCGAACAGGCGGGCGAGGTTGGCGCCGAGCTGCGGGTGCGGCGACCACAGACCGAACGTGCCGAACAGGTCGGCGGTGCTCTTGGTCGCGGCGACCAGCACCCAGACGACCGGCAGCAGGAAGTAGACGGCCGCCGCGAGGAGCAGCGCCATGACCACGACGGTGGCCGGCCTCCACCGGTTCACCACGCTCTGTTCCCCTTCCTGTTCACCAGTCGAAGGAAGCCGAAGGAGATCACGAATGCCATGATCGCGATAAGTGTGGCCTCCGCCGAGGCGAGATGGACATCCGCCTGGCCGAAAGCCTGGTTGTACGCCGCCAGGTTGGGCGTGTAGTCGCTGTTGATCGCCGTGGTGAGCGGCTTGAGTATCAGCGGCTCGACGAACAGCTGGAGGGTGCCGATGAGCGTGAACACGGTGATCAGGATCAGCGGCGCGCGTACCAGCGGGATCTTGACGTGCCAGGCGATCCGCAGCTCGCTCGCGCCGTCCACCCTGGCCGCCTCGTACAGCTCCCGGGGGATGGCCTGCAGCCCGGCGATCAGCACGAGCATGTTGTATCCGGCGAACTGCCAGGTGGAGATGTTGGCGATGGCCAGCAGGATCGTGTCGGGGCCGAGGAAGTCGTGCGGCAGGCCCATGGCGGCCAGTACGTCGATGAGCGGACTGGTCTGCGGTACGTAGAGGAAGCCCCACAGCAGCGAGGCGATCACGCCGGGCACGCCGTACGGAAGGAAGAACGAGACGCGGAAGAACGGCCGGAAGCGCGCTCTCGCCGAGTCGAGCAGCAGGGCCAGCGCCAGGGCGCAGACCACCATGGTCGGCACCTCGATCAGGCTGAACACCAGCACCCGGCCGATGCTCGCCACGAACGCCTCCTGGCTCAGCGCGGTGGCGTAGTTGCCGAGCCCGGCGAACTCCAGCACCGGCTCGGTCAGACCGAGCCCGCTGCTGGTGAGCTTGAAGAAGCTCTGGTAGATCGCGTAGCCGATCGGCGCGAGGAAGAACAGCGCGAAGGCCACGAAGAACGGCGCGACCAGGACCACCACGTGCGTCCTTGGCCGACCGGGGCGCCGCGAGTTCGCGCGCGCCCCCCGCACCACCCCGGTCACCGTCAACCGCCCGTCACCACGTTGAGGCCCTTGGCCTTGAGCTGCTCGACCATCGCCTGCTGGGTCTTGGCGAAGGCGTCGGTGAGCGTCCCGTCGCCCTGGACCGCGGCCTTGGCGTTGTCGGTCAGCGAGGAGTAGAGCGCGTCACTCACCGGGGGCCAGCGCCAGTCCGTCGCCACGGCGGCGTCGGCCTGCTTGAAGACCTCCCAGATGTTCTGGCCGCCGTAGAAGGGGAAGACCGTGTCGTCCTTCTGGAGGTTGGTGATCTGGCTGGTGTCCTTGACGGACGGCCAGCCGTACCCGGCCGACAGCAGGGTGTTGACGCTCTCGGGGGCGCTGTTGAGCCAGACCGCGAACTCGGTGGCCGCGCCGGGGTTCTTGGTGCCCTTCAGGATGGCGGAGGCCGAGCCGCCGCCCCAGCTCGCGGAGGTGAACTGGGCGGCGCCCGCCCACTGGGGCATGGGCGCGACCGCCCACTTGCCCGAGGTGTCCGGCGCGTTGCCGCGGATGATCGCGTCGCCCCACGAGCCGCCGATCCAGCCCACGATGCTGCCCGTCTGCAGGTCCTTGTACCAGGCGTTGGACATGTCGGCCTCGGTCTTGACCAGTTTGCCGTCCAGCATCTTCTGCCAGTACGCGGCCATCTTGCGGGTGTCGGGGTTGTCGATCGTCACCTTCCAGGCGTCGCCCTCGGTGCCGAACCACTGCTGCCCGGCCTGCTGAGCCAGCGAGATCATCCAGGGCGCCTGGTTGGCGGCGAAGGTCGAGATGTAGGCGCTCTTGTCCTTCTTCCTGATGGTCGCCGCGGCCGCGGCGAAGTCGTCCCACGTCTTGGGCGCTTCCAGGCCCCACTTGGTGAACAGGTCCTTGCGGTAGTAGAAACCCATGGGCCCGCTGGCCTGGGGAATCGCGTAGACCTTGTCGCCGAAGACGCCGGTCTGCCACTGCCAGTCGACGAACTTGGCCGCGTCGTCCTTCGCGTACTCCGTGACGTCCTGCAGGGCTCCGTTGACCAGGAACGAGGGCAGGGAGTCGTAGCCCACCTGCGCCACGTCGGGCGCGTTGCCCGCCTTGACCGCGGCGAGCATCTTCGCGTATCCGCCGTCGGGGCCCGGGGTGATGGTCTCCAGCTTGACCTTGATGCCGGGGTGGGCGGTGTTGAAGGCGTCGACGGCCTTCTGGATGTCCGGCACCCACGACCAGAACGTCAGTGAGACCGGCTGGGCCGGATCGCCACTTGCCGCGGTGCCGGTCGGCGCGCTCGCACCGCCCCCGCATGCCGCCGCGAGCCCTATAGCGACGACAGCGGCGACCAGTCGGGCCGCCCTGGGAATCTTCGATCCCATGCTGACTCCCTTCGAACGGAACGCCTGACCTGCGGGTTCCGGTTGAGGGGAGACATTATTCGTATTTTATTAATAATACAAGAGTGTTGCTGGGCGGTTTCCTGCGATTTCGTGTGACATATGGGACTATGGGGCCCTCGGTAGTGAAGGGGTGCTGAATGCACGATGACTTGCAGGCGGCCATCGAGGGTCTGGTGGCGGAGTTCGGCAGGCAAGTCAGCCAGGTCCGGGAGACACACGCCCAGCTCCGGGAGGTCACGGCCACGGTCTCCGACGGCAACGTGACCGTGACGGCGGGTCCGCAGGGCAGGATCGACGAGGTCGTCTTCCATCCCCGCGTCTACACCCGGCTCTCCCCGTCGGAGCTGGCCCAGGCGGTCCTCGACCAGATCACCGAGGCCAACACGCGGGTCGCCGAGGAGTCGCGGAAGCTGATGGCGCCGTTCGTACCCGAGGGGATGTCGGCCGAGCAGCTGTTCGGCGGCGAGTTCGACCTTGACCGGCTGCTGCCGGACACGCCACTCCAGCGCGGGGAGAGCCGATGAGCGAGTGGGCGCAGGGGTTCGACGTCGCCTGGGGCCAGATGCGTAGGGCGGGCACGGACTGGTGCGCCCCCGCCGCCACCCTGCGTGACGCGAGAGGGCTCGTGCGGTCCGTGCTCGACAGCGCCCCGTGGGGACAGGATCAGTACGGGCGGCAGTTCGCCGCCCGGTTCACCGGCACGCTCGAAGACCTGCTCGACGACTTCCACCAGGGCGCGAAGAGCGTCGACGACCTGACGGAGCAAGTCGACACGGCGGCCCGCAACTACGAGCGGGCCAATCACCTGTATCCGCAGGTCTGAGGCGTGGACCTGAAGACCCTGCTCGGCCCCGCGTTTCCGTACGTGGAACCGGTACTCGGCTGGGTCGTCGGCATGGACTACCCGGAAGGCGACGGCGAGGAGAGCCTGGCGGGGGCCGCCGACCTGCGCAGTGCGGCCGGGATGTGCCGCACGGCGGGCGGCCAGGGGGACGAAGCGCTCAACCACGTGCTGGCCTACGCCGTCGGCCCCGCGGCCACCGCGCTGTGCGGCTACTGGGAGAAGTTCACCACCGATGATCCCGCGTACGTGGAAGAGCTGGCCAAGGCCTGCGAGGCGGCGGCGAAACAGCTCGAGTCATACGGCCTGGACACCGACTACACGCAGAAGTACATCGCGCTCTGCCTGATCCTGCTGGCCTTCCTGCTGCTGCGGTCCTACGCGTTCGGGCCCGCCACGGGCGGTGCCTCGTTCCTGTCCATCGGGCCCGCCTGCTCGATGGCCAGGCTGAACGTCAGGACGATCACCAAGCTGCTGCTGATGAGCATCGCGTTCATGGTCGGCCTGGACGGCGGCACCCAGCTCTGGCAGTTCGCCGAGGGTAAGCGGCACGAATGGGACGGCGGCAAGACGGCCACGGCGGTGGAGGGCGGGCTGCTGACCGGGCTGGCGTTCGCCGGGCTGGGCGGGATCATCGCCAAAGTCGGCGGTCCGCGGCTGCTGGGCGGCGTCGTGCTGAAGGAGGAGCTGACGGCGCGCGAGCGGGTGGCCGCGTTCCTGACCCAGACCGTGGGCGGGGTGGCGACCCAGAGCAGTGTGGCCTCGGTGATCGGCTCGATCCCCATGCTGTACGAGAGCGGCCGGCTCACTCCGGAGATGCTGGCCAAGGCGGCGGTGGCGGGCTTCGTGGGCGGCATCGACGGCAGGGCGGGCTACGCGGGCCCGCGCGCCGCCGACGGCCTGCGCATGCCGCGCCTGGGAGAGGCGCCACGACTGGACGGCACCCGGCTGGAGGGCACGCGGCTGGAGGACACGGGGCGTCCGGCTGATCAGCGGGCGCCCGCGTACCACTTCGGCCAGGACCCGCACGACGGTCCGGGCCGGCCGCCGCCCGAGGTGACCGGACGGGCCGAACCCGGCGGCGGCGGGACGGCCGTGCCGGTGCTCACTCCCAGGCACCGAGAGCTCATCCGGCAGAGCCGGCACGAGGTCGCCGCGGGCGTCTGGTACCGGGATCCGGGCCGGGCGGTCATGCCCAGCGCGGACATGCGGCTGCTGCGGCAGACGCCCGGCGTCATCAACGTGGGCATCCGCACCGACCGCCACGGGTTCTACATCGGCGACGAGCGGCTGTCGAGCCGCGACGTGGGCACGATGCTCGCCCACGACCCGGCCGTGCGGGCCGACCCCACCGCCAAGCTGCGCCTCCTGGGCTGCGACCTCGACCAGAATCGCGTCGCGGTGCGGCAGCTCGCCGACCTCACCGGCCGGGAGGTCATCACGGCTGACAAGCTGGTCTACATCGGCGCCGACCGGCAGGCGCACACCGGGAGCATCCCTCAATACCGTGCCGACGGCCGGCCGATCTTCCGCGACGACGGCCAGTGGCACCACACCCGGCCGGAGCAGCCGCACCAGCAGCCGGCCGTCCCGGCGGACATGGCCCGGCCGAGTCCCGAGCTGCCGCCGGGGGCGCTCAACGAGGAGACACTGAAGGCGAAGCTGGAGCAGGAGAAGCCGCAGCCCAAGTTCCTGGCCGGTGGCCAGCATGGAGTGGTGCAGACGGTCCGGTTCCGCGACGGCACCGTCCTGATCCGGAAACTCCATCTCTACGGGCATGTCACGGTGAAAAAAGACCTGCTCGCCTCCCTCGTCGGGCGGATGGTCGGCGCCCCCGTACCGCACGTCATCAGGGATCCGTTCAACCGGGACGCGGTCTACATGCAGTTCATGGACGGCGTCGACCGGTCCGAGATCAGGGGCGAGATGTTGCCCTTCTACGAAAGTACGGGGGGAAGGCGGCTCGGCCTGCTCGACGCCCTGGTCGGCAACACCGACCGCAGGGGCGGCAACTGGCTCGCGTACGGGAAGGACGGGGTGGGCGGCATCGACCTCAGCAGGTCCTTCTCGTTCGGCCTCGACAAGATCGAGTACGCCCAGAACGACTTCGCCTGGCACTACATGGACGACGACGGCGAGTGGATCGACAACCAGCTCACCCGCGAGGACATCGACGTGTTCACCGAGCGGATCCAGGCGCTGCGGCCGGAGTTCGAGCGGCTGGGTCGCCAGGCGTGGCACGACGAGGTGCTCGACCGCCTGTACCAGATCGCCGACCACGCGACCGGCGACGTGCCGTTGACCCATGAGCCGGTCCACCACTTCGGCGGGCTCCTGAGGTGACCGAGCAGCTCATCAGCCTCTATGCGATCATCGGCTGGCAGCCGTCCGTTCTCGACAGGTACCGTCCGGAGGGGAAGAGGCCATGATCATGGTCGCTCGGGTGTTCGACGGTGTCCGGGACGGGGTGCCGTACTTCGAGCCCGGTCATCCGCTGGTGGACAGCCCAGACGAGCGCGAACGGCTGGCCGGCTACCTGGAGGCGGGCACGCCGATCCTGGGCACCACCGGACTGGACGTGGACCGGGTAGAGCCGGCGCGCGGCGAGGTGGTGCCGCTGAGCTTCCGCACCGACGGGACGTACGTCTGGACCGACACGGTCACCTACTACCTGCGCACCCACCACCTGCGGCCGGACCCGGAACTGTGCGCCCACATCGCGGCCGGCGGGTACGTGTGCCCCGAGGTCGGCGAGGACGCCGCCGCGCGGGTCCTTCAGGAGTTCTACCGGTTCTCCGCCGAGTCCGGATAGCCGATCGGGTGAACCTGTGCGGCCGGCGGTCCGTACCTCTACGCAGGACGTGATGTCGCGAGCCGAGGAGGTCTGCCACGTGGGCGTTCGTCGTCGCCGGACCGCGGGCGTGGCCGTCGTCGCGCTCGGCCTGCTCGCCGGCGGCCTGCTGCTGCCCGCCGCACCGGCCGGCGCCCACGGGGCGCTGGAGAACCCGCTCAGCCGGGCGGCGGCCTGCGGCGCCGACAGCCCACTGTCGAAGAAGTCCCCTGCCTGTACGGCCGCCATGGCAGTGAGCAATACAGAACTGCCCGACGAGTGGGACAACCTCAGGGTGGCGGACGTCGCGGGCCGGGACCGCGAGGTGATCCCCGACGGGAAGCTGTGCAGCGGCGGCATCGAGGGCTTCGGCGGCCTCGACCTCGCCCGTGCCGACTGGCCCGCCACCAGGCTGACGGCTGGAGCGGGGTTCACCTTCAAATATCGCGGCACGATCCCGCACAAGGGGACCTTCCGACTGTACGTCACGACGGACCGCTACGACCCGTCGCGTGCCCTCAAGTGGTCCGACCTGGAGAGGCAGCCCTTCCTCAAGGTCACCGACCCGGCGATGGCGGACGGCTCGTACGTCATGAAAGGGCGGCTGCCTGCCAGCAAGAGCGGCCGTCACCTGATCTACACGATCTGGCAGAACTCCGACACGCCGGACACTTACTACTCCTGCTCCGACGTGGTCTTCCGCGCCGCCAAGGCCGCCGCCGCACCGTCCGAACCCGCACCCACGGACTCCGCCGCTGCCGAACCCGCACCCACCGACTCCACAGCCGACGAGGCCGCAGCCAACGACCCCGCGACCGACGACCCTGGGTCCGATGAGCCCGGGTCCGATGAGCCCACGACCGACGAGTCCGCAGTCGCCGACCCCGCATCCGAGCCCGTGGCCGCCGCGCCCGCGGCCGCTCTCGCCGGGAGCAGCGGGAGCGGCGGCCTGCCGTGGGCGGTCGGCGGCGTGGCGCTCCTCGCCGCCGTGGCCGGGGCGATCATCGTGCTGGCCCGAGCGAAAGGCCGCCGCCCGAGGTAGGGGCCCGAGTCACAAGTCGCGGTCTCAGCACTCGGGATCAGGGCCCCGGCCTCCCGAGATCATCGGGAAGCCGGGGTCCCCGTCCGGTCAGCCCGTCGTGATGAAGCCGTCCGGGTTCACCACCACCGGGGACTCCAGGTAGAGGTCGCGGTATTCGTCCTGGATGCCGCTGTTGTGGATCTGGATGGCCAGCGGGCCGGCCTGCCCGGCGGTGGTGTCCTTGAAGGCCAGCACCTTCACCGCCGTACACGTGGGCGTGCCCGCGGTGATCGGGCAGCAGGCCATCTTGGCCTCGCCGGTGCTCTGGTTGGCCACGAGCTCGCACTGACTCCAGTTGTGGATGTCCCACTTGGTGTGCGGGAACTGGGTGAACAGGCTGCCGCCGCCGTTGTTGTGACCGGGGCGGTAGTCCCAGTGGCCGCCGTTGGGCGGCTGGAACTGGATGGCGCTGAGGGCGTCCCTGATCGGCGTGGTGGTGCCCCAGATCAGCACGGTCGGCGCGTGGTCGCCGGACACCTGCCGGACGCTGAAGATCCAGCGGAACGTGCCGGTCTGCTGCTTGTTGTAGTAGATCCAGCCTCGGCCCGCCGTACCGGTGCCGTGGATGGCGTTGTCGCGTACGGTCCAGCCGGCCGCCGCGTGCGGGGTCCAGCCGTTCAGCGTGGTGCCGTCGAACATGGAGACCAGGTACGGGTCGCCGTACGGGTTCTGCGCGACGGGGGTGTGGACGGCGAGATCGGGGCTCGGCGGGGAGGCGTTGCCGGCCGCGTCCCGCGCGACGACGTGGATGGCGTGGTCGGTGTCGGCGCTCAGGCCCGTACAGGTGCCCGTGGTGGTCTGTCCCGAGACGGTGCCGCACGGCCGCCCGTCGCCGAACAGGTCGTAGAAGGCGACGCCCACGTCATCGGCCGAGGCCGCCCAGGTCACCGTGACGCTCGACGAGGTGATGGCCGTCTGGCTCGGCTGGCCGGGGGCCGTGGGCGCGTGGGAGTCGATGGGCCCGGAGACGGTGAGCTTGTCGAGGTTGGGCCCGCCGGTGGCGGCCGTGGCGGTCGCCCTGACCGTGTTCGCCCCGGCGTTGAGCTGGGCGGTGATGGGGAGGTCGACCCAGGTGTCCCAGTTCGCCGTGGGGTTGAACGCCTTGCCGGCCGCGACCACGGTCCCGTTGACCGAGATGTCCAGTGGGCGGTTCTCCTTCGTGCCGTTGGCGTAGCGCAGGGTCAGCGTCGCGGTGGCCGCCTCGGCGGCGTTCACGGTCCACTCGACGTAGCCGCCGGTGGTGTTGACGTAGTCGACGAAGCCGGTGCCGGTGAAGCCGGTGTGGTTGGTGGCCACCGCCGCTTGGGAGAGTACGGCGCTCTCCGCCTGGTAGGCGATGTCCTGGGTGCTGGAGGGGGTGACGTCGAGGAAGTCCAGGTTGGGATTGCCGTTGGCGGTGGTCGCGGTGACCCTGACCGTGTTGGCGCCCGCGCGCAGCGTCGCGGTGAGCGTGGCGGTGGTCCAGGTGTCCCAGGTGCCCGTGCTGGTGAACGCGTGGCCGGTGGCGATCGCCGTGCCGTTGACCGTGATGGTGGCGGGGCGGTTGGTGGTGGTGCCGTTCGCGTAGCGCAGGTCGAGGGTCGCGCTGCCGTCCGAGGGGGCGGTGACGGCGAACTCCAGGTAACTGCCCGAGACGTTGTCGCCGTTGACGTAGCCGGTGCCGGAGAAACCCGTGTGGGTGGTCTCCAGGACGCCCTTGGAGATCGTGGCGGCCTCCGCCTCGTAGCGGTTCGTGGCCGCCTGCGCTATACCTCCGATCAATGTCGTCGCCAGGAGGGCGAGCATGGCTAAGACAGGCACCGTTCTGGACATGGCGCAGCTCCCTGTGACGTGCGCTCGTTAACAAACTTTCCTAATATTTCTTGATATGACCACCGGCAGCCAGGCGAGTCAATAGGTCGGATGTGTTCACTTGGAACGGCATGGAACGCCCCTTTGTCAGGAGATATCGCTACACAGGGGAAAGGCGCCCATATGGAACTGCGGACCCGCTTCACCGAGGCGTACGGTCTGACCACCCCGATCGCGCAGGCCGGCATGGCGTTCGCCGGGATGCTGCCGGAACTGGCCATCGCGGTGAGCAACGCCGGCGCGCTGGGGTCGCTCGGGGTGGGGCTCATGCCGACCGCCGCCATGGTCGAGACCATCGAAGCGGTACGGGCCGGCACGACCGGGCCGTTCAACGTCAACTTCGTCACCCCCTTCGCCAAGCCCGAGCAGATCGACGCGGTCTGCGCGGCCGGCGTCGCGGTGGCGTCATTCCACTGGGGGCATCCGCCGAAGAGCTGGATCGGCCAGTTGCACGGCGCGGGCGTACGCGTCTTCGAGCAG
This sequence comes from Nonomuraea sp. NPDC048901, assembly GCF_040649695.1. Classification (NCBI taxonomy): domain Bacteria; kingdom Bacillati; phylum Actinomycetota; class Actinomycetes; order Streptosporangiales; family Streptosporangiaceae; genus Nonomuraea; species Nonomuraea sp. NPDC048901. The sequence goes on along the minus strand of NZ_JBEZFW010000001.1, from coordinate 822,721 downwards.
GTCGGCTCGGTGGACGACGCCAAGCGGGCGGTGGACGACGGGGTGGACGTCGTGGTGGCGCAGGGGCTGGAGGCGGGCGGGCACAATTACGCGACCCTGCCGACGTTCGCGCTGGTCCCGCTGGTGGTCGACGCGGTCGCCCCGGCGCTGGTCCTGGCGGCCGGCGGGATCGCGGACGGCCGTGGGCTGGCCGCCGCGCTCATGCTGGGGGCCGACGGCGCCTGGATCGGTACGCGACTGGTGGCCACGACCGAGTCGGCGGCGCACGAGGGCTACAAGAGCCGGCTGGTGACGGCACGGGGCACCGACACCGCGCGTACGCCGATGTTCGGCCCGGAGCATCCGGCGTTCAATCCGACTCGGGTGCTACGTAACCGGGTCGTCCGCGAGTGGCACTACCGGGCCGACGAGGTGCCGCGCGACACCTCGGGGCTGGAGGTCATCGGGCACACGGTGGTCAACGGGGAGCCGGTGGAGATGCACAAGTTCTCCTTCCTGGTCCCGATGCGCGGCCTGACCACCGGCGACCTGGAGGAGATGGCGCTGCTCGCGGGCGAGGGCGTGGGCCTGGTCGACTCGATCGAGCCGGCGGCCGTGGTGATCGACACGATCACCACGCAGGCCCGCGCCGCCCTCGACCGCTACAGGGGAGCATCCTGAGCGTCACCAGTTGGCGGGCAGTCCCGGTGTGGTCGCGGGCAGGGCACGGCCGGGCGGGTGGATGACGTACACGATGCCGCCGCTGCTGGAGCTGCGCAGCCAGACGTTCTCGAACGCGGCCCGCGGATAGACGTGCCGCACCGCGTCGTCATCGGCGGAGGCGGGGTCGTTGGCGATCACGTCGCCGTCGGCGGTGAAGCCGACGATCACCATGATGTGCCCGTTGGTGCCGTACCCGGCGCCCGGCAGCTCGCCCTTCTTGAACGACTGCGAGGTGATGACCGGGATGCCGGCGCTGATCAGCTTCTCCAGCTCGGTCAGCGTCCGCAGGCGGGTGACGAAGCCGTCCATGCCGTAGCGGCCGGCGTAGGCGGTGTTGAACGGCCAGTTGCCCGCGCCCTGGTAGGCGTGGTCGTAGGAGAAGCGGGCAGCGTAGTCGACTTCCGGATCGGGATCGGACGGATCCACCCAGGAGGTGTCCTCCGCGCTCGGCCACTTGTCCCAGTAGCCCAGGACCATCGTGGTCGAGGTCGGGCTGCACCAGGCCTGACCGCCGCCGTCCCATTCGGGGTAGTGGCCCTCGTGCACGTTCTGGGAACGGCGCGGCACGGCCAGCTCGGTGCCCCACGCGCCGCCGCCCGGGCTGACCGGCACGGTCTTGCGCTCGGGCACGTTCGAGGCCATCGCGCCCAGCGTCCGTACGGTCGGCGTCACGGCGGAGCCGGGCGTCCGGTACAGGGTGAGGCGTAGCTGGTAGGCGTTGATCTGCTTGTCCGCCGCCGCGACGAACGTGTCCACGGAGACGGTGCCGTCGGCGTCGGCCTGCCCGGGCACCGAGGTGCGGCGGATGTCGCCCTCTCCGTACGCCCAGCGGCCGAGCACGTACCACTTGCTCAGCCCGGCCGTGTGCCGGGTGCGCGCCTCGACCTGCAGCCAGCTGCCCGCCGGGAGTTCGGCGGTCCAGGAGGCGATGAGCTCGGTGGCGGCGAAGCCGATCGGCCGCTCCGGGCCGATCCAGCGGGCGTACTCCCAGCTCTTGGTGCCGAGCGCGTCGGTGTAGGTGGTGGTGCCGACCGCGGCGGCGAACGACAGGCCCTCACCGATGGCCGTCCCTTCGGGCGTGCCGGAGGCGAAGTCGGCCCGTTGATAGACGACGTCCGTCGTGGCCGCCGCGGGTTTCGTGGCGGCGAGGCCGGTCGCGGGGGCCGCCAGGGTCGCGGAAACCAGGACGGTGGAGAGGAGTACGGTCAGCGCGCGCATGAACCTACCTTGCTTGGACGGCGCTCGATGCGGCAGACAGTAGACATAGAGGGCATACAACGCATCGGAAAATGTACGTAAGCGCACTGTCCGCTATTTAGCTCAAGCTCGCAGGGCCGCTTGGCGCTCCAGCCGGGGCAGCCGCATGGTGACGGTGAGACCGCCCTCCGGCCGCGCCTCGGCGGTGACCGTGCCGCCGTGCGCGTCGACGATGGCCCGGACGATCGACAGTCCCAGCCCCGCGCCGCGCGCCGACCGCACCCGATCGCCCTGCAGCCGGCGGAACGGCTCGAACAGGTCATCCACCTCGTACGGCGAGACCTGCGGCCCGGTGTTCTCCACCACCACGACCGCCTCGTCACCCTCCTGCCGCAGACGCAACCACACCTCCCCGTCGCGGACGTTGTACTTGATCGCGTTCTCCAGCAGGTTGAACACACAACGCTCCAGGAACAGCGGGTCACCCATCGCGAGGGCGGCGCTCAGGTCCTGGTGGAGGGTGACCGGCCGCTTGCGGGGTTGCAGGTCCAGCTGCTCCTCCACGGCCAGGATCACCTGGCGTACGTCGACGCTCTTGCGGACGGCGAGCTCCTGCTCCGACTGGGCCAGCAGCAACAACCCCTCGATCAACCGCTCATAACGCGCGTTGGTCCCCAGCAACGCACGAGCCAGCGCCTTCAGATCCGGAGAGGCCGCCGGCTCCTCCAGCGACACCTCCAAAATCGTGCGATTGATCGCCAACGGCGTCCGCAACTCATGCGAGGCATTACCGATGAACCGCCGCTGCGCCTCGAACACCCGATGCAACCGATCCAACATCGCGTCGAACGTATCGGCCAACCGCTTGACCTCATCCCGCGGACCCCGCAACCCGATCCGCTCATGCAACGTACTCTCCGACAACCGCCGCGCCGTCTCCGTCACCCGATCCAACGGCCGCAACGCCCGATCAGCCATCAAATAGCCGAGCACGAACGCGATGAGCCCGATCACGATCATGATGACCACCGAGGACCGCAGCATCTCGTCGAGCACGCCGTCCGCCCGCTGCTGGACGTTCACCTTCTCGAAGACCATGTCGCTCTTGACAGCGCCCTCCTGCACGGGCCCGGCCCGCTCGCCGACGATCCTCATGCCCTTCGCGGGGAACTGCTGCTCCAGGGCCTGCCCCGTGATCAGGTACGTCGACCAGAGCAGCAGCGATCCGGCGACGAAGAACGAGCCGCCGTACAGGAGCGTGAGCCGCATCCTGAGCCCCAGCCGGTTCCATGGGCGCACGGCAAGGCCGTCGGGCTCCGTCACGACCAGCACCCCTTCCGCTCTGGGTAGAGGATGACGGACCACGTGTCAGCCCGGGGTAAGCCAGCATGATTTCCGTACGGTCGATTACGTGACCATCAACCGGCAGGCATCCGAACAGGACGGCACACTCCTCAAGAATCGCGACTTCATGCTCTTCTGGACTGGGCAGAGCATCAGCGACCTGGGCGCGGCGGTGACGACGCTGGCGGTCCCCCTCGTGGCCGTCACCATGCTCCGCGCCACCACCTTCGAGGTGGGGGTGCTGACCGCCTGCGCCACGGCGGCCTGGCTGATCATGACGCTGCCCGCCGGAATGATCGTCGACCGCGTGGCCAAGCGCCCGCTGATGATCGGCTGCGGCGTGGCGCGGGGCGCGGTGGTGGCCTCGATCCCCGTCGCGGCGGCGCTGGGCCATCTGACGATCAGCCACCTGTACGCGATGGCCTTCCTCGTGGGCTCGATCAACGTCGTCTTCGAGATCGCCTGCCAGAGCTACCTGCCGGTCCTGCTGTCGCGGCGGCGGCTCATCGAGGGCAACGGCAAGATCGCCACGACCAACGCGGTGGCCCTCGCCGTCGGCCCTTCCCTGGCGGGCGGCCTGATGACGCTGCTGCACACCGCGGCTCGGGTGATGGTCGTGGACTGCCTCTCGTACGTGATCGGCATCGCGTCCCTGCTGCTGATCCGCACCCCCGAATCACGGCCCCCCGTCCGTGAATCCCGGAGCATGCGCAAGGCAGCGGCCGAGGGGATCACCTTCGTCCTGGGGCACCCGGTGTTGCGGCGCGTCGTGGCGTGCAGCGCGATCTCCAACCTCTGCGACGCCATGATCACCACTCTTGTGGTCGTCTTCGTACTCGGCGACCTCGGCGCCGATCCCGCCACGCTCGGACTGGTGCTGGGGCTGGGCAGCGCCGGCGGGATCGTGGGCGGCGTGCTCGCCACGTCGTTCGCGAGGTGGGTGGGTCCGGCCAGGGCGTTATGGGCGGGCAAGCTGTGTCTCGGCGGGTTCACGCTGCTCATCCCGCTCGGCGGGCCCGGCTGGGGCGTGCTGGCGGTGGCGGCGGGACTGTTCGCCTCGCGCCTGTCCACCGTCGCGTACAACGTGCTGCAGATCACCTACCGGCAGTCGATCTGCCCGCCCGAGCTTCTCGGCCGGATGAACGCGAGCATCCGGTGGCTGATCCGCGGCGCCATGCCGTTCGGCGGCCTGCTGGCGGGCACCCTCGGCGCGTGGCTCGGCGCCCGCACGACCCTGGCGGTCGCGGTGACCTGCTCGTGGCTCGCGGTGCTCTGGCTGGTGTTCTCACCGCTGCGGCGGCAGCGGGACATCGCGCTCACGCCGGATTGGTCCTGATCACCTTCCCCTTGGTGCTGGCCACCAGGTAGCCGCTCCGGTTGTACTTGTCGCTCACATAGACGAGCAGCGCCTCGCGGGCACCCAGGAACTCATAGGCGGGGTCCACGACGATGTAGTGGGTGGTGGGCTTGCGGACGCCCAGAGATTGGTCCGCCTTGCGGAGCAGGGCGGGCAGGGCGTCCCAATTGAACTTGGTCAGGTCCACCGGATCCTCGTCCGTGGTGCTGCCGCCGGGCTGGGGACTGACGGTGCCGTCGCGGTACATGAACATTTCGTAGACGCCCTTCTCGCCCTTGACCGGCGCCTGGACGCTCGCGTACTCGGGGTAGATCACCATTCTGATGACCTTGGTGCCGCCTATCGCCGGCTTCAGCTTGGCGATCGCGGTCCGGATCCCGGCCGGGGTCAGCAGGTTGCCCGCGTCGGCGGCGGCCGTCTCGGTGTCCTCGGGCGTGGCCTTGGGCGTGGTCTTGGGCTTCCGCCCGGATTTGGTGGCGGTGCTGGTCGGCTCCCCGGACCCGGTGGAACGCGGGTCGTCGGCGGCGTCGCCGTTCAGTATCGGGGGCAGGAACGTCCACACCAGCACGCCGACCACCACGACCACGGCGGCGGACACCGCGATCATGGCCGGGTGCGCGCCGCGCTTCGATCGGTGCCTGGTGCCGGTGACCGAGCGCGGGAGCGGCGGGCTGGTGTTCATCTGGGCGTACTGCGGGCCGGTCGGCTGCGGGCCCATGGGTGAGTGCGGGCCTAAAGGCGGGTGCGGGTACGGCGTGCCGCCCGTCGGCTGTGCGCCCATGGGCGGCTGCGGGAGTGGTGGGCCCGGGGCCCAGGCCGGCGGCGCGAGCGGCATCGACGCGGGGGCCTCGGCCACCGAGGCGAGCATGCGGTCCAGCGTCTCGGCGTCGGGCCGGGCGGCCACGTCGCGCGTGAGCACGTAGCCCAGCACGGGACCGAGCGCTCCGGCCCGCTGCGGCGGCGGCACCTCCTGGTTGAGCACCGCGGCCAGCGTCGCCAGCGTGGTGGCCCGGCGCAGCGGATGACGGCCTTCGACGGCGACGTACAGCAGCATCCCCAGCGACCACAGATCCGAGGACGGGTCGCCCTCGTAGCCGTTGATGCGTTCCGGCGCGATGTACTCGGGCGAGCCGATGAACGAGCCGGTCGCGGTCAGGCTGGTGGACTCGCGCACCGCGGCGATGCCGAAGTCGGTCAGCACCGACCGGCCGTCCGGCCGCAGCAGGACGTTGGCGGGCTTGACGTCGCGGTGCTGGATGCCGACGGCGTGCGCGGCCCGCAGCGCGGAGAGGATCTCGCGGCCGAGGCGGGCGGTCTCGTGCGGCGTCATCGGGCCGCGTTCGAGGCGTTCCTGGAGCGATCCACCGGAGACCAGCTCCATGACGAGCCACGGATAGCCGCCGTCGCCGTGGTCCACGATGTGGTGGATGGTCACGACGTGCGGGTGGTTGAGCCGGGCCAGGGCGCGGGCCTCGCGGAGCACCCTGGCCCGCAGCTCGCGGGCGCCCTCGGGGTCGCGCTCGTCCATATCCGGGTCGGGCGGGCGTACCTCCTTGAGGGCGACCTCCCGGTGCAGGGCCACGTCCCAGGCCCGCCACACCAGGCCCATGCCGCCGCCGCCGAGCCGTTCCACCAGCTCGAACCGGTCGTCGATCACCCGTCTGCGCATGCAGAGCAGCGTACGCTGTCGGCCTGGCCCAGGATGGGCCGTCTCATATACGGATTTTCCGCTATTTGTCGCTGCTCACGGGTCATTCAGCCCGGCGCCTTGCGGCTCAGGTGCTCCCAGGCGCGGTACACCTCCGTACGAGCCTGGTCCATCTGCTGGACGAGGTCGAAGGAGTGGCTACCGACGATCAGCCGCAGCGGCGGCTCCGGAAGATCGACCAGCTCCATGATGACGGGCGCGGCCGTGCTCGGCGCGGGTCCGGCGTCGTCGCCCCACATCTCGGCCAGCTTCGTCCGCAGGGGCTCGTACTCGGGAAGGTGCTCGGTCACCGTGGTGCCGACCGTGAACAGTCCGGTGTCGTACCCGCCCGGCTGAACGATCGTGACCTTGATCCCGAACGGCTCGACCTCCATCGCCAGCGCCTGGCTGACCGAGTCGAGGGCCGACTTGCCCGCCGCGTACAGACCGACCGAGGCGAATCCCCCGCCGGAGCCCATCGAGGTGATCTGCAGGATGTGCCCGGAGCCCTGCTTGCGCAGGTGGGGGACGACGGCCTGGGTCACCCAGATCGCGCCGAAGAAGTTGACGTCGAAGTGGGCCCTGATCTGCTCCTCGGTGGCCTCCTCCAGCATGCCGAACAGGAACCCGCCGGCGTTGTTGACCACGACGTCCAGCCGCCCGAAGGCCGCCGCCGCCCGGTCCACTCCGTCCCGCACCGCCGCGCGGTCGGAGACGTCCATCGCCAGGCGTACGAGGCGGCCCGGATGCTCCTCGGCCAGCTCCGCGAGCGGATCGACATTGCGCGCCGCCGCCACGACCCGGTCTCCAGCGGCCAGCGCCGCCTCCGCGAACGCCCGGCCCAGACCCCGGGACGCCCCGGTGATGAACCACACTCGGGTGCTCGTCACAGGCCCCACCTCCTCAACTTCAAGACGAGACGATTCGTCTCGCCGCGATGGACAGCTTGCCCGATCTCATCGAGTTCGTCAAGACGGAACGTCTCGTCTCTCCGTACTGATATCCTCACCGGCATGTCCATTGCCAAGCAGCCGGACCCCGGCCGCCGCAACGAACGGTCGCGCCAGGCGATCCTCGACGCGGCACGCGAGCTCGTCACCGAGGTGGGGTACGCGAAGGTCACGATCGAGGCCATCGCCGCACGAGCGGGGGTGGGCAAGCAGACGATCTACCGGTGGTGGCCGGGCAAGGGCGCGGTGATCTTCGACTCCTTCCTGACGCTCAGCGAGGGAGTCGAGGGCTTGGCGCTGCCCGACACGGGCGACATCGAGGCCGACCTGAAGGTGGTCATGCGGGCGACGGTCGCCGAGTTCGCCGATCCGGCCTTCGAGGCGCCGATCAGGGCGCTCAACACGGAGATCATCCACGATCCGAAGCTCGCCGCCCAATACCGCGAGAAGCTGGCCGGCCCCGTGGACGAGGCCAAGAAGGAGCGACTGCGCAGTGCGCAGCGGGCGGGCCAGTTCGCCGCGGACGCCGACCTCGACCTGGCGCTCGAACTGCTCCACGCCCCCCTCTACCAGCGCTGGCTGCTCCGTTCCGGGCCGCTCACACCCGAGTACGCCGACGCCCTGGTGGAGCTGACACTCAAGGCATTCCGCCCGCTGGAGTAGTGCGGGCCCTACCCCTAAGTAGCCCGGCAACCTGACTGATCTTGAGGGCCGGAGAGCCAAGGATTGGGACATCACCCCAGGGAAAGAGGAGATGTCCAAAATGCGGAAGTACCTCGCAGCAGCCGCGGCCGCCGTCGTGCTCCTGAGCGCCGCCTCGCCGGCCATGGCCGCCGTCGCCACCACTGAAGGCGTCCAGCAGCATGTCGACCGGCTGACCAAGCAGGACGGTCTGACCGGCGCGGTGGTCTCGGTGCGTGACGCGAACGGCCGCACCACCACGTGGACCTCCGGCACGGCCCAGCGTGGCACCGGCAAGCCGATGGTCGGCGCCGACGGACGGTTCCGCGTGGCCAGCGTGACCAAACCGGTCATCGCGGTGACCGTGCTGCGCCTGGCCGCCGAGGGCAAGGTGGACCTGGACGAGCGGGTCGAGCACTACCTGCCCGGCTCGCTCGACGGCCGGCCGATCACCATCCGCCAGCTCCTCCTGCACACCAGCGGTCTGCCCGAGTACTTCGACCTGGTCGACTGGACCAAGCCCGCGATCCCCGCCGACCACCTCGCGCTGGCGATGACCCGCGAGCCCGTGGGCAAGCCCGGCGAGCGCTGGTTCTACTCCAACACCAACTTCCTGGTCGCGGGCATGCTCATCGAGAAGGTGACCGGCAAGGACTTCCGCCGGGTCACCGAGGACACCGTGCTGCGCGGCCTGCCCGGTACGTACTGGCCCAAGAACGGCGAGCTGGACATCCGTGGCGAGCACGCGCACAACTACGGCGTGAACCCGATGGACCCGAAGGGCGGCGAGACGGACATCACCCAGCTGCCCGGCTACGGCTTCGGGGCGGGCGGCGGGCTGGTCTCCACACCGGCGGACCTGAACCGGTTCTGGCAGGCCATCCCCCAGCGGACGCTGCGGACCATGCTCACCGGCACGGTCCCCGCCACCGACCCGGCGGGCAGTCGCTACGGCCTGGGGCTGTACACCTACCCGCTGAGCTGCGGCCTCGCCCTCATGCACGACGGCGGTCTGCCGGGCGTACGGGTGCTCAGCGGGCGGAACCGGGCGGGCCGGGCGGCGACCGTGTACGTCACGGGCACCCCGAAGGACGATCGGCACCTCTTCGCCGCCTTCGACGCCGCCCTGTGCTCCCCGGCGAAGTAAAGCGGTTCAGCCCACGTGGACGTGCGGCCTGCGTACCGGGTCGGACTCCGCCTTGCGGAGGACCTCGCGGGTGAGGGGCGGCACGTCGCCGCCGCCGAAGACCAGGTAACGCAGCATCGCCACGACCGGGTTGCCCTCGGTCCAGTGGAAGTAGATGTGCGGTACGCCGCCGGTCCGGTCACGCAGGTAGAGCAGGAGCGCGGCCAGCGCGTTGGGCACCGCCGAGCTCTCGATCTTCAGGATCTTGTGGCCGTACCGCTCCTCGCCCTGGACGTGCAGCTCGGTCTCGAACTCCGACGCGTCCGGCACCGTCACCTCGACGAACAGGACCGGCTCGTTGCTGCGCAGCCGATGGGTGATCCACGTCTCGCGGAGCTTGTCGTTGTACTCGGCCTGGTCGCGCTGCTGCGGCTCATTCGCGATCACATGGATGTCGCCGCACGCCTCGTTGACGAACTCCTCGGCCAGCGAGTCCAGGTGCACGTCGATGACACGCAGCTCTGTGGAGCGCGTCGCCCGCGAGATCACCGACAGGCTGACGATGGCGGCGATGAAGAACGAGGCGATCTTCACACCGTCCGGCCGCTCGAAGACGTTGTCGATCAGCGTGTACGCCAGCACCGCCGAGATCACGCCGAACCCGGCCGTCGCCGCGTGCTGGCGTTTCTTCCTGGCCGACAGCGTCACGGCGACCGCCGCCGACAGCATGAGCACCAGCACGCCGGTGGCGTACGCGCCGCCCTGGGCGTCGACGTCGGCGTCGAAGATGATCGTGATGGCGAACGCGATGACGGAGAAGACCAGCACGAGGGGCCGCACGGCCCCGGTCCACTCCGGCGCCATGCCGTACCGGGGCAGGTAACGCGGCACCAGGTTGATCAGGCCGGCCATCGCCGAGGCGCCGGCGAACCAGAGGATCGCGATCGTGCTGATGTCATAAACCGTGCCGAACCAGTTGCCCAGATAACCGTGGGCCAGGTAGGCCAGCGCCCGCCCGTTGGCCTTGCCGCCCTCCGCGAACTCCTCGTGCGGGATGAGCACGGTGGTCACGAAGCTGGAGAAGATCAGGAACACGCTCATGATCAACGCGGCCGTGGTGAGCATCCGCCTGGTGCCGGCGATCCGCTCCTCGATGCCGCCCTTGATCACCGGCATCACCGCCACGCCGGTCTCGAACCCGGACATGCCCAGCGCGAGCTTGGGCATCACCAGCAGCGACAGCCCGATCATCGCCAGCGGGCTGCTGTAACTCACGCTCAGCGCGCTCTCCCAGTCCCACACCAGCCGTGGTGCCTGGAGTACGTGCACGATCCCGGTCGCCACCACCACCGCGTTCAGTCCCAGATAGACGAAGACGAGCGGGACGGCGATGGCGATCGCCTCGGTGAACCCCATCAGGAACACCCCGCCGAGCAGCGCCAGCAGCACCAGCGTGACGATCACCCGCTGCCCGGCCAGGAAGTCGGGCATGAACGGGTTCTCCAGCAGGTGCGCGGTGGCGTCGGCGGCCGACAGCGTCATCGTGATCACGAAGTCGGTCGCGGCGAACCCGAGCAGGGCCAGCACGAAGAACTTGCCCCACCACTGCGGGGCGAGCTTCTCCAGCATCGCGATCGAGCCCTGCCCGTACGGGCTCTCGGCGGCCACCCGCCGATAGACCGGCAGCGCGCCCAGCAACGTCAGGGCCACCAGGAACAGCGTGGCCAGCGGCGACAGCAGTCCGGCCGCCAGCACGGCGATGCCCGGCTGGTAGCCGAGCGTGGAGAAGTAGTCGACACCCGTCAGGCACATCACCCGCCACCACGAGTGCTTCACGTGCGGGCCGTGCTCGATCTGCTTGCGGTCGGTCTGCAGCCCTTCGAGCAGCCACGACCGCAGTGTTCCCTCAGTAGCGACCGGCCGTTTCGCCAGCACCATCCCGGTCACCCTCCATCAATATCGCGCACTACGCACACTAGTGACGGCAGATGGGTGTTTCGGCTGGTGAGGGCGTCAAGAAAACGTATATATCGCGCCAGACCGGCCACGAGGCCGGATGTGAAAACGACCAGCTATGTAACACGGTCGCTCACAGCCGCTTTGAGCTGGGCTCCACTGGCCGAAGCAGGCGAGCTGGAGGGGATCCGGCAGGTTCCTTTGTAACACTGGACAACGTGAGAATCACATGCCAATGTTAGGCCGCTTCAGCCGCCGCGTACCCCTTGGAGCTGGCATGACCCTGCCCGCCGCGCTCGCCGACATCCTGCGTGACCCGCCCCGGGCGTACTCCCCCGCGGCCATCTGGTGGTGGAGCGGCGAGCGGCTGAGACGCGACCGGCTGCGCTGGCAGTTGGAGCGGTTCGCCGAGGGCGGCGTGTGGAACCTCGTGATACTCAACCTGGCGCCGTCGGGACCGATGTTCGGCTCCGACGCCGACGATCCGCCGTTCTTCTCCGAGGAGTGGTGGGCCCTGCTGGAGCAGGTGTGCGCCGACGCCGAGGAGCTGGGGATCTCCCTGTGGTTCTACGACCAGCTCGGCTTCTCGGGCGCCGACCTCCAGGCCCGGCTGGTCGACGAGCAGCCCCGCTTCGCCGGCCGCTGGCTGGGCCCCGACGGCTCGGTGACCACGCGCGGCTTCGACTACCTGTCCGCGGAGGCGTGCGCGGTGCTGATCGACCGGGTGCACGGCGAGTTCGAGCGCCGGCTGGGGCACCGGCTGGGCGGGGTCATCGCCGGCTCCTTCCAGGACGAGCTGCCCGCGGTCCCGACCTGGTCGGACACCTTCGCCGTGGAGTTCGACAAGCGCCGGGGCTACGACCTCACCCCGCACCTGCCGCTGCTGTGGGCGGACGGCGCGCGGGCCGGTGAGATCCGCCGCGACTACCAGCGCACCCGCGCCGAACTGGCGGAGGAGGCGTTCTTCCGGCCGCTCGCCGAGTGGCACGCCCGCCATGGCCTGCTGAGCGGCTGTGACCAGCAGGATCCCGCCCGTGCCGGTCATCCGGTGGAGGGCGTGCAGCTGTACGCCGACTACGCGCGCACGCACCGCTGGTTCAGCGCGCCGGGCTCCGACCACCACGGGGACGCGCGGGTGCATTCCTCGCTGGCCCACCTGTACGACCGGCCGCGCACCTGGATCGAGGCGTTCCACTCCAGCGGGTGGGGCGGCACGCTGGAGGAGACCTTCGACTGGCTGCTGCCCTGGCTGCGGGCCGGAGCCACCCTGTACAACCCGCACGCCGTCTACTACACGACCAAGGCGGGGTGGTGGGAGTGGGCGCCGCCGGCCACGGACTGGCGGCAGCCGTACTGGCGGCACCACCGCGTCTTCGCCGACGCCGTCACCCGGCTGTGCGCGGCCCTCTCGCTGGGTCGGCATGCCTGTGATCTGGCGGTCCTCATGCCCACCGCGACGGCCCAGGCGGACACGCGGCTCGATGGGGTGGGGGCGGAGGCCGCGCGGGCGCAGGAGGTGTACCGCGAGATCGTGGGGGACATGGCCTGGTTCCGGATGCTTCCTGGCGTCCTGGACCGGCTCGGGCTGGACGCCGACGTGATCGACGACGACTCGGTCCAGCGGGCCACCATCCGGCCCGGCCGGACCGGCGGGGCCGGGGACGGTGCGGCCGGGGACGGTGCGGGGGCGGACGCCGCCGTCGGGGACGGCGCGGCCCGGACGCGGCTGGAGGTCGCGGACGAGTCCTATGCCGGTATCGTGCTGCCCGCCTGCACGACGCTCGATCCGGCCACGGAAGAGGCTCTCGTGGCGTTCGCGGATCGGGGTGGGCTGGTCGTCGCCGTGGGCGTGCGCCCGGAGGGGCCGCTGCGCTCGCGGGTCCGCTTCGCCGCGACGACGGCCGACCTCGGTCCGCTGCTGTCGCCGCTGCGCCGGGTCGAGGCGCCGGTTCCCCCGCTGGTACGGGAGTTCGACGGCGCCACCATCGTCTACCTCCAGGCCACCTTCCCCATGGCGAGCCATGTGTCGGTCGAACGGCCGGGTGACCGCGGCATCGACCAGGGCTGGGACTCGGCCACCATCGACTTCGACCCCGCCCGGTACGCCGCCGAGATGCCGGTGAGAGTGCGCGGCGTCTCGGGGACCCCGCTGCTGGTGGACCCGTTCGGCGGCGGCGTGCGCGCGCTGCCGTACACGGTGGAGGGCGAGCACATCGAGGTCGTCGTGCCGTTCGATGCCGGGCCCGCCGCACTGCTCGTCTTCACGGGCGAGCAAGTAGTGGATCCCGAACCGGCCGCGTCCCCCACGGAGGAGCTCGATCTCGGCACCGGCTGGGAAATGGAGCTCGTACCCACCCTGGACGACACCTGGGGCGACCTCGGCCACTCCGGGCCGGTCCTGCACCGCTGGGAGGTCGAGCATCGCGTGGACGGCCTGAAGTGGCGGCCCGCATACGCGACGTTCGGCTCGCACGGCAGCCTGCGGACCGACGGCGAGGAGTGGCGGCCCGCGGTGTACTCGACCTCGCGCGGCATCAGGAAGGACCCCATCCACCGCCTCGACCTCGGGCCCAAGGGGCACGTGCCGGAGGAGTTCCTGGACTTCGGCCAGGTGGCCATGGGGCGGAGTGCCCGGTTCAGGGCCGAGCTGACCGTGCCGGAGCACGGGTTCCTCGCCGTCGGCGCCGCGGCCGCCAAGGCGGTGCGGATCGACGGTCATGACGTCGACCTGGACGACCGGGGCTACCTGGCGCTGGCCCGCCGGCCCCTCTCGCCCGGCAGCCACCTGCTGGAGGTCCGGCTGGTGCCCGAGGACGACGGGTGGCTGCGCGCGCACGTCGCCGTCGTGACGGACCCCGAGCACTACCTACGCCCGGAATGGATCACCGGTCCGGCGGGTCCGACCGAGCTGACCGCCGCGTTCACGCCGAAGGGGACCGTCCTCCAGGTGGCCTCGATAACGGCCTGCCGGGTGCTGGTCAATGGGGTGGAGATGGGCCGGCAGGGTGGCTTCGACCCGTACGCCGACCACCGCAAGCCCCGGGTCCGCCGCTACGACCTGGCCGGCGTGCTGCGGCCCGGCGCCAACGAGGTGACCGTACGGGTCGGTGACGGCGCCGAGCCGGTCCTGGTCGACGGCTGCGTCACCTCCGGCCCTGGCTGGTGGGCGGTGCACGACGGCGAGCGCGTCGCGGCCGAGATCCACCGAACGCAGTACTGCGACCCCGCCGCCCTGCACCTGCCGCGCCGCCCGCACCCCCTCCCCGGCACCTCCTGGCTGTCAAAGGACCGAAACGAACCGGCCGACCCCGCGTCCTCTACAGGGCTACCGGTCGTGCTGCCGACCGTGCTCGCCGAGCCGGGCACGGCGGGGCGCGTCGAATGGCTGCGCTTCCAGGTCCCGCCGGGCGCCACCGCCCTACGGGTGCCCTTGCGCGGCGCGGCCGAGCTGCTGATCGATGGTCAGCCGGCGGCGGAGGGCACCGGCCGCCTGGAGGTGTCCCTCGATGGCCGGACCGGGCCGCGCGAGGCCCTGCTCCGCGTCGTGACCGAGGCCGGGCACACCAGCGGCGCCATCCTCACCGGGCCGATCGAGATCGAGACCGGACCCGGCCCGATCGAGCTGGGCGACTGGGAGCGTTCGGGCCTGCCGGAGTACAGCGGCGGCGTCCGCTACCGCCGCGCCGTCCATCTCGACGAGCGCTCGGACACCGCTCTCCTGGATCTAGGCCGGGTGCGCGGCACCGCGGAGGTGCGGGTCAACGGCCGGTCGTGCGGGGTCAGGGTGTGCTCGCCGTACCGGTTCGACGTCGGCGCGGCGCTGCGGGAGGGTGAGAACACCGTCGAGGTCGAGGTGTACGGCACGCTCGCGCCGCATCTCGACGCGGTCAGCCCCACGCATTTCGTCTTCCCAGGGCAGCGGGTGAGCGGCCTGCACGGCCCGGCGCGCCTGCTGCTCGGCTAGTGCTCCAGCGACAGGCGAGTGACAGGCTCTTATGACGGTCGATCCCCGGCCGTCATCTGTCACAGCCGCCGTCCCTGTTCGGGCGGATCCGCGGCCGGCGCACCTCCCGCAGGCCCTTGTACGCGTACGGGTCGACGCCGGCGACCAGGACGATGTCGCGGTGGTCCACCTGCGCCATGGGCGTCCCCGCCGGGGGGACGTCCCACGGCAGCAGCGACTCTGCGCTCATGTAGTGATTGACCAGGGCCCGCCGATAGCCGCTCCTGGCGGTATTGGGCAGCGACTTGTGCAGCAGGTAGCCGTTGAACACGACCGCGGAGCCGGCCGGGACCTCCACGGGCACCGCGTCGGAGTCGTCGAACGGGAAGCCGTAGGACTCCACCGTGCAGTCGTAGCGCGGATCATCGTGCTCACGGTTCGGGTACACCACGCCGGATCGGTGTGAGCCGGGCAGCACCCAGAGGCAGCCGTTCTCGACGGTGGCGTCGTCGAGGGCGAGCCAGACCGCCGTGAGCGAACGGTCGCGGGTCGGGATGAACATCTCGTCCTGATGCCAGGCCTGTCCCGGCTCCCCTTCGGACTTGATGAACAGCATGGACTGCATGGACTTCACGTTCGGGCCGATGATCGTGGTGAGCGGTGCGACGATCGCCGGATGACGCATGGCGGCGAGCATCACTTCGGAGAGCTTGTGGGGGTAGTGGACGCAGAGGAAGCGGCGAAGAACGTCGTCGTCGGTGTCGGCGGGCCCGGCGGGGAGCGCCCCCTGGACGTCGCCGAGTTCGCCGCGGCAGATGCGGACGGCCTCTTCTACCAGCTTGTCGACCTCACCTGGACTGAACGCGTCCCGGAGGACGAGAAAGCCGTCGCGCTCGTATGTGCTCTTCAGCTCGGTGTTCGTCACGCCGTACCACCTTTCTCGAAGAAGCCGACCTCGCCGCCTTCCATGAGGACGATGAGGCTCAGCAGCGCGCCCCAGGTCTGGAACGGCTCGCTGTTCGGCTTGTCGCACGCGCCGCCGTGGCTGCTGGAGTAGTTCTCGTGCACGTGGCGCTGCTGGTTCCATTCCTTCAGCACCAGCCTGGAGCTGCCTTCGGCGAGCCACTCGGCGGCGGAGCGTTCCCCGGCGCGCAGCAGTCCCAGATAGACGAGGAAGTTCACCGGCGGCCACGCCCGTCCCGCCCAGTAGGTGCCTTCGCGGAGGTCGATCGGCTCGCTGCGCGGTGAGGTCGGCAGTATCCATTCGCCGCCGAAGCCGTCGTCGGCCATCAGGTGCCCGGACACCATGCGCCGGGTCCGTTCGCCCGTGCCGACGCCGGCCAGCAGGGGGTAGAAGCTCATCGTGGACAGCCGCTCGGTCGGCAGCCTGGTGTCGGTGCGCCTGCTGCGGTAGATGCCGCTCGGCTCGTCCCACAGGGATTCCATCGCCGCCACGACTGCCGCGTGCCGCTCGCGCAGCTCCGCCGCGGCAGCGCGGTCGCCGAGGACGTCGGCGATGTCGGCGAGTGCCTCGCAGTCGGCCGCGTACAGGCTGTTCAGCCCCACATCGTGGGCGGCGAGCAGGCTCTTGGTCTGGTCGAAGGGCACGTCCTCGAAGACGGGGTGATTGTCCCAGCCGGTCTCGCAGGTCGCGCCGAAGTGCTGGTGAATGCGGGGGATGTCCTGCGGCGAGGGGCACTCGGGGTCGAAGTACGTGGAGCCGGCGCACAGCAGGTCGCCGTCCCTGCGCACCCGCCACCACCAGCGGTTCCAGGACAGCAGCGGCGCGAAGGTCTCCTCCAGGAACCATCGGTCGCCGAACCTTCGGTAGAGCTCGCGGGTCACCAGCGAGCCCACCGGTGGCTGGGATCCGTCGTAGGTCTTGCGGCCGGTGCCCTGCTCGACGTTCGGTACGAAGCCCTCCGGCGTCAGGGCCCGCAGCATCTCGACGGTGTTGACGTAGGCGAGTTCCTTGCTCGACACGGCCGCCAGCAGCGCGTTGAAGAAGGCGTCCCAGCAGAACAGGGCGTAACCGCCGCGCTTGCCGACGTTCCAGAGCCGGCTGACGGTCGTGAGCACGCGGGACCGCGCGGGTTCGTAGATCGTGTTCCAGGAGATGGCGTCCCTGACGATCTCGCGGTGCTGCGCCATGGGGTCGGTGCCGGCCGTCCCGATCTCGGTGGCGGCGCGGGCGACGATCTCCGCGATCTCCGGCAGGTCACGGGCGCGGCCGGTGCTGAGCCCGACGGCACCGGTCAGCTCCATCGCCAGGTACGGCCCGTCGATGTCGGTGTAGGGGTCGTCGACGTGCGGTGCCGTACAGAAGACCTGGACGTTCCCACCGGGTCCCTCGGCGGTGATCCGGTCGCCCTCGCGGGTGACGGAGCCGGGCCGGTTCCACAGGTAGCCGACACCGACGGTCAGCAGCGCGCTCTTGGGCTGGTTGGCGGTGGGCGTCACCAGCACGACCAGGTCGTCGCCCGCGTGCGCCGTCTGCACCCGGATCGTGATGCCCGCCCACGTCACGATCGTCTCAGTGAAGCTGCCGTCGTAGGCGTGGCGGCCCAGGGTGACGGTCTCCGCGCCCTCGGTGCGGCGGCCGATCTGAGCGGTACGCAGCGAGGTGCCCCGGTAGTACTCCTTCAGGCCGAGGGACAGGCCCAGTGCGTCGGGGAGGAGAACATGGGTGAGCACGCTGCGCGTGTCCCAGGTGTTCCAGCCCTGGGCGAGCGCGGCCTGGATACGGGCGTAGTTCGTCATGTGTTCCCTCTCACCGGAATCCACACCCGCATGGCGTGCGGGCCGCGGTTGGCCCAGGCGTAGTAGGGGATCAGCGTGATGTCCGTAGGCCGCGCCGACGGGATCGGCTGCCCGTACGGCCGGTAGGAGGACTCAGCGGGTCCCGGCGCGAGCGCGCCGTTCGCGCGGAGCACGATCACGCCATCGAGCAGGTCCGGCCGGTGTTCGAGCCGCGGCGGCGTGGCGGGATCGAGGCGGATGTCCTCCAGGACGACGCCGGACGGCTGGTCGGGCTGTTCGATCGCGTAGACCAGCGGCCCACGGGTGACGGCGACGCACCCGCGCGTGGCGTCCACGCGGTCGTCGGCCACCAGGAGCCGAGGGGGCATGGGCATCCGCAGCAGCACCCGATCGCCGGGCTGGAACACCCGGCGCGTGCGGGCGTAGCCGCCGGGCGCCACCGGCTTGTCGTCCACGGTGGACCCTTCGGCCCAGTCCGGTACGCGCAGCGCCAGTTCCACCTCCCGCGGCGGCGCCTCTTGTACGGTCACCGTGACCAGGCCGTCCGTTGGGTACTCGGTTTCGATGGTGACGGTGAGCCCACCCGAGGTCAGCGTGCTCTGGGCATACAGGTGCACCTGGAGCCCGTCTTCCGTGCCGGTCGCCAGGTATGCGGGCAGGCCCGCCAGCGTACGCATCACATTGGGCGGGCAGCAGGCGCAGTTGAACCATGGACGGCGGCCGTACGCCGGTGCCCGCTGCACGTCACCTCGTGCGCCGGTCCGCCGGTGAAGCGTGTTGACGTAGAAGTAGTCCGCCTCGCTCAGCGACACCGCGGGCAGCAGGGCGTTGTACAACAGCAGCTCGATCTGGTCGGCGTAGGCGGAGTCCCCGGTGGCCAGCAGCAGCCGCCACGCCCACTGCATCGTCCCGATCGCGGCGCAGGTCTCGGCGTACGCCCGATCGGGCGGTAGCTCGTACGCGTCGCCGAACGCCTCGCCATCCCAGCGTGAGCCGACCGCGCCGGTGACGTGTTGCTTCTGACGGCGCATCGTGTCGTACTGCCGGCGTACCGCGGCCAGCAGTTCGGCGTCGCCGGTCTCGATGGCGACGTCGGTGGCGCCCGCGGCGAAGTAGACGGCGCGCACGGCGTGCCCCTCCACCGTCTCCGCTTCGCGTACGGGAAGCCGGTCGGAGTAGTGGGCGGGGTCGCCGTAGTGCGAGGGATCGAAGCCCGGTTTCGCGGCCCGGCCATGGCCGCGGGCTTCGACGAAGTGCCGGGCCAGGTCAAGGTACCGTCGCACACCCGTCTGCCGGTACAGCTCGACGAGCGCCATCTCCACCACGGGGTGCCCGTCCAGCTCGCCGCGCCGATCGGGGCCGAAGGTGTCGGCGAGGTGGTCGGCGAACCGGGTGGCGACCTCCAGCAGCCGGACCTGGCCGGTCGCCCGGGCCGCGGCCACCGCCGCCTGGATCAAGTGGCCCGCGCAGTAGAGCTCGTGGCTCATCCACAATCGCGCGTACCGTTCCTCGCCGCGGAC
Organism: Nonomuraea sp. NPDC048901; assembly: GCF_040649695.1. NCBI lineage: Bacteria > Bacillati > Actinomycetota > Actinomycetes > Streptosporangiales > Streptosporangiaceae > Nonomuraea > Nonomuraea sp. NPDC048901. Next base: position 803,498 of record NZ_JBEZFW010000001.1, on the reverse strand, counting down.
CTGGATGGCGGAGTTGAGGTATCCGTCTTCGCGTTGCGCCGCCGCGATCGTCCGGCTGAGCTCGGTCAGGCGGTCCAGCAGCCCTTCGTCAGGGCTGCGCGCGTACTCCCAGGCGACCGCCTCCAGCCACTTGTAGACGTCGGAGTCCCAGAAGCCGGCCCCCTTGGCCGCGCCGGTGGACTCCCCTGCGGCGATCTGGAGATTGCCGATGTTGCCCGCCTGGACCAGCCGTTCGTGTCCGAGCCGGATCGCGGCCCGGTTGGCCTCCAGCCGCCGGGCCCAGAAACCGCCGGTCACCCGGTTGGCGGAGAGCGGGCGCAAGACCACCGCGGCGGCCGGACCGGGTACGGCCGTCACGATGACACCTGTCTGCGGAACCGGACGGCATCGGCGATGACCACACCGTCGGCCGCGTCACTGAGCTCGACATATCCGTCGATGCCGGCTTTGAAGGAGAAGGTGCCCACAGACGTCCACTCGCCCATGCGGACGTCGGGCACACCGCGCACCCGCTGGTTGACGGCCACCGGAGTCACGCCTTCGGCGTGGTGGACGACGTACGTGGCGTTGGTCGCCCGGTTGGGGTCGGCCGCGTAGGAGACGAGCACCTCGTACCGGTCGTCGCCCGGGAGCGCCGGTCGCCACCGCGCCACGTTGGCTCCGGTGCCGCGAGCGTGCGTGAGGTAGTTGAATCCGTAGTAGCCGGTGACGCCTCTGCTGCTCGGCCAGGTGCCGGTGGTGTCGAAGCCGAGCCCGCCGTTGTCGACGGTGACCTCCTCGCGGACGTCGGGCGCGGCGGCCGCCTGGATGAGGCTCAGCTGGTCGAGTGAGATGGCCGTGCCACCACCCCGGCCGGCGCCGGCCAGCGTGAAGCGGATGGTGTGCAGGCCCGGCCGCAACCGCATCCGGTCCAGCAGAGCGACGTCGTAGCCGTTACCGCGGAAGGCCGTCAGATCCAGCGTGGAGTTGCGCGGCGTCTTCCCGTCAACGGTCACCGCCATGAGGCCGCCGTCCCCGGATCGGTAGTAACGCAGCCATAATTCCTGCTCACCGCCGTGGGTGACGATGAAGGGATATTCGATGAAGTCCCCGGTCGCGGCGGGGACGAAGGCCGCACGGGCACCGCCGCGCGCGGTGGCCTCGCGTACCACTGAAACCGTTCCGCCGGACCGGCGGGCACGCGGCGCCGAGTGACCCAGATCGTGCGTCTTCTCGGTCAGCCTCGGGCCGGTGGCCAGGCTGTCCCGGCCCTGCGTCAGCCACTCCAGGTTGAACCGGGCGGCGGCCACGCGCCGCGGGGTGCCGTCGAGGTCGCCGTCGCAGCCGTAGAGGAGAACGATCGTGCCGTCGGACAGGCGCGCCAGATCCGAGTAATACCCCCGGCCAGGGTTGACGGAGCGGCTGTACCTGAAGGAGTCGCCCTCGTCGTAGCTCACCGCGACCGTCATGTTCCAGCGCATCGGCGCGTCGGGACGGCTGAACAGCACGCGGTTGACGCCTCGGCTGCGTGGTCCGCCGGTGTAGCGGGTGAGGCCGGTGTCGACGCCGTTGAAGAGTCCGGGGCTGAAGTCCATGGTGGGGGGTGACCAGGTCAGACCGCCGTCCCCGCTGACCGCGATGTCGCGAGGCCAGTCGTTGCCCGAGCCGGGCCGGCTGTTCATCAGCACCGTGCCGTCGTCGCGCTGCACCAGCCTGGCCTCCCCCACGGTGGGATAGCCCGCGCCCATCGGCACCTCACCGCCCGCCTGCCACGTGCGGCCGTGGTCATCGCTGTAGACGGTCGAGGCGCCGTAGTGGCGGTCTGCGGTGGGGACACCGGTGATGATCGTGCGGTGGGAGACGGTGAGGAGCAGCCGGCCCGAGTCGAGCTGGATGCCGTGACCGGGCCCCGGACCGTGCATCGCCCAGTTGTAGGGGAAGTGGTCGAAGAGACCGGCCAGGCTGCGCGGTTCGCCCCAGGTGGCGCCGCCGTCCTTGCTGGAGTTGACGTACATCGTGCTGGAGTCGGCGGAGCAGCTCGTGTTCTCCGGCAGCTGCACGCAGAGCCCGTAGAACAGGAACACCTCGCTCGTCGTCCGGTCCACCACGAAGGTGGGGTTGGACCAGGACTGGCCGTCGACGGAGAGCGCCACCGCCTGGGACGGGCTCCAGGTCTGTCCCTTGTCGGTGCTGCGGCGGATGAGCAGGTCGTGCGGTCCGGCGTCGCACACCAGGTGCCGGCCTTCGGTGCAGGCCAGGATCGTGTCGTCGGGCAGTACGGCAAGGGCGTGCACGTGGTAGCTGGCCAGCGGATCCACGGCGGAGTCCCACAGGGTGGCCTCCGCGAAGAACGGTTCGGCTCCTGCTGGGGAAGCCGCGGCGGGGGATGGCAGGGCGGTCGTGGCGGCACCTGCGGCGAGGCCGAGGGCGAACGTCCGCCGGCTGATGGGAAAGGTCATGCGGCTCTCCTCGGGTCAACCTCCTGAGGACAGGACTGGACGGTACCGGCGATCTCCCCCGGACACCAGACGCTAATGGGTATTAGTAATTGCCCTCGATTGCAGAGAGCGCGTTCTCGCCCAGGTCCATTGACATTTCACAGGATCGAGAGCCAGACTTTGCGATCACTGTGTTAGGCGCATTAGCAGGGGGCTCGGATGAGTCGCGGACCGGTGCGAAAACCTACCCAGGCCGACATCGCGCGCCTCGCGGGCGTCAGTCAGGCCACCGTCTCGCTCGTGCTGAACGAGCGGAACGACGTCCGGATCAGTCCGACGACCCGAGAGCGAGTGCTGGCGGCGATCCGCGAATGGGGCTACGTCGCCAACCCGTCGGCCCGGTCCCTCGCCGGCGGCCAGAACAAGATCATCGGAGTGCACACCTTCGAACCGGTCTTCCCGACGACCAGCGTGGACTTCTACTTCCCGTTCCTGCTCGGCATGGAGCAGGCGGCCGCGGACCTCGGCTACGACCTGCTGATGTTCACCAGCGGCGGTGGCGAGCGGCAGGTCTTCCGTGACGGGGCGACCCGGTTGTCACTCGCGGACGGCGCGCTGCTGCTCGGGCGCGACCCGAACGTCGAGGAGATCGAACGGCTGCGCGACACCGGCTACCCGTTCGTCTACGTGGGACACCGGGAGGTATCCGGAGTGCCGATCTCCTATGTGGCGGCCGACTACGCCGGAGCGACCCAGCAGCTCACTGAACAGCTGTACGAGCTGGGCCACCGGCGGATCGCCTACGCCCGCATCGGCGACGGCGGGGCGCAGCCCAGCCGAGATCGGGAGAAGGGATTCCAGCGAGCGATGCCCGCCGGGGAAGCCAGGCGGCTCACCGGTCCGGTATGGACGCTGAAGTCCGCCGACGATGTGCCGGGTCTGCTGGCGGAGATCCGGCACGGCGACATCACCGCCGTGGTGGCGGAGCAGATCCTCCTGGCAGAGGAGCTTCTGACCTGCGCGCAGCGGCACGGAATGTCGGTCCCGGACGATCTGAGCATCGTCGTGCTGGGCGACTCCACCGGCGCGTCCCGCACCGACACGCCCTGGACCGGCCTGGTGGTCCCACGCGAGCAGATGGGCCGGCAAGCCACCCACCTGCTGGTGCGGCTGCTGGAGGCGCCCGAGCCGGAGGCCCGCAGAGAATACGTCGAATGCCCCCTCATTCCGGGCGCGACGGTGGCACCACCAAGGAGATAGCAGTGACCAAGCCCGCAGCCGTCGGCTGGAACATCTGGGACGACACATGATCCGGGTCATCGCCAAACGGCTGCTTGTCGGCGTGCTGGTGATGTGGGGAGCCGCCTCGCTCATCTTCCTCATCGTCCGGGTGGCCCCGGGCGATCCGACGACGATCCTGCTGGGCCCGGACGCGAGCCGGGAGCAGGTGGCCGAGCTCACCACGAAACTCGGACTCGACCGGCCGGTGTTCACGCAGTACCTCAGCTATCTCGCCGACGTGGCGCGGCTGGATTTCGGCGGCTCCTACCGCTTCGATCGGCCGGCGATGTCGCAGGTGTTCGAGCGCCTGCCCGCGACCGCCGACCTGATGCTCGCCTCCACCCTCATCGCCGTGGCCCTCGGCCTCGTGCTCGGACTGCTGGCCGGTGGGCGTCCGGGCGGCGTCGTCGATCGCGTGGTCACCGCGGGCACCATCGCCCTGCAGTCGTTCCCCACCTTCTGGGTGGGCATCATGCTGATCCTCATCTTCGCGCTGGCCTTCCGCCTGCTGCCCAGCGCGGGGGCGGGCACGCCCGCGCACCTGATCCTGCCGGCGATCACGCTGGCGCTGCCGTTCACCGCCATCGTGGCCCGCCTGACCAGGACGAGCGTCGCGGAGACCATGCGCGAGCCGTACATCCAGACGGCTCGCTCCAAAGGTCTCACCGAGCGGCAGGTGCTGCTCGGCCACGCACTGCGCAATTCCCTCATCCCCGTGGTGACCATCGTCGGGTTGCACATGGCCGGCCTGATGGGCGGGGCGGTCGTGGTCGAGAACGTCTTCGCCTGGCCCGGACTCGGCACGCTCGTGGTGGACGCGGTCTCCAACCGCGACTACGCCGTCGTACAGGCGGCGACCTTCCTGATCGCCGGCATCGTGATGCTGTTCAATCTCGTCGCCGACCTGCTCTACTCCCAACTCGATCCGCGCATCAAACTGGACGGTGCGGCATGACCGCCCTCGTCGATGTCCTGCCCGGCGTCGGCCGCGGGCGTGGGGCGGCCGGTCGGTGGCTCAGCCGGATCCCGTACGCCGTGCTCGCCCTCTACGCCGTGGTCGGCGGAGCGGGCCCGCTGGTCATGGACTACAACCCGGTGCGCGTCGCTCTCGACGACCGGCTGCTCAGCCCGGGATCGCATGTCACGTCGGGCGGGATCGCCTGGTTCGGCACCGACGGTCTCGGCCGTGACGTCCTCGCCCAGGTCGTCTACGGTGCCCGCACGTCAGTGATCATCGGTGTCTCGACCGTCGTCGTCTCCTGTCTGATCGGCGTGACCATCGGCATCGTCGCCGGCTACTTTCGCGGCTGGCCGGACACGGTGCTCGCCCGTGGCATCGACATCCTGCTCGCCTTCCCGGCGATCCTGCTGACCATCGTGATCGCGGGCGCCTTCGAGCGCAGCGTCCTGGTGGTCGTGACCGCGCTCTCCGCGACGGCCTGGATCTCGTTCGCGCGAGTCACCCGCGGCGTCGCGCTGTCGGTCCGGGAGCGGCCTTGGATCGACGCGGCCCGCGTCCTCGGTGTACGGCCGGTGTCCATCCTGCTGCGGCACATCCTGCCGCTCACGGCCGGCCCGGTGGTCGCCCTGGCGACGCTGGAGTTCGCCCTCGTCGTGCTGGCCGAAGCCGGGCTCAGCTTCCTCGGCATCGGCCTGCCCAACTCGGCGGTCTCGTGGGGCCAGACCATCGCGAACGGAAAGCAGTACCTCGAAACCGCCTGGTGGATCTCGGCTCTGCCCGGCGTCGCACTGTCGTTGTTGATCATCAACATCGGGATCCTGGGCGACCAGCTCACCGCCCGATACGGACGCGGACATCTCAGATAAGGCACCGGCCCACGTCCGACCGGCACACCCTCCTTCCCTTCACAAGCACCCCCTGAAGCCCTCTGAAGACGGGAAGACGTCCATGACCAGACCTCTTGCCTCAGGCAGGCCGCGCCACGCGGCACTGGCCCTTATCGCCGCCGCGGCCATCGCGCTGAGCGGATGCAGCGCCGCCACCGGTGGCGGCACCGGCGGCGGCACCGGCGGAAGTGAGATCACCGTCGCCGGCACCTACCCCATCGACAACCTCGACCCGGCCAGTCCCCTGGCCGGCAGCGCCACCGGCACCCAGCTCGCCGCCCAGGCGATCTTCAGCCGGCTGATGCGGCCACGCCCGGACGGCAGCCTGCAGGGTGACCTCGCCACCGCCTGGAAGCCCGACGCCTCCGCCACCCAGTGGACGTTCACGCTGCGGCAGGGCGTGAAGTTCAGCGACGGCAAGCCTGTCACCGCCGACGACGTCGTCGCCTCGTTCAAGCGGTTCATCGACCTCAAGAGCACGAGCTCGGCCAACTTCACCGGTTACACGATGACCGCCACCTCGCCCACCGAGGTGGTGCTGAAGGCAGCGAAACCGGATGCGGCGGTGCCGTACAAGCTGGCCATCTTCTACGTGCTGCCCGGCAGTCTGACCGGCGAGAATCCGGCGTTCTTCAAGAACCCGGTCGGATCAGGGCCGTTCAAGGTGGAGAAGTTCGACGCGGCCGGGACGCTCGTGCTGGTGCCGAATCCCGGCTACTACGCAGGCGCGCCCCGGCTCGGACGGGTGACCATCCGCAAGATGCCCGAGCTCGCGGCCCGGATGACCGCGCTGCGGACCGGCGAGGTGGACCTCATCTGGGGCATCCCCGACGACCAGCTCGCGGAGCTGCAGCGCGACTCCAACCTCAAGGTCGAGACGGTGCCGAGCACCGCCGTGTTCACCATGTGGTTCAACTCCTCCGTACCGGCGCTGAAGGAGGCCAAGGTACGGCGGGCGCTGTGGCAGGCGGTCGACTTCGCGACCATCATCAAGCGGCTGTACCCGCAGACCGGCACCCTGGCCGACGCCCCGGTCTCGCCCGTCACCCTCGGCCACGTCCCCCAGGAGCCCGTCCGCTACGACCCGGACGCGGCGAAGGCCGCGCTGAAAGCCGCCGGCTTCGACTTCGCCACCAAGCTGCGGCTGCAGTTCGCCAACGCCGAGTTCCGGCCGTTCAACCAGGCGATCGTCTCCGACCTGCAGAAGATCGGCGTACAGGTGGACCTGCTGGAGAAGGAGCAGGCGGTGTTCACCAAGGATCTGCTCGCCCTGAACTGGGACATCAACTTCCAGCAGTTGTCGAACCCCACGTTCGACTCGGCCAACACGCTCGGCCGGTTGTACCCCTGCGCGGCCAAGCGCAACGGCTACTGCAACCCCGAGCTCGACAAGCTGCTCGCCGCCGCCGGGGCGAGCCCGGACGCCGACGAGCGGGTCAAGCTGTACGGTGAAGCCAGCAAGATCATCTGGCGGGACGCGGTCGGCATGTTCCCGATGGCGGTCAAATACGCCTATGTCTGGAACCACCGGGTCACCGGCGTCACGCCGGATCCGAACGGACTGCCCGACTTCGCCGGCATGCAGGTCAGCGGTTCATGAGCCGAACGCGGACGTCACACCCTCGGCCGGTGTCCGACGCCACGACGGGCGACCCGTTGCTCGAGGTGGACGGGCTGGTCATCGACCTGCCCGTCGCCGGAGGCGCCATCCGCGTCGTCGACCGGGTGACGTTCGACATCCCGCCGGCGACTACGGTCGGACTCATCGGCGAGTCGGGCAGCGGCAAGACGATGACCGCGAACGCCATGATCGGTCTGCTCCCGAACGGCGCGGCGACCGGCGGGGAGTTGCGCTGGCGGGGCGAGGATCTCCTCCGGGCGAGCCCCGCCCGGCGGCGCCGGCTGCGCGGCCACGAGATCGCGATGATCTTTCAGGACCCGCTGGCCGCACTCAATCCGACGCAGGCGATCGGCCGCCAGGTGGGCGAGATCCTCCGCCGGGCCGGCCGCCCGCGCGCCGAGGTCCGCCAGCGGGTCCTCGAACTGCTCGAACTGGCGGGCGTACCGGAACCGGCCACGAGGATGCGCAGCTATCCGCACGAGTTCTCCGGCGGGATGCGACAGCGGGCCATGATCGCCCTCGCCCTGGCGGGCAGCCCGGCGCTGCTGCTCGCCGACGAGCCCACCACCGCGCTCGACGTCACCGTGCAGGCGCGCATCCTGCGCCTGCTGCGCTCCATCCAGCAGGACCAGGGACTGGCGATGCTCCTGGTCAGCCATGATCTGCGGGTCGTGGCGCACGTCGCGCACCAGGTCGTCGTCATGTACGCCGGCCGGGTCGCCGAGCGCGGCCCCACCACGGCGGTGCTGGCTCGCCCGGCCCACCCGTACACCCGTGCGCTGGTCGAGAGCGTGCCTGCGGTGCGGACCCGTACCGCGCTGGCGCACCCGTTGCCGGGCACGCCGGCCACACCGGCGAACCGGCCGCCGGGGTGCGCGTTCCACCCTCGGTGCCCGTTGGCACGTGATCGGTGCCGTACCGAGGAGCCGGAGCCGAGATCCGTCGCGCCCGGCCGATGGGCCGCGTGCCACTTCGCCGAGGAGCTGCTGTCGCGATGAGTGAAGACGTTGACGCGGGCGGGACCCTGCTGGAGGTGCGCGACCTGCGGGTCACTTTCGGCCGCCGTGGCGCTTGGCTCGGGTCGCGCACTGACCGCCCTGGCTCGTGGCTGCGGTCGCGCGCTGACCGCCCTGGCTCGTGGTTCAGCTCGCGCGCTGAGCGGCGGTCTGGGCAGTTCGTCGCGGTCGACGGCGTGAGCCTCGCGGTGGCTCCGGACGAGATCGTGGGACTGGTCGGAGAGTCCGGGTCGGGCAAGACCACGGTGGCCCGCGCGGTGGTCGGCCTGGTCCGGCCCGAGTCCGGCTCCGTCATGCTCGACGGCGTGCCCGTGGGACCGGTCGGGCGCCGGACCACGGCGCAGCAACGTGCCGCGCAGATGGTCTTCCAGGACCCGCGGTCCTCGCTCAGCCCGCGCATGACCGTCGCCGCCATCATCGACGAGGCTTGGCGCACCCATCCGAGCTCGGCCCCGCCCGGCGACCGTACCGCCGCGCTGCACCGCCTGCTCGACGACGTCGGGCTCGACGCGAGCGTCGCCCGGCACCGGGCGGACGAGCTGTCCGGCGGACAGTGCCAACGGGTCAGCATCGCCCGCGCGCTCGCCGTCAGGCCGCGGCTGCTGGTGTGCGACGAAGCGGTGTCCGCCCTGGATGTGTCGGTCCAGGCGCAGATCCTGCGGCTGCTGGTCGACCTACGTGAGCGGCACCATCTGGCGATGCTCTTCATCTCCCACGACCTCGGGGTGGTGCACCAGATCGCGGACCGGATCGCCGTCATGCGCCGTGGTGTGGTGGTGGAAGAAGGGATGACGGCGGACGTTCTCGGGTCGCCGCGGCACGAGTACACCCGCGGCCTGCTCGATGCCGCTCTTGAGCTGTCCACCGCAGGCGTTCAGGACAGCACCTGAGGTCAGCACTTGGGGTCGGCGTCGCACGACGACCGACCCCTGTCCGCTTGGAGAAAGGCGCTTCGTGACCGACCGTCAAGGGACACTGATCATGAACGACGGCCGAACCCTGCTGCGCGGCGTGACCGCGCCCGTCGTCACGCCGATGGCGGCTCCCGGCCGCCCCGACCACCTTGCCGCCCCCGACCTGCTTCCCCGCCTGGCCGCCGCGGGCGTGCGCGGGCTGCTGCTGCTCGGCAGCAACGGCGAAGGTTCGCTGCTGCCCGCCGCGTCCATCGGCGCGTACGCCACGGCCGCCGCCCGCGCCTGGCGCTCCCTCGTCGCCGACGGCCCCGTGCTGGTCAACGTATCGGCGCAGGGCACGCTCGACGCGCGCGCCAAAGCCGAAGCGGCGCTGACCGCCGAGCCGGACGCCTTCCTGCTCAGCCCGCCGGGCTACTTCAGGCACCGGGACGACGAGATCGTCGCGCATTTCGCCGCCCTGGCCGAGTACGGCGTGCCCGTCGTCGCCTACAACGCGCCCCGCTACGCCAACCCGCTCACCCCCACCCTGGTGGCGCGGGTCCTGCGGCTCGGCCACGTCATCGGGATCAAGGACAGCTCCGGGGACGCGGAGCTGTTCGCCAGCATCGTCGCCATCGCCCGCGAAGTGGGCGGCGTGGGCGTCACCCAAGGGGCGGAGAGCCGGCTCGCCGCCGGGCTGCGTGCCGGAGCCGACGGAATCGCACCGGGTCTGGCCAACTTCGCGCCGGGGCCGATGGCCGGGCTCGTCACGGCGTACGAGACGGGCAACGACGCCGCGCTCGACCATCTGCAGACGGTCGCCGACGGGCTCGCCGCTCTGCACGCCATCCGGCCGGGTGTACCGTCGGTGAAGGAGCTGCTGCGCCAGCGCGGGCTGTGCACCGAGCACGTGGCCCCGCCGCTGCTGCCATGCGACGCGACCGAACGGGCCGCCATCCAGGTTTTCGCCGCCGACCAGGCCGAACATCTCATAGAAGCGGGGAGCGGCCGCGTACCTCCCGGGCACGGGCCGGAATACTAGGTCTTCAGGTGCGGAACCGGTTGCGGTAGGTGGTCGCGCTGAGTCCGAAGTACGCCTTGAAGCGGCGCGCGAAGTGGCTCTGGTCCGGCCAGCCGACCGCGCGGGCGATCGACGTCACCGGCTCCTCGGTACGCAGCAGCATGTCGGCCGCGGTCTCGACGCGCAGCCGGCCCAGGTAGGCCATCGGCGGCAATCCGGTGACCGACTTGAACAGCCGCACGAGGTAGGCGGGGCTGAGCGCGACGGCCCCGGCCAGCTCGTTCAGCGTCCAGTCGTGGGCGAGATCCCCCTCCACCATGCCCACCACGCGCATGACGGTCGGATGGGTCGCCGCGCCGTCGGCCGCCGCCTCGTCCTGGCCGGTGTCGACGGTGCGGGACAGGTGCCCGAGGAACAGCGAGAGCCAGCCGATGACGTCGGCCCGGTGCCGCTGGATGCTGCGGTCGCGCAGCCCGTCGAGCGCCTCCAGGTAGCCGAGGCACGTACGCAGATCAAGATCCGCCAAATGGGTGGTCAGCAGGCCGCGCCGCTGTAACGAGTGCGGACCGGTCCAGAGCAGGTAGCCCAGCCGGGGGTCTTCGCGCGTCCACGACAGCTCGTTGCGGAGCAGGTCGGTGCCGATGCAGCAGTTGTACAGGACGAGCCGCGCGCAGTCCTCGTACCCGTGCCACACGCCTGGACGCAGCAGGACGACGTCCCCGGCCTGCAGTTCCTGCCGCCCAGAGGAGGAAAGGTGTACGGCCGTGCCGGCGACCACGACGGCGATCTCCACGAAGCTGTGCGCGTGCACGGGCTCCTCACCGTCGTGCGTGTAGCGCCGCGCGTAGGCGGGAGAGCCGTCGGCGATGAAGAGCAGACCTCGGGACAACTTCAGGGGGGTGGCCGTCACAGCCGCCACCCTAGTCGTCGCATTGATGTCAATTTCATCCGACTAAGACGTGTTTAGTGCTATCTGAGGGCCTGCTCCGGATTCCATGATTTCTGCTGTCCCCTTCTCGAAATATGGGGGACATGTGCCGGTAAGAGAGGACACCCCCTTGTCCAGACTCGTGGCCATCCTTCTGCTACTCATCATCCCCCTCGCCGTCGCCACTCCGGCGCACGCCGACCCCGTCGACGACTCCGCCTACGGAACCCCGCTCGTCGCCGTCTCCGGAGCCGGTGTCATCTGGCACCCGACGACCGGCCTGAGCACGCTCAAGGCGCAGCCGGGCCTCACCGAGGTCGACTTCGCCGACGTCATGACCAGCGCCAACCACCCCATGCGTACCTGCGACAGCACCGAGGCCGCAGGACTGCCGATCAAGCCGGCCGCCACGGTCAGCTGGTGCTGGGACGGCGGTGACGCGAGCACCGAGACGTGGATCCCGCAGAGCCTCACCACCTCCGGCGACGCCGACGACGACGGCACCTGGGGGGCGTACAAGGCCATCCTCAGCGGCTGGAACTACTGCAACTCCAGCGAATGCGGCGCGAACCTCCGCAACAACGACGCCAGGGTCGCCTTCATCGACTACACCAACCCGTCGGCGCCGAAGTACCGCTGGGTCTACCTGGTCGCGCCGACGGACGGCACCACCGACCCGAACGTCACCAGCTACGCCAACAACACCTTCGGCCCCGCCAAGACGCACATGGGCGGCATGGCCTGGTACGGCGACAAGCTGTACGTCAGCGCGACGGGCGCCAACTCCACCGGCATCAGGGTGTTCAGCATGTCGGAGATCCTTCAGGTCAACGACGCGAGCTCGGCGATCGGCAAGACGAGCAGCGGGTACGCCGCGTACGGCTACCAGTACGTCATGCCGGAGGTCGGCTTCTACAGCTACGCCAGCGGCACGTGCACCATGAGCAGCGACACGGGCGTGCCGTGCTTCGCCTCCATCTCCCTGGACCGCAGCACCACCCCCGACTCCCTGACCGCCGTGGAGTACTTCAGCAACCCCGCCCTGCACGGCAGGGTCTACCGATACAACCTCGGCGGCGCGAACTTCCTGCTCAGCGCCAACGCCAGCGGCTACACCCCGGCGGCCCAGGCGTACCGCACCCAGGTCGGCAACATGCAGGGGGTGCTGTCCTGGAACGGCACCTGGTATGTGGCGCACAGCTGGCCGGACGAGGCAGGCGAGCTATGGGCCCTGAACACCTCCACCGGCAGATCCCACACCTGCGCCAACCCCTACAGCTCGGCCTATGAGTGCTGGGGGATGCATCCCGAGTCCCTCACCTACGACTACGCCACCGGCCTGGTCTGGTCGATGACCGAATGGACGAAGAACCAGTGCGCCACTGAGACAGCCACTCCGCTGAGCTGCGGCCGAGCCATCTTCGCCGTCCCCCGCACCGCCCTCCCCTAGCCCGCGGCCGGGAGCAGAGTGGGCCTCCATCCTGCCTCCCGGTGGGATGGACCAAGCCACCACTAGACTCGGCCCGTGTCGAGACGACAGGAGATCGCCGACGCGGCGATCAGGCTCCTCGCCGCGGAAGGCATGCGTGGTCTGACCCACCGCGCCGTCGACCGGGCGGCCGACCTGCCGGAAGGCTCGACCTCCTACTACTTCAGGACTCGGCAGGCGCTGCTCCAGGCGACGGTCGAGCGGCTCGCCGACCACACCGCCGCCGACCTGGCCGCGATGCAGGAGCGGGCGGAGTCAGCCGGCACCGGTCGAGACGGCCTGGTCGAGGCCGCAGCCTGGCTCATCGGGCAGTGGCTCAGCACGAGCCGCGACCGCCAGCTCGCCAGGTACGAGCTGTCCCTGGAGGCCACGCGGCGGCCCGAACTGCGCGCGGTGCTCGTGGCCGGCGGCACCCGCGTGCGGGCCCTGATCACCCGCCTGCTGGCCGGCTCCGGCGTGCCCGACGCGGACCTGTGGGCCCGTGACCTCATCGCGTACGGCGACGGCCTGCTCCTCGACCACCTGCTCAGCGACCCAGGCGAGTTGCCCGACTTGCGGCCCAAGATCCGCGCGCTGCTCGCCACCGTCGGCGAGGGCTGACTGTACGACCACACCGCCTCAGAGACCGACGCACGCCGTCGATACTCTACAAATGTAGAGGATTCTCCAGTTGTTGAGGAGCGAGAGCGTGACCATTACCTTCCCCACGAGACGCCCATCCCCGTTCGACCCTCCGGAGAAGCTGCGCCGCTGGCGCGAGGAGGCGCCCATCCAGCCCATGCGCTACCCCGGTGGCCACGACGGCTGGCTGGTGACCGGCTACGCGGCCGCCCGGGCGGTGCTGGCCGATGCCCGGTTCAGCAGCCGCCTGGAGAAGCTGCGCTGGCCCGTCGCCTGGGAGGGGTTCGATCCGGCGAGCTTCGTCCAACCTCCCGGCTTCTTCATGCAACTGGACCCGCCCGACCACACCCGCTTCCGCCGTCAGCTCACCGCCCAGTTCACGGTGCGCAGGCTGAAGGCCCTGGAGCCGCGGATCAACCAGATCACCACCGAGGTGCTCGACGCTATGGAACGTGTCGGCGCGCCCGCCGATCTGGTACGCGAGTTCGCCCTGCCCGTCCCCTCCCTGGTGATCTGCGAACTGCTGGGTGTGCCATACGCCGATCGCGAACGGTTCCAGCACGACTCCGCCACTGCCCTGCGCGACGGATCGACAAAGGAGGAGGTCGTCGGCGCGACGGCCTCCCTGTTCGGCTACCTGTACGAGCTCGCGGGGACGAAACAGGCGCACCCGGCGAACGACCTACTCACCAGCCTCGTCACCGACGGCGAACTGACGCAGGAGGAGATCGCCGGGGTCGGCCTGCTGCTCCTGGTGGCCGGCCACGAGACCACGGCAGCCATGCTTGGCCTGGGCGCGTACGTCCTCCTGGAGAACCCGGACCAGCTCGCCGCGCTGCGCGCGACCCCAGCCCGGACGGAGGGTGCGGTCGAGGAGTTGCTGCGGTACCTGTCGGTCGCCCACCTCGGGCCGATGCGGGCCGCGCTGGAGGACGTCGAGATCGCCGGCCGGACCATCAGGAAGGGCCAGGTGGTGACGTTGTCGATCCCAGCCGCCAACCGCGACCCCGAACGGTTCCCGGTTCCCGAGACCCTTGACGTCACCAGGCCCTCGTCGACCGGGCACCTGGCCTTCGGACACGGTATCCACCAGTGCCTGGGCCAACAGCTTGCCAGGCTCGAGATGCGGATCGCGTACTGGGCGCTGTTCGAGCGCTTCCCCGCTCTGCGGCTGGCGGCGCCGCGGGAGGAGGTGCCCATGCGTACGGACATGACCATCTACGGCGTGCACCGGCTCCCTGTCACCTGGTAGGGGCCTCTGTATCCGAACGGTGAGGTCGATCCGGTGGACGTCCGTGGACAGCGCACTAGCCGACCTGGGCGATGTCGACCCGGTGATGCCGGTCGCGGAGCCGTTGTACGGCCTCGGGCGGCGCGTGCGAATCGACCACGATGACGTCGAAGGCGTCGAGAGGAGCGACCCGGTGCAAGGCCACGCGGTCGAGCTTCGTGTGGTCGACCGCCAGGACGCACCGCGTGCCCGCGGCCAGCATGGCCCGCTTCACCAGCACGATCTCCTGCTCCTGGTGGAAGGCGTGCCGGTCGGAGATGGCCGAGGTGGAGACGACCACCGTGTCGGTGTTCATCGCCTCGACCGCGTCGACGCAGGCCACGCCCAGGAAGGAGTCGTGCGTCGGGTAGTACTCGCCGCCGAGCGCCATGAGCCGGATGCCCGGCATGGGGGCGAGGAGCCTGATCGCCTCCAGGAAGTTGGTCACGACGGTCAGGGGAGCCACCTCGTCGAGATGGCGCGCGACGGCCAGCGCGGTCGTGGAGTCGTCGATGATGACCGAGCTCCCCGGCTCGATCAGCCCTACCACATGCCGGGCGATCGCCTCCTTCTCCGCGGTCTGGGCGGTCTTGCGGTAGGCGATGTTGCTCTCGAAGATGCTGGAGGCCTGGGCACTCGCGCCACCGCGATACTTGCGCACCATGCCCTGGCTCTCCAGCTGGTCCAGGTCACGGTGGACGGTCATCACGCTCACGCCGAACGTCTCGGCGAGCTCCGTCATCGAGGCCGAGCCATGCCGCAGGACATGCTCCGCCATGGCCTGGCGCCTGCTGGCCCCACCGGCCGCGCGTGACTTCACCTACGGCACTCCCCATGCATCGGTGAGACCTCCACGAATCCTTCTAATCTCTCACACCACCGGCACCGCGAGGAGCGACGAGCCGACTTGACTTCAACCTTGGTTGAGGTCCGAGGCTGTTCCCGTACCGATCCATTGGGGAGGGAAGTCATGAGCAGAACTTCGCGGGCTTTGGTCCTCGGCCCCGGAGGCGTCCCCGGGACGGCCTGGATGGCGGGCCTGGCCGCCGGGCTGCGGCACCGCGGAGTGGACCTCGCGGACGCGGACCTGATCGTCGGCACCTCAGCCGGGGCGATCGTCGGCGCCATGCTGGCGACCGGCCAGGACCTCGACCGGCTCGCCACCCGCACAGGTCCCGACCGCGACCCTCGGCAGGACCGGGACGGGCGCACCACCGCCTCGCCGACAGACCCGCAGACGCACCCGCGAACGGACCCGGCGCGGATGGCCGAGGTCTTCACCGTGCTCGGCGACCCCACCCTGGAACCGCAGGAGGCCCGGCGCCGGGTCGGCCGCATCGCCCTCGAGGCTCCCACCATGCTTGAGGCGGAACGCATCGCCCTGATGGAGTCCCTGATCACCGCGCGCCAATGGCCCGACCGGCGGCTGCTCATCACCGCCGTCGACGCTGAGAGCGGCGAGCCGAAGGTCTGGGACCGCGACAGCGGCGCGCCGCTGGTGGCCGCGGTGGCGGCCAGCTCCGCCGTACCGGGCGCCTACCCGCCCATCACGATCAACGGCCACCGGTACATGGACGGCGCCTTGGCAGGCGGCGCGAACGTCGCCCTGGCCGCCGGCGCCCGCGTTGTGCTGCTCGTCGAGCCGCTGGCGCACCTGTTCCCCCGCGAGCCACTCGACGGGCTCGGCGCGGACACGGCCGTGGCGGTCAGTCCCGATGCCCCCTCGCTGGAGGCGTTCGGTTCAGACCTGTCAGACGTGGCGTCCTGGCAACCAGCCTTCCACGCCGGAGTCTCGCAAGCCGAACACGAGGCCGAACGGCTGCGCGTAGCCTGGCCCGCCACCACACTGCCTGCGGAAACGGTGAGGAAACAGCCGTCGGCCTAAAAAGTCCTCGAACGTCAGCACGCTGGGAGCGTCTTGGCCCTGCCGAATGCTCCCCGCGCGCTCCCGCGAGGAGAGGACCATTGTTGTGAATAGTACGACCGCAGCTCGTACTGCCGGTCTGGCCTGCGTGATGCTGGCACTGAGCATCGCCGCACCCGCCACCGCCGCCGACCGACCGCGGACCCGGAACGTACAGGAGGCGTTGAACGCCCTCGCGAAGACCACCGGAGTGGTCGGCGCCATCGGCGAGGTGTACGTCGACGGCAAGCGCGTCGGTCAGGGCTCGGCCGGCTCCCGCCTCCTCGATGGCAAGGGCGGCAAGATCCCCGCCGGCTCCCGCTACCGTGTCGGTTCCCAGACCAAGCAGATGACGGCCACTGTGCTGCTGCAACTGGTCAGGGAGGGCAAGCTCGGCCTGGATGACAAACTCAGCGATGTCCTGCCGCAAGTGGCTCAGCAGGACCTGGTTGAGCGGGCCGATGAGATCACCGTACGACAGCTGATCCGGCACACCTCCGGCATCCCCGACTTCTTCGCATCCGAGCTGTTCGACGACTTCGACTTCACGACCTACCACCCTCCGATCGAGCTGGTGAAGGCCACCCGCGGCCTGCCCCGGACGGGGGCGCCGGGGGAGAAGTTCTCCTACTCCAACACTAACTACATGCTCCTCGGCATGATCATCGAGAAGGTGACCGGCCACCCCCTGTCCGCCGAGCTCGCCCGGCGCGTCTTCGCCCCTGTCGGGATGAGCCGCACCTACCTGCCCACCAAGCCGCCCGCCGCCATCAAGGGCCCGCACGGGCATGGCTACTACCCCGGCCCCGATGGCAAGCTGCGCGACATGGACCGGCTCAACGCGAGTTACGGGTACGCGGCCGGCGGAGTGATCTCTACCGCACGTGACGTCAGCGCCTTCCAGCGCGCGTTCGTCCAGGGCAAGCTGCTGCCGGCGTCGTTGCAACGGGTGATCACCGACCCGCCGGAGGACGCGCCGCCCCAGCCTTCCCCCGGTGCCCGCCTGTGCGGGAGCGAGCCCGCGCTGCAGGCGATCGGGGGCAGCGGGTCCGGCTTCGTGGCCATGACCTTCACCTCACCCGATGGCCGCCTGCAGCTCGCCGTGTCCGCCACGTTGAGCGTGAGCAACAGGGACTTCTCCCCAGCCGCCATCGACCAGGTGGCCAAGGCGGTCTTCTGCCCTGGGAAGTAGGCGCCTACCTGCCCCAGTGAGCGCCGATAGGGGCGGTGCGCGCCTGCATGCTTTGGTGAGCGGCGAAGCATTCGCCGCATAAGGTCATCCGCATGGAAATCTTGACTGGCACCGGCGGCGATGCGGCGGCGGGACGCACGGCGTGACGCCGGGAGAGATGCTCGCGGTGTTCGTGGCCGGGGTCTGCGCCGGCACCATCAACACCGTGGTCGGCTCCGGGACACTGATCACCTTTCCCGTTCTGCTGGCTACGGGCCTGCCGCCGGTCACCGCCACGGTCTCCAACGCGCTCGGCATGATCGCCGGCTCCATCAGCGGAGCCATCGGCTACCGGGCCGAACTCAGCGGTCAGAGCCGTCGCATCCTGAAACTCAGCGTGGGTGCCATGCTGGGCGGGCTCGCGGGCGCCACGCTCCTGCTGACGCTGCCCGCCACGGCGTTCGAGACGATCGTGCCGGCTCTGGTCGGCCTCGCCCTCGTCCTGGTCGCGTTCCAGCCCTTGATCAGCAGGTACGTACGAAGCCGCCGCGAATCGCGCGGTAACCCCGGCAGCCGGGACGGCGGTCCGCTGCTGTACATCGGCCTCACGGTGGCCAGCGTCTACGGCGGCTACTTCGCCGCCGCCCAGGGCATCATCTACGTGTCCCTGATGGGCATGCTCCTCGACGAGACCCTGCATCGCCTCAATGCCATCAAGACCGTTCTGGTCGCCGTCGTGAACGCCGTCGCCGTGCTCTTCTTCCTGTTCGTCGCGGACTTCGACTGGACGGCCGTCATACTCATCGCGCTCGGGTCCGCTCTCGGCGGCCAGATCGGCGCCCGCGTGGGCCGCCGCTTCAGCCCCGCGGTGCTACGAACCCTGATCGTGGCGATCGGCACCGTCACCGTCGCCCGCCTGCTGCTGTGGCCGTGATCGGTCACCGGTCCCACCGAACCGGCAACAGCGCGGACGGGACCTGCGGCACGGCCAGCCGCAGGTAGAAGTAGCCGATCCCGGCAAGACCGAGCATCAGGTTCGGGGTCTCCGCGGTATGAGTCCCGCACGGCCAGCTCACACCGGTGCGCGCGTACCGCTCCAGACCGTGGTCGGCGACAAGCCGCGGGATGTCCATGCCGACGGCGTCGGCGCCGAGCCGTGGGATGACCGTGCCGACGGCGCCGAGGACCTCGCGGGCCTCCTCGAAGGGTTCCGCGTTGCCGGCGAGCCCGTGGCAGAGCGAGAAGTCGGCCCCGCCGCCGTTCGTCAGCGGGCGTGTCACCCGCTCCGTGGTGGCGAGTGCCGTCATCGCGTCATGCCGCCACCGCGCCTCGCCGAGCAGCTTGTACGCGTACAGCCGGGACAGCGCGATGCCCGGCGCGCCATGGCACCACAGGGTCACGAAGGTGCGGGCGCGGCGGTCGGCGGTGTTCTCCCGGAAGTCCGGCCAGTTGCCCTCCCCAACGTCCAGCCAGCGGTCCTCGTAACGCATCGCGTTGCGGGCCCCCGTCGCGAACATCTCCTCGCCGGTCAGCCGGTACGCCTCCAGAAAGGCCACGGCGACCCCCGCCGCCCCGTGCGAGAGGCCGGTGAGGTCGTGCTGGTTGCGCAGGCCGGGCGAGCGCCAGGACCAGCCGGTACGGGACTTCCTGGCGGATCTCCCCAACCAGAGGGCCGCCGTGACCGCCGCCTCGGCCATCCGCTCGTCGCCGGTGCACCGGTATGCAAGGGCGAATGCCGGAACGGACCCGGCCACCCCGGACATGAGGTCGTACTCCTGCTCCCCGCCCTCCGTCACTCCGGACATGAGGTCGCGCTCCTGTCCCCCTCCCTCCGCCATCCCATGGAGCTGCTGGGCGAGGTCGTGGAGCAGGCCGCTCCCAGCGTCGACGAGCTCCGAGGAGTCGAGCAGTCGGCCGATGCGCAGCGCGGTCGCCGCCATTCCGGCCCAGCCGCTGTAGAAGCCCAGACGGGCGGCCGAGCTGACGTCGTCGCGCCTGGAGATCGCGTGCCGCATCGCCGCCAGCGCCGTCGGACGGAGCTCGTCCTGGCCGGTGGTCGCGGCCAGCTGGGCGAGGAACAACGCGACGCCACTGCTGCCCACGTACAGATTGGGGCCCAGCGCCCGATACGTCAGCGCACCGACTCGGTCCCGCAGGTCCACCGGCTCGGCACCGACCCAGTTGCAGCGCTCCCCCGACCAGACAGCCTCCTTCACGAGCCGCTCGCCGATCGCCACCGCGACCGTCAACTGCTCGGCCGCGGGCCCGCCAAGCGGCGCGGTCATGGGGCGAGAGCCAGGTCTGCGGGCGGGTCAGGGCTCAGGTGCGGGGCGTCCAGGTCGATCCCGGCGCGGGCGAAGCGTTCTTCGACGGCCGCCAGTCTGGCCGCGTCGTCCGTCCACCCCGATTCGTGCGACCGCACCAGTGCCTCCGCGAGCAGCCGGCAGCGGTGCTCCCCGAAGCTCTCCCCCGTTCCCGGATCTTCGGCGAACCCCAGGCCGGGCGCCAGCTCGGCGGTGAACACCGGTGTCCGAGGCGACAGGAACCCACCGATCTCGGCATGCAGCGCCAGCATCAGGTCGGCCAGCTCCGGGTAGTCGTCACGGGCCAGGTAGACCACCCCCGCGTCGCACCGGCTGAAGGCGCCGGGGTCGTTCAACACCTTGAGCTGGAAGGCCGCGCCCGCCGAGTTGAGCAGCCGCGTCGCGGCCCCGACGAACGGGACGGCACCGTCCGCGCGGAGGTTCCAGTACAACCGCACCACCCGGCCGCTCGGCCCGGTGTCCATCGGGCGGTCGGCGCGGGCCAGGTAGAAGCCCGGGGAGATCTCGAAGAGCTCCTTGGGCAGCCGCATCGCGGCCCGTTCACCGACGACCGGTACGCCCGACAGCTCGGTGGCGTGGACGGTCAGCTCCAGCCCGTTCTTGGCGACCATCACCCCGCGCTCGTCGATTCCGCGCACGTGCCAGCCGTCGTCCAGATATCCCTGCCCGCGGTTCGCCGCCGACAGCGCGGCCGCGAAGCCGCTACGGCTCGCGGACGACCCCTGAACATTCCAGCGTGGCGGCTCGGCCCGGCCGCGCCGGTAGAAGTCGCCGTACAACTGACCGGCCAGCCGGTGCACCAGATAGTCCCGGCTGGCACGCGGGCTGAGCACCCGGGCGGCGCGCGCGGTCAGCCGGGGCGACATTCGCCCGAACCAGGTGTAGCGCGTCGGCGGGTGAATACGCGTCGCGGCGACGGCCTCGGCCACCAACGCGCGGCTGTCACTCATCAGCCCCTCCTTGCAGGGTCACGCCGACCAGGTCAGCTTCTCGCCGTAGGGGTACACCCAGTCGGTCAGGTTCGCCTCGCAAAGGCACACCGAGCAGGTGCTCGACCGCTTCTTCCGGCCGTACCAGCACGTTCTCCGCCAACTGGGCCAGGCACACCACGGTCGTGGAGACGCGGGCAGCACCCTGGGCCCGTTCGTACGCCGACTGCAGCAGGCGCGCCCCGGCGTAGCGGGCGCTGCGGATCAGCGCCGCGTCCGCCGTCGCGGCGTCCCACTCACGCGCGCCGGCGTACGCCGCCCAGAACGCGCCCATCGCCGGCCGCATGCGCGTCAGCGGGTACTCGGCCAGCTCCAGATAGCGGTCGGGCAGTTCGCTGCCGGTTACCGGGATCGAGGCCAGCCAGCAGCCGAGGTAGGAGCCGAACACCGAACCGGTGTCCCAGCACGCGTCTCCCAGGTCGGCGAACTCCCAGTCGACGAGCGCCACCCGGGTACGCCGCCCCGACGCCCCGCCCGCGAGGACCAGGCAGTTGTCCCATTTGACGTCGTGGTGGACGAAGGCATCCTGACGCCAGCCGGTACGCAGTGCCGCGAGCGCCGCCCGGAGCTCCGGGGACGACTGCAGGATGCGGACGAGTTCGAGGCCCGCGTTGCTCATCTCGCGGTAGAACGCCGTTCCCGGACGGTCGATCCCGAGCACCCAGGGCAGCCGCCCGGGAAAGTCCGCCGGATTTCGCCGCGCCGCGTGAAAGGCGCGCTCGTGCAGGTCGGCGAGCGCGGTCCCGAGCCGGGTTCCGACGGTGGCCGGAAAACGGCGCGTACGAGAGTGGTACGAGGTGAGATCCGACGCGTCCGGCAGCGATTCCAGGATGAGCAGATCGCGGTCGGCGTCGAATCCACGGCAGCGCGGCAGTGCTCCCGTTATCCCCCCGCCGCTGGAAGGGCGCGGTAGTGAGTCGAGCAGAGAGTAGACCGCCGCCTCGTGCGCCAGCGATCCGCTCCCGGTCCAGCCGGTAGCCGACTGGACCGGATCGGAACGACCCTGCTTGACGAACAGCCCGACCGCCGGCTCAGCACTCACCAGGACGTTGTGATTGCGGCGGGACGCGTCGACGATGGTGAGACCACCGTCGACCACCGCCTCCGGGTGAACGTGCCGCCGATCCAGCAGGTACGTGGTGAGTTCCGGCAGAGCGAGAACCATCGGCTAGCACACGAACTCGCGGGTCGGGCAGAAGGAACCGGTCGGCGTGTCAGGGCAGCGGTTGGTGCAATCGGTCGTCGGGAATCGGCAGGTCGGGATGTGCTGGTTGATCGAACAGTCGATGCCCTGCGTCCCCGAGGCGCGGACGTAGGGGTCCCGGCGCACCGCGAACGG
This sequence comes from Nonomuraea sp. NPDC048901, assembly GCF_040649695.1. Taxonomy (NCBI): domain Bacteria; kingdom Bacillati; phylum Actinomycetota; class Actinomycetes; order Streptosporangiales; family Streptosporangiaceae; genus Nonomuraea; species Nonomuraea sp. NPDC048901. The sequence goes on along the minus strand of NZ_JBEZFW010000001.1, from coordinate 781,367 downwards.
AGCGACGTCGGCCGAAGGCAGGTACCGGGCCGCGATGCCGCCCTGGAGAAAGGACGCTTGCGCCGTGACCGCGGTGACGCCGTACTGAATGCTCATGGTTGTTCTCCCCAAGGATGTGCGGCGAATGATGTCGTCGCATCCGTTTGTGAGGCGGCCCCCTGGAGATATGGCGTTCCACTACGTTCCAACCCGTTCCATGCCGCATGGCCGGGAACCCCGGGGTGAGATCAGCGGCCGGCGAGCTCGGCGAAGATGTCCACCAGCTCAGGCCGGTCGAACGGCCCGAAATGGGGCGCCGCGATGCTTCGCACGTCAGTCGGGTTGTCCGGAGTGAGGCGGTCGGCCTCGTTGATGAACCGGTCCTGCAGCGCCGGCGGAACCAGCCGGTCGAGGGTGAAGCGCACATAGGTACGGGGAATCCGGCCCCAGGTCTCCGCCTGGCCCCGGGCTTCGGCCATGGGAATGGTGGCGGTCTCGTCTGGTTCGAGCAGGTTGAGCAGCCGGCTCACACCTTCGTCGGTGAAGTCACCGGCAAGGGCCGCTTTGACGCCTTGGAACACCGCCGGGTCGGCCGAACGCCAGTTGAGCCGGCTCACCCCCAGGGCCGCCGGGTCGGCGACCATCGCCGCGGTCAATTGGGGGAACAGGCTCTCGCTGTTCTCCGGCGTTTCGAGATAGGCGGCCATGTTCGGCAGGTCGACGCAGCAGTACGCCGCGACATAGACCACCCGGTCGAGCAGATCGGGGATGGCGTTGCCGACCCTGCTCACGGTGACACCGCCCTGGTCGACGCCGGCGAGAATCACCGGCCCGTGGCGGCGGGCGCGGCGCACCACATCAGCGACCCGCTCGACATAGTCGTCAATGGTGATCTTGGCGAGCGGCGACGGCTCGGTCGCCAGCGCCTCAAGATCCTGCGGCGCCTGGTACCCACGGGGGAAGAACGCCTCGCCGCCGTGTCCCGGAAGGTCGACGGCCACGCTCCGGTGCCCGCGCAGGTTGAGTTCGGTGATCAGCCCGGATGCCAGGGCGGACGAGGAGTTGGTGCCGTGGACGAACACCAGGGTCGGCGGGCGCCGATCAACGTTGGCCGCTGCTTCGTGGTTCATCTGTTCTTCCCTCGTGGTTATTGGGTACCGCTGTGTTTGCTGGATGCCGCGAGTCGGCGGCGTTGTCGCACGTCGCCGTCAACGGCTGGGTGGGCGCCACATCGGCCACAGGAGCGGGCTGTCGGCCACGCGAAGCGGTTCGCCGAGATTCTCGAATCCGTACCGCAGATAGAGGGCACGGCTCCGGGGCGAACTCGCCTCCAGATAAGTGCCGAGCCCGTCGGCGTCCGCCCGCGCCAGCCGGTGCCGCAGCATCGCCGAGCCCAGCCCGGCCCCCCGCCGCTCGCCGACCACCCCTATGCACGGCAGGTAGAGGTGCGGTTCGTGAGCGGGGTGCCGCTCAGCCAGCGCCTCATCCAGAGCCCGCGCCCGCGCACTGCTCTCACTGAAGAGCATGTCCGGGCCCGTCTCTGGTGCATCCGGACGCCCCTCAGAGACCGGATGCTCCGCAGAGAGCGTCTGGCCCGCCGCCAACGTCAGCCACACCGACGCCCCCTCGCGACGGCCGATCAGGTATGCCTCCCCGGCGGGATGGCTGAGCAAGGAGCGGTAGAAGCGCGGCTGCAGCCGACCTCTCTCGCCCGCCTCAGGGAAGGCCCAGCAGGCGACGGGATCGTTCATGAACGCCACGGCGAGGACGTCCAACACCGCCTGATGGTCTTCGACATCCGCCCGCCGCACGGATGCGTACGCCGTATCAAGTGCCATGCGCACACGGTATCGATGCCGTCGGCTATACGCGCCCTATCCGGACATTTACCGAAAACAAGTGCACTAGTCCTACCAGGAATTGAACTAGTACACCTCCGACCTCACCACCAAGAGATCGGGAGCTCCAACCCGAACACAGTCAGGAGGATCCGCCTCCCAGCCCCTGAGGCCGCTCCCACACCTCACGGCCATTGCGCCAAAGCTCGGAAGCGTGCTGCGCGAGCCGGTCGAACAGGCCGTCGTCCTGATGGCGCCGCAGGTGCAGCATCGGTGAGTCGTGCCCCACCAGCTTGGACAGATGCGGGGTGACGAGCATCTCGGAGTCGAATCGGAAGACACTCATGGCGAGATGCTCATCGCCGTACCGGGCCTCCACCCCCGCGACGTCCCGCAGCCGCTCGATCTCGGACAGAGTGATCCGGATGCGGGTCGAAACGGTCAACGGGGCGCCCTCCGCCTCCTCACGGCGACGGGTCACGTCGCTGTCCGGGTCTCCGACCACGAACCAGATCTTGCATCCCTGCTGGGCTTTCCGCTCAAGGAGCGTTGCGAGGTTGGGGTGTTCGAGCCACAAGAAGTAGTTGGTGTAGTCGGCGAAGACGATCTCGTCGCCCGCGGAGTTGATCAGATTGCACCAGATCGACTTTGGACACACGGAGCGATACGGATAGACGGTCAGGACTTCGCGATCCGGCCCAGTCTTGAGGGTGTTGCGAAGGGCGTCTGGCCATAGCACGGATGTCTCAGCTCCTAGTGCCTCTCCGACGGACCACTGGCGTCGAAGGCGTGGAAGGCGAGTTCGTCCTGCAACCAGCGTCGGCCACGGTGCACCTCGGGGGACTGAGGACGTCGGGGACGTTTTGACGGTAACGCCGCAAGGTCCTGGACGTCTCGATAACGCGATGTGCATGACATGCCGCCTCTACCGTCCAGGACATGGACAGCCACGGGTCCGTACCCCCTACGCGACCGCCCGCCAGACCGGGCGTTGACGCCCCGAGCAGGTCTGCCGACGGCGAGGTTACTCGGCGTCGGCAGACCGACCACGGTCTCTCCTCGGCCCATCCAGACCTCCTGGAGTCTGAGCACCAGAACGCCCTGAACGACCACACCACACAGTGCGTCGCATACGGCGAGATCGTCAGCGGGATGCGCACCGCCAACGGCAAGGTGTACCTGTCCGAGCAGGCCGATCCCCGCGTGGATCGCGTCGCCTGCCCGCGAGCCGAACCACCACGGCGTCGCCACCTGCCCCAGGTCGAGCAGGCGGCACTCTGATGCTGGCGATCGAGCTTAAGAACTCCCCGGCCTGCCGCGTCGCCCCCGTCACGGTGCGCCGGGTGGGTGGCCCCGCGACTCATTGGCCCGCAGCCCAGATGGCGGCGGCCGGAGGGACGGCGCGGGGCGACCATCAAGACTTCTGGCACGCCGCCTGGTCCTCATGGCTCGTTGCCGGATGCGTCCCTGCCCGTTCCGGACCGGCAGGGGCTGGCCGGGTCCCGTATCCACCGCACGGGACCCCGGCCCTCGACCATAAGGAGAACGGTGCGAGCAGAAGATCCGCCGAAGCTGCCGCCAGAGCCACAGGAGTTCGGCTGTCCGCAGTGACCCACGTCCAGGCGGGAGTTGCGGTACCGGACGGGGGAGCTGACGTGACTCCCGCAGAGGCTGGCGCTTACTTCGATGGCCCGGCTCATGCGCAGTGGGCGTGCGGCCTGCTGTTGCGCGCCCGCCCCGGCTGGGAGGTATCGCGTGGAGCCGACCGGATCTGGCGGGCTCGACGCGGTGACTGGCCACCGGAACGTCCGCCGCTCGCCGATACGAACGTCGGACTGGTGAACGAGGCCATGTACATGGACGCGTTGGAGGCGGCATGACCACGACCGCCCTCCGGGTGCCGTATGTCATCGCCTACAGCGAGGAGACCGTCTCGCTCAACCTTGCTGTCATCCACGACGTCTGGGCGCTGAGCGGGCGTCGGCTGTCATATGCCGATCCGGCGGCGAGCGACTGGGTTATGGGCGTGCTGTGGGCCCGGCAGAAGTGCGCTCGGCGCGGGGAGGTCAACTACAAGGAGATGCACACGATCCGGCAGCGGGAATGCATGCTGCACCGGCTCTGCCAGGTGTGCGAGGACCCTGCGATGGATCCGGGCACCGGGCGCCTGTCCTAGGTGTTCCACGAGGAGCTACCCGCCACGTCCGGTCGCCTCAGCAAGCCTCCAACATGCCTGCGGTGCATCCCAGAGGCACGGACCGCCTGCCCTTATCTCCAGCGCGAAGCCCATGTCTATACCTCGCCCGACTACGAGCCGTGGGGCGTGAAGGGGCTCGTCTTCTCCGCCTCCGGCAGGCCGGCCTTCCAGGACGTCCCGCTGATCGATCTCTCCACGCTGGAGTTCACGTTTGCCAGGGCCCTGATCGTGCACGTATCGAACCTGCTGCCCGAGCGGACCTCATAGACAGCCCGGCCCTTGCCCCTCTGTCGACTCGACGGCAAGGGCCGGGCGACGACCCCGGCGGTCCGTCAAACCGCCGGGCGGGCGGCCCGCTCTCCGCCGGAGGGCCTCGACCGGGCCGCCCCACACCCCTCGCTCATGGAGAGATTTGAATGGATCTACAAGTGATGCTGACCGCGTTCGGTCTATCCGCCGGCGTCGTCATCATCGTGAGTGGCATGCTCGGCTGGAACTGGCTGAGCTGGGTGTGGGGGCATATCACGAGCCGAACGCGGTGACTCGTCATGAGTCTGGCGGAGGATCCGGCTCTGGGGTTGACCGCTCACGGCCGGCCGTGCCGCTTCGGGAGGTCACCGCAAGGGTCACGGCCCGTCATCAGGGCGGAAGAAAGAGCGGGTCACCGGCGGTCAACAATTCTGTTAATGCGGAAATGCGTAAGGGCTCGAAGAATTGGGTTTCGCTGCCGACCAACTCCGGCGCCCCCCGGACGACAATGCGCTGCTCGCTTTCGACTGCCGAAGAACTGGACGTGGTCGAATCGGCCGAATGCCGGGGAGCGCGAGGGGCTGGCAAGCCCCTCGCCCGGGGGGCGAAGCCCCCGATAAGGGCGCCCGAGCGAAGCGAGGACCATGCTTTTGTGGGGGAGTGGGGGGCGCCGAGCCCCCCATTAAACACAGCCCGACCTCCCATAGCGCGAAGCGCCCAAAGGGGAGGTCCTTGCTTGTCAGGCCGGTTGACCATCGGGGTGGGGCAGCGCTATGTGCAATTGCTGACTGCTCTTTGCACCTGCTTCTCCTTTGCGCCGAAAGCCTTGAAATCGTTGCTGACGTCCAGCTTGCCGTCGACGATGCCCTGCAGCGTGGGCTGGTCGCCATACTTCATCATCGCGCCAACCATGCAGTCGAGGGTCGAAGCTGGGAGATCCTTAGTCTCCGGCGCCTTTTTCGTCATGGCGGCAATCAGTGCCGCCTTGTCGACGGACTTAGCGTCGGCGCTACCTGCGGTGTCGGCGCTACCTGCAGTCTCAGCGCTACCTGCGGTGTCGGCGCTACCCCCGCAGGCAGAAGCTGTCGAGACCAGGGCAGCGGTCGCAAGGACCATCATGGCGGAACGAGCGATATTCGAAATATCCATAAGGAACCTTCGGATCAGAGGGAGAACATCGATTAACCACTTTGGGCGCCCGACGCTCCGAACATATGGCAATGCTCGACCGGTCCTCGAACGCGCATTAGGCGCGGGAACGGTCACACCGAAGCCTTGCTCGGCGAAAAGGAGCTGCGGATGATCTTAATGCCTTGCGTTTATGGCAGCAACTTGCGCAGCCCGTTTCCTACCGCCGAAGTACTGGACGGGGTCGAATCGGCTAAATGCCGGGGAGCGCGAGGGGCTGGCAAGCCTCTCGCCCAGGGGCGAAGCCCCCAATAAGGGTGCCCGAGCGAAGCGAGGACCATGCTTTTGTGGGGGCATGGGGGGCGCTGAGCCCCCATAAAACACAGCCTGACTTCTATAGCGCGAAGCGCCCAAAGGGAAGGCCTTGCCTGTCAGGGGTGGTAGCCGATCTGCTGGAGTACGGCCGTGAGGTATGTCTTGACGTCGTCCGCGCTCGTCGAGTCCGGGTACGCGCCGAGGTGGTGCAATATCGCGCCGGTGAGCAGCTGCTGGATGATGTTCAGGTCCCTGTCCGGCGGCAGCTGGCCGTTGTCGCGGGCCCGGCTCAGTGTCGTGACCTCGGCCGAGGCGCGGCCGCCGCCGTAGGACTTGCGGTACGTCTGGAGCAGCTCGGGATAGTCGTCCACGGCGCCATAAAGCCTGCGGAGCATGCAGCGGTTTCGCGGCATGCTCAGATAGGTGGCCCAGTCGGTCAGCATCCGGTCGATGTCCGGCCAGTCGAGGACCTCCGACTCGGGGGCTTGGTGGACCGACTCGATGGCCTGGATCAGCAGTGAGGTCTTGTCGGGGAATCTCCGGTAGACGGTGGCCCGGGTCACGCCGGCCCGCTGGGCGACCTGCTCGATGCTGGTGAGCACGGCGCCCCGTTCGATCAGCAGGTCCAGTGCGGCGGCGAGGATGGCCGCGTCCACCTCCTGGCTGCGCGGCCGACCGGCCGGCCGCTGCGAGGTTCCGGTCATGTCGAAGGGGCGAGACACGACCGCATTCTAGCCGCGCGGCGCCGGACCGGCCCGAGCGGCGAGCCTGGGTGATCGAAGGGCATGGGGCCTCCTGCGGTTTGATTTCAATACAGTACTGTACTGTATTGGTAGTGGCTCGAAGCCCTTCACACGAGAGGGCAGATGGGATTCAGCGATGAGCGCCTACGTACTCGGCTTCCACGAGATCGACAAGACCCTGCTCCCCCAGGTCGGTGGGAAGGGCGCCAACCTCGGCGAGCTGTCCGGCATCGACGGCGTTCGCGTGCCGGACGGGTTCTGCGTGACCACTGCGGCGTATCGGGCAATCGTGGAGGGGGATCCCACGGTCAGCATGCTGATCGATGGGCTGGCCGGTCTGCGGGCCGACGACCGCCCGGCTATCGCCGCCGCCTGCGCCCGCCTTCGTGCGACGATCGAGGCGCTGGCCGTGCCCGATGAGATCGAGCGGGACATCATCACCCATCTGGCGGACCTCGGCGACGTCCCCTGTGCCGTACGGTCGAGCGCCACCGCCGAGGACCTGCCGTCGAGCTCCTTCGCCGGCCAGCAGGACACCTATCTGAACGTCCGCGGCCCCGAGTCGGTGGTCCACAACGTCAGGCGGTGCTGGGCGTCGCTGTTCACCGACCGGGCCGTGGCGTACCGCATCAGGAGCGGCTTCGACCACCGCGCGGTCCAGGTCTCGGTGGTCGTGCAGCGGATGGTCTTTCCCGAGGCGGCGGGCATCATGTTCACCGCCGACCCCGTCACGTCCAACCGGACGGTGGTCTCGATCGACGCGGGTTTCGGCCTGGGCGAGGCGCTGGTCTCCGGCCTGGTCAACGCCGACACCTACCGGGTCAAGGCGGGGCAGATCATCGACAAGGTGGTCTCCGTCCAGACGATGGAGCTGCGCGCCTCGGCGGACGGCGGCACGGAGGAGCGGCCGGTGGAGGCCGGGCGGCAGAACGCGCAGACCCTGGCCGACGAGCAGATCCTTCAGCTGGAGACCCTCGGGCGGCGGATCGAGGCCCACTTCGGCCGGCCGCAGGACATCGAGTGGGGCCTGTCGGACGGTGTGTTCCACGTGCTGCAGAGCCGTCCCATCACCACGCTGTACCCGGTTCCGGCCTCGGACGACGGCAAGAACCACGTCTACATCTCGTACGGGCATCGCCAGATGATGACCGACGCGTTCACCCCGCTCGGCCTGTCGTTCTTCCTCCTGCTGGACGAGTGGCTCGGCCGCCCGAAGATGGCGGTCGCCGGGAACCGGTTCTACAAGGACATGTCCAACGAGCTCTCGTCGACGTGGGCCCGGCCGGTCACGATCAAGAGCCTCGGTCAGGTCGACGTGCTGATGGCCAACGCCCTGCGCACCGTGCTGAGCCGGAAGGACTTCGTCAAGTCGCTGGCCCACGGGAAGACGTCGGTGATGAACTTCGGCAAGGGCGGGCCCCTGCCGATGGCCCGCCAATACCTCAAGCTGTCCCGCGAGGACGACCCCAGCGTGGTCCCCGAGCTCATCGCCCAGAACGAGGAGTCGGTGGCCAGGCTCCGGGAGGCGATCGCCGGGAAGTCCGGTGACGACGTGTTCGCGTTCATCATCGAGGACCATCGCGAGCTGACCGACATCATGTTCGAGCCGCGGAGCGTGGCGGCGGCCTTCCTCGGCATCCAGTCGGTGAACTGGGTCAACAAGCACATGAACGCCTGGCTGGGCGTGAAGAACGCCGCCGACGCCGTCGGCCAGTCGGCCGACCACAACGTCGTGGCGGCGATGGGGCTCGACCTGCTCGACGTCTCCGACGTGGTACGGAGGTACCCGGCCGTCGTCGACTATTTCGCGGAAGGCGCGGGCGTGGGCGCGGGCAAGGGCGGACCCGAGCGCGACACGTTCTTCACCGGGCTCTCCGACCTCGACGGCGGCGACGTCGTGCGCCAGGCCATCGAGGAGTACCTGCACAAGTACGGCATGCACTGCCAGGGCGACATCGACATCACCAGGACGCGCTGGAGCGAGGACCCGACGCTGCTCGTCCCCCTCATCCTCGGCAACATCAAGAACTTCCCGCCCGGCGAGCGCGAGCGCCGCGTCGAGCAGGGGCGCGCGGACGCCGAGCGCTCGATGAACGACCTCCTGGACCAGCTGAGAAGCAAGGTGGGCGGCCGGAAGGCGAAGAAGGCGGCGCGGCAGATGAGCCTGGTGCGCCACTTCATCGGGTACCGGGAGTACTCCAAGCACGCGTGCCTGCAGCGCTACGGCCTGTACAAGCAGGCGCTGATGGGCGAGGCCAGGAAGCTGGTGGCGCAGGGCGTGATCAAGGAGCCGGAGGACGTCTACTTCCTGTCGCTGGAGGAGTTCAGGCAGGTGGTCAACAGCGGGCGGCTGGACTACGCGGTGATCACCGAACGGCGGGAGGCGCACGAGACGTACCAGAAGCTGACCCCGCCGCGAGTGATCACCTCGGAGGGCGAGGTGATCAACGGCGAGTACGACGCGGGCGACCGGCCCGAGGGGGCGCTGGCGGGCATCCCGGTGTCGTCCGGCGTCGTGGAGGGCCGCGCGCGGGTCGTCCTGAGCATGGAGGACGCCGAGGTGGAGGAGGGCGACATCCTGGTCACGGTCTTCACCGACCCGAGCTGGTCGGCGCTGTTCGTCTCGGTGAAGGGCGTCGTCATGGAGGTCGGCGGGGTGATGACGCACGGCGCGGTGGTCGCGCGGGAGTACGGCCTGCCGTCGGTCGTCGGCGTGGAGGGCGCCACCCAGCGCATCAAGGACGGGCAGCTCATCCGGGTGAACGGCAGCGAGGGCTACGTGGAGCTGCTGTCCTGATCACGAGTACGGTCAATGTCCGCATCATCGATCTTCGTGGTGTCGCGTGGCTCGACGTACGGCTCCCGTCCAGGAGACTGACCGGCCTCGATGGCGCGTTCGCGGGCGAGCTCGGCGTCGAACTCCACGCCGAGCAGCACGGCGATGTTGGTGATCCACAGCCAGATCAGGAAGACGACGACACCGGCCAGCGCGGCGTAGGTCTTGCTGTAGGTGGCGAAGTTGGCCACGTAGAAGCCGAACGCGGCGGACGCGACGATCCACACCGTGACGGCCAGCAGGCTGCCGGGGGTGATCCACCGGAAGCCGGGGTGTACGACGTTGGGCGCCGCCCAGTACAGCAGAGCCAGCACGAACGTCACGACAAGGACCAGGATCGGCCACTTGGCGATGCCCCACACGGTCAGAGCGGTCTGACCGATGCCGAGGAGCCGGCCGGCCTGATCGGCGAGCCCGCCGGTGAACACGACGGCGACCGCGCCGGCCGCCATCAGGACCACCAGCACGGTGGTGATGGCCAGGCGCAGCGGCAGTGTCTTCCAGACGGGGCGGCCTTCCGGCATCTCGTACATGACGTTCGAGGCCCGCATGAAGGCCCCCACGTAGCCGGAGGCCGACCACAGGGCGATGGCGAGGCCGACCACGGTGGCGAGGCTCGCGGCGCGCGGGCTCTCCTGCAACGCCTGGAGCGCGGTGTCGATGATCTGCCGCGCGGGCCCCGGCGCCATCGCGCTCAGGTTGTCCACCAGCGGCTGCGTGGCCGACTGGCCGAACACGCCGAGCAGCGAGACGACCGCCAGCAGCGCCGGGAAGATCGACAGGACCGCGTAGTAAGTGAGCGCCGCCGCCCAGTCGGTGACCTTGTCGTCCCTGAACTCCTTGACGGTCCGCTTGAGCACTCCCCACCAGGAGCGCTTGGACAACTCCGCCGGCCCTTCGACTACCTGCGTCACGATCTTCCCGCCCTCAGCTGGTCGTGGCCTGGCGGCTACCCTCGCCCTCCATCCCTATGCCTGCGACCGCTATACGCACGCATAGTAGGCTTTCTCAGCAGGCAGCGAGCTATACAAAAGGTGGCAGCGTGACGATCGCACCCGACCCCGAAGACCTCACCGCCCGCGCCCGGATCCGCGACGCGGCGCTGCGGCACTTCGGCGAGCACGGGTTCGAGCGGGCCACGATCCGGGGCATCGCCGAGACCGCCGGTGTGTCCTCCGGGCTGGTACGCCACCACTTCGGCTCCAAAGAGGCGCTGCGCGACGCCTGCGACGAGCATCTGGCCAAGTTGATCCGCCGGATCAACGACCAGGTCCGGAGCGACCCCATGCCGAGTGACGTGAACTATATCGCCGTCGCCCGGACCCTCCTGGGGCCCTACCAAGCGTATGTGGGGCGGGCTCTGGCCGAGGGACGGGCCGAGGCGGTCTTCGACGAGCTCGTACGGCTGGGCGAGGAGTGGATCGAGGAGTACGACAGGACCCGGCCCGATCCCTCTCCGGTGCCCCGCAAGGCCCGGGCGGCGGCGGTCACCGCGATGGCGCTGTCGGTCACCGTCCTGCGCCACCACATGTCCCGGGCCATGGGTGTCGAGGTGCTGAGCCCGGAGGGGGACAAACTGCTCGCCAAGACCCTGATCGACATCTACTCGCATCCCATGCTCAGCCTGGAGGACGCCGCCAAGGCCCAGGCCGCCCTCGATCAGTCCCGCTGAGGCGCCGGGTAATCGCCGGGTGACCACCCGGCGGTCCCGGCCACGATGCGCACGGCCGCGCGGGCCAGCGGCTCCAGCCCCGCCACATCGATCTTGTCGAGAGTGTCGGCCGAGTCGAACAGGTACATCGGCGCCGACAGGAAGTGCACGAGCGGCACCCCTTCCGGATGGAAGAACGCCCCGTCGGTCGGCGGCATGGGCGAGAACACGTCGGGCGGCAGTACGAAGGACCGCCGCAGCCCCTCCTCCGCCAGCGTCTCGGCGACCAGCTTCTCCAGCCGCGGCACCCGGCTGGTGAACCACCACCTGACCTCGGGGTCCGCGGTGGGGACGAGCTCGCCGTCCACGGCCTCGCAGCGCAGCGCCGCGTGTTCGAGATGAACCTGAAGCACCACGTCGGCCAGCGCCGGGCGATGGCGCTCGATGAACGCCCTGGTGCCCGCCGCATGCGCCATGTGCCCGGATGTGAGCAGGAACATCAGGTTGTGCGGCCGCGCCGAGACGGGCACAGCGGCCCAGTGACGCGCGGCGGCCAGGACGAGCGCGATGCCCGAGGCGTCCTCGACGGCCGAGGCCCACGGCCCGTCGTGGTGGGAGCCGATGATGACCGTGTGGGGCGAGTTGCCAGGCAGCGTGGCGACCACGTTGTGCGTGGTCACCGTGTCGGTGACCGACTGGGCGACCAGCTCGCCCGTGCAGGGCAGCCGGTCCAGGAGCCGCCGGGCGTCGGCCCCGGACAGCCACAGACCGGGAATCGGCCGCTCGATCGCGTCATAGGGCACGTAGTAGTCGCGTGTCTCCCACGGCAGCCCGGTCAGCGCCCCGATGAAGCCCGCCGCACCCGCCTCCAGCGCGGGCTCGACGACCTCCATCATCCGCGGTCCGAACGGGAGGGTCTGGACGAGCGTGTCGAAGACGCCCTCCGGGTCGTAGGACGACGTGGCCAGCGTGCTGACGTACGACTGCGGCAGCTCGGTGAAGGCCAATTCGTCCACCGCGATGTCGCCGGGCCGCGCGTCGGCGAGCGGCGCGATCCTGGCGCGCAGGCCGTCCGTCGGCAGGGTATGTGGGAGCGGGAACCCGGTCAGCTCCGTGCCGTCGTCGAGCCGCAGCACCCCGGTGCCGGGCTGCCATCGGGGCACCTCCACCGGCTCCAGCGAGACCTCCAGCCCGAACTCCGTCAGCCGCTCGGCCAGCCACCGCTCGGTCCACGCGTCCGCCGGATAGCCCGGCCGCCGGATGCCCCGGGACACGACGGTCTCGATCCAGCCGAGCATCTCGGCGGCGGAAGGCACGTGATCCATGGGCTGATCCAACCATTGACAGCGGTCCTTTGTGAAGCGACAGTTTCGGTCATCCGTACAACTTGTGGAGGCTGTATGAAGCTCGTCGTGGCCGTCATCATGGTCCTGCTGGGGATCATGGCCAGACCGGCCCAGGCCGCGGACACCATCGAAGCGCACTACAAGGTCGCGGGCCCCTGGGCGGTCACGACCGCCGACGCCCCGGGTTACAAGCTCTACTACCCGGCCGACCTCGGCGCCGGAGGCGTCAAGCATCCGATCATCACCTGGGGCAACGGCACGGGCGCCGTGCCCACGCAGTATTCCGGGTTACTCAACCAGCTCGCCTCCTGGGGCTTCGCCGTGGTCGCCTCGACCGACACCACGACCGGCACCGGGTCGGAGATGATCGCCGCCGCCCAATACCTGATCGCCAGGAACACCGACAGCTCCAGCGTCTTCTACGGCAAGCTCGACGTGACGAAGGTCGGCGCGGTCGGCCACTCCCAGGGCGCCGGCGGCTCGGTGAACACCGCGACCAAGTCCGGCGGCCTGATCGACACCGTCGTCCCCATCGCGCTGCCCGCGCCCATCTGGGTGGGCTCGGGAGACAAGTTCTATGTCGACCAGCTGGCCTGCCCGGTGCTGTTCGTCAGCGGCGCCAACGACACCCTCATCTCGCCCAACTCGGCCCTCCAGACGTACTACGGCCAGGTCCCGGGAGCGGCGGCGAAGGCGCAGCTCAAGGGCGCCGACCACAACACGATCCAGGGCACGGGCGGCGGCTTCCTCGGTTATGTGACGGCCTGGCTGATGTACCAGCTCCAGGGCGACACCTACGCCAGGGGCGCCTTCGCCGGCACCACCCCGGAGCTCAACACCAACGCCAACTGGCAGAACCAGGTGGAGAAGAACCTGCCCTAACGGCGTAGCGCGAAGGCGGCGCGCGGGTTGCCGATCAGCGCCGCCTTCGCCACCTCGCCCAGTCCCGCGGCCTCCAGCCGCGGCACGAATCGCTCCAGAAGGTACGTCAGGCCGGGCCCGCCGCCCAGGCTCGGCCAGTACGACCTGCGCGCCAGGTCCATCCCGAACAGCACCCGATCCCCCAGCCCGCGCTCAGCCAGCTCGGCGACCAGCGTGACGATCTCGCTGTCCGGGCCGTACTTGACGCGGCCCGGCCGGTCGAAGGCCAGATAGGCCCCTCTCTCCGCCAACGAGGCGAGATATCCGGCGTCGGGATTGTGGTCGATGTGCCCGAGCACCACCCGATCGGCCGCCACCCCTTCGGAGGCCAGCGCGTCGAGCAGCTCGTGTCCCATCGTGCCCTTGTCGCAATGGGTGACGACCGGCACCCCGGTCCGCCGGGCGGCGGCGGCCACCGCGCCGACCAGCCGCGCCACACCGCGCCCGAACGAGTGGTACGACGTGGCGATCTTGATGGCGCCCGCGCGGGCCGACGACCGCCGCACCAGCGGCCCCACCAGCCCGTACTCGTCCATGCCCTGGTCGATCTCGGCCACGAGGAGCTCCGTGATCTCGTCGACCGAGTAGCGGTGCATCCAGTGCATGTCGCTGTAGTAACCGCTCTTGTGGAACCCGGTCACCGCGATCACGTGCAGCCCGGTCCGCTCCGCCAGCTCCTTCATCAGGGACGGACTGCGGCCGAAGCCGAGCGGCGTCATCTCGACCACCGCGGAAAGGCCCAGCCGCTGCGCCTCCGTCACCTCCACCACGGCCGCGTCGAAGGAGTCGAGCCGGTAGTCCGGCTCGTTGCGCACCGGCCAGCCACCGGTCATGAACAGGTGCTCGTGCGCATAGGTGATGCCAAGCTCCTCGACATCCCCCAGCACGGTACGGACGGTCACAGAAGCGCTCCTTCTTCTCGCAGCCGCGTGCGCAGCAGCTCCACGTCCACCGCCGCGGGCTCCACCCCGGCCTGTACGGCCAGCGCCGCGGCCGTCCCCGCCGCCTGCCCCATCGCCATGCACTGCCCCATGGACCGGGCGGAGGCGTGGGCGTCGTGCGTGGCCGACAGGCAGCGCCCCGCCACGATCAGCCCGTCTACCTCGACGGGGAGCAGGCACCGGTAGGGGATGCCATAGGTGCCGAAGTCGTGGACGTACTCCCAGCGGGTGGCGGCCCCCGAGTCGTGGTCCTCGATGGGCGCGCCGCACCGCGCGATCGTGTCGGGAAAATCCCTCCCGGCCAACACATCATCAGAAGTCAGGACATATCGTCCGACCAGGCGGCGTGACTCCCGTACCCCGATACGTACGGACGTGCTGAGCAGCACGGCCGAGCCGTACCCCGGAACCTTCGCCCGCAGGAAGGCGACATAGTCGCGGACCTGCCGCCGCCCCACCCGCTCGGCCTCCGCCAGCTCGACCGGGTCGGTCGGATCGAGGCCGGTCACCCGCGTGAGGTTGGTGTGCACGATCCCGTCGTTCACGGTCCGGTGCACGGACCCCTCGCGCCTCGGCAGGTCGGCGTCGGCCATCAGCGCGTGCAGCTCCGCCGTGCTGGTGGCGGACAGATCGACCCCGCCGAGCCGGAACGTGGCCGTCATCGGCTGGAGCCGCATCCCGGGCCGTTCGAGGGTGGCCCCGGCCCGCCAGGCCACCTCGGCGTCCCCGGTGGCGTCGATCACCACCCGGGCCTTGACCAGGAACCGGCCGGCCACGGTCTCCACGACGACGCCGGTGCCCGGCACGAAGTCGCAGACCCTGGCGTGCAGGAGCGCGTCCGGGACCAGCTCGTCCCAGACCAGCTTGAGCTCCTCGGGCTCGTAGGTCACCCCGGTGCCCGCGCCGTAGGTGTTGGGCCGCTCGAAGGCGGCCCCTGCCTCGAAGAGCCGCTCGCACACCTCCCAGCCGACCCCGCCGACGACCCGCCGCGAGACGGGGCCGGGGGCGTAGAAGCCGTAGAAGGTGTCGAGCACCGCGGCACCCGTACCGCCGAGGAAGCCCGCCGACTCCACCAGCAGGCACGACGCCCCGGCACGCGCCGCCGCGACGGCGGCCGCGCACCCCGCGCTGCCTCCGCCCGCGACCACGACATCGCCTTCCCACAGGACGTTCATCGCAGGTGCCACCCTCCGTCGACGGGAATGACCGCGCCCGTGGTCCGTCCGGACGACGGGGACAGCAGCCACAGCACGGCCTGGGCGACCTCCTCCGGCTGGCACAGCTCGGCGCCGAGCGGCATCAGTGACGGCAGCTTGGCCTTGATCGCCTCGGAGGTCTGGGCGCGGCGGCTCATCGGCGTGGCCACCAGCCCGGCCGAGATCAGGTTGACCCGCACACCGTGCGGCGCCGCCTCGCGGGCCGCGGTCCTGATCAGCGGGATCAGCGCGCCCTTGGCCGAGGCGTAGGCCACGGTGCGGAAGTCGTCGTCGAGCGACGAGGCCAGCGCCGAGCCGATCACCACGATCGACCCGCCCTCCCGCATCGCGGGGATCGCCGCGCGCAGCAGCCGGAACACCGACTCGTGGTTGACCCGGTGCACCTCGTGCCACGCCGTGTCGGTGCACTCGACCACGCCGCCGTCGCCGAGCGAGCGGCCCGACATGCCGACCGCGTGCACGACGCCGGAGATCTGCCCGTGTACGGCCGTTGCCTGGGCCAGGGCCTTCTCCGCGTGCCCCGGCGCGGTGATGTCGATGCCGCCGGCCAGGTCCACGCCGAAGGCGGCCCCGCCGGTGGCCTCGACCGCCGCCACGCAGGCCCGGCCGATGCCGCCGTCCGAGCCGGCCACCAGTACGGCGCTCATGGTTTCCTGAGCACCGCGGCGGCGCGGCGGGCGTGTTCGAGGTAGGCGGCCTCGAACAGCTCCTCCGAGCGCGGGCCGCCGACGAGCTTGGCGCTGGAGATGACCGGCGGGACCCAGCCGCCCGCGACGAGCAGTTCGGCGGTACGGACCTTGATCTCGTTGACCACGGAGACCGCGGCCAGCGTGCTGCCAGGACCGACCGGCTCGGCCAGCCCGTCGACGGAGCACAGCGCGTCGCCGACCGGGGTGCACAGGTCGATCACCACGTCGGCGTGGTCGGCGAGCCGGGTCCCGCTGGGGTGACCGGGTTCGACGGCCGTGGTCTCCCGCATCGACGTGACGGCCACCACGGGCAGTCCCGCCTTGCGCAGCCCCATCGCCATCTCGATCGGCACGGCGTTCAGGCCGCTGACGCTGAACACGATGGCCGCGTCGGTCGGCCGCAGCTCGAAGTTGGCCAGGATGGCGTCGGCGAGCCCTTCGACCCGCTCGATGAACATCGCCTGCCGCATCCCGTTCGACCCGGCCACCTGCGTGTAGAACGTCGTCGACAGGTCCACGATGGGGTGGAAGCCGGGATAGGAGCCGTAGCGGGGGAACATCTCCTCCACACCCATCCGCGAATGTCCGGTCCCGAAGGTGTGCACCACGCCCCCGCCGCCGATGGCCGAGGCGGCCGTCCGAGCGGCCGCGGCGAGCGCGTCCTCCTGTGTCCGCTCGATCTCGCCGAGCAGGTCCATCGCGCGCCGTATCCATTTCATCCAGATCTCCTCCCGTAGAGCGCGGCACCGATCGCCCCGGCCATCGGGCCGAGTACGGCGGGTAGCACCGCGATTTCCCCGATGAGCGGACGTCGCCGCTCAAGTTCCTTGTCCAGGGCGGATCGCATGAGGTCGAGCGCGCCGGAGATCCCGCCGCCCACGACCACCGTGCCGACGCCGAAGAACGCCGCCGCGTCGCCCAGCGCGATACCGAGCGCCCAGCCCGCCCTGGACAGCACGCCCAGCGCCCGCCCGTCGCCCGTCCTGGCGGCCTCGGCGACCTCCTTGGGCGAGCCGGAGCCGAAGGCCCGCACGATGCCCGGCCCGCCGGCGAACGTCTCCACGCAGCCCCGGTTGCCGCAGCAGCACACCGGCCCCCAGGGGGAGACCGTGACGTGCCCGATCTCGCCGAGATTGTCGCGCGGGCCGACGAGTATCCCGCCGCGCAGCGCCACCGCCCCGCCCACCCCGGTCCCGAGCACCGCGAACAGCACGTCGGGCAGCCCGCGAGCCGCCCCGAGGAGCAGTTCGGCGAGCCCGAACGCGCGGGCGTCGTTGACCACGGTCACCGGCACCCCGGTCAGGGCGCCCAGCCGCGAGCCGACCGGATAGCCGTCCCAGTCGCCGGGCGGGTTCGGCACGAACAACGCGGTCCCGGTGTCGCGGTCCACGTGGCCGGGCAGCCCGATCCCGATGCTCTCCACCCGGCGGGCGGCCAGCGAGGCCACGAACGTCATCGTCTCGTCGGGGTCCGGCGGCGTGGGGACGGTGCCCTCGCCGACCACCGTCTCGCCGTCCAGCAACACCCATTTGGTGTACGTGCCGCCGACGTCGATCCCGAGCCGCGTCACAGCCCGACCCTCAGGACTCGCGAGGCGAACCCGGCGTCCTCGGGCACCGCGACCGGGCGGAACGGCTCGACACCGAGCAGCCGCAGGTAGGCCAGCAGCGGCTGGGAGTGGCTGTGCAGGTTGGCGACGGGGTACGCCTGCATGGCCACGCCGACGTCGGCCAGGTCCCAGGTGCGCCCCGGCCGCTCGGTCTCGGGCGCCAGGTAGGCGTCGGGGCCGGACAGCGTGCCTTCCCATACGTCCGGATAGGCAGCCGTATGGGCGGCCAGGGACATCCGGCGCCACCACTGCCAGCCCAGCTCGGGGGCGTGCTCGGCGGCGGCCCAGATCAGTGTCATGTTGATCGCGTACCAGATCGTGCCGACCCCGCCGGGGCCGTAAGCGCCCTTGTCGGGCCAGCGCAGCCGGGCGCCCAGCGGCGAATCGGCGGCGGAGGTCCGCTCGATCGTGTGCAACAGCTCCACAGCCCGCTCAGGAGGAGCGGCGCCGCACAGAATCGCCCAAGGCTGCACCTCCAGCCACAGGTCGGACTCCCCGACGATGGCTCCCGGGCCGTACGCGCGCCGATACCATCGGCCGTTCCACTCCCCCGCCACCAGCTCGCGCAGTTCCTCGCCGAGCTTGCGGGCCTCGGCGGCGGTCGCGTGGTCGCCGAGCCGCTCGGCCAGGACCGCGTAGCGGGGCAGGACCCAGGCGGCCATGGCGGAGTTCAGAACCGACTCGCCGTGGGAGATCATCAACTCGCGGTCCACCCCGCTCTCGGTGATGGCCATGTCGTTCCAGTCGGCGTTCAGTATCCGCAGGTGGCCGTGCTCTCCCCGGCCCACCACGTCGGTGAGGAACCTGAACTGCCGGCGCAGGTTCGCGCCGAGCGACACCGGCGCCGCCCCATGGACCGGGTGGTACGACACGGGGTCGCCGAAGGCCGCCAGGTCGCCCGTCGCGCTCAGGTATTCGGCCGCCAGCCACAGGGCCCACAGGTTCTGGTCCGAGGGCCGGAACAGGTCGGTCCATGGCTGCTTGTCCGGTCCGAGCGCATAGGGCAGGTCACCGTCGGGTCCGCCCCAGGCGCAGGTGTTGCGCAGCACGGACAGGGCCAGGTCCGGCTCGATGTAGACCAGCGGCAGGGCGTGCTGGAGCGGGTCGCGCGCGGCGCCGTTGAAGCCGTGCCGGAAGGAGTAGCACGAGCCCTGGTCGAGGGTGTGCCCGCCGAGCACGCCGTCGGCGCAGGCCGCGCCGGTCAGCAGCGCCGCGTGCCACGGGACCTCCCGCTCGGCCTCGGGCGCCCGCGCCGCGACCGCCCTCGGCAGCCGCTCGCGCAGCGCGGCGAGGCTGCTCGCGAACGCCCCCGTCACCTCGCCAACTCGGCCGTCCGTCTCGTCGTCCAGCAGCCCATATCGCAGCTCCAGCAGGCGCTCTCCGCCCGCCGCCAGCTCCAGGGGTACGGCCAGGCGGCCGGACCTGGTCCTGGGGCCGCCGACGAGCTCCAGCTCCAGCCCGGGATCCTCGGTCGGCTTCGCGCCGCTGATGAGCTCGACCCGGGCCGCCCCGGCCGTCCACTCCTCGGTCAGCTCCAGACGTACCGGCTCGTCCAGCAGGTTGCGCACGTGCAGCCGGATCAGCACCCACGGGTGCTCGCCCTCGGGGCACAGCACCGTGCGGTCCAGCGCCACTCGGTCGTCGGCGACCCGGACGATCGCGAACGTCGGCCCGAAGATCCGCTCCGATGTCGAAATATCGGTGGAAAGGGTGCCGACGCGCGTCACGCCGGTGCCACGGGTGAGCCACAGCAGGCCGGTGTGCTCGTCGAACAGGTCGCTGAGCCCGTAGTTGTCCGCGACCAGCGTGATCCGCCGGTTCCCGACATGGACGAAGTGCCGCCGGGTGAGCGGATCCAGGACGGGATCCCACTCCGCGCGCGGGTCGCTCTCCTGGTCCGTCGTGTAGGCGAAGGCGGGCAGCCCGTACGCGGTGGTCCATGCGCCGAACGCGCTCATTTCCGTACCCCTCCCAAGGTCAGCCCCGCCACGTAGTAGCGCTGCAGCAGGAACATCAGCACCAGCGGCGGCACCGCCGTGATCAGGGCCGCGGTGCTGACCAGGCCGATGCTGAAGTCGTACTCCGTCTGGAGCTGCGAGAGCCCCACGGGCAGCGGCCAGAGGCCGGGATCGTTGGCCACGATGAGCGGCCACAGCAGGTTGTCCCACTGCGCGAGGAACTGCAGCAGGAAGAGCGTGAGCAGGGCGGGCCGCAGCAGCGGCACTCCTATGCGGAGGAAGATCCGCAACTCGCTCGCGCCGTCCACCCGCGCCGACAGCAGCAGCTCATGCGGCAGGGCCAGGGCGAACTGGCGGACCAGGAACACCCCGAACGCGCTCATCATGAACGGCACGATCATCCCCTGGTAGGAGTTGATCCAGCCCAGCTGCTTGACGATGAGGTACATCGGCACGAGCACCACGATCGGCGACAGCGACAGCGTCCCCACGATGACCGCGAACAGCACCCGGCTGCCGGGGAACCTGAGCTGCGCGAGCGCGTATCCGGCGGCCGAGGAGAAGATCACTTCGAGGACGCCGATGCCGAGCGCGAGGATCAGGCTGTTGCGCAGGTAGACGGGGAAGCCGCCCTGGTCGAACAGCTGCGAGACGTGCGCGCCCAGCTGGGAGACGTCGAAGCCGAACCCGCCGAGATCGGTCGCGTCCGACGCGGACGAGACCGCGAACATCGCGTACACCGGCAGCAGCAGGACGGCCACGACCAGGGTCAGGATCGTGTTGCGGACCACCTTCACCCGTCATCGCCTCCCCTGAGCACCCTGAACTGCACGAGCGAGAGCGCCAGCATGGCCACCAGCAGGACCATCGCGATGGCCGAGGCGTAGCCCATGCGCTCGAACCCGAAACCGGTCGCCCACAGGTAGAGCGGCAGCACCTCGGTGGCGCCCGCCGGGCCGCCCTTGGTGAGCAGGAAGGCGGGCACGAACGACTGCATCGCCCCGACCACCGCGATGACCAGCACGAACAGCAGCGTGCGGCGCAGCAGCGGGAGCGTGATGCGGTAGAAGACCCGTATCGGACCGGCACCGTCGAGCGCGGCCGCCTCGAACACGCTCAGCGGCAACCCCTGCAACCCGGCGGTCAGGATGATCACGAACAGCCCGAGGTGCTTCCACGTCGTCATGATCACCAGGGCCCAGAGCGCGAGCCCCTCGTCGGTCAGCCACGGCTTCGGCTCCGCTCCGACGAGCCCGATCAGCGCGTTCGCCAGGCCCTTGTCGGCGAAGATCACCGACCACACCATCGAGGTGGCCACCAGCGGCATCGCCGCCGGGATCATGACCAGCCCGCGGAGGAAGGCGTTGTAGCGGCCCGGCTTGCTCAGCGGTACGGCTATCGCCAGGCCGAGCACGATCGACGGGACCACGGAGCCGATCGTGTAGAGGGCGGTGACCCGGGCCGAGTTCCAGAAGCCGGGGTCGCCGAGCATTCTGCGGTAGTTGTCCAGGCCGGTCCATTCGGGCGTCCCGGCGAAGTCGTAGCTGGTGAAGCTGAGATACACGGCCGCGACGAACGGCACGAGCCAGAAGACCAGGAAGTAGACCGCCGCGGGGAGGGCCAGCAGGCCGCCGGTACGCGCCTCCGCCCACCGCTGGCCCTTGCCCGAGACCTGCGTGACGGGCGGCACCAGTCGTAAGGAGACCGTCACAGCGTCATCCGCATGGCCTGGTCGAAGTCCGCCGCCGCCTGCTCGGGCGTCTTCTTGCCGAAGGCCACCGCGTCGGCCGCGTCGGTCAGCGCCTTGGCCATCTCGTTCCACACCGGCGTCTGCGGGCCGAAGTCGGCGTACGGGGCCGCGTCCGCCATGATGTCCAGCGCTTTCTGGTCGGCGCCCGACAACTTCTCCCAGCCCTTGACCGGGGTGAGAATGCTGGCGTCCTTGAGCTGCTTGGCCGCGACGTCCTGGCGCTGGAGGTAGTCGACGAAGTGCCAGGCGGTGTACGGCAGCTTCGACTGCTTGGCCACCGCCCAGCCCCAGGTGTAGGCCGGGGCGACCGGCTTGCCCGCGTCCCAGCGCGGCATCGGCGCGATGTCGAAGACGTTTCCGAAGGTCAGCTTGGGGTTCAGCGTCGGGAACAGGTCCATCGCGAACAGCCCGGAGACCAGCATGGCCGCCTCACCAGTGGCGAACAGCCCGAAGCCGGACAGCGGGCTCGACAGCTTCGGGTTGCCCAGGCTCCCGTAGTAACGCAGCGCCGCGACCCCCGCGTCAGTGGCCAGCGTCGCCTTGGCGGCGTCGGGGCTGAGTATCGTGCCACCCTTCCCCTTGACCAGGGCGAGCAGCTGCATCAGCGTCCACTGCGGATTGCCCAGGATCCACTGCAGGCCCACCTTCTTGCCGTCGGCCGAGGTCAGCCGCTTGCTGTATTCGGCGACCTCCTCCCAGGTCGTGGGCGGCTTGTCCGGATCCAGGCCGGCTGCCGCGAACCTGTCCTTGCGGTAGTAGAGGTAGCAGATCGTGTAGTCGGTGGGGACGCCGTAGAGCCTGCCCTCGTACGACAGCGAGCTGATCGCGTGCTCGTCGTAGTCCTGGACCAGCGCCTTCTCGTCGGCTACGCCCATGGCCTTGGGGATGATCGGGGCCAGCCGTCCCTTGCGCGCGTGACCCGGGATGGTCCAGCCGCCGATCCTGAACAGGTCCGGCGGCACGTCACCGGCGAAGGCGGTCAGCAGCTTGGCGTCGAGCTTGTCCACGGGCACGTAGAGCGGGGTGATGTCGACGCCGCCGAACTCCTGCATGTAGCCGCGCAGCAGCGGGGTGAACACCGCGTCGTACGCCTTGGTCTGGTGCAGCCAGACGGAGATCTTCCCGCGCGGCACGCCGTCGGCGGGCACCGTGGCCACCGGATCGGAGCCGCAGGCGGCCAGCAGGCCGGACGCCGTGGTCAGTGCGGCGGTCTTGAGCAAGTTGCGCCGGGTCATCATGGACATGCTCAACCTCCGGAACGGCGATGCCGTCCAGGTAGATGACTGTTTGGGGGGTTACTGGCCCATCAGGGCGTTCTTGGCGTCGTTGAGCTCCACGGAGAACACGGCGAAGTCGCCGCGCGCGTGGCGGATGGTGTATTCGAGCGCGACACCGCTCTCGGTGCACGTGTTGCGGGCGGTCGCGAGCAGGGCCGCGGCCATGGGGACGCGCAGCAACTCGGCGAGCCGGTAGTCGGCGTTGACCGCGCCGATCGTCTCCCTGCCGCTCGCGGGGGACAGTCCGTACTTCACCCGCAGCAGGTCGTAGAGCGAGCCGGTCAGGTCCTCGTCGAGGATGCCGGGCACCAGTTCGGCGGGCAGGTGAGCGCTCTCCAGCATGCAGGGCGCGCCTTCGAGCAGCCGCAGCCGCTCGACGAAGACGATCTGCTCCGTCTCTCTGACACCGAGCGCCACGGCGACCTCGGCGCCCGCCGGTTGCAGATGGGCCTTGAGCACCTGCGTCGTCGGCCTGCGGCCGAGCCGCGCCATCGTCTCGGTGAAACCGACCGGGCCCGCACCCAGCTCGGGGGCCACGGCCAGCGGCGCGGTGTAGGTGCCGCTGCCCTGCCTGGCCACCAGCAGGCCCTCCTGCACCAGGTCGCCGATCGCCCGGCGGGCCGTCGCCCGGCTCACGCCCGCGTACGCCATGAGGTCCTTCTCGGCGGGGATGGGCGTGTCGGGCTCGCAGTCGCGGATGGCCGCCCTCAGGCGCTCGCGCAGTTGGTAGTAGAGCGGCACCACGGCTGACGGGTCGAGGGCCAGCCGGCGTTCCCAGTCGGTCATACGCTCACGTCCTAAGTTGTACGGACGACCGTATCTTTTCCGCTCGACCCGGATGGTGTCAACCACTCGTTGTGTATCGTGCTGAGGTCGAGCGCCGGTGGAGGGTCTGTGCGGGGCGTCATGTGTACGGTGATCTGCGCGTCTCTCGTGCTGGGCGGCGCCGAATCCCAGCCCCACGAGGACAACTCCCGCCCCGCTGCGACCTTGCCAAGCACCACCGCCAAGGTCGACTTCAACCGTGACGGTTTCGAGGACTACGCGGTCTCGGCCCCGGCGGGCACGGTCGGCCACATCCTCAAAGCCGGATATATCGCCATCTTGTATGGCGCGGCCGGTGGCGTAGATCCCGCTCGGCGCCGGATCCTGCACCTCGACAGCTCCAATGTGGCGGGCGATCCCGTGGCCGGGGACGCGTTCGGGGCCCGCACCGCCGCCGGTGACTTCGACGCCGACGGCTACACCGACCTGGCGGTCGGCTCGTACAACCCCTTCGAGCTGGACCGGCGGTTCGTCACCCTGCTGTGGGGCGGCAAGGACGGCCTGGCGCTGGGCACCCCGCTGGTCGACCCCCCGCGCACCGACGTCCCGCCGGACCTGGTCGACCGTACCGAGGGCCGGGAGCTTGCCGTCGGCGACTTCGACGGCGACGGCAAGGACGACCTGGCCGCCACCAGCGAGCGGGGGCTGGTGAACGTCTTCCACGGCCCGTTCCCGCGTGACGGCCGCCCGGCCCGCAAGGTCGTCCTGGACCGGACCTACGAGCAGCCGACCAGGCTGGTCGCCGGCGACCTGACCGGCGACGGCAAGGACGACCTGGTCACCACGCACGCCTGGGAGGAGACGGCCGAGCCGTCCCTGTTCTGGAAGGGCGGCCCGCAGGGGCTCGCCGGGCGGCCGAGGCGGCTGGACGCGGCCGCCACCGGCACCGTGGGCGACCTCGACGGCGACCACTACGGCGACCTGGTGCTGCGCGTCATCCCCAGCGGCTTCGTCGACACCCTGAAGGCCGACAAGGGCACCATCAAGGTCCTGTACGGCTCGCCGGACGGTCCCGGCCGCCGTACCCGCACTCTCACCCAGGACAGCCCCGGCGTGCCGGGGAGCGGCGCGCGAGGTGACCAGTTCGGCTTCGACCTGGCCGCCGGGGACGTGGACGGCGACGGGTACGCCGACATCGCCGCGGGTGTACCCGGCAAGGCCGGCGGCGGCGCCGTGCTGCTGCTCAGAGGCGGCAGGAGCGGCCCGACCGGGGCACGCCTGTTCACCCAGGCCAGTCCGGGCGTCCCGGGGACCGCCGAAGACGGGGACCGGTTCGGCGCCTCCGTCAGCCTGCGCGACCTTGACGGCGACGGCCGCGCCGACCTCGGCGTGGGCGCCCCCGGAGAAGACGGCAAAGCTGTGAAGACCGGCGCGGCGTGGGTGCTGCCCGGTTCACCCGGCGGCTTGACCACCGATGGCGCCCTCTCGTTCGACCCGGCCGCCATCCAGGCGTCCGACACGGGCTCCCACCTGGGAATGTGGTCCGCCAAATAGGGCCGACAGCGAGCTGCCCCGGCGTAGGCGCGGTCCGAAAGATCAGTTTCGGCTGAACCGACTCCCAAAGCCCCGCGTACCTACTCACGTCCGGACACGTGCCCCAGGAGGTGTCGTGGAGCTCAGCCTTTTGCGAGCGCAGGCGCACAGCCCTTCGTACTTCTCACTGCTGCGCGGATCATCGGGACAGCTTGCCCCGGTGGACTTCTGCATCCCGTGTAACCCTTACTTCCCGACCCCGGAAATATTCGAGCATCTCGGGAGAAACCTGGAGACGATCCTTAAGTTCTATCCGAGCGACGCGGACACGATCACCGCGGAGCTCTGCTCCACCCTCGGGCTCCACCCCAAGACGGTCGCGATGGGAAACGGATCCACCGAGCTGATCACCTGGATCGACCACCTGCTGGTGAAGGAGAGCCTGGCGGTGCCGATCCCCACCTTCGGCCGCTGGACCGACCAGCCGATGGAGACCGGGAAGCGGGTCGACATGTACCCGCTGATGGAGGGCCACAATTTCGGCCTCGACGTCAATGACTTCGTGCGCTTCGTCCGCATGCGCGGCTCCCGCGTGGCGGTGATCTGCAATCCCAACAACCCCGACGGCGGGTACCTGCCCAAGCACGAGGTCCTGCGCCTGCTCGACCTGCTCATCGACCTGGACCTGGTGATCGTCGACGAGTCGTTCGGCGAGTTCGTGGACGCCGAGCCGTATCCGGGCGTGGCCGCGGAGGCCGCGGTCCGGCCCAACGTGATCGTGCTCCGCAGCCTGGGCAAGAACTTCGGGCTGCACGGCATCCGGTTCGGCTACATGGTCGCCAACCCGGCGCTGGCCGGGAAGGTACGCGACGCGCTGCCCAAGTGGAACCTCAACTCGTTCGCCGAGGTCGTGGTGTTCATGATGAAGCAGTGCCGACCCGAGTACCAGGAGAGCCTCAGGCGGCTCGCCCAGGACAGGCGGGCGATGTTCCACCAGCTCAGCGCGATGCCGGAGCTGACCGTCTACGCCTCGCAGGGCAACTTTCTGCTGGTGAAGCTGCCCCCGGGACATGACGGGGTGCCGCTGCGCGACCACCTGCTGTCCGAGCACGGTGTGTACGTCCGCGAGTGCGGCAACAAGCTGGGCACGACCAGCCAGTTCCTTCGCCTGGTGGTCCGGCCGCAGGAGGACGTACGCCGCTTACTGGTCGGCATGACCCAGTATCTGTACTCCGGCAGCCTGCACGAGATCCCCGTCACCGGCCTGCACCATCGAGCCGTGAACCCGTTGTCCGCCTGACTCACCGGCGGAAACCCCACATTCGTGGTGCCGCGCCCGTCCACCCGGGCGCGGCACCCGGCCCTACCCAGTAAGCCGACTGGACCGAGAAGGGACCGCGTCGCGGTGCGCATGAAACGCAAGATCTCCTACACCGCCGCCACGGGCACACTCGCCCTGCTCACGGCGTGCGGCGGCAACGACATGACCGGCCAGGACGGCAGGTCGGGTGGCGCGCTCGGCGCCGCCACGTCGGCCGCGTCACCGTCGGTCGTGTTCAACGACGCCGACGTCATGTTCACGCAGATGATGATCCCGCACCACGAGCAGGCGGTGGAGATGGCCGGCCTGGCGCCGTCCCGCGCGAGCGACATCGAGGTCACGGAGCTCGCCGAGAAGATCAAGGCCTCCCAGGAGCCGGAGATCCAGACCATGAAGGGCTGGCTGACGGCGTGGAACAAGCCCGAAATGTCCAGCCATGTGGGTCATGAGATGCCGGGTCTCATCTCCGAGGAGGCCATGGAGCAGCTCAGGAAGGCCAAGGGCAAGAAGTTCGACAAGCTGTTCGCCCGGCACATGATCGTGCACCACAACGGCGCGATCGAGATGGTCCGTACCCAGGAGGCCGAGGGGGCCGACCCCAAGGTCAAGAAGGTAGCCACGCACATGGCGACCCACCAGCGGGACGAGGTCGCCCAGCTCCAGACGATCGTCGACCGCCTCTGAGCCGGACGCTCATCCCACCGGGAAGCGTGTCACCCACCTGCGTTGCCACGGGGTCTCGACCGCCCGCCGGTTGTGGTGCTCCCGTGTCCAGGTGATCGCCTCAGCCGGGGACAGCCCGGACAGTACGGCCAGGCAGGCGATGACAGTGCCGGTACGGCCGACGCCATGTCCACAGGCCACCTCCACCTGGCGACCGGCCTTGGCCTGCTCGTGCAACGAGCGGATCAGGCCGACCGCGCCGTCGCGGTCGCGCGGCAGCAGGAAGTCCGGCCAGTCGATCCAGTCGTGCGGCCACGACAGCCCGGCCCCGCCACGCCGCCGCAACTTCGAGGTTCCCAGGTAGAGGCCGTAGTCGGGGGCGGGCCCGGTAGGCGGCTCGTCCAACAGGCCACGGCCGCGAACATAAATTCCATCGGGGAGGCGGATCGCTCCCACAAGCTGCGAGTCGGTCATGTCCCCATTTTTGCCCCTCTCAGCCGACCAGGAGGTTGATACCGAGCATGCGCGCCCCCGTCTCGGTCCGCGGCTGGTGACGGCTGCCCGCGGCGAACACCACGTAGCTTCCCTCCCTGTACCGCGTCTCGCCCTCGATCACCTCGCCGCTGAGCACGTAGTAACGCTCCTCCCCCTCGTGTACGTCCACCTCGGGCCACCGCGTGCCGGGGGCGAAGTCGATGAGCCAGCCCCGCGCCAGCCCGGTCGCGGTGAGCCGCCGCCTGATGATGCCGGGCGCCACCTCCACCGGCTCCACGTCGTCGATGT
Organism: Nonomuraea sp. NPDC048901; assembly: GCF_040649695.1. Lineage (NCBI taxonomy): Bacteria > Bacillati > Actinomycetota > Actinomycetes > Streptosporangiales > Streptosporangiaceae > Nonomuraea > Nonomuraea sp. NPDC048901. Next base: position 753,658 of record NZ_JBEZFW010000001.1, on the reverse strand, counting down.
GCACTGCCTGCCGGTCCGTTTCCATGCCGCCATCCTGGCGAGCGCGACGGGCATCCACCCAGTGCCAGAAAAGACGTCATGGAGTACTTTTCTGCCATGTCATCAGAGCATCGCGTCGTCGCGCTGGCCAGCCCGCCCCAGGCGACGTTCGAGCTGAGCTGCGCCGCAGAGGTGTTCGCCACCGTACGGCCCGGCCTGGCCCGCCCCTACGACTTCCGCGTCTGCGCCGAGACGCCGGGACCGGTGCCCACCCTGGCCGGTTACTCGATCACGGTCACCGAGGGCCTGGCCGCGCTGGAGAGCGCCGACACGGTCGTCATCCCCGGCTGGCAGACCCGCACGGCCTCGGGGGCCGTACTCTCCGCGCTCCGCCGGGCGCACCGGCGCGGCGCGCGGATCGCCGCCATCTGCTCGGGCGCGTTCGTCCTGGCGCAGGCCGGGCTGCTCGACGGACGGCGGGCCACGACACACTGGCGGCTGGCGGCCGAGCTCGCGGAACGCTTCCCCGCCGTCCCGGTCGATCCCGACGTGCTGTACGTGGACCACGGCGACGTCGCCACCAGCGCCGGCACCAGCGCAGGGATCGACCTGTGCCTGCACCTCGTACGGACCGACCACGGCGCCGCGTACGCCGCGAAAGTGGCCCGCCACATGGTCATGCCGCCGCATCGGGAGGGCGGGCAGCTCCAGTACGCCATCGCGCCATCGCGCGGCCGGGCGCCCGACTCGCTCGCGCCCCTGCTGGAGTGGGCGGCGGAGCGGCTCGGCGAGCCACTGACCGTCGACGACCTGGCGGCCCGCGGCGGTGTGTCGACCCGGACGCTGGCCCGGATGTTCACCGCCCAGCTCGGCACCAGCCCCGGGCAGTGGGTGCTCGCCCAGCGGATCGCCGGGGCGCGGGCGCTCCTGGAGGAGACGGACCTGTCCGTGGACGCGATCGCCGCCCGGGTGGGCCTCTCTTCGGCCACGAACCTCCGCCGGCGCTTCAACGACGCCCTGCGCACCACCCCCGCCGCCTACCGGCGCGCCTTCCACCTGCGCACGCGGACCGAGCCACCGGCCTCAAGTACGCGGGTGCGGCCGGAATAGGCCGGTCCAGGACCGGATCCTGCCTCAGCACGGCCACCTCCAGCTCCCGCAGCGGCTGGCTGGGATGAATGCCCAGCTCGTCGACCAGGGTGCGGCGCAGCCGTTGGTAGACGGCCAGCGCCTCACCCTGCCGACCGGCCCGATACAGCGCGAGCATCAGCTGCGCGTGCACCTGTTCGTGGAGCGGATGCTGCCTGCTCAGGTCCGTCAGCTCGGGGACGAGCTGCCGATCATGCCCGAGGGCCAGCCGCGCGTCGATGAGGGCGTGGCGCGCCTCCAGCAGCAACTGCTCCAGCCGCTGGGCCTGCTCGTCGAACCAGGCCAGCCCGGCCAGTTCGGCCAGCGGCGCGCCCCGCCACAACGCCACCGCGGCCCGCAGGCGGTCGGCCCGCACGTCCGGCGCCCCGGTCTCCATTCCCTGCCGGATGAGACGCTCGGCGGTCTGGACATCGGTGGCCTCCCGCTCGCCGAGGTCCAGCAGGTAACCGGGCCGACGGGCCGTGATCGCCTCCCGGCGGCCGAGCACGCCGCGCAGGTAGGAGACGTGGGACTGCACGGTCGTGGCGGCCGAGGCCGGCGCCGTCGTACCCCAGACCGCCTCGACCAGGAGATCGACGCTGACCACGGCACCGGGCCGCAGCGCCAGCGCGGCGAGCACGGCCGTGCGGCGAAGCCCCCTCACCCTTCGCGGGACGTCGTCCACCAGCACGTCCACCGGCCCCAGCAGTCTCACCCGCATGCCTGTCCCCCTTCCGCACCACCAGCCCCCGTCGTCTCATACCCCGTTCCAGCCTGGTTGGAGCTCCATTACAGCCCGTGATGGCACCCTGACGGAGTTTCCACCCAGGAGGGATCAACATGAGGGTGACCGTCAAACCCGGCCTGTCGGCCAGGACACGCATAATCAGGACAATCGCCGGGCTCTTCGCCCTGGTCATGGCCATGGTGGGCCTGGTGGCGACACCGGCCTCCGCCGCCGTCGCCCACACCATCTGCGCGCTCTCCCCGGGGAGCGCGGGCGTGTGGCGCTACGACGACGATGGCACCAGCTGGACGCAGATCGGCGGGCCCGCAGGGAAGCTGTACGGCGGCGGCTTCGGCCTGTTCGCCACGTCGCCCGACGGCAGCGGCATCTGGCGCTACCTGAACTCGCCCAACCTCTGGCAGAACGTGGGCGGCCCCGGCCTTACCTGGTCTGTCACCAAAAACGCCCTCTACGGCCTCGCCCCTGACCGCAGCGGCGTGTACAAGTGGAACGGCGCCGGCACCAGCTGGACCCAGATCGGCGGCCCGGCCAACTGGCTGTACGGCGGCGGCTTCGGCCTGTTCGCCACCTCCCCGGACCGCAGCGGCATCTGGCGCTACCTGAACTCGCCCAACCTCTGGCAGAACGTGGGCGGCCCCGGCCTTACCTGGTCCGTCACCAAAAACGCCCTCTACGGCCTCGCCCCTGACCGCAGCGGCGTGTACAAGTGGAACGGCGCCGGCACCGACTGGACCCAGATCGGCGGCCCGGCCAACTGGCTGTACGGCGGCGGCTTCGGCCTGTTCGCCACCACCCCGGACCGCGGCAGCATCTGGCGCTACCTCAACACGCCCTACGCCTGGCAGCTCGTCGGCGGCCCCGGTTGGGACTGGGCGGTCACCAACGGTGACATCTACGGCCTGAGCCCTGACCGCAGAGCCGTCTACAAGTGGACCGGCTCGGGCACCAACTGGGTCCAGGTCGGCGGCCGGGCCGAGCAGATCGTCCCCTGCCCGTAACGGGTACCGTGCACACGAACCATGGGCTCGTGTGCACGGCACCACAGTCCGCGTGGGAATCACCAATCGCCGCCCAGCGCCTCCTTGGCGGCCGCGATGCGATCCTCGTTACGCCGGTAGAACACCCACTGCTTGATCTTCTTCCCGCGCACCAGCCCCGCCCCGCTGAGCACCTTCAGATGCCCGCCGCAGGTCGGCTGGCTCACCCCGAGCTTCTCCGCGATGAACAGCGAGCAGACCCCGTCCTCGACCAGGTCGCCGTCACGCTGCGGCCGGAAGTGCCGTTCGGGCTCGCGCAGCCACTCGAGGATCAGCAGCCGCTTGTCGTTGGCCAGCGCCTTGACCAGGTCCACATCCAGCACCAGGGCATTGTGGCAATTAGCTAACTAGCTGTCCAGCGGCCGGTCTCGCAGCCGGGCCTTCTGGATCTTGCCCGACCCGGTCCGGGGCAGCTCGTCCACCAGGTCGAAGTAGCGCGGGATCTTGTACCTGGCCAGCCGCCCGTCGAGGAACTCCCGCAGTTCGTCGGCGGTCACCGCCGCCCCGCCGACCACGAACGCCCGACCGACCTCGCCCCATGTCTCGTCCGGCACCCCGACCACGGCGACCTCGGCCACCGCCGGGTGCTCGAAGAGGACGCCTTCCACCTCCGCCGGATAGACGTTCTCCCCGCCCGAGATGAACATGTCCTTGACCCGGTCCACGATGTACAGGTGCCCCTCGGCGTCGAACGTCCCGACATCGCCCGAGCGCAGCCAGTCGCCCTCCGCGAACGCCGCCGCGGTCGCGGAGGGGTTCTGCCAGTAGCCGGGGGTCACGTTGGGCCCCTGGACGAGCACCTCGCCCCGCTCGCCGACGGCGGCGTCGGTGAGATCGGGCCGGACCACGCGTACGTCGGCGAAGAACACCGGCACCCCGGCCGAGCCCACTTTGCGCACGCTCTGCCCGGCCTCCAGGAAGGTCGCGCCCGGCGCCGTCTCGGTCAGCCCGTACCCCTGGCAGAACACCAGGCCCCGCTCCTGGTAGACGCGGATGAGCGCGGGTGGGATGGGGGCGCCGCCCGACATCAGGTTGCGCAGCGAGGAGAGGTCGGCCGTGGCCCAGCGCGGCGACCGGGCGAACGCGGCGAACATCGCGGTGACGCCGAACATCCAGGTGATGCCGTGCTTCTCGATGAGGTCGTAGCACCCGTCCACGTCCCAGGACGGCATGATCACCGAGCAGCCGCCCTTGGCGAAGGTGGGCAGCAACGTCTGGTTCAGCGCCGCGACGTGGAAGAGCGGTGCGCTGATCAGCGTCATCTCCTCGCTCGTGACATCGACGCCGATCAGCATGTTGTAGGTGTTCCACACCAGGTTGGCGTGGCTGAGCATGGCGCCTTTGGGCCGGCCCGTGGTGCCGGAGGTGTAGAGGATGAGCGCGATGTCGTCGAGCCCGACGCGTACGTCGATCGGCGCGGGATCACCCTCGGCGAGAAAGGTCTCGTAGTCCGACACCAGCAAGGGCGGAACCTCGGGAAGCGCCCCGACCACCTCGGCGCACTCAGGCGCGTGGATCAGCACAGACGGCTCACAGTCGCCCAGCATGTAGGCAATCTCGGGCGCCGCCAGCCGGAAGTTCAGCGGCACGAAGATCCCGCCGAGCAGGTGCGTGGCGAACATGGTCTCCGCCAAAGCCGGGTGGTTGGTGCCCAGGTAGGCGACCCGATCCCCCGGCCGCACCCCGGCCTCGCGCAGGCGCGCGGCCAGCTTCGTCGTACGCGTGTGCACCTCGGCGTAGGTGACCGCCCGCCCCTCGAAGACGAACGCCGTACGGTCCGGCGTCATCTGGGCCCGGCGAGCCGGCCACCCTCCCACTCCCGCGTTGTTCATGGGCGTACGGCCTCCCGCGTCGGTAAGTCGCCGTGATCGCGAGGCTAGGCAGCACGATCACGCCCGTCAACAGCGTCGGTCGGCAATTTCCCAACCTGAGTCAGAGTTTTGCCGACTGTGACGGATCCGTCTACCCTCTTGCTGTGATGCTCGGCGAAGGAGACGTGCTGACGGCCCGTCCGCAGTCCCTGATGTTCAGCTTTCTCGGCGTCTACGTGCTGGGGCGCGACACCGCCGTCTATTCGGGCAGCGTCATCGACGTCTTCGCCCGGCTCGGCGTCACCGAGGAGGCGGTGCGCTCGACGCTCACCCGCATGGTCAAGCGCAACCTGCTGGCCCGGCACCGTCAGGGGCGCAGGATGTACTTCGGGCTCACCGAGCACGCGGCGGAGGTGCTCGACGACGGGCGCCGCCGAGTCTGGGAGACCGGCGCGGTCAACCGCGACTGGGACGGCGCCTGGACCCTGGTGGGCTTCTCGATCCCCGACAGCCGGCGCAGCACCCGGCACGACCTCCGCTCCCAGCTCATCTGGGCCGGGTTCGGGCTGCTGCAGAGCGGGCTGTGGATCGCGCCGGGCGCCAAGGACGTCGCGGGCATCCTCGCCCCGCTCGAACTCGGCGATCACATCACCGTTCTGACGGCGCGGGCCTTCGAGCCGACCGAGACGGCCGACCTCGTACGCAAGGCGTTCAGCACCGAGCGGATCGCCGCCCGCTACCGGGCCTTCCTCGACCGCTGGGACACCCCGCGCCCGCTCCCTTCGGCGGCCGACGACCTGGCCCGGCAGCTCCTCCTGCACACCGACTGGCTGCAGCTGGTCCGCCAGGACCCGCACCTGCCGGCCGAACACCTGCCGGCGGACTGGCCGGCGATCCGGGCCGAGCAGGTGTTCCGCGCCCTGGCCCGCGACTACGCGCCGAGCGCCAGGGCGCTGGCCGACACCGTGCTGGACGAACTGGCGCTCACCCCGGCCGAGGTGAGCTGAAGCGATCAGCGGGTGCCGGCAGCCGCCCGGCGCTTGGTCCACACGTCGAAGGCGACCGCGGCCAGCAGGACGGCGCCCTTGACGAGCATGACCCGCTCACTCGGCGCGCCGACCAGCGACATGCCGTTGTTGATGACGCCCATGATCAGACCGCCGGTCACCGCGCCGACCACCTTGCCGACGCCGCCCTGTACGGCCGCGCCGCCGATGAACGCCGCCGCGATGGCGTCCAGCTCGAAGGAGTTGCCCGCCGTGGGCCCCGCCTGGTTCAGCCGGCCGGCGAAGATGATCCCGGCGAGCGCGGACAGGACGCCCATGTTCACGAAGATCCAGAAGACGACGGACTTGACCTTGATGCCGGACAGCAGCGCCGCCTGCAGGTTGCCGCCGATGGCGTAGATCCGCCGGCCGAACACGGCGCGGTTGGTCACCAGCGAGTAACCTAGCACCAGCGCCGCGAGCAGGATCAGCACCCAGGGCAGGTTCTTGAACCTGGCCAGCTGCACCACCACGGCGAGGATGACGGCGGCGGCCGCGGCGATGCGGAGCAGGAAGATCGGCAGCGGGTCCACGCTCTGGCGGTAACCCAGCCGGGCCACCCGGCTGCGCCACTGGCTGACGGCCATGCCGGCCACCGCCACCAGGCCGAGCAGCAGGCTGAACAGGTCGGCGCCGCCCAGCGGGCCGAGCCCGATGTTACCGAGGTAGCTGTCGGTGAAGCCGTTCGACAGCGTACGGACGGCGTCAGGGAACGGCCCGATGCCCTGGTTGCCCAGCACGGTCAGCGTGAGCGCGCGGAACAGCAGCATGCCGGCCAGCGTCACGATGAACGCCGGGATGCCGTAGTAGGCGATCCAGAACCCCTGCCATGCGCCGATGAGCCCGCCCGCGACCAGCGTGATGATCAGCGCCAGCGGCCACGGCACGCCGTAGTTGACCATCAGCACGGCGGCGATGGCGCCGGTGACGGCCACGACGGAGCCCACCGACAGGTCGATGTGCCCGGCGATGATGATCAGGATCATCCCGATGGCCAGGATCAGGATGTAGGAGTTCTGGACGATGATGTTGGAGATGTTCTGCGGCTGGAGCAGCGCCCCCTTGGTGAGGAAGGCGAACAGCACGACGATCAGCGCGAACGCGACATAGATCCCGCTCTGCCGTACGTTGAACGACAGCCACGATGATTTGCCCGCTTCCCGCGGCGGAGGCGGCTCTTGCCCGGTGGGCGCCGGCCCCGCGGCGGTGGATGAGGTACTGCTGCTCATCGGATCTCGTCCTGTCCTTTCGTCATGTACTGCATGAGGCCCTCCTGCGTGGCCTCCTCGCGCGGGACCTCACCGGTGATCCGGCCGGCCGACAGCGCGTAGATCCGGTCGCACAGGCCCAGGAGTTCCGGCAGCTCCGATGAGATGACCAGAATGGCCTTACCGTCGTCGGCGAGCTGGTTGATGATCGAGTAGATCTCGTACTTGGCCCCGACGTCGATGCCCCGGGTCGGTTCGTCCAGGATGAGCACGTCAGCGTCCGTGAAGATCCACTTCGACAGGACGACCTTCTGCTGGTTGCCGCCGCTGAGCTTGCCGGTGACGCTCAGCACGCTGGGCGCCTTGATGTTCATGCTCTTGCGGAACCCCTCGGCGACCTGGTGCTCCTCATTGTCGTTGACCCAGCCACGGCGGGCCAGCTTCCCGAGCGCGGCGGCGGAGACGTTCCGCTTGATGTCCTCGATCAGGTTGAGGCCGTACCTCTTGCGGTCCTCGGTGGCGTACGCGATGCCGTGGCGGATCGCGTCCTGCACCGACTTGATCTCTATCTGCCGGCCGTTCTTGTAGATGCGGCCGGAGATGTCGGTGCCGTAGGAGCGGCCGAAGACGCTCATGGCCAGCTCCGTACGACCGGCCCCCATGAGCCCCGCCAGGCCGACGATCTCGCCCTTGCGCAGGGTGAGGCTGGCGTTGGAGACCACCACCCGGCCCCGCTGGGCCGGGCTGTGCACCGTCCAGTCCTCGATGCGCAGCGCCTCCTCACCGACGTTCGGCTCGTGCGGCGGGAAGCGGTGCTCCAGGGCGCGGCCGACCATGCCGGAGATGATGCGGTCCTCCGTGACGTGGTCGGTGACCATGTCGAGCCGCTCGATCGTCCGGCCGTCGCGCAGGATGGTGATCGAGTCGGCGATGTCGATGACCTCGTTGAGCTTGTGCGAGATGATCACGCAGGTGATGCCCTCGTCACGCAGGCCGCGCAGCAGGTCGAGCAGGTGCGCCGAGTCCTCGTCGTTGAGCGCCGCGGTCGGCTCGTCGAGGATGAGCAGGCGCACCCGCTTGGACAGCGCCTTGGCGATCTCCACGAGTTGCTGCTTGCCGACCCCGATGTCGGAGATGAGCGACACGGGGTTCTCCCGCAGCCCGACCCGGTTCAGCAGCTCACCCGCCTCGTGGTTCGTCCGGTTCCAGTCGATCAGGCCGCGAGTGGCCTGCTCGTTGCCGAGGAAGATGTTCTCGGCGATGGACAGTTGCGGGCACAGGGCCAGCTCCTGGTGGATGATGACGATCCCGCGGTGCTCGCTGTCACGGATGTCGGCGAACCGGCACGGATCTCCCTCGAAGAAGATCTCGCCCTCATAGGAACCGTGCGGGTAGACGCCCGACAGCACCTTCATGAGCGTGGACTTGCCCGCGCCGTTCTCGCCGCAGATCGCGTGGATCTCGCCCTGTCGTACGGACAGGTTGACGTCTTGCAGCGCCTTTACTCCGGGGAAGGTCTTGGTGATCCCGCGCATCCGCAGGATGTCATCAGTCATGACGTCAGCCCAGCTGAGACTTGGTGTAGTAGCCGGTGTCGACGAGTTCCTTCTCGTAGTTGGTCTTGTCGACGATCAGCGGCTGGAGCAGGTACGACGGCACGACCTTGTTGCCGTTGTCGTAGTCCTTGGTGTTGTTGACCTCGGGCTTGCCGCCCTTGAGCACGGTGTCGGCGATCTTCACGGTCACGTCGGCCAGCTGCCGGGTGTCCTTGTAGATGGTGGAGTACTGCTCACCCGCGATGATCGACTTCACCGACGCGAGCTCGGCGTCCTGACCGGTCACGATCGGGTACGGCTGGCCGGAGGTGCCGTAGCCGTTGCTCTTGAGCGCCGACAGGATGCCGATCGACAGGCCGTCGTAGGGCGACAGGACACCGTCGACCTTGGTGCCGCCGCTGTAGGTCTTGGTCAGCAGGTCCTCCATGCGCTTCTGCGCGGTGGCCGGGTCCCAGCGCAGGATGGCGACCGTCTTGAAGTCGGTCTGGCCGCTCTTGACGGAGAGCGTCTTCTTGTCGATGTACGGCTTGAGCACCGACATGGCGCCGTTGAAGAAGAACGTCGCGTTGTTGTCGTCGGGCGAACCGGCGAACAGCTCGACGTTGAACGGGCCCTTGGCGCTGCCCGCGGAGCCGTCGGCGTTGAGCAGCTTCAGCCCGACCAGCAGCGACGTGGCCTGCTGCACGCCGACCTTGAAGTTGTCGAAGGTGGCGTAGTAGTCGACGTTCGGGCTGTTACGGATCAGCCGGTCGTAGGCGACGACCGGGATCTTCTTGTCGGCCGCCTCCTGGAGCTGCGTGGTGATGGCCGTGCCGTCGATCGAGGCGATGATCAGGAGCTTGGCGCCCTTGGTGATCTGGTTCTCGATCTGGTTGACCTGGGTCGGGATGTCGTTCTCGGCGTACTGCAGGTCGACCTTGTAGCCGAGCTTCTCCAGGCTGGTCTTGACGTTGTCGCCGTCGTGGATCCAACGCTCGGACGACTTGGTCGGCATCGTCACGCCGACCAGGGCGCCGGCCGAACCGGCCGAGGCGCTGGCGGCGGCGTCCTTGTCGACCGTCTTCTCGGCCGAGCCGCACGCGGTCGCGACCGTGGCTAGCGCCAGGACGGAGACCACGGTCGCGAATCGTGGAAATCTCATGTTTCTCCTTGCGGAAATGGGGAGGTGCCCGTGCGTCACGGGAGACAGCCGATCCCGCGAGTGTTATCGCTAACATTTCCGGTGTCAAGCGCAGCCGATAACGTAGACGTAACACAACCTTCACGGTTGAAGTGGCCCTGGGCCTGCGGCGCGGGCCGATCGCGGGCGGATGCCCGGTGGGCTCGGCGGGTTCGTGGACCCAGAAGTCACAGGCCAGCAGCGTCAGCCGGAAGGCCGGCCACCCCCCGAGCGTCGGCGCGGCAGCGCGGCGTTCATGTGGGACAGAAACTGACCTCTATGCCCTCTAGCGTCGGGCTACCCGCTTCAAAGGAGAGATCATGGCCGTTCCCGAGGGCTACACCACTGTGACGCCGTTCGTCGCCTGCCGTGACAGCGCCCGGTTCATCGACTACGTCAAGGAGGCGTTCGGCGCCGAGGAACTCGGCCGGGTGACCGATGAGAAGGGCCGCATCGGTCACGCGGAGGTCCGGATCGGCGACGCGGTGGTGATGATGTTCGACGCCGTGCCGGACTGGCCGCCGACGCCCGCGTTCCTGCGCCTGTACGTGGACGACGCCGACGCGGTGCACCGGCGGGCCGTCGCGGCCGGTGGCACCTCGGTGACCGAGGTCACCCACCTGTACTGGGGCGACAAGGTGGGACGGGTGCGCGACCCGCTCGGCAACCTGTGGTGGATCCAGACCCGCGTCGAAGAGGTCGGGCCGGAGGAGCTCGAGGCGCGCCTCAGCGACCCGGTGTTCGTCAAGGCGATGGAGTATGTCCAGAGCGCCGACTTCTTCGCACGCTGACGGCTATTGCCGGGATCCAGGTGGTACACACTGTGGGGATGGAGTTCTTCTGCTACCACCGCGATCGGCCCGGCTCGGTGGCGCTGCGCGACGAGCTGCTGGAGGAGCACTGGTCCTACATGGACGGGTACGCGAAGGAGATGATCGCCCGCGGCCCGACCTTCGCCGCCGACGACGACGAGACGCCCACCGGCAGCGTGCACATCCTCGACCTGCCGGATTCCGCCGCCGCCCGCGCGTTCGCCTTCGACGAGCCCAACTACCAGGCCGGCGTCTACCGTGACGTGCTGGTGCGCCGGTGGCGCAACCTGCTGGGACGCACCATGTGGGACTTCCCCGGTGGCCGGACCGGTGGCAGCAAATACCTGGTGCTCGGCCTCGGCTCGGGGCAGGCCGCCGATCTCACCGTGCCGCCCGGCCGGGACGAGCTGATCGCGTACGGGCCGCTGCTGGCCGACGACGGCACCACCTGGCTGGGCACGGCGGCGCTGCTGCGGGCGCCGGACCAGGACGCCGCACGCGCCATCCTGACGCCGGACCGGTACGCCGACATCGAGGTCCACGACTATGACTTCGGCGGGCGGCCGGACAGCTGGCCGACGGTTCCTCAACCGCCTGCCCCTCCGGCGACTCCTCGACCGTCTGCCCCGCGGTCATGACCGCGCAGTCCCCCGCCGCACCGCTCTCGACCCTCGGACCGAGGCTGATCAAGGCCGAGATCCTCGTGGTGTTCTCCGTCTCGCTGGGGGCCAGCGGCCTTCTGGCGCTCGTCCGGCTGATCGGCGCGCTCACGGCGCCCGAGCAGCTGAAGGGTCAGCAGGCCGTGCTCGTCCGGTCGCTGGCTCCGGGGCGGCCCTGGCTGGACCTGACGTTGCAGCTCGTCGACATCGCGATCAGCGTGGCCCCGGTCGCGCTCGTCGCCTACCTGCTGGTCCGCTCCGGCGAGTCGATGCGGACCATCGGCGTCGACCTCCGCGAGCCGCGCCGCGACCTGGTGCGCGGCACCCTGCTCGCGGCCGCGATCGGCGGATCCGGGCTGGCCTTCTACCTGGTCGTGTACGCCATCGGGATCAACCTCTCGGTGGTCGCCGGGCAACTGCCCGACGTGTGGTGGCGGATCCCGGTCCTGCTGCTGGCCGCCGCGCAGAACGGCGTGCTCGAAGAGGTGCTCGTCAGCGGCTACCTGCTGCACCGGCTGGAGCAGGCGGGATGGGCGCCCTGGCGCTCCGTCGTGGTGGCGGCGCTGCTGCGCGGGTCGTACCACCTCTATCAGGGGTTCGGGGGTTTCGTCGGGAACGTGGTGATGGGGTTGGTGTTCGGCCGCCTGTACCAGCGCTGGGGCCGGGCCATGCCGCTCGTTGTCGCGCACACGCTCATCGACGCCGTCGCCTTCGCCGGCTACGCCGCCCTGCACGGCAAGGTGAGCTGGCTCCCCTGAGCCCGCTCACCCGAGCGAGAGCAAGCCGGCTCCCCTGAGCCCGCTCACCCGGGCGAGAATCCGACGATCTCGCCGGAGTCCACCTGCTGGAGGGCCCGCTGGCCGAGGGCGTACCCGGACTCGTAGAGTCCCTGGCCGATGTAGGCCAGCCGCGCGCTGCCCTTGTCGTCGCGGGCGCCGTCGGCGTTGTACGACACCACGGGGATCCCCGCGTCCAGCGCCTTGGCGACCGGCTCGCGGAAGGCGGCCTTGTCCACCACGGCCACCGCGAGCCCGTCGGCCTTGGCCGAGATGGCGGTGTTGCAGGCGTTGACCATCTCGGCCACGATCGAGTCCTTCGAGCCGGTCCACTGGAAGTCGGTGCCGAGCAGGGCGCACGCGTCCTGCGCCCCGTACTGGGTGGGGGTGAAGAACGGGTTCGTGGTGACGTGGCAGACGAGCACGAACTTCCACTTGGGCGTGGCCGGGAAGTCTCCGGGAGCGCCCGAGCCGCCGGACGCGGCGGGTTTGCCCTGGCTGGAGGTGCAGGCCGTCAGCAGCGCGGACGCCGCGGCCGAGGCGCTGACCAGGCCGGCGCCGGAGAGCAGGCGCCGCCGGGCGACCGGGTTGAGGTTGAGGGTTTCGACTGCCTCTTCGACCTTGGGAGGGAACTTTTCCATGTGCTCGACCTCTAATTCCTGACGGATGGGTCCAGGGGTGATCGCTTCCCCCCGTCAGCACGCCCAATGAAGAAGCTAAGAGGTTTTCGGAGTGTGTCAATGGGCCATCCTTGACTGACCTGCCGGGAGTGTTGGTTAATCCTTTATTTCCGACCGGTAAACTCCCCTTTGCAGGGGTTACGATCTACGTGACATGCGGGGCGGGTGTGTTGAGACGAGCCTCGTGGGGACGTACTCATGTCATGCCTTGCTGACGCGCACCGACCTCTGGGAGACCCGATGACATCGCCCGCAGACGCGCTCCGGGGAAGCGGAGATCCGGAGATCGAGCGCCTGCTGGCGCAGTTCAACGCCGACGTCGCACAGGTGGAGCAGCTCAGGGACCGGATCACCGAGGTGCGCGGCCGGGGCGAGGCGGCGGACGGGCGGGTGGTCGCCGAGACCGCGCCGACCGGCGCGCTCGTGGGCCTCACGATCGACCCCCGCGCCATGCGGCTGGGCTCCGACGAACTGGCCGCCGCGATCCTCGAAGCGGCCGAGGCCGCGGCGCGCAACGCAGAGGAGGAGCTGACCGACCTGGTCGACCCGTTCATCGCGGGCACCGTGCTGGGGTCGACCCGTCGCCCCCGGGACAGCCGGTAGCCGGCTGATCTCCCATGGCCATCAGCCCCGCACGTGGTGCGATCTATGGTGTCGGCTCGGTCGGCATCGCCGCCTTCGTGTTCAAGATGCTCGCGGTCGACTACCCCGACGGCGATCCGGCGAAGGCCCGGCAGGCCGCCGCCGTCTGGACGCGGCTGGCGGAGCGGCTCGAGCAGAGCCAGAACCGGACCTACCCGTTCGCCGAGGCCGTGTGGAAACGCAACGGCGGCGAAGGGATCGAGGCCTACAAGAAGGCCGTGACCGCCGGGCTCTATCCGAACCCGCCCGCGCTGGGCTACGCCGACAAACTCGCCCAGCGCTGCCGGCAGAACAGCGAGGCGTGCCTGGAGTACGCGGAGGTCATCGAGAAGGCGCAGCACGCGTACTGGTCCCTCGCCCTGGCCAACCTCGCCAGTTTCATGTTCATCACCACCTTCCCCTGGCAGGCCGGGGTCGCCTACAAGATCACCGAAATCGCCATGAACCGCGCCAAGGCGAGCCTGCTGGCGAAACTGGTCGAACACAACATCGGCCGGATCGTGCTGAGCAAGCTCACCGAATACAGCATCGGCAGCGCCTTCTTCGCGGTCGGAGACGTGGGTGTGGTGGCCGGGGTCAACGCGCTGCGCGGCGAGGACACGGGCTCGTGGAGCGACAACGGGAAGCAGATGCTGAAGGAGTTCACCGCGTCGGTCGCGTTCTACGGCGCGTTCGAGGGCTTCATGCCGGCGGCCAGAGCGATGAGCAAGAACGCCGACGTGCAGTACTTCATCAGCCGGATGGTAGGCGGATCCACCTACGGCGCCACGTACGACGCCCTGAACGGGGAGAGCGGCACAGACCTCGTCCCCACCTGGAAACAGACGCTTGGCAGGGCGCTGCTCTATTTCACGATGGCCCACAAACCAGCGGAATGACGTATGGCTCCTGAACCTGATCCCAAGCCGCCGGAGCGGCCGGATACCGTCACCGTCACGCCCCCCGGCGGGGACTACGACTCACTCTGGGAGATCGCCCAGCGACTCTTCGAGGACCCTTCACTCTGGGAGAGCATCTACCAGGCTAACCGCGACGTCCTCGACAGCCCCCACGACGTGCGGCCGGGCATGCGGCTCCGCCTGCCGATGGAAATCTACCCGGGTCACATCAGGTCCGCCGCCGGGGGCTTCGACACCGAGAAACACGACCTCGGCGAATTCGTCAACGCCGCGGCGGCGGAGCTGAACGCCATCGGCAACTTCTGGGGCGACGACAAGCTGGGGACCACCTTCCTCAAGGGCGAAGGCGGCCGCGTGGGCTACGAGGCCGTGTCAGGTCAGATCATCGAGGGCATCGACGCCCTCCAGGACGCCCATCACGAGATCCCGAAGCGCCTGCGGCTCGTGGCCGACCGGACCGAGGTCACCGACTGGGAGAACGTGACCACCGTCCTCGCGGCGCTGCCCACCCCTGACCCCGATCGGCCGATCTGGGGCGAGCCACACCGTTAACGGCGGCCAGGACGAGCGTTGGCGGCAGTCAGGACGAGTAGCTGTGGTCAGGACGAGCGCGACAGCACCGAGCGGACGGCCTCCGGGGTACGGCCGACGACGGCCGCCCCGTCCCCAGCGGTGATGATCGGGCGCTGGATGAGCATCGGGTGGCTGGCCAGCGCCTTGATCCAGCGGTTCCGGTTGGCCGCGTCGCGCGGCCAGCCGGCGATGCCGAGGTCGGTGGCCGTGGCCTCGCCGAAGCGGGTGATGTCCCACGGTTCGAGGCGCAGCCTGGTGAGCACCTCGCGCAGCTCGAGCTCGTTGGGCGGGTCGTCGAGGTAGCGGCGAATGGTGTAGTCGGCGTTCTCGGTGTCCAGGAGTTCGAGCGCGGAGGTGCACTTGGAGCAGTCGGGGTTGATCCAGATCTCCATGCTGACTTCCTTTGGGGATGCGAGGAGCGCGGAGCCATCCGGCAAGGCGTCCCATGGAAAAACAGGGGGCGCACTGGACGTGGCCAACCCCCTATTTCACTAGCAAGTGTTAGCCATTCGGATTACCACGTCAATCTGCGACACCGCTTATACGGCTTCCGCCACCCGGCCACGCGCCGCGTCGAGCCGGGTTCCAGCCGCCCCGCCCACCACGGCCCAGAGCACCGCGGTCACAGAGTGTGACATAACGGGCGTCTCTTAAGTAAAATCCCAAACCATCGTTTACGGCCGCAAACCCCCGGCCAAGCAGGGGTTCCCGACGCCTCAGACCCCCCTCTGGTTTACCCCCGTCACACCTGGATGTCCGAAATTTCATGACAAAGGGTGCCTGGCACCGACAGAATGCGGAACGCCCACCCGCCGTCCATCCATACGGAGGACACCCATATGCGTAGACCCCTAGGGGTACTCGCGTGTGTTGTGAGCCTGGCCACCCTCGGTGCGCCGATCGCCACGGCCCACGCCGCGACGGTGCCGCAACCCGCATGCCGCGTGACTGTCGCCAAGCCGCAGGTCACCGCCGCCGGAAAGATCCAGACATCCGCCACCAGGCGCGGCTGCGAAGGCAGCGCCCTCGTCCGCGTCCGCATCAAGCGCGCGGTGGCCGGCCCCGACCGGATCGTCAAGAGCGCGTCGGGCAGGGGCATCAGCCCTCGGGTCACGGTCTCGATGCTGTGCGCCCCCGGTGTCTACTACGCGGTCGCCACCGACTACGCCGGCAACTCCGGCAAGTCGCGGCCGGTCCGGCTGTCGTCCTGCACGCCGACCACGCCGACTCCGACTCCCACCGACACGACCACACCGACGCCATCACCGAAGCCGACGGCCACCGCCACTCCCACTCCGACCGACACGACCAATCCGCCGACTGACGTGGTGGGAACGGTCGACGAGAACGAGGTCCTGCGGCTGACCAACGCCGAGCGGGCGAAGGGCGGCTGCAAGCCGCTCAAGCACGACGCCCAGCTGCACAAGGCCGCCTTCGGCCACTCCTCCGACATGGCGACCAAGAACTACTTCAGCCACACCTCGCAGGACGGCCGCAGCTTCATGGACCGCATCCGCGGGGCGGGCTTCACCGGCGGAACGGGCTGGGCCGAGAACATCGCCATGGGCCAGCCGACCCCGGCCTCGGTGGTCACCGGCTGGATGAACAGCGCGGGCCACAAGGCCAACATCATGAACTGCAAGTACAACCTCATAGGTGTCGGCGCGGCCAAGAACTCCAAGGGCCAGATCTACTGGACCCAGGACTTCGCCGCCAAGTAGCGGCCGCCCGAGCAGAACGATGCCCCGCGGCCGGCCGCCCGGCCGCGGGGCATCACCTCAGTCAGGGCCTGGCACTCGCCAGGCCACCCGGCCGGGCGCTCATCAGGCTTGGCGCCACTCCGCCACGCTGCCGGGCTCGTGCAGATGCAGATCAGGAGCCCCTTCCAGGGCCTTCTCCTCGCCACCGGGCGTGTACGTGACGATCAGCCGCAACGGCCGCCAGGTCGAGTTGAACGTCGAGTGGTAGGCCCCCGCCGGAATGTGCACGGTGTCACCCTCCTTGATCGGGAACGGTTCACCGTCGTCGACCATCTGCGACGCCTCGCCCGAGATGACGTAGATGATCTCCTCGGCCGTCGGGTGGTTGTGCCGGGCATGTCCCTGCCCGGGATTGATGATGACCTCGCCCAGCGTGCTGCTCGCCCCCTCGATGGCCGACGGGGTGACGAACCACTTGATGGACCCCCAGTCGAAGGCCATCGTGGGCACGGAGTCCGGACTGACGTGCATGGGCAGCTCCTCAGAAGTTCAGTGACTTGAAGGCTCGTACCTGCTCGGTGATGGCCCGCTCCGTGGGCAGCCGCTCGACGGACGAGGCGCCGAAGAAGCCCACCACGCCCTCGGTGTGCGACAGGACGTGGGCCGCGTCGGCGGGCTCGGCGATCGGGCCGCCGTGGCAGAGCACGAGGATGTCGGGCCGGACGACCGCCGCCGCGTCGCGCATGGCCTGTACCCGGGTCACGGCCTCGTCCAGGGTCAGGGCGGTGCCCGCGCCGATGCTGCCCTTGGTGGTCAGCCCGACGTGCGGGACCAGCACGTCGGCGCCGGCCTCGGCCATGGCTCGGGCCTGGTCCTCGTCGAAGACGTACGGGGCCGTCACCAGGTCGCGCTCGTGGGCCAGCCGGACCATCTCCACCTCCAGCTCGTAGCCCATGCCGGTCTCCTCCAGGTTCTGCCGGAAGACGCCGTCGTACAGGCCCACGGTGGGGAAGTTCTGGACGCCCGCGA
Organism: Nonomuraea sp. NPDC048901; assembly: GCF_040649695.1. Taxonomy (NCBI): domain Bacteria; kingdom Bacillati; phylum Actinomycetota; class Actinomycetes; order Streptosporangiales; family Streptosporangiaceae; genus Nonomuraea; species Nonomuraea sp. NPDC048901. The sequence goes on along the minus strand of NZ_JBEZFW010000001.1, from coordinate 736,216 downwards.
AGCCCATCGCGGCCAGCTGGTCGAGGAAGCGCGGCATGACCCGGAACGGGTCGGTGCCGCAGACGCCCGCGAGCACCGGGGTGTCGGCGACGACGGGCAGCACCTCGGCGGCCATCTCGACGACGATCTGGTTCGCGTCGCCATAGGGCAGCAGCCCGGCCAGCGAGCCGCGCCCGGCCATCCGATAGCGGCCGGAGTTGTAGATGATGATCAGATCGACGCCGCCGGCCTCGGCGCACTTGGCCGACAGGCCGGTGCCCGCGCCCGCGCCGATCACCGGCCGCCCCTCCGCGAGGGTACGGCGCAGCCTGGCCAGCACCTCCTGCCTGGTCATGCGGCATCCCCTCCGAGCTGCCTGGTCATGCGGAATCCTCTCCCGAGATCAGGCGATGCAGCCGCTCGGCCATCGCCCGGCCGAACTCCGGATCGTTGATGTGCAGGTCGAACCGCTTGGTCGCGGGAAAGGCGGCCAGCGCCTCGAAGCAGGCCGCGTCGGCCTTGGGATCGTGGAAGTCCATGCCCGGCGCGTCCAGCGCGGACACGCCGCCCAGCGGGACGAACAGCTCCGTCGGGCCGCTGGCCGCGCCGAGCTTGGCGGCCACCCGGGCGCCCAGCTCGGCCATCTCCTCCGGCGTGGTGCGCATCAGCGTCACGGTCGGGTTGTGCACGTACAGCAGCCGGCCCGCGAACCGCTCGGGCACGGTGTCGCGCGGGCCGAAGTTGACCATGTCCAGCGCGCCGGGGGCGACCACCTGCGGCACGCCGTGCGCGCCCGCCGCCGTCAGCCGGTCAGGTCCGGCCGACAGCACCCCGCCGACCAGGTCGTCCGCCAGTTCGGTGGTGGTCAGATCCAGCACCCCGGCCAGCAGCCCGCTCGCCGCCAGCCCCTCCAGTGCCCGGCCGCCCGACCCGGTCGCGTGGAAGACCAGCACCTCGTAGCCGAGCTCGGCCAGCCGCTCGCGCGCCGCGTCCACGGCGGGCGTGGTCACGCCGAACATCGACGCGCCGATCAGCGGCCGTTCGTCGCTCTGCGTCGTACGCACCGCCCTGGCCAGCTGGTGCGCCTTGGCCATGCCCGCCGCCGCGGCGGCCGCATTGCCGAGAATCGCCCGGGAGACCCGGTTGACGCCGGCGATGTCGACCACGCTGTACATCAGCGTGACGTCCCTTGCTCCGACATAAGGCGACACATCGCCCGACGCCATCGTGGACACGATCAGCTTGGGCAGGCCGATGGGCAGGTCGCGGACGGCTCGCGCGGCGATCGACGATCCACCGCTACCGCCCACGGCCAGCACCGCGTCGACCCGGCCCTCGGCGTACAGCCCGGTCAGGATCGCCGCCGCGCCCTCGCCCATGGCGGTGACGGCGGCCCCGCGGTCGCCCCCCTCCTGGAGCGCCCGCAGGTCACCTCCGCCCGCCGCGGCCACCTGCTCGTTGGAGACGTCGGCGAGCAGCGGCACGCCGGGCTCCTTCACTCCCGCGTCGACCACGAGCACATCGCTGCCCAGCTCCACCAGCCGGTTGCGCAGCCAGGCGTACTCCTCGCCCTTGGTGTCGAGCGTCCCGATCAGTACGACGGTCGGCATCTCACGCCACACCCCTCTGTTCGAAGACCTTCTTCGCCACATTGATCGCGTTGATCGCCCTTGGGAAGCCCGCGTACTGGACGCAATGAATGATCACCTCGACGATCTCCCCGGGCGTGAGGCCCACGTTGAGCCCCGCGTTGATGTGCCCGGTGAGCTGAGGTTCGACGCCACCGATGTTGACCAGCGAGGCGATCGAGGCGATCTGCCGCTGCTTGAGGTCCAGGCCGGGGCGCGAGTAGATCTCGCCGAAGTTGAACTCCACGCCGTAGCGCCCGAGGTCGGCGCCGGGGCCCGACAGCGCGTCGAGCAGCCGGTCGGCCGCGCCCTCGCCGTACACCTCGTCGTACTTGGCTCTGCCGCTGTCCATCGACATCAGATCGAGTGACCTCCGTCCTGGGGCAGGATGACGCCGGTCAGGTAGGCGGCGGACGGCAGGCAGAAGTGCACGATGCTCTCCGCCAGGTCCTCCGGACTGCCGAGCGTCCTGGTGGGGATCTGGCCCAGCAGGGCCTCCCGCTGCTCGGGCGTGTCGCGGTCGCGGCCCGGCGTGTGCTGGGCGCCGGGGGCGATGCAGTTGACCGTGATGCCGTCGGTGGCGTACTCGATGGCCAGGGCCTTGGTCAGGCCGACCACGCCCGCCTTGGCGGCGGCGTAGCCGCTCGCGTGCCGGACCAGGCGCCCGCCGCGCAGGGCCGCGATGGAGGCGATGTTCACGATCCGGCCGCCGCCGCGCGCCAGCATCGACGGTACGACCGCGCGGGTCACGTTGAAAACACTGGTCAGATTGACGTCGACCATCCGCTGCCACTCGGCGGCGGTCATCTCGTGGAACGGCCGCACCATACCGCCGCCCGCGTTGTTGACCAGGATGTCGATCCCGTCCCAGGCCCGGACCACCTCGTCGATCGCGCCCTGGGTCGCGTCGAGGTCGGTGATGTCGGCCTTGAGCTCCAGCGCCTCCCGCCCGGTCTCGCGTACGGCCGCGCCGAACAGCTCCAGCCCCTCGGCCGCCACGTCCAGCCCGGCGACGTCGCAGCCCTCCCTGGCCAGCACCTGGGCGAACACCTTGCCCATGGCACCGCCGGCGCCGGTGATCACGGCCTTCCTGCCTGCCAACCTCATAACGCAACCTTTCACTTAAGCGCTCCGGCGGTCATGCCCTGAATGAAGTGCCGCTGGAGGAGGAGATAGAGGGCGATGATGGGGATGCTCGCCAGCGTCACCCCGGCCGCGATCATCGACCGGTCCACGCTGTACTCACCGACGAAGAACATGATCCCGGTGGAGATCGGGCGCAGCCCCTCGTCCTGCCCGTACAGCAGGGGGATCAGGAACATGTTCCAGGTGAACATGAACTGCAGCACGACCAGCGTGATGATGCCGGGCCTGGCCAGCGGCAGGACGATGCGGGTGAAGACCCGCCACTCGGTGGCGCCGTCGATCCGGGCCGCGTTCGAGATCTCCTCGGGCAGCCCGCGGAAGAACGCGCGCATCAGGAACACCCCGAAGGCGAGGCCGAGCGCGACGCTCGGCACGATCACCCCCCAGTACGTCCCCAGGATGCCCAGATCCCTGACCAGGTAGTACTGCGGAATCATGATCGACTGAAACGGGATCATGATGCCGAGCAGAAAGGCGCCGAAGATGATCCGCTCGCCGGGCAGCCGGCGGGTGCCCAGGGCGTACCCCGCGAGGCAGGAGAAGAAGGTCACCAGCGGCACCACGAAGGCGGCGTACAGCACGGAGTTGCCGATGTAGGAGCCGAACCGGCCGGTCGTCCACGCCTCGGCGAGGTTCTCCCAGTGCAGCGCGGTCGGGATGCCGAACGGGTCCTGGTTGATCTCCGACGTGCTCTTCAGCGCCGAGAACCAGATCCACAGGAACGGCATCACGAACAGCAGCGCGAACAGCCCGAGTATCAGGTACCTGGCCGTCTTCACGGTGATCGTCATGCGCGCTCCCTGACCCGGACCACCGCGACCGACACCAGGAGCGAGATCACGGTGAGCACCAGCGACAGAGTGGAGCCGTAGCCGACCTCGTTCTCCATGAACGCCTTCTGGTAGGTGTAGGTGGCGATGAGCTGGGTGGCGTTGTCCGGGCCGCCCTTGGTCATGATCCAGACGTGGTCGAACGCCTGGAAGCCGTGGACCAGCAGCAGCACGGTGACGAGCGTGATCGCGTTGGACAGCTGCGGGATCACCACGTGCCGGAAGCGCTGCCAGCCGTTCGCGCCGTCCATCCGGGCCGCGTCGAGCAGGTCGGTGTCCACGTTGTGCAGCGCGGCGGTGAAGATCACGAAGGCCAGTCCGACGGTCGCCCAGACCGAGGCCACCATCACCGCGTACAGGGCGAAGGTCGGGTCGCCGAGCCAGCCTCTGGTCCACGATTCGAGGCCCACCGCCTCCAGCGCCCGGTTGAGGATGCCGAAGGCCGGGTTGTAGATCCAGCTCCAGACGATGCCGACGATGATCGCGGGCAGCACCTGCGGCATGAAGTAGATCGTGCGCAGCGCGGTGAAGCCCCGTGGCCGGTTCCACACGAACATGGCCAGCAGCAGCGCCACGCCCATCGTCAGCGCGGTGCCTGCGACGACCCAGACGAGGTTGTGCCCGAGCGAGCGCCAGAACAGGCCGTCTCCGAGCATCCGCTGGAAGTTGGCCAGGCCGACGAACCGCTTCTCGGGGCTGGCGCCGTCCCAGTCGGTGAGGCTCAGGTAGACCGACTGGGCCAGTGGCCACAAGATGAAGCCCGCGTACAACAGCCCGGCCGGGACCAGGAAGAGGTAGCCGAGCGTGCGGCCGGACGGCGACGGGGTGACGCGGGCCCCGCGACGCGTAGCGGTAAGAGTGAGCGTCATGAGGTCACTCCCGCCTCCCACGCCTTCTGCAGCTCCTCCGCCTGCTTGGCCGGGGTCTTGTCCCCGGCGACCACGGCCTGGAAGCCGCTGGTCATCGCGTTGAGGAAGCCGGGCGCGGCCAGGCCGTGGTTGACGGCGTAACCGATGTTGGTCTTGGCGTCGCCGCCGCCGGTCTGGGCCGCCTGCATGGCGAGCTTCTGCAGCGGGCTGAGGTTCCAGCCCGCGGAGTCGAACGGCACCGGGGGGAAGATCTTGGCGCCCTCGACCCAGAGCCGTACCGCCTCCGGCTTGTAGAGCGAGTCGAGGAACTGGGCGGCCACGTCCGCGTTCTTGCTCTTGGCCGAGATGTAGTAGGCCGAGCCGATGCCGCCGGGATAGACGCGGGGTCCGCCGTTGACCGAGGGCATGGCCATGATGCCGATCTCCTGGCCCTGCATCTCCTTCTCGATCGTGCCGACCGCCCAGGTGCCGTTGAGGTTCATCAGCGCCTTGCCGGCCAGGAAGAGCGACTGGGCGTCGGGGCCGCCGAGCGAGTTGAGATCCTTGATGAACCCGCCGGCCTTGACCAGGTCGACGAAGAAGAGCTTGATCGCCTCGACCAGCTGCGGGGTGTTCCAGCTGCCCTTGTTGTCGAAGATCAGGTCGCCCATCGGCTGGGCGCCCGCGAGGTTGTTGGCCATCATCGAGAAGGCCCACCAGCTCGGGTAGACGTCCGACTGGCCATACGCGATGGGCGTGTAGCCCTTCTTGGCGGCGGCCGAGGCGAAGGTCAGTAATTCGTCGAAGGTCTCGGGGACGGTCAGGCCCGCCTTGTCGATGAGGGTCTTGTTGTAGAACAGGACGGTGTTCTCCGACTCGTCGGGCAGGCCGTAGAGCTTGCCGCCGAGCGACGCCTCCCTGATCGCGAACGGCGTCAGCCGGTCCAGCCAGCCGTACTTCGCGGCCACGTCGTCGAGCGGCTTGATCAGGCCGGCCTCGGCCAGCACTCCGGCGTTGCCCGCGCCGACCTGGTAGTAGATGACGTCCGGGCCGGTGCCCGAGGCCAGCGCGGTCTTGCCGACCGTGGTGAGCTGGTCGCCGGTCTGCGAGGTACGGGTGATCGTCGCACCCTTGAACAGGTCGTAGACCTTCTTGACGGTCTCGTTCTGCGGGGAGGTGGTGAACTGGTCCCACACCTTCAGGCTCGCGCCGGCCGTACCTCCGCTCGCCGGTGCGGGGTCCGTCCGGCCCCAGCCGCAGGAGCTGAGCGTCACCGCCGCGGCGGCCAGGCCACCGGTGCGGAGGAAATCGCGGCGCGTGGGGGTGTTCAAGGCGTTGTCCTCTCATGGGCGGCCCAGGGGGCCGTGAAACGGTGATGTCCGGAGGCCACCGAGCACACGACCGTCCCGTCACGCCGTTCGAGGACGGTGACGTGGGCGGTGGACTCGATCGCCTCGGGATCGCCGGTGGGGAGGTGCACCGTGGCGTCCGTCCCCGGGGGGATCAGCACGTCCACCGTGAGCACGCCGTCCGTCACCGACCATGCGGACTCGACTCGCCCCCGAGCGGTCTCCTGCACGGCGCGGGCCCGGGTGAGCTTGCCACCCGGCCGCGGGCGGATCACCAGACCGGCGTACGCGGATGAGTCCGCCGTCTGGCCGATCCCGGCGACTCCTCCGTAGAGCCAGTCGCCGATGGCGCCCAGGCTGTAGTGGTTGAAGGAGTTCATGGTGGCCGCCTGGAAGCCCCGGTCGGGGGTCCAGCCGTCCCATCGTTCCCAGATGGTCGTGGCGCCGTGCCTGACGGAGAACAGCCAGCTGGGAAAGGTCTCCTGGTGGAGAAGTTCGTAGGCCAGGTCGGCGCGGCCGATTCTGGTGAGCACCGGGCACAGCAGCGCGACCCCGAGGAAGCCGGTGGTGAGATGGCCGTCGTGCGCGGCGATGTCACGCACGAGGTGCTCGGCGGCCACTTCGGCGGGCATGAGGCCGAACTCGATGGCGAGTAGGTAGCAGGTCTGGGTGTCGCCGTGGATGCGGCCGTCCGGCGCGACGAACTCCTGGTTGAAGGCTCTTCTGATCGCCGCGGCCAGCTGCTCGTACCGTTCGGCTTCCGGCCGGTCGAGGATCCGCGCCGCCTCGGCGACGAGCGTGGCCGACTGCGCGAAGTAGGCCGTGGCCAGCACGTCGCGCGGGGTGTCCACGCCGATCTGGAGCCAGTCGCCGTAGTTCCTTCCGGTACGGCGGCGCCAGATCAGGTCGGGGTTGTGCCGTTCGATCTGGTCCACCCAGGCGGCCATCGCGGGCAGGCAGCGCTCCAGCACGCGGCGGTCGCCGTACAAGCGGTAGAGCGACCAGGGGACGATCACTCCCGCGTCGCCCCAGCCCGGCGCCCCCTCCCTGGTCAGGCAGACCAGCGGCGCCACGTCGGGGAAGGATCCCTCCGCGTCCTGCCCGGTCAGCACGTCCTCCATCCAGTCGGCGAAGAAGGCCGAGACGTCGGCGCCGCGGGCCGCCGTGGGGAGGAAGACCTGGGCGTCCGCCAGCCAGCCGAGCCGCTCGTCGCGCTGGGGGCAGTCGGTGGGCACCGAGACGAAGTTGCCGCGCTGGCCCCAGCGGATGTTCTCGTGCAGCCGGTTGACCAGCGGGTCGTCACAGGAGAACTCCCCGGTCCACGGCAGCTCGCTCTGCAGCACTCGCCCGGTGACCTCGATCCGCCCGTCGAATCCGGTGATCTCGACGTAGCGGAAGCCATGGACGGTGAAGGCGGGCTCGTACACCTCCACCGGGTCGCCGCCGCAGACATAGACGTCGGTGGCCTCTGCGCGGCGCAGGTTCGCCAGGTGCAGGGAACCGTCCTCCTCCAGGATCTCGGCGTGGCGGAGCTGGATCCGCCGCCCGCGCTCGGCGCCGTGAACGGTGAGCCGGACCCGGCCGACCATGTTCTGGCCCAGGTCGGCGATGGTCTCGCCCCCGGGTCCGCGCAGGACGCGCACGGTCGGGAGGTCTTCGACCACGCGTACGGGGGCGCTGCGTGACCAGACCAGCTCCGAGGTGTCCGTGCCGGTGACGGCCACGGGCGTCCAGGCGGCGTCGTCGTAGCCGGGGCCGTCCCAGCCGTCCAGCCTGGCGCGGGCGTCGTAGTACTCGCCCATCAGCAGGTCGGAGTGGCGCAGCGGGCCCGGCGACTCGCGCCAGTCCTCATCCGTGGCGATCACGTGGCGTGATCCGTCGGCGAACTCCAGCACGAGCTGGGCGATGAGCGCGGGCGCGTCGCCGTACAGCTTGCCCGCCTTGCGGGGGTCCATACCGACGAAGCCGCTCCACCAGCCGTCGGCGAGCAACGCTCCCAGGACGTTCGGCCCTTTGTGCAGCCGCGCCGTGACGTCGTAGGACTGGTACCTGATCCGGTGGCGGTAGTCGGTCCAGCCCGGCTCGAGCTCGGCGTCGGAGACGCGCACGCCGTTCAGCGAGAACCGGTGCAGACCGCGGGCGCTGGCGTACAGTCGCGCCCGCACGGGGAGTTCGGCCAGGTCGAAGGCCCGGCGGAGGTGGGCGCAGGCGGTCAGCTTGCGGGTGGTGAAGGAGCGGTCGTCCTCGACCGGCGGCTCGAAGACCGGCTGCGCGCCATCGTCCCTGGCGATCCAGGCCGCGCGCCAGCCGCCCATGAGCCCCGTCTCGAACCACGAGTCCGTACGGCCCGCCGCGGTTCCCCACGCGTCACGCACCTCCACCGACCAGTCGTAACGGGTCGAGGGCCGGAGGGGCGCTCCCTCGTAGACGACCTGGTGCTCGCCGGCGCCTCCGGTGTCCCAGACGACCTGGTCTCCGGCACGCACGATCAGCCGGTAGGCGGTCTGGCGATCGCCGTGGTCGTCGGAGCGGAGCTTCCAGGACAGACGGGGCGCGGTCTCGTCCATGCCGAGTGGCTGTTCGAGGAACTCGCAGGTGAGGCCGTACGGAGACAGGCTGGGCATGGGCTTGACCACTTCCCTTCGCAGGCCCACAACCGATCTGAATCGTTTTAAGAGGGCCGGTGTGGCGCACGTTACATCGATGTTGCGCGATTGGTCAACCGGTTGACCAATGCCGCTTTTGGGACGTACCGTCCCATGTCATGGACTACGCGCTGCTCGGCCCGACGGGCATCAGGGTGTCGCGGCTCTGCGTCGGCACGGCGACGTTCGGGGTGGCCCCCAGCGCCGCCGACGCCGCCGGGCTCGTGCGCGGCGCGCTGGACCATGGGATCAACTTCTTCGACACCGCCAACGCCTACGGCAACCGCCCGCAGTTCGACCGCCCCGGCGTACCGCCCTGGACCGAGCGCGAGTCGGCCGAGGAGATACTCGGCCGGGCGCTGGCCGGCCGGCGGGACGAGGTCGTCCTGGCGACCAAGGCCCGCGAGAGCGTCGGACCCGGCGTCAACGACCGGGGCCTGTCACGGCGGCACCTGATCCAGCAGCTCGAACGGAGCCTGCGCCGCCTCCGCACCGACCACGTGGACCTCTACTACGCCCACCACCCCGACCCCGACACGCCGCTCGAACAGACCCTCGCCACGCTCGACGACCTGGTCCGTCAGGGCAAGGTCCGCCATGCGGCGCTGTCCACCTATCCCGCGTGGGAGACCGTCCAGGCCCTGTGGATCTGCTCGGCGCGCAACCTGCACGGCCCGGTCTGCGTCCAAGTGCGCTACAACCTGTTCGACCGCACACCGGAGGCGGAGCTCGTCCCTGCCTGCCTGCGCCTCGGGCTGTCCTTGGTCGCGTTCAGCCCACTGAACGGCGGCCTGCTGGCCGGGACCGGCGGGCGGGAGTACAGCGGGGAGCGGCGCTGGGGTGGCGGCGGCTTCTCACCCGAACACCTGGCGACGGCCGGGCGCCTGGATTCACTGGGTGCCGAGTGGGGCCACCCGCCCGCCCACCTGGCCCTCGCCTGGCTGCTGTCCCGCCCGGCGGTGGCCAGCGCGGTCATCGGCCCGGAGGACCTCACTGAGCTCAGGACCAGCGTGGCCGCCGCCGACCTACGCCTGGAACCGGCCCAACTGGACGCGCTGACCGCCGTCCCGTCGTACCCACGCACCGCCCAGAGCCTGCTCAGGCTGCGGAAGAGCGAGCGATGACCGTCTCCTTCCTGCTCGCCGGTCCGCATCTGGACCGAGTACGACTCGGCGGGCTGCTCCTGCTGCGCCGGGTGGGCGTGCTGGTCAGGGACGGCCGGTGGATGACCGTGCCGGGGCGACTGCTGCGGACCGACCCCGGCACGACCGCGAACTCGTCATCGCTCTCCCTCTCGCTGGATGTGCGGCACGGCGCGGACTTCAGCTGGCGCGGAACGGCGACCGTCACGGAGGACTCACTCACGTTCGCGTTCGACGGTCGGGCGGAGCGCGACTTCGAGCGAACCAGAATCGGACTCTGCCTCATCCACCCGCCGCATCTGGCGGGCACCCCGGTCGAGGTCAACGGGCAGGCCGCCGGGGAGTTCCCGCAGCGAATCAGCCCGCATCAGATCTTCACCGGCATCAGGACCATGCGCTACCGGGACGGTGGGGCGCTGGTCACGATCGAGCTGGACGGCGAGACCTTCGAGACCGAGGACCACCGGAACTGGAGCGACGCCGGCTACAAGACCTATGGGACGCCGCTCGGGCTGGGCCGGCCGGTGACGGTACGCCGCGGCGACCACGTCCACCAGCGCCTCCACCTGACGGTCACCGACTACCCGCCATCCCAGTCACGCCCACCCCGGCGCCGGATCCGCGGTGGCCCGACGACACGGGTACGCCTCCGAATCCCGCAACCCCCTTCCGAAGACCCACTTGCGTTCGCGGAACCGCACACCCAGCGAGAAAAGCCAGCCGGGGGGACGCTTCCGTCAGTGGGGCTGTACCTGAGGCGGCCCCCGGTGGACGGGCGGAAGCTTGCCGGACCCTCGTTCCTGCACGGGACCGTGGATCTGGACGAGCCAGGGTGGCGCGAGGTGGCCGACCGGTTCTCCGCCGCCGCCAGGGCAGCCGGGGCGACGCTCACGCTGAGCGCCGTCTGCTCGTCGTCCGACCAGGTGGCCGCACTGCGTGACGTCCCGGGCCTGGACACGCTCCTGGTGTTCGACCGTACACACGGCACTCCCCGAGAACTCGCCGAGGCCGCCCGGCGGTCCTTCCGGCGTATGCCACCGCCATTCCACGGTGCGCAGGTGCCCTTCGCCGGGCCGCCGGTGCGGATCGGCGGCGGCAGTCGGGCCCACTTCGCCGAGCTGAACCGGGCCGTGTCTCTACCGTCCGACCTGCTCGACCTGGTCTGCTTCCCCATCGCGGCCCAGACCCACCACGACGACGAGGCCAGCGCGCGGGAAACGCTGGCGGTCCACCCGCTGCTCGTCGGGCAAGCCGCCGAACACTGCCTGCCCGTGCTCGTGGGGCCGGTCGGCCTGCTGCCCACCTTCGGCTTCGCCGCCCCGCGCGGCGCTCACGATCCCGCGCCGTCCGCCCTCTTCCGCACGACCTGGCTAACTGCCGCCCTGATCACTCTCGCCAACGCCGGAGCAGCCGCGATCTCCGTCGACGCCTGCGATGCCGCCGACGCCATGTCGTCCGGGCTGCGGCATGTGCTCGCCGCCCTGCGTCCCTTCGTAGGAGGGCAGCTCGTCGACGCCGGGCTACCGGCGGGTCTGGTCGGCTTGGCCGTGCACCATGGCGGACGACGGCTCGTCCTGGCAGCGGCGCTGGACGCCGACGGCCGTGGCGACGGCCACCGCGACGGCGACGGCGGCCACTGCGGTGGCGGCGGTGGTGGCGGCGGCGAGCCGGTCTTCATCGGCACTCGGGGCTACACCGTCACCACAGTCACCGGTGGTGGCGACGCGGGCGGCGTGGTCGTACAGGAGCATCCGCCCGGTACCGAGACGACGGCCCTCACCGCACCGGCCGTCGCGATCCTCATCGCACCCCGCAAGCCTCACACCCGCAGGACCCCGCCCTCAGAAGGAGACCATTGATGCCCTTCAGGATCGGCCTGACCCGAGACTTCCTGACCGACGACGGGCGGATCGGCTGGGGTGACATCGGCCTGTCCGCGCTCGACGCGGCCGACGGGGTCGAGTGGGACTTCATCGAGGCCGTGGCCGGTGACATCCCGCCCGAGGCGGTGCGCGGCTATGACGCCCTGATCGTCCTGACCCCCAGGGTCACCGCCGACACGCTCAAGGGCGCCGACCGGCTGGTCCTGGTCGCCCGGTTCGGTGTCGGCTACGACAACGTGGACGTCGAGGCGTGTACCCGGCACGGCGTGCTGGTCACCATCACGCCCGACGGCGTGCGCGGGCCGGTGGCGGTGTCGGCGTTGACGATGCTGCTCGCCGCCGCGCACCGGCTCGGCGAGAAGGATCGGCTGGTACGCGCGGGACGGTGGAACGACAAGCTGGACTACATGGGGACCGGCGTCACCGGTAGGACGCTCGGCCTGGTCGGCTGGGGCAACATCGGCCGCGAGCTGTCGCGGCTGTGCGCGCCGCTGGGCATGCGGCAGCTCGCCGCCGACCCGTACGCCGATCCCGAGCGGGCGGCGGCGGCCGGTGTCACGCTCGTCGAGCTGGACACGCTGCTCGCCGAGGCCGACTTCGTGGTGATCACGTGTGCGCTCACCCCGGAGACCCACCACCTCATCGACGCCGGGCGGCTGGCCGGGATGAAACCGACCGCGTACCTGGTCAACGTCGCCAGAGGTCCGATCGTCGACCAGGCCGCGCTCACTGCGGCGCTCACCCAGGGGCGCATCGCGGGGGCGGCGCTGGACGTGTTCGAGGTCGAGCCGCCCGATCCGGCCGACCCGCTGCTGGCGCTGGACAACGTGCTGCTCAGCCCGCACGCCGTCGCCTGGACCGACGAGCTCGCGCTGGGCAACGGGCGCGGCGCCATCCAGGCCGCTCTCGATGTCGCCGCCGGTCGCGCACCGGCGTACCCGGTCAATCCGGCGGCACTCGACCACCCGCGTCTCTCCTCAAAGGCCCTCCAGTGACCGACCCCGCACCCCACTTCTCCAGAATCTGCAGAAAGGTCCTCCGTTGACCGGTCCCATCAAGCAGGCGCTCCACAGCGGCGAGCTCGTGCTCGGCACCTTCGTCTTCGAGTTCGCGACCACGGGCATCGGCCGGCTCGTGGCGGGCGCCGGAGCGCAGTTCGTCATCTATGACGCGGAGCACACCGGCTGGGGGTGGGAGACCCTCGGCAAGGTCGTGGCCACCACCCGGCCGACCGGCGTCGAGCCGTACATCCGCGTCCCCACCGCCGAGCGCACCCAGATCTCCCGCGCGCTGGACGCCGGCGCGCGCGGGATCATGATCCCGATGGTGGACTCTGCCGACCAGGCGCGGGACGTGGTGCGCTGGGCGAAGTACCCGCCCGACGGAGTACGGGGGGCGGCCTTCGGGGTCGCGCACGATGACTACGTCGTCACCGACAACGTGGCCTACATGCGCGACACCAACGCCCGGACCATGGTGATCACCCAGATCGAGACCGTCGCCGGTCTGGAGTCCGTGGAGGAGATCGCCGCGGTGGACGGGGTGGACGTGCTCTGGATCGGGCATTTCGACCTGACGAACAGCATGGGCATTCCCGGACAGTTCGACCATCCCGACTACCTGGCGGCGCTCGACCGGGTGGCCAAGGCGGCGCGGGCCGCCGGCAAGTTCGCCGGGTTCATGGCGGGGAGCAAGGAGGAGGCCGCCATGCTCGTCGAGCGCGGGTTCAGGATCCTAGCGTACGGCGGCGATCTGTGGATCTATCAGGCGGCACTGCGGACCGGGTTGCGCGAGGTCAGGAAACTTGGCTGACTTCGACCACGTCGACCACGTCGGGATCGCCGTCCACGACGCCGACCAGGCCCTGCCCTTCTATGTGGAGCGGCTGGGCATGACGGTGATCGGCGACGAACGGGCGGAGGATCCCGGGGTGCGGCTCACGTACCTCGACGCGGGCAACGTCATGCTCCAGCTCGTGCAGCCGTTCAGGGACGGGCCCGTCGCCCGCTTCCTGCGCGAGCGTGGTGAGGGGCTGCACCACGTGTGCTTCAGCGTCGCCGACATCGAGACGACGCTCGCGGGCCTGCCGGGGCAGGAGAGCGCCCAGATCTTCATGGGCGGCCGGGGCCGGCGAGCCTGCTTCCTGCTGGGGGAGCCGAACGGCGTCCGCGTGGAGCTGACCGAGCGGGATCCGGTGCGATGAGCCGGGTCATCGTCCTGGACGACGATCCCACCGGCACCCAGGCCGCCGCCGATGTGCCGGTGCTGCTCGACCCGGACGCCGAACTCCCCGCCGACCCGTCGTACTACGTCCTCACCAACACCCGCGCCATGGAGGAGGGCCGGGCCGTGAGCCTGGTACGCCGGCTGCGCGACAGGTGCGGCGACGACGCCGAGTACGTCCTGCGCGGCGACTCCACCCTGCGCGGGCACGTGTTCGCCGAGGCCGACGCGCTCGGGGCGGCCGACGGGGTGCTGGTGTTCGTCCCGGCCTATCCCGCCATCGGGCGGGTGACGGTCGGCGGGGTTCACCGCGTCATGGTGAACGGCCGCTGGATGGTGGCCGCCGACACCGAGTTCGCCGCCGACCCGGTCTTCGGCTATTCGGCCAGGACGATGACGGAGTGGGTCAGGGAGACCGGCGGGCGCGCGGCGACGACGGTCCCTCTGGAGACGGTACGGCGCGGCGGTCTGGATCCGGTGCTGCGCCGGGCCGTACCGGGGGCGGTCATCGTCCCCGACGTGGAGACGGACGCCGACCTGGCGGCCATCTCCGCCTCGATCGACGCCGCCCGATCCGCGAACGTCCCCGTCGTGCTGCGCTGCGCCGCGCCACTCGCCGCCATGCGCGCGAGACGCCTGGCGTACGGGCTGCTCGACCGGCCGCTACACCGCCGTCCCGGCGGCACGCTGGTCGTCTGCGGGTCCCATACCGAGGCCGCCGGCGCGCAACTCGCCGCACTCGCCACCGAACTTCGCGTTCCCGTACGTACGGCGTCCACCGAGGCCGCCCTGTCGGAGCCCGAGGCAGAGGGCCGCCGGGTCGCCGGACTCGCCCGCTTCGACCTCGCCGAACGGGGTGTCGCCCTGGTCGCCAGTGAGCGGGTCAGGCATTCCCGGCACAGTACGCTCGGGCACGGCGCCAAGGTCATGGCCGCACTGTGCGCTACGGTGACCTCGCTCCGTCCGCGCCTCACCGCGGTGATCGCCAAGGGTGGCATCACCTCGGCGCAGGTCGCGCGCGACGGGCTGGGGGCGGATCGCGCGCGCGTGCTGGGACCGCTGCGGCCCGGCGTGGCCGTTTGGGAGATAGGCGTACCCGTCGGGGCTACGCTCTCCTACGCCGTCGTACCCGGGAACGTGGGCGACGAGCGAACCCTGGTGGACGTGGCGGACGCCTTCGGGCTGCTGGGACCTTCGGGTCGACAAGCCTTGGGGCCGACGATGGCTTGAGGCAGACGATGGCTTGAGGCTGGCCCTCGGGCTGACGAGGCCTTCGGGCTGATGAGGAAGGGAAGACCGTGGCGGAGTCCGAAGGCAAGGCCAGGCGCGCGGGGAGAGCGGAGACGGCGTCCATCTCCCTCGCCGCGCCCCAGCGCGAGAGCACAGTGGTCGACATCGCCAGGCAGCTGCTGTCCCAGTTGCTCTCGGGCCACCTCGCGCCGGGCACCCGGCTGCCGTCCGAGCGCCAGCTGTCCGAAACGCTCGGCGTCGGACGCTCCACGGTCAGGGAGGCGCTGAAGGCCCTGGACGTGCTCGGCATCATCGAGGTACGTCAGGGAGACGGGACCTACCTCAGGCAGAGCACGTCCAGCCTGCTGCCCAGCGCCATCGAATGGGGTCTCATGCTGGGCCAGCCCCAGGTCCTCGACCTGATCGAGGCCCGCAAGCACATCGAGGTGGTGATCGCCGAGCTGGCCGCCGAACGCGCCGACGCCGCAGCCGTCGAGGAACTGCGCGCCCACCTGGCCGACATGCGCGCTGCCCAGGACAGCACGGCCTTCGTGGAAGCGGACGTCGCCTTCCACCTCACGCTGGCGCACGCGGCGGGCAACTCGGTCCTTGACGACATTCTCGGCAGCATCCGCTCGCTCCTGCGGGTCTGGATCCGGCGGGCGATCCACGAGGCGGGAGAGACCCAGACCACCATCGCCGAACACGCGGCCGTGCTGGCCGCGATCGAACAGCGCTCGCCGTCGGCGGCCGTCACAGCCATGCGCGGCCACATGGACGCCGCCAGCGGCCGCCTGCACCGCTCCCTCCAGGACGACGAGTCTCCCCACAAGGACGACGAAGCCTGACGCCTCCGACAGCCTGACGCCTCCGACAGGACGACGAAGAGCGGATGGTCTCGGTCGCGCGAGCTGACATAGCGGACAGCCATGCGGTACCTTGATCAATGTCGGTTGAAACGACGGCCGAGGCGCCGGTTGAGCAGGAAGGGAGCGAGGAGCGTATGACCGCCCGTTGGGTGGCCGCTGTGCGCGGCATCTCCTCCTCTGTCCTTCCGGGCTGCCCGGGAGCCGGTCACTGCCGCTGAGCTCGGCCGTTCTCCGCGGGAGCCCTCTCTTCCGATGAAGGGTTCCGTTGAACACCACACCGCTCGACATCACGCCGTTCAACATCGCAACGCGGGCGGAAACGCCCGAAGACGCCGCCGCCATCCGCGCGGTGAACCTGTCGGCCTTCCCCACCCCGCTGGAAGCCGACCTCGTCGAGGCACTGCGCCTCGACCCGGCCTGGATTCCGGGCCTGTCCTGGGTGGGGGTCGCCCCTGACGGGGAGATCGTCGCCTATGCCCTCCTCACCCGCTGCCACGTCGGGCAGGCGCCCGCGCTGGCCCTCGGGCCGGTTGCCGTGTCGCCGGCCGTACAGAAGCAGGGGGCGGGCGCGGCAGTGACCCGGGCGGCGCTCCAGGCGGCCCGCGAACTGGGCGAGAGTGCCGTGGTCGTGCTCGGGCATCCCGAGTACTACCCGCGCTTCGGGTTCACGATCGCCTCCGGTCACGGCATCGGCGTGTCCTTCGACGTGCCCGACGAGGCGTTGATGGCCATGTCGCTGGACGGGAGCCCGCTGCCGGCGGGCACGATCCGGTACGCGCCGCCGTTCGGCGTGTGATCCCGCGCTGAGCCGGCGCTAAAAAGCCCGCGCCGCCGTACCAGCTCAGTTGGTACGGCGGCGCGGGCGCCCGCGTTGGCGGGACCGGCCACGGGGAGGGCCGGGCCCACAGCGCGGGCTGGTTCCGCGACGAGGGCCTCCCGATATTCGCCCTCGTGGCGGTGGTCGGCTACTTGCCCTCGTGACGGTGGTCGTCGCGGTGGTCGGCGCCGCGGACGACGGTGAACTGGGCGGTGGCGGTCCGGTTGCCGACCTTGACGGTGACCGTCTTGGCGCCGAGCTTGGCCTTGGCCGGTACGGTCAGCGTCTTGGTGACCGTCCGCTGGTCGAGCGACACGCGGTAGCTCTTGCCCTCGGGGCTCGTGATCGTGGCCGCCTTACCCGCCGACGCGCCCTTGACCACGATGGTCACCCCGTAGGAGGCGCCCTGCTTGACGCGGGTCGGGTTGACCGAGACCTCGAGAGAGGCCGGGCTCCGGTGCTCCTTCAAGTAGAGGGTGGAGGCCGTGGTCTCCCGCTCGTGGGCGGTGGAGGTCGGGCGCTTGGGCCGCGCGTTGTCGTCCGTCGCGGTGGGGCGGCCGGTCTTGACCGGTGCGGTGGGCTTGGTGGTCGGGGTGGTCTTCACGCCCGGGGTGACCGTCGGAGCGGGCTGCGGCTGGCCGCTGTCGGCGAAGGCGCCGCCCGCGAACGGCAGGGCGACGAGGGCGGCACTGGCCAGGGTCACGGTGAGGGGCTTCAGGAAACGCACTGAGATCAACGTCCAATCCTGGATGACCCGGCCGCATCCCGATGAATTCGGCCCCCGAAGGTCATCCGCACGCCCTGAACTCTCCCGACGCCACATGAGAGATGTCTGATATGCCGCTTTGTTTTATCTATGTCGGGTTGACATAAATTTTGCGGTCCCGCCGGCGGCGAGAGTGCGTCGACCGTGTCGGGTCATGGTCGATGGTCACGACCGCCCAGATTGCGCGTGCTCTCGGGCCCGTCTGGCAGGGGCAGGCGGCGCTCCTCGACCGGTCGGGAGCCGGTGTCCAGGCGGCGATTTTCCGTTCCAGCAGGCAGGCCGCAAGATCTCCCATTTTTCGGGAGGGAGTATGAGAGGCCACGTGCTAGCGTGGCAGCTGTTGCAGTTTTGGTACCCACGAACTTTGCGCGCCCGACGGGTTCCGCCCCGAAGGCGTGTTGTTTTCACCGGTCATTTCCGGATGGGTCATTGCGGCGACATGGGATTCGTGACCTGCGAGTCCCGGCTCTGCGCCTATCAAAGGAGATCGACATGGCGACTGGCACCGTGAAGTGGTTCAACTCTGAAAAGGGCTTCGGCTTCATCCAGCAGGACGGCGGCGGCGCCGACGTCTTCGCCCACTACTCGAACATCGCCGCCCAGGGCTTCCGCGAGCTGCAGGAAGGCCAGAAGGTGAGCTTCGACATCACGCAGGGCCAGAAGGGCCCGCAGGCCGAGAACATCGTTCCGGTCTGATCTACGACGTAACACCACGACGAGCCGGGGTCCGCACACGCGGGCCCCGGCTCGCGTGTGTTCAGAAGCGCGGGGGTCAGAAGCGGCGGTAGGTGATCGGGCCGTGTTGGACCGCCACCTCTCCCACCCGGACGTTCGCCCCCGGGTGCGGCGCGTGGATCATCTTGCCGTCGCCTATGTAGATTCCCACGTGGTCGGGCGGGGCGCCGAAGAAGACGATGTCACCGGCCTGCGGTGGCCCTGAGATCGGGTGCCCGCTCGCCTGGTAGCCGGCCGCCGTGGTGTCGCCGATCTTGATGCCCGCCTGGTTCAGCGAGTAGTAGACGAGCCCACTGCAGTCGAAGGCGCTCGGGCCGTTGGCGCCCCAGACGTACGGCTTGCCGAGGTGCTGCCGCGCCGCGTTGACGATGTCGGCGCCGGTGCCGCCACCCGGCACGTACGGCACGGCCTGGGCGACCGCACCCCCGGAGCCCCCGGAGCCCGAAGATCCGCCGGACCCGGAAGACGCGGCCACCGGGGCGGACGCGGAGGCGGGGCTGTAAGCGTTGCCGTTGCCGTTCGCGCTCGCCAGTGTCGTCTTCTGCCAGTCGGGAAGCGGCGTCGGGTCCCAGTGGACGGTGTGGCCCGGCGCCGGCACGAACGTCTGGTCGCCGGGCGCCTTGATGGCGGCGAACGTCGCCTCCCGCCCGTTCCAGTGCTCGCCGATCGTCTTCACGGCCTGGTTCACGACCTTGTTGACCGAGGTGAGGTGCGTTTTCGCGTCCTCGACCGCGTCGGCGACGGGAGAGGCGAGCGCCTTGTCGAACTCTGCCTGCGTGGCGTCCGGATTGTTGGTCTTGTAGGCGCGGGCCTTGTCGAGGACGTCGCCGCAGATCCCGCGTACCTTCGAGGCGGCCGTCTCCAGCGCCTGGGCGACGTCGTCGAGAACCGTCGCGCTGTTCGTCAGGGCGTCGTGGAGCGCGCCGCCGGCCGTGGAGTAGCGGCGCATGTACTTGTCGAAGGCGTCGGCGGAGTCGCCCTGCCAGGCCGTGTTGACGCCCTTGACCGACGTGCCGAGGCGGCCGACGTACTCGCCGGTCTTGCCGCCGGCGCCGCGCCAGCGCTTGGCCACGCCGCGGACCGAGCCGGGATCGCCACTGACGGACTTGAGGATGTTCGCAAGGCCGTCACCGCCGGGCAGGTCGCCGAGCTCCACGCTTCACTCCTTGATCAAGCGCCCGAGGCCTGGTTGGCCGTGTGGACGTTGTCGCGTACCTTCTCCAGCGCCCGCTCGACGCCCTGGAGCTTGTTCTGGACATGTCCCAGCTCGCTTGAGACCCCGGTCTCGATCTTGTCGAGGAGGGCGGCCAGCGAGGAGGAGCCGGTCAGGTCACCGAAGATCGAGGAGTTGGCGGTCTTGGCCGGATACCCGCCAGCGAGGTCGGCGAACTCCTTGGACAAACGGTTCGCCGCCGACTGGCAGTCTTCGAGCGCCTGGCGGTGAAGGTCGACCTTCGCCATCAGCGATCCTCCAGGGGTACGGGACCGACGGTGACGCGCCCATCAAACTGCGCATCCCCCACAAGGAGCTGATCGTATCGGTAAGCCCCTAACGGGTCAGCTCCGGACGCCAGGCCAGGAGCACGCCGAGGGTGGCGTACCCGATGATCAGGTGCGGCCCGCCCACCCACCGGGACGCCTGCTCGCCGAACACGATGAACAGCGGGACCGTCACGACGGCCCAGCTCTCGGCGATCAGCGGCCACCAGCGCAGCGGCCCGCGCCACCGTCCGGCCACCGCGAGCTTCACCGCGATCACCATCATGCCGAGCATCGACAGCGGCCAGAAGAGGTCGAGGACCGCCAGCAGCGGACCGTCCTGCTGGGGCTCGGGCAGGACGCCGTGCAGCAGCGACCAGACGCTGGCCAGCGCGAGCAGCACCGCCTCGACCCGGAGCATGCCCCGGGAGATCCGGGTGAGCCCGGTGGCCTGGCTCCTGGCCTGCACGGTGAGCAGGGCGAACACGCCGCCCTGGAAGAGGAGCCCGGTCAGGTCACCGACGCGCTCCTCGAACCCGGTGTTCTGCGTCCCGTACAGAAAGATGCTCGCCGCCCAGGCGAGTGTGCCGGCGGTCAGCGACAGGCCCAGGCCGCGCACCATGCCGAGCGAGAGCGGGGGCTTACCGGTGATGGGCGGTTCATCGGAGACGGGCATGTCAGTGCGGGCTTTCGCGGGTGTCGTCGTGATGTGCGGGTCCATGGTGATCTGGTCCTTTCCACAGGGTGTGAGCAACGAGGACCAGCTTCCGGGCGGGCAGACCCGGGCAGGCAGGGCCCGGTGTCCCGTTCCTGTCCCGGGACTCCTGTCCCGGGACAGGAACGGACAAATCCGGTGTAATGCTTCACGTGACGAAGACCCGGGCGCTGGTCATGCCCGTTCTGCTGGCCGCGGTCGGGGTGGCGATCACCGTGGCGACGGTGGTGCTGGACGTCCGGGCCGCCGCCGTGCGGATCCCGCTCAACGCCGAGCTGGAGCCGGGCTGGTCCGCGGCGCTGTCGGGGCTGGCCCTGCTCGGGCCCGGCGTGCTGCTGCTGCGCCGGCTGCCCCGCCATCCGGTGGCCTGGGCGCTGACCGGGTTCGGGCTGTTGTGGCTGATGGACGGGCTCGCGGCGAGCTGGGCGGTGTACGGCGTCTATGTCGCGCCGGGCACGCCGGGGACCGCCGCGGCGTACTGGTTCTACGCGTGCTTCGGGGCGTCGCTGCTTCTCGGGCTGCCGCTGCTGATCCTGCTGTTCCCGGACGGGCGGCTGCCCTCAGCCCCGTTGTGGCGCTGGCTGTCGAGGGCCAGCCTCGCGCTGACCGGGTCGCTGACGGTGCTGCTGTCGCTGGCGCCCGCGTCGGTGATGGAGCGTTTCCACCAGACCGCGCTGCCGCCGGAGATCGAGCGGCTGGAGTTCGATCTGTTCGCCGTCCCGCTCCCGTACGCGGTCTGGGAGGTCGCGCTGCGGGTGGCGTACGTGTCGGTGCTGGTGAGTGTCGTGGTGCCGTTCGCGGTGGTGGTGCGCCGCTACCGGGCGTCCGGCGCCGAGCGGCGGGCCCAGATCCGCTGGCTGATGTGGGCGGCGCTGGCCGACATGCTCGTGCTGCTGTTCCCGCTCCGGCTGCCGCCGCAGGTCCCCGCGCTGCTGCTCGGGCTGTCCATCGCGGTCACGTCGGGTGCCGTGGTCGTCGCGGTGACCAAGTACCGGCTGTACGACGTCGACCGGCTGCTGTCGGCCACCGTCACCTACGCCGTGCTCGCGGCGCTGGTCGTGCTGGTGGACGTGGCGGTGTTCACCGTGGCGGGGAGCGTGCTCGGCGAGCGGGACTCGGCGCTGGCCGCCATCGCGATCGTCGCGGTGCTCTACGCGCCGCTGCGTACCTGGCTGTGGCGGGTGGCGCGGCGGCTGGTGCGCGGGTCGCGCGACGATCCGTACGCCACGGTCTCGACGCTGGCCGAGCGGCTGGAACTGGCCACCGACCCGGACGAGCAGCTGCTCGCGGTGGCCAGGACGCTGGCCGAGGCGTTCCGGCTGGCCTACGTCAGGGTGGAGATCGAAGGGCCGGGCGGGGAACGCTCCGTGGTGGAGCACGGCTCGCCGCGCGGGCCGTCGGTGTCCCTGCCGGTCGCCTACCGGGGTGAGGTGGTGGGGCTGCTGGTGCTGTGCCGTACGGACCTCACCGAACGCGACCAGCGCCTCCTCGGCGATCTCGTACGGCAGGCCGCCGCGGCGGCGCGGGCCAGCGAGCTCAGCACCGACCTGCAGCGCATCCGCGCCCGCCTGGTCCTCGCCCGGGAGGAGGAACGCCGCCGGCTCCGCCGCGACCTGCACGACGGCCTGGGCCCGAGCCTGGGGGCGGTGGCGTTACGCGTCGAGGCGGCCAGGAACCTGGCGGCCACCGCGCCCGACGAAGCCGACCGCATCCTGGCGCAGACGGCCGAGGAGGTGACCGGCGTGCTGGCCGACGTACGCAGGCTGGTGCACGACCTGCGCCCGCCCGCCCTGGACGAGCTGGGGCTGAGGGGCGCCATCGAGCAGCAGGCGGACCGCTTCCGCTCGGCGGGGCTGCGGGTCATGGTCGGCGGCGACGAGCGGCTGGATATGCTGCCCGCGGCCGTGGAGGTGGCGGCCTACCGGATCGTGTCCGAGGCGCTCACCAACGTGGCCAGGCACGCGAGCGCGACACGGTGCGAGATCACGCTGACCGTGCGAGAGGGAAGGCTGGACGTGGAGATCCGCGACGACGGCGTGGGCATCGGGCCGGACGTGGTGGCCGGCGTCGGCATGCTGTCGCTCCGGGAGCGCGCCGCCGAGCTGGGCGGAGACTGCCAGGTGAGCTGCCCGCCCGGCGGCGGGACGCTGGTCGGCGCGCGGCTCCCGCTGGAGCAGGCGATGGAGACGGCCGGTGTCTGAAGAGACGATCCGGGTGCTGCTCGCCGACGACCACCCGGTCTACCGTGACGGACTGGCGGTGCTGCTGGGCTCGATACCCGGCATCGAGGTGGTGGGCACCGCCGCGAACGGCGCCGAAGCGGTCGAGCGGGCCGCCGAATCGCAGCCGGACGTGGTGGTGATGGACGTACGGATGCCAGGACTGGACGGCATCGAGGCCACCCGGCGGGTCGTCGCCGACAGCCCGCACATCGCGGTCGTGGTGCTGACCATGTCGGAGGAGGACGCCACGCTGTTCGCCGCGATGCGCGCGGGAGCCCGCGGCTACCTGCTCAAGGGGGCGAACCAGGCCGAGATCGTCCGCGCGATCACCGCGGTGGCCCACGGCGAGGCGATCTTCGGTCCGGCCGTCGCCCGTCGCGTCGCCGACTTCTTCACCGGCAACGCGACCGGGCGCTCGGACGACCCGGCCTTTCCGCAGCTCACGCCCCGTGAACGAGAGATACTCTCGCTGGTCGCGGCGGGACGGGCGAACGCGCAGATCGCCTCGGCCCTGTTCCTGTCGCCGAAGACCGTACGCAACAACGTCTCGAACATCTTCGCCAAGCTGCACGTCGCCGACCGGGCCGAGGCGATCGTCCGGGCGCGGGACGCGGGTCTGGGACGGTGAGCCGTTTCGCCGCTCCCCCACGTCTGATGAGCCGATTCGCTGCTCCGTACGTCGTAGGAGTATGAGAATCTTGCGGATCGCGCTCATCGTGGTCTTGAGCACCGCCCTGAGCGCCACTATGGCACCCGCCGCATCGGCCACGCCCGTCGCCAAGAAGGTGCTGGTCGAGCTGCGCGAGCAGGGCGGCTTCGCGGGCTTCGACAACCGGGTGATCGTCTACACCAACGGTTGCGTACGCCTGAGCCGTCGTACGGGCCCGACCGTGGACAAGTGCCTCACCCGCGGCGAACAGCGCAAACTCCACCACGACCTGAAGCTCCTGCGCCTCGGCCACTCCCAGGCCAAGCCCCAGGGAGCCGACTTCCTCAAGTACACCCTCACCTACCGAGGCCACCGCGTCAGCCGCTACACCCTGACCGCCACCTGGACCCCGGTGGTACAGCGGATGGAGCGGTTTCTGGTGAAGTACTGGGCACCGGACTGACAGATCGCCACAGATCACCTGATTCCTCGTAAGATGCGGGCATAGGCGAGGAAGGTGTAGGCGTGACCGAGCACGAGCTGCCCGCGGGGAAAGTCGACCCGACCGTTCCCAGCGTCGCCCGGATGTACGACTACTTCCTGGGCGGGAAGGACAACTTCTCCGCCGATCGCGAGGCGGCCGAACACATCATCCGGATCAGTCTGGAGACCGGCTCCGACATCCGCGAGATCGCCCGGGCGAACCGTGGGTTCCTCATCCGGGCGGTGGAGGAGGCGGCCAAGGCGGGTGTGCGGCAGTTCCTCGACATCGGCACCGGTCTGCCTACCCAGAACAACGTGCACCAGGTCGCGCAGCGCGTCATCCCGGACGCCAAGGTCGTCTACACCGACAACGACCCGATCGTCCTGGTCCATGCCCGTGCCCTGCTCGCCGACAACCCCGACACGGTGATCGTCGAGGGCGACACGCGCGACCCGAAGGCGATCCTGGACGCCGCCGCCGCGCACCTCGACTTCAGCCAGCCGGTCGCCCTCCTCGTCGTCGCCGTGTTCCACTTCCTCGCCGACGACGAGGAAGTGGCCCGCATCGTCCAGACCCTGCGCGAGCCGCTGGCCTCGGGCAGCTACCTGATCATCTCGCACGGGTACATCGAGGAGAACGAGGGCATCCCGGCCAGGCTCGCCGAGGCCCAGGACGTCTACCGGCAGACCAGCTCGGGGGCGATGACCTGGCGAGACCGCGACACCGTACGTGGCTACTTCGACGGCCTCGAACTGCTCGAACCGGGCGTCGTACCCGTGCAGGACTGGCGCAACGACGAGCAGTACATCCCGGCCAGCCTGGCGAAGGGCGGCGTCCTGGGCGGCGTCGCGCGCGTCCCGTAACCGCACGTCCGTCAGTACGGCGGGGCGATTCCCGAGCCGGGCTCCTCGACCTCGGCCAGCGCTCGGAACAGCAGCGCCACTCCCACCGCCCCGGGATCGGCGACACCCCTGGCCCGCTCACCCACGTAACTGGCCCGTCCGAGCCGAGCCCGCAGCTCGGCCGTGCTCCGGGCGCCGTCGGCGGCGGCCGCGGCGGCACGGGCGAAGGCTCCGGCACCGTCCGACTCCAGCGCCGCGACCGCGGGCACGAGCGCGTCGACCAGGGTGCGGTCGCCCACATTGGCCTCGCCCACCCGCTGGATCGCGGCCAGCCCGGCGGAGGCGCCCGCGGCCCAGCTCAGCACATCACCGTCTCGCGCCCGGCTGGTCGGCTCGTCGCCATCGAGCGCCCGGCCGATCTCGGTGAACAGCAGCCCGAACAGCGGCCCGCTCGTGCCCCCGACGTCGTCGAGGAACACCCGTCCCGCCACGTCGAACCCGTGCCCCACCGTGCCGGACCGGTCGAGCTCGTCGACGACGCGGCGCAGCCCGGAGCGCAGGTTGTCGCCGAAGTCGCCGTCCCCGCTGAGCTGGTCGAGCCGCGTCAGCTCGGCGTGGGCCGCCTCCACGTCGGCGGCGTAGCGGCGGAGTACGGGCGACGCGGTCATCGGTTCTCCTCAAGGCGGACGAAGGCGGGTGTCATGGCCGGGGCCCGCCACCAGCGGTCCCAGGACGGGTCGAGCCGGGTGAGGGTCAGCGAGAAGCCCGCCATGTCGAGCGCGGGCACGTACGTCCCCACCAGCGAGCCGCGCACGTCCAGCCCGCGCGCCGACAGCTCGCCCGCCACCTGGTCGAAGACGCCGTACAGCTCCAGCTGGGTGGTCCCGCCGAGCCCGTTGACCAGCACGACGAGGTCGTCGGGACCCGGTGGCAGACCGGCCAGCAGCTCGTCGAGCATCCGGGTGACCAGCTCGCCGACGGGCGGCCTGGTGATCGTCTTGGCCGCCCGCTCGCCATGGATGCCCACGCCGTACTCCAGCTCGTCGGGCCCCAGCTCGAACGAGGGGGCGCCGGTCTGCGGCGAGGTCTGGGCCCGCGCCGCCACCGCGAGGCTGCGTGAGGCGGCGGCGAACCGCGCGCCGAGTTCGGCCAGCTCGTCGAGGCCGAGCCCCTCGTCGGCGGCGGCGCCGAGGAGCTTCTCCACGATGACGGTCGCGCCGGTGCCCCGCCGTCCCGTCGCCGTCTCCGTGCTCTCGGTCGCCAGGTCGTCGTCGACCAGCACCCGGCGGACCTCGATGCCGTCGTGCCGCAGGCGTTCGGCGGCGATGCCGAAGTTGATCCGGTCGCCGGTGTAGTTCTTCACGATGTGGATGACCCCGCCGGGACCGGCTGCGGCGCGGCTGGCCGCCAGCACCTGCCGGTTGTGCGGCGAGGCGAACACCTGCCCCGGCGCCACCGCGTCGAGCATCCCCCGGCCGAGGAACCCGCCGTGCAGCGGCTCGTGCCCTGAGCCGCCGCCGGACACCAGCCCGACGGTCCGGCGCGGATCGCGGTCGCGGGCCCGCAGGAAGACCGGGTCCTCGCTCAGCTCGACGAGGTCGGCGTGCACCCGCGCGAACCCGCGCAGGGCGGGCGTCACGGGATCGCCTTCGGCGAGGAACAGGCTCATTGGATCGCCTCCTTGGCGGCGGGCACTCCACCGAGCGCCTCACGGTCGAGCTCGCCCGAGCCCAGCCGACTGGCCGCCAGGCTGGACAGAGCCGCGATCGCGATCATATAGACCACGAGCCACGTCCAGTGGCCGCCACCGGCCGCGAGCAGCGCGGTTCCGGCCAGCGGGGCGAGCCCGCCGCCGAGCGTGGCCCCTACCTGCTGGGTGACCGACAGGCCCGTGTAGCGCACCTGAACCGGGTAAAGGTTGGCGAACAGCGCCGCCTGCGCGCCGTACATGGAGCCGTGGCCGACGGCCAGGCCGAGCACCATGGCCAGGGTCATCAGCGGCAGGCTGCCGGTCTGCACGAGCAGGAAGAACGGCACGGCGAGCAGCAGCTGGAACACCGCGCCGCCCACGTACACCTTGCGTCGCCCGATCCGGTCGGACAGCGCCCCGAACAGCGGCAGCGTGAAGCACTCGGCCAGGCACGCGATCAGCACGGCCATCAGCACCGGCCCGCGCGGCAGACCCAGCTCCGTGGTGACGTAGGCGATGGCGACCACGTAGTAGACGTTGAACAGCCCGCTCTCGGCCACCTTGGCGACGATCGACAGCAGCACCTTGCCCGTGTAATCGGCGAACAGCTCCTTGACCGGCAGCTTCCGTACCTCGCGCTCGGCCCGCATCTTGACGAACTCGGGGCTCTCGCTGACGCGCAGCCGGATGTAGAAGCCGACGGCGACCAGCGCGATGCTGGCCAGGAACGGCAGGCGCCAGGCCCACGACTCGTACGCGCCCGCCGGCAGGAACGTGTCCAGCGCCGTGACCAGGGCGACCGGCAGCAGCACACCGGCCGGGGTGCCGATGTGCACCAGGGAAGTGAAGAAGCCCTGGCGTCGCTTCGGGCTGTACTCAAGGGCCATCAGCACGCCACCGCCGTACTCGCCACCCATCCCCAGCCCTTGGATCAGCCGGATGAGCACCAGCAGCAGGGGCGCGACGATGCCGATCGACTCGTACGAGGGGATCAGGCCGATGGCGAAGGTGCCGGTGCCCATCATCAGCATCGTGGTGATGAGGATGTTCTTGCGGCCCAGCCGGTCACCGAAGTGGCCGAAGATCAGGCCGCCGAGCGGGCGCGCCAGATAGCCGACGAAGAACGTGGCGAACGCGGCCAGCGTGCCGACCAGGGGGATCTCGGCCGGGAAGAAGACCTTGTTGAAGACCAGCGCGGCCGTCGTGGCGTAGAGCGTGAAGTCGTAGTACTCCACGGTCGTGCCGAGGGCGCTGGCCCAGACGACACGTTTGACTGGCGTCCCGCTCTGCATTGGACATCCTTTCATGTCCGGGTGATAATCTAATGTATCAGACACTAGATTTAACATGGGCGCAATAGCCGCGCCACGAGGAGGATGTCGATGAGCGACCTGGACCTGCACGGGATGATCTCCACGGTGGTGACCCCGTTCGACGAGAACGACGAGGTCGACCTCGATCTCCTACGCCAGGAGGTCAAGTACCTGCTGGAAGCCGGAGTCACCGCGATCTGCGCGTGCGGCAGCACCGGGGAGGGCCAGACGCTCTCCCTGGAGGAGAGCCGGGACATCTGCCGGGTCGTGGTCGAGGAGGTCGCCGGACGGGTGCCGGTGATCGCCGGAGTGATCCAGAACTCGACGGCCCAGGTGATCCGCTACTCGCTGGCGCTGAAGGAGGTGGGCGTCGACGCGTTGCAGATCACACCGGTGCACTATGTCTTCGCGCCGTCGGCCGAGGAGACCGTGGCGTACTACCGGGAGATCGGGGCCGCGGTGGACCTGCCGATCGTGCTCTACAACGTGGTGCCGTGGGCCCTCGTACCCGTGGACGTGATCGAGCGGCTCGCGGCCGTTCCGCAGCTGGTGGCCATCAAGCAGAGCGGCGGCGACATGCACCTGCTGGTCGACCTGCTGGCCCGGGTACGCGACCGGTTCACCATCCTGGCGGCGCTCGACGACCTGCACTACCCGGCGTTCGTGCTCGGCGCGCACGGCGCGCTCGCGGCCATCCCGACCGTCACGCCGCGGCTCAGCGTCGAGCTGTGGAACGCCATCCAGGACGGCGACCACGCGCTCGCTCTGAAGCTGCACGAGCGTATTCTCACGGTGTGGCGGGCGATCGACGGACCCAACCTGCCGGCCACGCTCAAGGCGGCACTGGAGCTGCAGGGCCGCAACGGAGGACGTCCCCGGAAGCCCTTCGCGCCGGCGAGCTCCGCCGAACGCGAGCGGATCGCGGTGGCCCTCCGCGCGGCTAACCTGATCGACTAGACATCACACATCTGCAGGGGGAGATCGTGCCGGGTCAGTCCGTCAAGCTCTCGAAGGGTTCGTCCCTGGTCGTGGATTCCATCGCGGACCAGCTCTACGGGATCCTGCGCGACCGCATCACCAGCGGGGTGTACGCCCCCGGTTCCCGGTTCGATCCGAACTCGGTGGCCACGGAGTTCGGCGTCTCGCGCACGCCGGTCCGCGAGGCGCTGGCCCGCCTGGAGCACGACCAGCTCATCGAGACGCGGCCTCGGTCGGGGACGTTCGTGGCCCGGCCGGACGTCACCGACGTCCACGAGGTCTGCCAGCTGCGCAAGGGCATCGAGTGGCTGGCGACCGGCATCGCCGCCGCCGTCATGCCGCTCCCCCGGATCGCCGAGCTCCGCGCCGAGGTCGTCGAGGCACTGGCGTACGCGGAGAAGGGCGACTACGAGCCGTTCTTCGTCAGTGACACGCGCCTGCACACCGAGATCGTGGCGGCCACCGGCAACGAACGGCTCATCCGGGTCCGCTCCTCGACGGAGCCGTTCGTGCAGTGGCTGCGCGTGCTTGGCGCCACCGGCCCGCACCGGATCGCCGGCTCCACCCGCCGCCACCTGGAGATCCTCGACGCCATGGCGGGCCGCGACGTCGCGGCGGCGCAGGCGGCGGCCGCGATCCACCTGGACGAGGTCGAGGAGTGGACGGTGGCCGACATGGAGTCGCACGCCATCACCACCTGACGGGTGGCGGATGACGGTCGCACGCCATCACGACCTGGCGTACTTGGTAGGGCCTGCACTACCTCGATACGCCAGTGAGCGGGAGCGATCTGGAGGGGCGGCGACTCGTAACGTTCTTGGCATGACAACGCTCCGGCACCGCATCGCCACCGACACCCGCTACGTCCTGCTCGGTTTCCCCACCGCCGTGATGTCCTTCGTCCTGGTGCTGATCGGTGTCGCGGCCGGAGCGGGCAGCGCCGTCGCCTTCGTCGGCCTGCCGATCCTGGCCGCGGCCGCCGCCATGGCGCGTAACTTCGCCGACGTCGAGCGGGTGCTGCTGCCCGACGTGCTCGGCCGCCGCGTCGCGCGTCCTCGCTACCAGCAGGCTCCCTCGGACGCCGGCTGGTTCCGCCGCACGATGAACCCGCTGACCAGCGGGCAGGCGGCGCTGGACATGCTGCACGCCGTCGTCGCCTTCCCCCTCGCCATCGCCACCTTCGTCGTCACCATCGTCTGGTGGGCGGGCGCGATCGCCGGACTGACCTTCCCGCTCTACGGCTGGATCATCGCCGGCCTGCCCGACTTCCACGGCGGGCTGCCCGAACTGCTCGGCCTCGGCAGTGACACCACCACCTTCGTGGTCTTCAACACGGTGCTCGGCGTCCTGTTCGCGCTGACGCTGGTGCCGGTCGTGCGCGGCGCCGCCCTGATCAAGGCCAACCTCGCCCAGGCGCTGCTGACCCGCCCCGCGTACGACGAGCGCCCCGCGACCGTCCGGGCGCACCGGCTCGCGGCGGCCGAGTTCTGAGCCGCGTCGTACGGTCCCGGCGGGTCGAACACGGTCCGTATGGAGTCCCAGCCTCGGTTGTTTGAACCGGGGCCAGGTGCGGGCCGTACATCATGAGGACAGCTCAGGACGCTCCCACGGGCATGTCGCGGAGGTATCCGTGCCGGTGAATCGCCAGCTGTTCGTCAGCGGCTTGGCCTTGGCCATGGTCACCGCGTGCAGTGCCTCCGGGACGTCACCCCAGGCCGGTGCCTGGTCGGTGAGCGCCGGGCCCCGGGCGAGCGCCGCACCGGCGCAGCCCACACTGACGGAGGACGGGGCCGAGTTCGTCCTCAACGGCTACCGTGAGCGACTGCAGCAGGTCAGGAAGCGGAACGGATCCGGAGTGCAGGAAACGAGCGCCGGCCTGGCGTTGGAGCTCGACCGGGCCGTCTTCCGGCTCGCCAGGCTACGCGGTGACCGGCTCGGCACGCTGCCCCGCCTCACCAGCACGCGTTTCGTGATCCCGAAGAACCCCGGCAGCGCCCGCTGGTTCCTGGCCGAGATCACCGAGCAGGGCAAGGACTACCGGACCCAGCTCATCCTCCAGGAGACCTCCGGCGGCTGGCGCCTGGTCGCCGGATCGACCACCCCGCTCCAGGCACCCGCCCTGCCGATCGCGGTGGACGACGAGGGACTGGCGACCGCGGTGGCCGCCGACGACACCACGAACCTCGCCGTCGCCCCCCGCGCGATGGCCGCCGCGCACGCGCGCTCCCTGGCCACCAACGGCAAGGACACGGAGGCCAAGCGCCTCCTGGCCGCCGGCCCCTACACGACCCAGTCCGCCACCGCCCGGCTCGCCGACATGCGCCTCCTGCGCGGCCAGTGGGACGTACGCGACCGCACCCAGGTGGTCCCGACGATCTACGCGCTGCGCGCCTCCGGAGGAGGAGCCGTCGTCTGGTACGGCGTACGGGAGCAGCAGGTCTTCTCCGCCCGCCCCAAAGCCGCGGCACTCTCCTTCACCCGCCCGGAGCCCGCCGTACTGAGCGGCAAGAAGGAGTTCCGCAGCCGGGTCATCCTCGTCCAGGCCACCTGGTTCGCCGCCGTCGTCCCCGCCACGCCGTCGAAGAGAACACGCGTCGTCGCCGACTGGACCGCCCAGATCAGCGTCACGGGCGACTGACCGATTTTGGCCTTTTGCCGTATCGGTTTATCTATGATCTTTGATGCCCGGCCAGTAGCTTTTGCTCATGACGCCCACGCAGCTTCGCGCGTTCGCGGCCGTGGTGCGGCTCGGGTCGGTCAAGCAGGCGGCAGCGGAGCTCGACGTGTCGGAGGCGGCCGTCTCCCTGCACGTCGGCCAGCTGCGCAAGGAGCTCGGTGACCGGCTGTTCACCAGGACCGCCGCCGGGCTCGCGTTCACGCCCGGCGGCTTGCGGCTGGCCAGCAGGGCGGCGGAGCTGCTGAGCCTCCAGGAACGCACGATCATCGAGGTGAGCCAGGCGGGACGCGGGCGCAGGCTGTTACGCGTCGCCGCGTCGAGCCTGTTCGCCGAGCACGCGGCGCCCGGTCTGATCGGGTTGTTCGCCGGGCGGGCCGCCGATCTCGACGTGGAGCTGAGCGTGCACGACCCTCGGCGGTTCGGGTCGTTGCTGCGCGCGCGGACCGTCGACGTGGCGATCGGCCCAGGCCCCGGCGGCATCGTGGACGAGACGCTGTCCTGCAAGCCGTTCCTGAACTTCCAGCTCGTCGTCGTGTGCGGGCCCGAGCACCCGCTCGCCGGGCGAGACGTCGGCGTACACCAGCTACGCGACCAGGTGTGGCTGCTCGGCCCCTCGGCCGCGACCGAGCTCGGCGCCGTACCGACGATGCTGCGCAAGCTCAACGTGCCCGAACACCACCAGCAGATCTACCAGAGCCACGCCGCGGCGCTGGAGGAGGCGCAGCGCAACAGCGGCGTGGCGCCGGCGATCTCGTTCGCGGTGGCGCCGGACCTCGCCAACGGGCGCCTGGTACGCATCGCCGGGCCCGCCCTGCGGTTCGACGGGGGCTGGGTCACGATGACGCTGGCCGAGGGCGGCGTGGCTCCGGCGGCGGCCGAGCTGGTCAGGTTCGTCACCACGCCCCGCGCCACCCAGGCCATGCTGCGCGGCCCCGGCGTGAACGTCGGCCGCTTCCGCCCGTCCATCCACATCACGCTGTGGAGCTGACCGTCTCAGCGCCCGTGAACATACTGAGCGGCGAAGTAGTCGGCGATCGGGGTGGGCTTGCGGCCGGTAAGGTGCTCGACCGCGTGTGTGGTCACGTCGAACCAGCCGTCGCGCTTGTACGTCCCCAGGCCCGTCCATCCCTGAACGTACATCTCGGGGAGCCCATGTCCGGACAGCGCCGCGGCCAGGTCGGTGTCCGAGACCTGTTCGCAGCGGATCGGGCGACCGGTGACCTGGGCGAGCGCGTCGGCCACGTCCGCGTCCGTGACCGCCTCCGGGCCTGTGACCTCGAGGAGTTGCCCCTCGCAGCCGCCCTCCGCCAGCACGGCCGCGGCGACGGCGGCGCTGTCATCGCGGGTGATGTGTCCCACCCGGCCGTCACCCGAATTGCTGGGCAGCACCCCGGTGGCGACGGCGATGGCGGGCAGGCCGACGAGGTTCCACATCTCCGGCCACTGGTTGAACCGCAGCGCCGTGAACGTCAGCCCTGACTCGGCCAG
Organism: Nonomuraea sp. NPDC048901; assembly: GCF_040649695.1. Taxonomy (NCBI): domain Bacteria; kingdom Bacillati; phylum Actinomycetota; class Actinomycetes; order Streptosporangiales; family Streptosporangiaceae; genus Nonomuraea; species Nonomuraea sp. NPDC048901. The sequence goes on along the minus strand of NZ_JBEZFW010000001.1, from coordinate 703,589 downwards.
CAGCCGCTCGGTCTCCCCGTGGTTCTGGATGAGCGCCTGGGGCTGGCCCGGCTCGCCTGCCCTTGCGAACGATGTGTAAATCACATGGCCTACCCCCGCCTTGACCGCCGCCTCGATGGCGTTGACGTGCCCGCGAGGCGCCCCGGTGAGCGAGCCCATGCTGATCATCAGCAGCCGCTCCGCGCCCTCCAGCGCGCCGGGCAGGCTTGCCGGATCGTCGAAGTCGGCGTACCGGGTGGCCACTCCGAGATCGGCGATGGCATCAGGGGTACGGGACAACGCCACGACGCGGGCGGCCTCCACCCGCTGGAGAAGGTGCCCGACGGTGAGGCGTCCGAGCTGCCCGGACGCTCCGCTAACCACAATCACGATAAATCCCCCTTGGAGGTCGATGTGCGTACCCTGATCTTTGGCCAACTGGCGAAAGGTCCGAAAGAAGGCACATTCATGTCCACTGCAACCATCACCGTCCCTGTCACGGTGGCTGAGCACGAGAACTGCCCCGCGACCAGCGTGCTGCGCCGGGTGGGTGACAAGTGGAGCGTCGTGATCCTTTCGATCCTGGAGCGCGGCGCGCACGGCTTCAACGAGCTGGACAGGTCCGTGGAGGGGCTCAGCCGCCGCATGCTCACCCGTACGCTGCGCGCCCTCGAAGAGGATGGTCTGATCAGCCGCACGGTCCATCCGAGGGTCCCGCCGCGCGTCGACTACGCGCTGACCGACCTGGGCCGCTCCTTCCTGGGGCCGGTACGCGCCTTGGGCCTCTGGGCCGTCGCCCACCAGTCCGACCTCGAAGCCGCCCACAGCAGGTAGTCCCCTCCGCGGGCTCGGGGCTCATGCCCGTGACCAAACTGATCGCAGGTCCGATCGCGTCACTGAAATCTGCGGTGATGTGGCACAGCCCGATCGAGCCGAAGTCGACGCCGATCCTGCGTCGGCTGACACCGTCTTGAGAGAGCCGACCCAACTGCTCGATCAGGCGAGTCTGCTGGGCGAGCGATGCCCATACCCGCTCGAAGGATTCCAAATACGTGTTGAACCATGCCCCATCGACCCGACGGAGATGCAGTGTGGGCGTGTACGCAGCGAGGATGCCGTACACGTGGACATTGACCAGCATCTCATCGTCAAAACGATAGATGCTGTTGTAGAGCGGAGTGTCGTGAAGGCGGATATGTACGCTGAGGGGCATGCGCTCGGTGTAGTAGCTCAGTACTGCCGTTACGCGACCAGCGACTCCTCCGCCGATCTGATGTTCAGCATCGCGCGATACCAACTGCTTGCCCTGTGGATCACCGACGCGCGAGCGCCCACAAGGTCTGCCCCCGTGACCGGAGGTGCAGGATCCGGCGCGCTGTCGCGTCTGCCGTGAATGTCGGCCCTGGTAGGCAACGTGTCAGGCGTGGGCAAGCTCCGTGAGTACGGTGCGGAGCGAGCCGAACGTGTCGGCGGGGAGCAGCAGGTCGCAGTACGGGAGGGCGGCCGCCATCCCGGCCACGCGCGGTTCGAAGCCGCGTGCGGCGGCCCGGGGGTTCATCCAGATCACCCGGTGCGCACGGCGTCGCAACCGGGCCATCGCGGCGGCCAGTTCCGCCGGTGGGTCGGCGTCCCAGCCGTCGGAGCCGACAAGCACGATGGCGCCCCGCACCTTCGCGCCGTGGTGCGAGGCCAGCAGCGCCCGTACGTTGGTCGCGATCCGCGTACCCCCGAACCTGTCGCTCACCCGCTCCGAGGCCAGCTCAATCGCGGCGGCCGTCGAGCGATGCGCGAGGACCGGCGTCAGCCGGGTCAGCGTCGTCGCGAACGCGAACACCTCCGCGTCCACCGCCACCGCGAGCACCCGCATCAGCTGCAGGTACGCCGACGCCTGGGCCTGCATCGATTGGCTGACGTCACAGAGCATGACCACGCGCCGGGGCCGGTCGACGGGTCGCTGCCTGGCCAGCCGGAGCGGCTCCCAGCCGGTACGGCGGGCGCGGGCCAGCGTGGCCCGGACCGCGATCGCACGACCCCTCGACGACACCGCCTGCCTGCGGCTGCGCCGTACCGGCCAGGCGGCCACGGTCGTCGCCAGCCACGCGCCGAGCAGCTCGCACTCCCGCTCGCCGAGTCGCTCGAACGGCACGTCCGCCAGGCCCTCGGCGGCACTCGGCAGCCGTTCCGGAACGGCCGGGCCGTCCGAGCTCTCGGCGGGCGCGACCACCGCCGGGAGCGTCATCCAGGGCAGCCCGCCAGGGTCGTCGCCACCGTGGGAAGCGGCCGGCAGCGGGGCGAACGCCTCGTCGGTAATGCCGTTCGCCGTGCTGAGGGGGCTGCGGCGGGCGTGCGGGTCGAGGGCGGGTCCTGTCGCGTGGAAGACGGCCGCGAACACCTCGTCGAAGGGCTCGATCTCCGACTGCCGCCGTACCAGGTTGACGCGCGCGGTCCAGTACAGCTCCGGCAGCGAGGCGGGAGGCGCGATCGCGAGGGCGCGGGTGAAGTCCTCGATGCCGGTGAAGCCCACGGGCACGCCGTGCCGCCTCAGCCGTACGGCCAGCGCCGCCGCGAAAGCCGCCCGGTCCACGCCCGCCAGCAGGGCTCCCGGCCGCCGCCCGCTATGAGACAACGGTCCAGATGACGACCACCGCCACGATGACCACGACCACCCCGACGACGAGCGGCACCAGGCGCTTGTAGATGGCCCCACCGGCGACGCCCAGCACGTCCAACGCCTCCGGTTCCGGCTCCAGTTCGCGAACAGGCGCCTCAGTGACGGGCGCCTGGGTCTCGGTGGTGGGCACCTCGTTCGTGTCGGGGGCGGACGTGTCGGGGGCCGCCGTGTCAGGGACCGGCTCCGTGAGCTTGGCTTCGAGGCAGGTGACGAACTGGCCGAGCAGCTTGTTGGAGACCTCCTTGATCATGCCGCTGCCGAGCTGCGCCACCTTCCCGGAGATCTTCAGATCCGTGTCCACCGACACGACCGTGCGTGGCCCGTCTGCACGTAGCTGCGCGGTGATGGCCGCCGAGGCGTTGCCCGCTCCACGCGAGTCCCGCCCCTTGGCGTCGATGACGGCCCGGTGCTCCCCGTCGTCCTTCTCCAGGAACCTGACCGTCCCGGCGTACTCGGAGACGACCGGCCCCACCTTCACCCGTACCTTGCCCGAATAGACGTCACCCTCCACGCCCGTGAGCCGGGCTCCGGGCATGCACGGGGCGATGCCCTCCAGGTCGGTGAGGACCTCCCAGGCTCGTTCGATGGGCACGCTGACCGTGAACTCGTTGTCGATCTTCATGTGCCTCTCCTGCTGAGCGCCTCGGTGATGGCGGCGCGGTCGTCCAGCGTCTTCGCGAGGGTGCTCAGTGTCCGTACGACGTCGTCCCTGACCAGCCGTGACGCGCCCAAGGAGGACAGGGCCGAGACCCAGTCGATCGTCTCGGCCATGCCCGGCGCCTTGTCGAGGTCGAGGCGGCGTACCTGGCCGACGAAGTCCGTGGCCGAGTGGATCAGCGCGTCGTTCGCGGCGGGGACCGTACGCCGGAGGATCTCCGCCACCCGCTCCGGGGCGGGGAAGTCGATCCAGTGGTACAGGCAGCGTCGGCGCAGCGCGTCGTGCAGGTCGCGGCTGCGGTTGGAGGTCAGGACGACGACCGGGCGGCGTTCGGCGGTGAAGGTGCCCAGCTCGGGGATCGTGATCGCCGCCTCCCCCAGGAACTCGAACAGCAGCGCCTCGAACTCGTCGTCCGCCCGGTCGATCTCGTCGATCAGGAGTACGGGCGGCTGCGGCCCGCGGTGCCTGATGGCCTGGAGGATCGGGCGCTCCTGGAGGAACGCCTCGGTGAACAGGTCGGCGTCGTTCAGCCGGTCGTGGCGGGACTCGGCCAGGCGGATGGCCAGCATCTGCCGCTGGTAGTTCCACTCGTAGAGGGCCTCGCCCGCGGTCAGTCCCTCGTAGCACTGGAGCCTGATCAGCGGCGTGGCCAGGGCGCGGGCCAGGGCCTTGGCGGCGGTGGTCTTGCCGACTCCGGGCTCGCCCTCCAACAGCAGGGGCCGGCCGAGGGTCAGGGCGAAGTACAGCGCCGCCGCCGTACCGTCGTCCACCAGGTAGTCGAGCTCGTCAAGGCGGCGGCGAATGTCATCCGCACCAGCGAACGCGAAAAGCCCAGGAGACGCCGCGGACGCGGAAGGCTGGGAGGCCACGTCCTTACCGCCCTCCCGTCCGCGCGAGATCCCCGGTACGGATGGCGGTCACGATCTCGGCGAGGATCGACAGCGCGATCTCCGGCGCTGTCCGGGCACCGATGCCGAGACCGGCCGGCGAGTGGACCCGGCGGCGCTCGTCCTCCGTCAGCCCCATCTCCGCCAGCACCGAAGCACCCCGCCGCCGACTCGCCACCAGGCCGACATAGCCGACACCGGCCTCCAGCGCGGCCCGGATCGCCTCCGGCTCGCCGCGCCCGTGACTGCACACGACGGCGGCGGTGGCACCCGCCGGACCGGGCGAGGCGTCCGCAGCTCGTACGGTGAAGTCCAGGGGCCCGGCCAGGGCGGCCAGGGCTGTGGCGATCGGCGAGGAGCCGACGACCCAGAGCACCGGAGGCGGCAGCAGCGGCCGCAGGAAGATCTCCAGTGCGCCCCCGGACAGGCAATGGTTCACCACGACCTGCGCGCCCGGCGAATCGGGAAAGTCCGGCTCGCCCTCCGGCAGCACCCGCAGCAGCACCGTCCGCCCGTCCGACAGCGCCGAGAGCGCCGCCGTACGCACGGAGCTCTCGGCGCACTGCCCGCCGACGAACCCCTCGATGGACCCGTCGGACAGGATGATGGCGTCGTCGCCCGGACTGACCGCCGTAGGCAGCTGGGCCCGGACGACGACCGCGTGGACGAACGGGACGCGCTCGGCGACCAGCTCCTCCATGCGCTTGGTGTACGGCATGTACGGCTCCGAGGATCAGATCGGCGGCGTGGGCACGCCACGCATGGCGTCCCACACCCGCGAGGGGGTGAGCGGCATGTCGGCGTGCCGGATGCCGAACGGCTTGAGCGCGTCGACGACCGCGTTGACGATCGCCGGCGGGGAGCCGACGGTGGCCGATTCGCCGACGCCCTTCGCACCGATCGGGTGGTGCGGTGAGGGGGTCACCGTGAAGCCGGTCTCCCAGTCGGGCACCTCCAGCGAGGTGGGGATGAGGTAGTCCATGAGCGAGGCGCCGAGACAGTTGCCGTCCTCGTCGAACGCGATCATCTCCATCAGCGCCATGCCGACCCCGTCGGTGAGGCCACCGTGGACCTGGCCCTCGATGATCATCGGGTTGATCCTGGTGCCGCAGTCGTCCACCGCGATGAAGCGCCGCACCTTGACCTGGGCGGTGCCGGGGTCGATGTCGACGACGCAGATGTAGGCGCCGTGCGGGTAGGTGAGGTTCTCGGGGTTGTAGCAGATCTGCGCCTCCAGGCCGCCCTCGATGCCTTCGGGCAGGTCTCCGGCGCCGTGCGCCCGCATCGCGATCTCCTGGATCGTGACGGACTTGGCCGGGTCGCCCTTGACGCGGAACGCGCCCTTGTCCCAGTCGAGGTCCGCGACCGACACCTCCAGCATGCCGGAGGCGATGATGCGGGCCTTGTCGCGTACCTTGCGGGCCACCAGGGCCGCCGCCGCGCCGGACACGGGGGTCGAGCGGCTGCCGTACGTGCCGAGGCCGAACGGCGTCTGGTCCGTGTCGCCGTGCACCACGTCGATGTCGGCGGGCGGGATGCCGATCTCCTCGGCCACGATCTGCGCGAACGTGGTCTCGTGGCCCTGCCCTTGGCTCTGCACCGACAGCCGGACAACCGCCTTGCCCGTCGGGTGGACGCGCAGCTCGCAGCCGTCGGCCATGCCGAGGCCGAGGATGTCCATGTTCTTGCGCGGGCCCGCGCCGACGGCCTCGGTGAAGAAGGAGACGCCGATGCCCATCAGCTCGCCGCGGGCGCGCCGCTCGATCTGCTCCTTGCGCAGCTCCTCGTATCCGGCGATCTCCATGGCCTTGCGCATGGTGGGCTCGTAGTCGCCCGAGTCGTACACCCAGCCGGTCTTGGTCGTGTAGGGGAACTGGTCGGGCTGGATGAAGTTCTTCATCCGCAGCTCGATCGGGTCCATCCCCAGCTCGTACGCCAGGCAGTCGACGATCCGCTCGACCAGGTAGACCGCCTCGGTGATGCGGAAGGAGCAGGCGTACGCGACCCCGCCGGGCGCCTTGTTGGTGAAGACGGCGGTCATCTTGCAATAAGCGGCCCGCAGGTCATAGCTGCCGGTGAACACGCCGAAGAAGCCCGCCGGATACTTCGTCGGCGCGGCGACGCCGTTGAACGCGCCGTGGTCGGCCAGCACGTTCGTACGGATGGCCAGGATCCTGCCTTCCCGGGTGGCCGCGATCTCGCCGCGCATGATGTAGTCGCGGGCGAAGCCGGTGCTGATGAGGTTCTCGGCGCGGTCCTCCACCCACTTCACCGGCTTGCCGGTCACGATCGAGGCGACGATCGCGCAGACGTAGCCGGGATAGATCGGGACCTTGCCCCCGAAGCCGCCGCCGAGGTCGGGCGAGATGACCCGGATCTTGTGCTCGGGCAGCCCGGCGACCAGCGCGTACAACGTGCGGTGCGCATGCGGCGCCTGGGTCGTCGACCACAGGGTCAGCCTGCTCTCGACCCGGTCGAAGTCGGCCACGCAGCCGCAGGTCTCCATCGGCGCGGGGTGTACGCGCGGGTAGACGATGTCCTGGCTCACCACGACGTCGGCCGTGTCGAACACCGCGGCCGTCTCCGCCGCGTCGCCCGTCTCCCAGTCGAAGCAGTGGTTGTCCGTCTTGCCGTCGAGGTCGTCACGGATGACCGGCGCGGCGGGGTCGAGGGCCTTGCGGGCGTCCATCACCGGGTCGAGCACGTCGTACTCGACGTCGATCAGCTCCAGTGCGTCGCGGGCGGAGTAGCGGTCCTCGGCCACCACGAACGCGACCTCCTGGCCCTGGAAGCGGACCTTGTCCGTGGCCAGGACGGCCTGTACGTCATTGGAGAGCGTGGGCATCCAGGCCAGGCCCTGGGCGGCCAGGTCGGCGCCGGTGACGACGGCCTTGACCTTCGGGTGCGCCTGCGCCGCGCTGACGTCGATGCTCACGATCCGCGCGTGCGCGACGGGCGAGCGCAGGATCGCCAGGTGCAGCATCGCGGGCAGCTGTACGTCGTCGACGTAGCGGCCCCGGCCGCGGATGAAGCGCGGGTCCTCCTTGCGGAGCATCCGGCCGTGGCCGAGCGGCTTCTGGTCGTTGTCGGTGAATCCGGCGGGCCGGTGTTCGGTGCTGGTCACGATGTCGCCCCCGACTCCTGGGCTTCGCGGACTTCCTGAGCTTCCCGGGCGGCGGCCCAGCGCACCGAGCGGACGATGGTGGCGTAGCCGGTGCAGCGGCAGATCTGCCCGGAGATCGCCTCGCGGATCTCGCCCTCGGAGGGGTCGGGGTTGCGGTCGAGCAGCGCCCTGGCCGTCATCATCATCCCCGGCGTGCAGAACCCGCACTGCAGCCCGTGGCACTCCATGAAGCCCTGCTGGACGGGGTCGAGCGTGCCGTCCTGTTCGAGGTCCTCGACCGTACGCACCTCGTGGCCGCCGGCCATCGCCGCGAGCACGGTGCACGACTTGACCGGCTCGCCGTCGAGCCAGACCACGCAGGTGCCGCAGTTGCTGGTGTCGCAGCCCCAGTGGGTGCCGGTCAGCCCGAGGTGGTCACGCAGGAAGTGGACCAGGAGCAGGCGCCCCTCGATCTCCCTGGTGACCTCCTCGCCGTTCACGATCATCGATACGCGCACGTCACACCCCTTCTCTGAGCCGGGCGACGGAGCGGCGCAGGGCCCTCCTGGTGAGCTCTTTGGCGAGGTGGCGCTTGTACAGGGCGCTGCCGCGCATGTCCGTGGCGGGGTCGCAGTGCTGCGCGGCCAGCTCCCCGGCCAGCTCGTACAGCTCCTCGGACGGCTCCCTGCCGCGCAGAGCCTCTGAGACGGCGGGCATGCCGGTCGTGTTCGGGCCGACCGCGGCGAGCCCGACGCGAGCGTCGGAGATCACCTCGCCGTCCAGCCACACGGCCGCGCCCGCCGACACGATCGCCCAGTCACCCGCGCGCCGCTCGACCTTCTCGTACGCGCTGGACCCGTTGGGCCGGATCGGGACCCGGATCTCCACCAGCATCTCGGCGTCCTCGACCGCGGTCTCATAGGGCCCCCGGTAGAACTCCTCCATGGTCACGACCCGTTCGCCCGCGCCGCCCCGGATCACACAGCTGGCGCCCAGCGTGGTGCACACCGCCGACAGGTCCTCCGACGGGTCGGCCTGGCAGAGCGACCCGCCCAGTGTGCCCCGGTTGCGGACGACCGGGTCGGCGATGACCCGCTCGGCGTCACCGAAGATCGGGAAGGTCGCGGCCAGCTCGGCCGACTCCAGCAGCTCGCGGTGCCTGGTCATGGCGCCGATGCGGACCTGGCCGGGCTCGGTCCTGATGTAACCGAGCTCGGCGTGCAGGTCGTTGATGTCGATCAGATATTCGGGAGTGGCGAGCCGTAACTTCATCATCGGGAGCAGGCTGTGCCCGCCCGCGATGAGCCGCGCCGAGCCACCGAGCCGCTCCAGCAGCCCGATGGCGTGATCGACGCTGGTGGCCCGCTCGTACTCCAACGGCGCTGGAACCTGCATCCGGACACCCCCTCGCTCGTCGTGGGCCCTCAGCCGACTCCTGCTCAGCGACGTTGTCAACGCTCACCTAAGGAAAGGCTTAACTGCCCGCGTGGGTGAGGGTCTCCCAGGCGACGAAGAGCTGGTTGGTGCCTGCGGGACGCTGCTGCTCGGTGAGCTGCTGGGTGTTCGTCATCGGGATGCCCTGGCGGTTGTGGAGCTGGTTGAAGCCGACCTCGGTGATCGGGCCGAGGCCCAGGTTCAGGCTGCCGCCGCACAACCAGGAGGGCACGGCCGCGCCGAGCTGGTACTTCGACTGGAAGCCGAGCGCCTGCCTGAGCCGCTCGCCGACCTCCGGGTAGAGGTCCTGGCCCTGGATCTTGGTCGTTTCGGCGACGTGGGAGATGGCCGAGATCCCGTAGCCGGTGTGGGTGAAGTCGCGGCAGGTCTCCTGAGTGAGGCCGGTGACGAAGGTCGTCTGCCCCTGCCAGTACTTGACGAGCTCGTCGCGGGTGTCGAGGCCGCTACCGGGCGCGCCCTTGGGCAGCTCGCCGTCCGTGCTGAGGTAGATGTAGGCCGGCACCCGGCCGCGGTACTTGGTGATCGCCTTGTCATAGCTCGTCCGGTCCTCCAGGAAGACGGAGATGCCGACGGCCGCCTCCATCATGCTCAGCTCCCAGTTGCCGTTGCTGTTGGAGCCGTTGATGACCTTCGGCAGATAGACGGTGCGCAGCATGGTGGCGAAGCGGTCGACGTTCGGCCAGCTGGTGTAGGTGTAGCGGATGATCTCGGCCGCCCGTGGCCAGACCGAGCCGGCCCAGCCGGTCTGCAGGGGCGCGTTGCTGTTGGTGTGGTCCTTGATCACCGCGGACCAGGCGTCCATGATCTCGATGGCCTTCTTGGCGTACTTGGCGTCCCTGGTGACGTACCAGGCGAGAGACATCGTGTACGCGGCGAGCGCGTCCTGGCGCTCGTCGGTGCAGCCGTTGTTGGGGTTGGAGTAGGGGCCGCACTCGACGACGGCGCGGGGCTTGGCCGCACGGGTGAGTGAGGCCAGCGAGTGGCCCATCATCTGGTCGTAGGCCGACTTCCACGGCTGCGCGCCCGCGTTGACCTTGGTACGCATGAAGTCGAGCTGCCCCCGGCCGAGCAGCACTCCGGGGTGGGTGAAGGTCGCGGGGGCGGCGGCCGCGGGCAGCGGCAGGGCCAGAGCGGCGACCAGGGCGGCGGTGGCGATGATACGGGGGGTCATGACAGCTCATCCAACGAGCGTTACGGGGCCCGGTCAACCCGCTTAGGAAAGTTTCCTAACTTTTCCGGGGAGTAGAGTGCCCCGCATGATCGACGTTCCCCTCTGGCCGGAGACTCCCCCCGGCCCGGCCACCGGCGAGTCCCCGAGCTTGACCCTGTACGCGGCGGACGGCCCGGCCACGGGCGCGGTGGTGGTGTGCCCCGGTGGCGGTTACTCCCGGCTGGCCGGGCACGAGGGCGCGGACGTGGCCCGCTGGCTGGTCACGCTCGGCATCGACGCCTACGTGCTGGCGTACCGGGTGGCCGGCGACGAGCCGGGGCGCGAGCCACTGCATCCGGCTCCGCTGTACGACCTGCGCCAGGCGGTGCGCGTCGTCCGCGAGCGCGGCGCCGGGCGGGTCGCCGTCATGGGGTTCTCGGCGGGCGGCCACCTTGCCGCCACCCTGGCCACCGACAAGGACGGGGACCGCCCGGATGCCCTGATACTCGGCTATCCGGTCATCGACCTCGCCGGGTGGGCCGCGCACTCGGGGTCGCGCCGACAGTTGCTCGGCCCCGACAGCACCGAGGAGCAGGCGACGGCCCTGTCCGCGCACCTCAACGTGACCGCCGAGACGCCACCGGCGTTCCTCTGGCACACTGCGGCGGACCAAGGGGTGCCGGCCGCCAACAGCCTGCTGTTCGCCGACGCGCTCGGCCGCGCGGGCACACCGTACGAGCTGCATGTCTTTCCCGAAGGCAAGCACGGGCTCGGGCTCGCCCAGGGCGACCTGGCCGTGTCCGCCTGGCCGGGCCTCTGCGCCACCTGGCTCGCCGCCCAGGGCTTCGGCCCGCGCCCTTAAGAACGGCCCGCACTTCTGAGACGAGCGGCGCGGCCAGGTCGTCCCTGGCCACGCAGCAGTCGGTCATAGCGGTTCGGGTGACCAACTCCCTGGGGTCAGTGCCGGGATGAGTCGTACCGGCCGTGCGAAAGGGAACGGCCGCGTCCCTCCCGGACGGTTTGCCGCAGCGCGGCGCGGAAGCGCCCCGGCCCCCAGGCACGGCCGTGGACCATCCGGGCGAGCGTGTCGCGGTCGGCGGGACCGTGCTCGTCCAGCGCATGGGTCACGGCGGCGACCTCCCGGTCGAGCTGCTCGTCGGCGCTGGCGGTGACGCGGCCGCTCGCCGCGCCGGTGCCGACCATCCCGGGTGAGGGGAATGTGCTCCCCGGCCCCGGCAGGAACCGCCGTGCTCCCGTGGTGTCCTGCTCGTGGCGGTGGTGGATGCGCTCACGGCGCTCGTCCGCGTAGGGTCCGGCCTCCTCGGCCGTCAGCGGGCGGGCGATGTCCTCCAGCGACTGCTGTTCCGCCCGGACGCCGAACATCAGCTCGGCGACACCGCCGAGCGCCATGGCCGCCGCGCCGATGAAGAACCCGGCGGCCACCAGCGTCAGGTTGCCGCTGTGGATGAACTGCCCGAACAGCGCCGGCCCCGTGATGCCACCGATCGCCGTCCCGACCGCGAAGAACAGGGCGATGGCCAGCGCCCGCGTCTCCATCGGGAAGATCTCGCTGACGGTGAGGTAGGCCGAGCCGGCCCCAGCGGAGGCGACGAAGAAGGTCAGCGCGATGAGCACCATGAACGAGGTCGTGGTCAGTGCCCGATTCAGCATCAGAACAGCGATTACCGCGGTCAGGGCGGCCGACACCAGGTACGTGCCGGCGATCATGGGAATCCGCCCAACGGTGTCGAACCAGCGTCCCAGCAGGAGCGGCCCCAGGAAGTTGCCGAGCGCGAAAACGACCATGAAGTACGGGATGGACCCGGACGCCACCCCGAAGAAGCCGTGCAGCAGCGTCCCCAGGTCGAACGTCACCGCGTTGTACAGGAACGCCTGCCCGATGAAGAGAGCGAGACCCAGGAGCACCCGGCGCGGATAGCGTTCCATGGCCACCCTGGCGATCTCCCGGAACGGGATGGCGGCGCGCTGCCTGACCGTGATCTCGCCCCTGGGCTGGGGCAGGTCGCCGCCGATCTCGGCCTCGATCTGGTCCACGATACGTTCGGCCTCCTCCTCGCGACCGTGGATGAACAGCCAGCGGGGACTCTCCGGAAGGCTTCGGCGGGTGAACATGATGGCGAACCCGAGCACGCCGCCGATGACGAACGCCAGCCGCCAGCCGATGTCCATCGGAAAGAGGGCGGTGCTGAGGAAGGCCAGCGCGGCGACGCTGCCGATGGCTGCCCCGACCCAGTAGCTGCCGTTGATGGCCAGGTCCACCCGGCCCCGGTTGCGCGCCGGGATGAGCTCGTCGATGGCCGAGTTGATCGCCGCGTACTCGCCTCCGATGCCCATCCCGGTCAGGAAGCGCATGAGGAACAGGTACCAGGGCTCGAACGCGAAGGTGGTGGCCACGGTGGCGACCATGTAGAGGCCCAGCGTGAACATGAACATCTTCTTGCGGCCGAGCCGGTCCGTGAGCTGCCCGAACAGCAGCGCTCCTACGCACGCGCCGGCGACGTAGATGGCCGCCGCGGTGCCGATGTCGGCGCTGTTGACGGCGATGCCGCTGCCGCGCTCCGTCATGCGGGAGGCGACCGCGCCGACGATCGTCACCTCCAGCCCGTCGAGGATCCACACCGTTCCCAGACCCAGCACCACTCTCCAGTGGAACCGGGACCAGGGCAGCCGATCCAGCCGGGCCGGGATGTTGGTCCGGATCATGCCAAGGTCTTCTGCGGTCATGGTCAAAGCTCCTTCACGGAACGTCCTTCAGCGGTGCTCCGGAGGGATGCCGGCAGTACAGTCGTTTTAATGCTGCTTTGTCGGGTTTTCGGGCATCGTTTCCGCTTCGAGAACGAGGGGGAGACGATGCGCTGGCATTGTCAGCGCGGCTGCGGGGCAGCGGGCGCAAAGTGCTACGCGAGCGTCCGGGACAGCCGCCGCTACGCCCGCGCCTTCGACAAGGAGGACCGCGACGATCTTGGCAGGCGAGCTCCCCTGGTGGGGCTCCTGCCGCTGCGGCTCGTCCGCGCCCTCCGTGAAAGGAGTCGGAGGAGCTGAATGCCGCTATGGGAGCAAGGAGGCGAGGTTCTTCGGCATGCCCGCCTTCACGTCCTCCCACTCCCCTTCGGTGATGTGACTCTTGAGCACTTCAAGGACGCCCCGCAACAGCAGCGGAAGTTGGGTCCTGTCCACTGTCCGGTTGAACGGCGCGTAGCCGGTTTCCACCATGTCCCCACCTCCTTTCCCGGGGTCCCAACTCCTTTCCCAGGCATTACCTCGAGACTCGTCCCGGCTGCTCCCCGGCCACATCCCCGAAACGTGCAGTGGCGTGAAAGATCTTTAAGAGCATGAGCTTCACCGTTCCTCGTCTGGGAGGCGGTCTTACATGCGGGGACGCGAACAGGAATGGCATGACGTGGACGGCCTGCTCGACGCCGTTCAGGCGGGCAAGGGCGCGACCCTGCTGGTGGACGGGGAGCCGGGGATCGGCAAGACCCGGCTGCTCGACGAGGCGGCCGCCACCGCCGGCGAGCGCGGCATCGCCGTGCTCCGGGGCGAGCTGGAGGAGCTGGGCGAGCTGGTGCCGTGCGGCAGCCTGTTCGAGGCCCTGGACCTACGGCTCGACCCAGACTCGCGGACGCTGGAGGCGTTGCGAACACGCTTCGAGGAATGGCCCACGGCTCCGGTCCTGGCCGTGCTCGACGACCTGCAGTGGGCCGATCCGGCGACGCTGGTCGCCCTGCGCACCCTCCACGGCCTGCTCGAATTCCGGCCGATCGGCTGGCTGCTGAGCCGATCGACCGGTGTGGGACAGGACCAGTCCGCCTCCCTGTTCGACCTGCTGGAGCGCCACGGGGCCGGCCGGGTGCGGCTCTCGCCGCTGTCCCCGGCCGCGGCCGTCGCCCTGGCCACCGACACGCTCGGGGCCGCGCCGGGACCGGCGACGCTGGCTCTGGTGGACGTCGTGGGCGGCAACCCGCTGCTGATCACCGAGCTGCTCGCCGGCCTTCGCGACGAAGGCCAGGTCCTCGACGGCGACGCCGCCCTGCGCATCCCCGACCGGTTCACCAGGGTGGTGCGGCACTGGATCGGCGGCCTGAGCGCGGTCGCCAGGAACCTGGTGGAGACGGCCGCCGTGCTCGGCCGGTCGTTCGCCCCCGAGCAGGCCGCGTCGCTGCTCGGCACGACAACGGCCGCGCTGCTGCCCGCGGTGGAGGAGTCCATGGCGGCGGGCATCCTGTCCGCCACCGCGCATGACCTCGCCTTCCGCCACGAGCTGGTCAGGCTTGTCATCGCCGAGCGGGTCCCGCCGCCCGTCCGGCAGGCGCTGCTGGGCCGGCTCGACCTCGTCGCGACCATCGACACCGCGATGGCGGAGGGGCGGCTGCGGGCGGCCGAGCAGCTGGTCCGCGGCGGCCTCGCCGAGCACTCCTCCGCGCACGCTTCGACGCACAGTGTGGCCGAGCTGCACTGCGTGCTCGCGGACGTCATGTACCTGACCGGCAGCCTCGAGGAGGCCATGCGGGAGGCCGAGACGGTGCTGGCGCTGCCCGACCTTCCCGGCCACGTGCGCGACCGGGCGCTGCTCGTGCGCCTCTACGCCATGACGCGCCTGCCCAGCGACGAGGCGTCCGTCCGCACGTACGCGCACGAGGTCATCGAGGCGGGTGCCCGTCACAGCGCGGCGGCCACCGCGGCGGCCCTGATCGCGCTGGCGCAGGCGGAGCGGGACGAGGGCCGCCTGTCCAAGGCGCTGGCGCTGGCCGCCGACGCCAGGCGGCTGTCCGGCGACGCCAGGCTGCTGTCCGGCGCGAACGGGTCGGCCGTGCATCCGTACGAATCCCGGCTGATCTCCGCCGCGATACTCACCGACGTCCACCGGCTGGACGAGGCGCGGCTGCTCGTCCAGGACGCGCGCGAGGACATGTTCGACTCCGGCCACCAGGCATGGGAGGCCGACCTGTCCGCCCTCGCGGCCCGGTCCGAGCTGCTCGAAGGGCGGCTGGACAGCGCCGCCGACGAAGCCCAGCGGGCGCTGAGCCTCGCCGCGGACCGGGCCACGCCCCTGTCCGCCGCAGCGGCCACCAACGTCCTGGCCACCGTCGCGCTGCGGCGCGGCAACGTACGGGCGGCCGTCCGGCACGTCGCCGACCTGCCCGGCGACTCACTCGAACACGCCCTCATCGTGGCCCAGGTCACCGAGGCGTGCGACGGACCGCTGAAGGCGATGACCTTACTGGCCGACCTGCTCGAACGGCAACGTTCGATGCTCGCCGGCAACCCCACCGCGAGCGCCTGGCTGGTCCGCCTCGCCCTCGCCGTGGACGCCCGCGCGGTGGCCAACGCCGCCGTCGCCACCGCGGAGGAACTGGCGGCCGCCAACCCGGGTTTCCTGGCCCTGACCGCGTCCGCCGCGCACGCGCGCGGCCTGCTCGACGGCGATCGCGAGGCCCTGTCCCGGGCCGCCGAGCGCGCCGACGACGTGTGGGGGCGCGCCTCCGCCACGGAGGACCTCGGCGTGCTGCAGGCCGCCGGCGGGCTGCACGACGACGCGGCGGTAAGCCTCGACCGCGCGCTCGCGATCTACTACGAGATCGGATCCGTCAGGGATTCGGCCCGCGTACGCAAGCGGCTGCGCGCCATGGGTGTGCGCCACCGGCACTGGAGCTACGCCGACCGGCCGGCCTCCGGCTGGGACAGCCTCACCGAGACGGAATGGCACGTCTCGCTCCTGGTGGCCGACGGGTGGTCCAACCGGCAGGTGGCGGAGCAGATGTTCATCAGCGCGCACACGGTCGCCTTCCACCTGCGGCACATCTACTCCAAGCTGCAGATCAAGTCCCGCGTCGAGCTGACCCGCCTCGTGATCGTCCGGGGGCGGGACGACACCGTCGACTAAGGGATTTGCCCCAGAACTACACGCATGGGGGATGTGACCCCGGAGCGCCAGGGAAAGCCTGGTAAAGCGTGTGAGCCACCTGGAAATCGGGCTGCTCGTCGGCCTCTTCGTCTTCGCGCTCACCGCCATCGCCATGATTCTCTGTGGCCTGCTCTGGGGAGCGGTCGCGGAAGAACTGCTCGCGAGTATCAATCGCTAGGGGGAGCCGCAATGCGCGCTCAACGGCGTGCTCCAGCAGGCCGACGACGACGTGATCGACGCGGACTTCACCGAGGTCAAATGAACGCCTACGAACAGCACCTAGAGGAGGCCCCGGAGGCGGCCGCGAAAATCGCGGAGCTGGAGGACCGCCGGCTCCGCGCGGTCGCCGAGCTGTCCCGCCTCGGTTACACCCGCCGCGACGAGACCAGGCGCTCAAGCTCATCGCCGACCAGGGCTACGACCCCGTGTACGGGGCCCGGCCGCTGCGCCGGTTCATCGCTCGCGAGGTCGAGACCAGGATCGGCCGCGCGCTGCTCAGCGGCGACGTCCCCGACGGCTCGACCGTCACGGTGGACGTCGACCACGGCGAGCTGAGCGTCACCTTCGCCGGACCAGGGAGCTGACATGATCTCGACCACCGTCGCCTGCTCGAACTGCGGCAAACGGAACAGGGTCCCGGCCGCGGCCGACGGCGTGCCCCAGTGCGGGAACTGCCACCGGCCGCTGCCGTGGATCGCCGAGGCGGGCGACGACACGTTCGCCGAGGTCGCCGAGCGTGCCGGCCCGCCGGTCATCGTCGACTTCTGGGCGGACTGGTGCGGGCCGTGCCGGATGGTCACGCCCGCACTCGAACAGATCTCCCAGGACCTGGCCGGCCGCGTCAAACTCGTCAAAGTCGACGTGGACCGGTCGCCCCGCCTGTCCGAGCGCTTCACGATCAAGCACATTCCGATGCTCATGATGATGGTCCGCGGCGAGGTCGTCGCCCAGCGGGCGGGCGCCTCGCCCGCCCACGAGCTGCGCCGATGGGTCGAGGACGCGGTCAGGACGCGCACATGACGCCGGTCCCCGAGACGCCGGATCTATACGGCGCCTTCCCCCGGCTGAGCGAGGCGCAGCTCGCCGAGCTCTCGCCCCACGGCGAGCGCCGGGCCGTCTCGCTCGGCGACGTCCTGTTCAGGGAGGGGGAGCCCACCACGGAGTTCATCGTCGTGCTGAGCGGCAAGGTGGCCATGGTCGAGGGGCACGGCTCCGGCCCGGACGAGAAGACGATCGCCGTCCAAGGCCCGGGCCGCTTCCTCGGCGAGCTCAGCCTGCTCACCGGCCAGGCGGCATTCCTGACCGCCGTCGTCCAGGAGCCAGGCGAGGTGCTGGCCGTCCCGGCCGAGGAGGTGCGCGCGCTCGTGGCGCACGACCAGGCGCTCGGCGACCTCATCCTGCGGGCCTACCTGACCCGGCGGTCCCTGCTGATCGGGCTGGGCACCGGCTTCCGCATCATCGGCTCCCGCTATTCGGCGGACTGCAAGCGGCTGCGCGAGTTCGCCGCCCGCAACAGGGTGCCGCACCGGTGGATCGACCTGGAGGAAGACGAGGAGGCGAACGCGCTGCTGCGCGAGCTACGCATCCCGGCCGCGGATACCCCAGTGGTGATCTGGCGCGGCGACAAGGTCCTGCGCAGCCCGACCGTCGCCGAGCTGGCGAAGGCGATCGGCCTGCCCGCCCCGGTGCCCGGCGACGGCGTCTGCGACCTGGTCATCGTGGGCGCCGGCCCGGCCGGTCTGGCCGCCGCCGTGTACGGGGCCTCGGAAGGGCTGACGACCGTCGTACTCGACGCCGTGGCCACGGGCGGGCAGGCCAGCACCTCCTCCCGCATCGAGAACTACCTCGGCTTCCCCTCCGGCATCTCGGGCGCCGAGCTCGCCGAGCGCGCCGTCATCCAGGCGCGGAAGTTCGGCGCGGCGCTGACCGTCCCGGCCGAGGCGACCGGCCTGCAGCCGGACGACGGCTTCTACAGCGTCCTCGTCGAGGACGGCAACACCATCAAGGGCCACGCCCTGATCATCGCCACCGGCGCCCGCTACCGGAAGCTCGACGTCCCCGAGCTGGAGAAGTACGAGGGATCCGGCGTCTACTACGCGGCGACGCCCTTCGAGCTGCGCATGTGCAGCGACTCGCCGGTGGTCATCGTCGGCGGCGGCAACTCCGCCGGTCAGGCGGCACTCTACCTGGCCAGGAACGCCTCGTCGGTGCGGGTGCTCGTACGCGGCGACGACGTGCGCGCCAGCATGTCCCACTACCTCGCCGACGAGCTCGACCGCACGCCCGGCATCGAGATCATGCTCAACACCGAGGTACGCCAGCTCATCGGCGACGGCACGCTGACCGGCGTCCGCGTCCACAACCGGCGCACGGGGAAGTCCCTGGAGATCGCCACCAGGGCGATGTTCGTCTTCATCGGCGCCGACCCACACACCAAGTGGCTGGAGGGCGCCGTGCCGCTCGACGACCGCGGCTTCGTCATCACGGGACAGCGCACCACCTGGAACGCACTGCTTCCCCTGGAGACCGACCACATGGGCGTCTTCGCCGTGGGCGACGTCCGCAGCGGATCGGTCAAGCGGGTCGCCTCCGCGGTAGGGGAGGGCGCCATGGCCGTACGCCTGGTGTACGAACGGTTCACCACCACAGAAAATCGACAGAGGAGACGGTGATCCACATGCCGGTCATGGCACACTCCAGGTTCGAGCGCTTCTTCCGCGCCGCCGCAGGACTCAACGTGGACAAGAACGACCTCAAGCGCTTCAACGACTTCGTCAATAGCAAGCTGTACGACATGCTCGTCGTCGCCGAAGCCGCGGCCAAGGAGAACAGGCGCGACATCATCCAGCCATGGGACCTGCCCATCACCAAGGGCCTGCAGGAGAACATGCACGGCTTCCGCGACCTCGACGAGGAGCTGGAGCTGACGCCGATTTTGGAGCAGCTCACCGCGCTGCCGCCGCTCGACCTGTCGCTCAGCGTGGACGCCGAGGCCCGACTGCCCGCCGTGGCGGGCGGGCTGTCCATGGCGCTCGCCCAGGCGTTCAAGATCGTCGAACCCGATCTCAAGAACCCCTCCAGCGAGCACTGGGAGCGCATGACCCGGCTGTTCGGCCTGCTCCTGTGAGCGTGACGCGGCAGGGCGAGCGACCACCGGGGACCCTACCGATCTTCAGCAGCCGGCGATGGTCGAGGGCGGCGTGGCCGTGCGCGACGGCGAGGCCCGTGCTACTCGACCAGGAACTGCTGTACACCTGATGGCGATCGGTTCAGCCCGACGGCGGGCGGGGGGATCGCGGGGCAGCGGCTTCCCGCGGCGGTGGGCACGGTCAGCGAGATCAGGTAGCGGTTCATCGCGCCTGTGACGCAGTCGCTACGGCCATAGACGCCGTGCCCCCAGCCCTCGTAGGTGAGCAGCGCCGCCTCGCGCCCTATCTGGCCCGCCACACCGGCCGCCCACAGGTAGCTGGTGGCGGGATCGTAGAGCGCGTTGGCCACCAGGATGGGCGGTGTGCCGTCAACGTTCAAGCGGTGTTGAGGGTTAGGGATCGGCGTGGGCCAGTCCAGGCATGCGGCGATCGCGTACAACGCGGCGGGGTTGTAACGCATGTCCGGCGCAAGGGCGCGCTGGCGATCCAGGCGCGCGGCGTACTCGCGGTAGTCACGGACGGGAAAGGAGAAGTCCTGGCAGAAGACCGCCCGCGGGAACGGCGACAGCTCCTCGGCCTGGCTTGCCTCGCCCGACGGCGTCTTCGCCGCAGCCGCGGTGTCCGTGGCCAGCAGTGACTCGGCCAGTTCCGTCCAGTACGGCCCGTAGAAGGCGCCGAAGGCCTGGTCGATCAAATCCCAGCTGGTGAGTGGAATATCCGGCTGTCCTGGCTGGTGTAGTTCGCCGCGGTCGGCGCGGGCCAGGAGTTTCGCCCAGAAGGCGCGCACGTCCTTGCCGTGCAGCGGGCACGTCGCGTTCTTGGCGCACCAGTCGGCGAACTCGTCGAAGGCGCTCTCCGCGTTGATGGCGGCGGTGTCGAGGTAGGCGCCGGTGCCCAGGCTGTGGTCGAAGTTGCTGTCGAGGACCAGTGCCCGCACTCTGCCGGGATATCGCTCGGCGTACTGCTGGCCGATCAGCGTTCCGTACGAGACCCCGTAGAACGTCACCCGCTCCTCATCCAGCGCGGCGCGGATGGCCTCCAGATCACGCACCACGCTCACCGTGCTGACATGGTCGAACAGCGGCCCGGTCCTGGCCTCGCAGTCCTCGCGGAGCCGCTTGTTGTAGGCGATGCGGGCCGCGAAGTCGGCCTGGCTCCTCATGAGAGTGTCCGGCATCGCGCGCAGCAGGGCGCTGGAGCACACGACGGGATGGCTGCGGCCCACCCCGCGCGGGTCGAAGCCGACGATGTCAAAGCTTTTCGTGAGCTCGGCGCTCAGGAAACGATCCGAGAAGAGGGCGAAATCCACGCCCGAGACGCCCGGGCCACCGGGGTTGACCACCAGCGAGCCGATCCGCTTCGTGGCGTCGGTGGCCTTGCGCCTGGCCAATGCCAGGTCAATGGTGCCGCTCCCGGGCGTGGCCCAATCGATGGGCACGGTCAGGGTGCCGCACTCGGCGGTGGCGTCCTGATCGCACGGCTGCCAATCGATCCCCGATGTCCGCGCGGCGGCCGGCGCGGTGGGCATCAGGAGGACCGCGAGCAAGGTCAGCGCTAGAGCCGGCAGGAGTGATCTTCGCATGGCGTCCCGTCGTCGAAGGGTTTCTGACCGACGACTGTGATCGATTCGCCATAACCAGGGCGTAACCACCTGGCTTCTATCGGCGAATCCGTACGCTGACCTGCGCGTTAGAGGCTAAAGCGCCGCACAGGACACGACCGTTGCAAGCTGGCGATCAACCGTAGAGGTCGTCAAGTGTGATCAGGTGCACGTCGCTCCCTGGTTCGGCGCCGAGGTCCCGGGTGAACCCGGCGCCCGAATAACACGTGAGCACCGTGTCGCGGGTGTCGTACCCCTTTGCCGTGAGCAGATCGCGCGCGCGCCGGAGCCGGGCCACATGCTCGGCTCCCATGACCATGTCCCACTTGACCTCGCCCAGTGAGAGAACCCGTCGCGGGCGTCCGTGATCCGCGGGCGCCAGAACAGCGACATCGACCTGGATCTGCGTGCGATTGGCGGGATCGGGTACGACTCCACTCCCCACCTCACCGGCCGCGGTATCGGCATGCAGGGCGTACTCGCGGCAGAGCATCTCGACATGGGGGCCGACGACCTGCGACAGGAAGCGTGCCCTGCTGCCCCGCCACACCGTCGCCGCGTCCCCGCGCTCCAACCGCGCCCACTCCCTGACCATGATCGCCTGATAGAACGTGATGAGCGGTTCGGCCACCCGGTAGTAGCCGCGGTTCGGCCGGAAGAGATCGCGCTCTTTGACCAGGAGATGGCTGTCTTCCAGGACGCGGAGCGGATGCGCGATCTCGTTGGACTTCCGCCCCACGTAGCCGGCGATTCCCCCTGACGTCGTGTTGCCGTCGGCGACGGCGGCAAGGACGGAGTGGTAGAGCGACGGGTCGCGGATCTCCGTCTCTTCCGCCAACAGGTAGCGGGCCTCCCTGAACAACGGGACCTCGGCGTTCAACACGGATCTGATCACCCAGTCGTCGAAATCCGCCGGCCCAGCCGGGACATCACCACGGACGAACTCCTTCCGGTAGGCCGGTGTCCCACCCACCACCGCGTGTACCTGGGCCGCCAGACGCGGGTCGCTGATCCCCCAAAAGCGGGCGGCCTGGCGGTAGTCGAAGGGCCTGATGACCATTTCCAGTCCCGCGCGTCCGCGTAGCGGAGCCGTACCGGACAACAAACCGCCCATCACCGACATCGCTGAACCGCAGAGCAGCACCCTGGCCGTGCTGGCGGCTCCGGAGCCGCCAGGACCCAACTCCCGCTGGATGATCGAGGGAAGCTCTGGGGATGCCTTGACAAGATACGGAAACTCATCAAAAACGACAGGCACCGCCCGATCGCGCACGACCCCGAAGAGGTAGGGGATGGCGTCGATCCAATCGCGGAAGGCCGGAACAGGCGCGCCGGTGAATCTGATCAGTTCGTCCGCGAAGAGGCGCAACGCCACCGCCTCCGTCACCTCGAGCGCGGGGAAGTAGATGCCGCCCATGCTGCTCGCCAAGGCCTGCAGGAGATAACTCTTCCCTTGGCGGCGGCGGCCGCTCACCACACCGAGCCGAGCTCCCGGGCCCGCTTCCGAAGCGAACGAGACCAGGCCCGCCCACTCTCGCTCACGGCCGAACACATGCTGAGGCTTCCGCATGAGTCGAAGTATAGTTGACCGAACTATAGTTGACTCAACCGTACTTCACAAAAGCTACAGCGACAGGCGCGACTGGGGGTGACTGAGCGAGAGCATGATGGGCGCGCTTTCATGCTCGGGAAGATAGGTTGGTCGGTATGACCGCTCAGCCTGTGGAGCCCGTTGCGCGTCGTGATCCAGGTGAGGATCCGGCCGCGATCTTCGAGGCGCTTCCGCCGTCGCACCGTGCCCTGTTCCGGGCGGAGTACGACGAGGCTTTGGAGGCCGCGCACGACTTGGCCCGCTTCAAGCAGGTGCAGACGCTGTTGCGTCAGTGGCGCCTGCGTGCGATCGCCTACGCCCGTCCGGGCTACGAGGAAGCCGTCCAGGACGCTCTCCAGAACCGTACAGAGATGTTCACGCGCTACACCCCGCCGGAGTGGGAAGGCCGGGTGTGAGCTACAAGTTCGACGGTTTCCACGGACGCGCCCTCTACGAGCTGAACGGTCTTCCCGAGGAGGTCCGTGACGGCCCGCTGCTGGAGCGTCTTCTTGAACTCCTCCGCGATCCGTGGGACGCGGTCGCGGAGCGCCCTGGTCAGTCCGCGGTGAGGCACGCCTTCTTCGGAGATAACGGCCAAGGCATGATGACGTTCATCCTCGATGAGGAGACCCGGGCCTTGCGCATCATCGACCTCCTCTGGGCCGGCTGACCTCGCTGGAGCCGAAGTTGATCTGTTCGCTTTGGATGCTCGTGGACGTCCTTGATCCTGCTCGTCATCAAGGGCTCATCAGCGCCATGTCGGTTCCTTGAGAGTCTCTCTATATCGGTTATAGCTATTAGCTTCTTTCGCCGACGCGCTCGGTCGCGCGGGCAGGCCGTACGAGCTGCATGTCTTTCCCGAGGGCAAGCACAGGCTCGGGCTCGCCCAGAGCGACCTGGCCGCGTCCACCTGGCCAAGCCTCTGCGCCACCTGGCTCGCCGACCAGGGCTTCGGACCGCGCCCCTAACGTCGTACGGGACACGACCGTTCCGAGCTGGCTTAGCTCAATCGACGTGGGAATGCCTCTGCTCCAGGTAGTCGTTGAGCTGCCGCCACTGAGTCGGATGAATGTCCAGCATGCGCAACTCGCCCGGCTCGACCCACCGCACGTCGCTCGCCTCATCATTGGCCTCGGGCCGGCCGCCGACCGGACGGGCGATCAGCATGACCTCGTACTCCTGGCGGACCTCCCCATCCGTGTAGGCCACGATGTGGCCGGGGTCGGAGTAGATTCCGAGGATGCCGACCGGCTCGACACGAACGCCGGTCTCCTCCTCGGTCTCCCGCACGGCGCACTGCGAGGGCGTCTCGCCGATCTCCATCTTGCCCATCGGCAACGCCCACTGACCGGTGTCCCGCCGGCACTGCATGAGGATGCGGCCCGCGTCGTCCACGGTGACCGTCCCGCAGGCCGGCACCAGGCTGTTCGCCTTCGGGGCGTTCGGGTCGTTCCAGTACTCGACTCGTCCCATGTGGGATGCCTTTCAGATCTCCGCGCCGGACCACGGAACGGCTCCGGCCCAGACTCGCTCGAACGATGACATGTAGTGGTCGGCTATCGTCCCGCCGTCGAGGCGGCGGAAGTGAAAGGTCGGGTTTGCCGACGCCGGTTCGCCGTACGCGTGCGGGTTGACCAGGATGTCATCGTCGTAGCGGAACAGCGAGGCATACAGTGTCGTGGAGTGAAGCCGTATCTCGCAGCCATCCAGGTCGGGCAGCGCCCGGTAGTACGTCAGGGATGAGCGGATCTTGGCGGCCAGCGTTCCGCCGAGTCCTTCCTCGCGATCTCGCGTCTCCACAGACTGTGCGCTGGGGTCGCCGAAGCACAACCTGACGGCAACACCACACCGCGCGATCTCAATCAGCAATCGGGCGATCTTGGGTTGTGTCTGAGCGTAGAACGTCCCTGAGAAGACCAGGACGTCCACCCGCTCCTGAGCGTCGGTGAGGAGCCGTAGCCACAGCTCACGAGGCACGCTGGCGCGGTCGGGGAAGACCTCTACGAGTTCCGACCGGTTCGCCCTGCCCCGGCGCGCCTCGCTGCTTTCCAGCACGTCAGGCCACAGGTACGTCTCGTCAGCGGTCAGCAGTTTCGCCGCCGCCCACCTGTGCCGACGGTGTGGAACCCGGCCTGTGTTGATCCAGCGTTCGACCGTCTTGGGTTCGACGCCACACGTCTCGGCCAGGCCCTCCAGGGCCACCCCGTGGCGAAGCATTGCTGTGCGTAGCCGCTCGTTCACGCATTCCATTGGACGCGAACGTCCGGGACGTTTCAAGGCCGTCTTGGGACGTTTCTCGGTGGCTCAACACGTCCCGACAACGGGCTGCGGCGAAGTTCAAAGGTCCCGTCGGCCTGGCTTCACTTGGCGTACTGGCACCGAAGTCACTGGAGGTAGGTGGATGTACCCACAGCACGCGCGGCCCGGCCCTGAGGTCATTACGTCGCTGGACGCGGCTGAGCAGTTGCAGCGGGAGTTAATCCACCTGAACGTCCCTGGCGACGTACACGACGGCTACGGGATCGCGCTGGTCTCCGTGTGGGTCGGGCTCGTCGTCTGGTGTCACCATGACGGGTTCTGGTGGCGTACGGGCTGGGAGCCGAACCGGAAGCGCGCCATCTATGCCAGGCACCCGCTTCCAGAGCCAGAAAGAGCAGCACGGCGCATCGCCCTGCGCTACGCGGAACTGCGCAGATCTCATTCGCACTCGCCGCTGATCGCAGGAGTGCAACCATGAACCTGACCTTGCAGCAAGTGCTCAGCAGGTTCCCCGGATGGCAGATCATCGGCATGGCCGACGGCTGGGTCGCGATCCGCGCCAACCTCGTGCCCAGAGACAGCGGGCTGTCGAATGTCCGTTGCGGGGCGACCTTGGAGGAACTGACCGGAAACCTTCAGGCCGAGAGCAGGCTCCAGAGTCGCGTCAAGCTGCAGTAAGCCGGTGATTCGATGGCAACCCGACCTCCGGAGCGCAAGGCCTGGCTATGGGGGCACAGTCCTCACGGAAGGCGGCGGTGGCGGAATGAGCTTGCTCCTCATGAATCCCGGGAGCTGATCGACAAGGCGTCTGCCCCCTGTAGTGGAGTGACCTCTCAGATGGTGCGGATTCTGGGGCGCGAGGGGAGCCGACGGGTAACGTGGGGGGATGAGCGCGCAGCCTGTCCATGATCCTCGGTACGACCCGGAAGCGATTCTTCGGGCGCTGCCGGAGAAGTGGCGTCCGGTGTTCCTGGCCCAGTATCACGAGGCGTGGGAGGCAGCTCGTGAGCCGGGTGAATACCATCGCCTGCCCGAGGTCCTCAACCTGTGGTGGCTGAACTCGATCGCCTTCTCCGATCCCACCTACGATCAGCGTGCTGAGGAGGCGGCCCGGGGCGCAGGCGAGGTCATGGCGTTTGAGGAGGCGATTCCCGACTGGGAAGAGCGCCTGGCTCGGGCGCGGCGTACGTGAGCTTTCGCCCGGTTCTGTCTTCTTCGGCGGTGGCGAGGATGAAGGACTTCCCCGATGCTGCCCTGACGGCTCTGGTTGAGCGGACGGCCGATCTGCTGGAGGAGCCGTGGGATGCGCAGGTGCTGTATCCCGGACGTACGGATTACCGGCAGGCCACCTTTGGTGATTACGGCCTGCTTCACTTCCACGTCGATGAAAAAGCTGAGCTGATCACCATCTACGAGTTGGTCTGGGCTGGTTGATCAGCTGGATTGCCGGGCGACAAAGTGAGTGACGGCAGCAACCGTGAGATGCCCAGCAGATTCCGGACAGTCGGCTACAAGCTGACAGAAGTCTGGAAGAGGTGGGTACGTGACGAGGCGTCGTAGGCAGTTCTCGCCGGAGTTCAAGGAAGAAGCCATTCGCATGGTGCTGGAGGGTGAGCGGACGGTCGCGTCGGTGGCGGCCGTGGTGAGCATGCGCCGACTCAACGAGTTGGAGGAGGCGGGGGCCGATCTGCGTGATTTGGCGCTTGTACTTGCCCGGTCGGTCACGGATACGGGAGAGCGAGTCTCGCTCGATGAGGTAATCGCCGCTTTCGGGCATACTCGCGAGTCGCTGGCCGCCCTCCCGGACGACGAGTGATGTGACAGGTGTCCGACGTCGTCTTCACGTCGCCGGCGGTCGATGATCTCCGGCGCATCGGCCCAGATGCGTGGAGCATTGCCTACTGCTCCGGGCAGTGCCCAGTGAGCGGGCACGGGTCTAGTGGTGGGCCGGGCTCTGGCGTGGCAGGGTGGCCGTCACGATCAGGCCGCCGCCTTCGCGGGGACGGGCCGAGACCTCGCCGCCGTGCGCGAGCGCGATCGAGCGCACGATGGACAGCCCCAGCCCCGCGCTCTTGGCCGTGACCACGCGTTCGGGGCCGAGCCGGCGGAAGGGCTTGAACAGCGTCGGGATCTCGTACGGCGGCACAGCCGGACCGGTGTTGCTGACCTCCACCTCGACGCGGCCGTCATACGCGATGCGGCTGGCGGCCCGCACCCAGCCGGTGCCGTCGTCGATGTTGTGCCGGATTCCGTTCTCGACCAGGTTGTGCACCAGCCGTTCGAGTAGGAGCGCGTCCCCGCTGGTCGGCGCGGGCCCGGCCGCCTCGTGCAGGGTGATCTTCGACTCCGTGGCCTCGGCGGTGGCCTGCGCGATCACGTGACTCACCACGTCGGCCAGATCCACGGGTGACCGATCGCCGATCTCGTGCTCGGCGCGGGCCAGGAGTAGCAGCCCGGAGATGAGCCGCTCGTGCCGGGCGTTGATCTCCAGCAGGCTCTCGCCGAGCTGCTTGACGTCGGCCGAGGCCGTACGGCGATGCATGGCCAGCTCCACCAGCGCGCGGTTCAGCGTCAGCGGGGTGCGCAGCTCGTGCGAGGCGTTGGCGACGAACCTGCGCTGCCCGTCGAAGGAGTGGTCCAGCCGTTCGACCATGGTGTCGAAGGTGTCGGCCAGCTCCTTCACCTCGTCGGCCGGACCGTTCAGCGCGATCCGCTCGTGCAGACCGCGCTCGGCGACCGGCGCGGCCGCGATCCGCCGCGCGGTCTCGGTCACCTGGCGCAGCGGCGTGAGCACCCGTCCGGCGACCAGCCACCCCACACCCGACGCCGCGCCGCCGACCACGACCAGCGCGATCGCGCCCTGGGTGAGCAGCGAGGTGGTCGCGGCGCCGCGCAGCAGGCTCTGCTGCTGCTTCATCCAGTTCATGGCCTTGTCGCCGTCCAGCGAGCCCGTGTTGGTGTCCAGCGAGCCGGGACCTCCGCCTCTGACGATGATGGATACCGTCTTTTGCTCGAGCTGCTGGTTGAACAGCAAGTACGTGACGCCGAGCAGCGTCAGTCCCGCGACGAAGAACAGCGTGCTGTACACAAGGGTGAGCCTGCTGCGGAGCGTGGGAGTGGTCATGGAATCTGGTACCCCACTCCCGACACGGTCTCCACGACCGGCGGCTCGCCGAGCTTGCGGCGCAGCTTGAGGATGGTCAGGCGGACCGCGCTGGTGAACGGGTCGGCGTGCTCGTCCCACGCCTTCTCCAGCAGGTGTTCGGCGGGCACCACGGCCCCATCGGCGAGCAGCAGCTCGGCCAGCACGGCGAACTCCTTCTTCGACAGCGGCACGTACCTGCCGTTCCTGAACACCTCCCGGCGCGCGGGATCGAGGGTGATCCCCGCGCGCCGCAGCACCGGTGGCGCGGCCGGACGCGAGCGCCGACCGAGCGCCAGGACGCGGGCCGCGAGCTCGGGGAAGGCGAACGGCTTGGCCAGGTAGTCGTCGGCGCCGAGGGAGAGCCCGGTCACCCGGTCGCCGATCTCGGCGGCGGCGGTGAGCATCAGCACCCGCGCGGTCGACGCGGACTCCACCAGCTCCCGGCAGACGTCGTCACCATGGACGAGCGGCAGATCACGGTCCAGGACGACCACGTCGTAGTCGTTGACCGCGATGCGCTCCAACGCCGCCTCCCCGTCGTGCGCGGTGTCGACCGCGTGCGTCTCCTCGCGCAGCCACTCGGCTATCGCGTCGGCGAGCATGCGCTCGTCCTCGACCACCAGCACCCGCATCGCGCCCTCGTCCCCTTCGGTCATGTACTGGGGCGATCGTGCCGGTTGCGCTGTTTGTTCGGCGTTAGCACCCATGGAAACGCCGGGGAAACGGCGTGCGCTGTTGGCTTTCGTCTCGTACACCCGAGCTGCAAGAAAGAGGAGACCATGAGACGACGAGGCATCCTGGCCGCGATCCCGCTCGCACTGACGCTGGCCCTGGCGGGCTGCGGCGCGAACGACCCGGCGGGCTCCGACGTGGCATCGGTGAGCAGCGGCAAACCTGCCGCCGCCCCCAGCGCCTCGGCCAGCGTGGACCGGGCGGGGATGGGGCTCAAGTTCGCCCAGTGCATGCGCGAGAACGGCGTCCCCATGGACGACCCCGAACCCGGCAAGGGGGTCATGCTCAAGATGGACAAGAGCATCTCCCCGGAGACGGCGCGGAAGGCGCAGGAGGCCTGCAAGGAGTACGCGCCGAACGGCGGTGGCCCGGGCGGGAAGGTGGACCCCAAGATGGCCGAGCAGATGCGCAAGTTCTCCCAGTGCATGCGGGACAACGGCGTCGAGGCCTTCCCCGACCCTGACGGCGGCGCGCTGCGCATGACCGGTGAGGCCGGCGACGACCCGGACTTCAAGGCCGCGCAGGAGAAGTGCTCGAAGGAGTTCCTGCCCCAGATGGGCCAGGGCGGCTCCTGATGTCCACAGCCACCCTCGACGACAAGGCGGCGGCGGGCGGGGATCGCCCGCGCCGCCGCCGCGGGCGCGGCAGGCGGGTCGCGGGCCTGCTCCTCGCGCTCGCCGTCATCGGTACGGCCGGCGCGGCCGTGAACGGCATGGGCCTCCTGGGCGGCGACCGGGCGGCGGGCAAGACGGCCGGCGCCCTGCCGCCCGCCACCACCACGGTGACCAGGCAGACGCTGCTCGACACGCGGGAGGCCGACGGCGACCTCGGCTACGGACCGACCACCACGGCGGTGAGCAGGAAGCCGGGCACGGTCACCTGGCTGCCGGACAGCGGTGACACGGTCGGCAGGGGCAAGTCCCTGTACCGGCTCGACGCCAAACCGGTGGTGCTGATGTACGGCACCACGCCCGCCTACCGCGACCTGCGGATCGGCACCGAGGGCAAGGACGTCGAGCAGCTCGAACGCAACCTCAAGGCCCTCGGCTACGACGGCTTCACCGTCGACGACGAGTACACCGACTCCACGGCCGACGCGGTCAGAGAATGGCAGGAGGACCGCAACCTCGACGAGACCGGCGTCGTCGAGCTCGGCCGGGTCGTCTTCGCCGCCGGCAAGGTACGCGTGGACAGCCTGGAGGCCGAGGCCGGCCAGCCCACCGCGCCGGGCCAGAAGGTGCTCTCCTACACCGGCACCGACAAGGTGATCACCGTCAAGCTGGAGACGGAGGACCAGCGGGTGGCGAAGAAGGGCGCCAAGGCATCGGTCACGCTGCCCGACGGCAAGACCGTGTCCGGCAAGGTCACCGAGGTCGCCACCGTCATCGAACCGGGCGACGGGCAGGGCGCGGAGCCCGAGACGCGGGTGGAGGCGCTGGTCTCCCTCGGTAAGCAGCGGGCCGCCAAGGGGCTGGACCAGGCCGCGGTGGACGTGACGTTCACGGCGTCGAAACGCAAGAACGTGCTGACCGTGCCGATCGCCGCGCTCGTGGCGCTCCAGGAAGGCGGGTACGGCGTGGAGGTCGTCGAAGGCGGCAAGTCCCGATATGTCGGTGTGAAGACAGGTCTGTTCTCTGGCGGCCGGGTCGAGATCTCCGGCGACGGCCTCACCGAGGGCATGAGCGTCGGGATGCCCCGATGATTTCTCTAATTGACGTCACCCGCTCCTATCCCGGCGGCGTCACCGCGCTGGACAAGGTGTCCCTGGAGATCGAGCGCGGTGAGCTCGTCGCGATCGTCGGCCCGTCCGGCTCGGGCAAGTCGACGATGCTCAACGTCGTCGGCACCCTCGACCGCCCGTCCTCGGGAACCGTCCGCATCGACGGCTACGACGTGGCGAAACTGTCGGACGGCCGGCTCTCCGCACTGCGGGCCACCCGCATCGGCTTCGTCTTCCAGCACTTCCACCTCGCCGCCAAGGTCCCGGCGATCGACAACGTGGCCGACGGCCTCGTCTACACCGGCATCGGGCGCGCCGAGCGACGGCGGCGGGCCGCGACCGCGCTGGAGCGGGTCGGGCTCGGTCACCGCCTCGACCACGAGCCGCACGAACTGTCCGGCGGCGAGCGGCAGCGCGTGGCCATCGCCAGGGCCGTGGCGGGTGATCCCCCGCTCCTCCTGGCCGACGAGCCGACCGGCGCCCTGGACTCCGTCTCGGGCGCCGGGGTGATGGACCTGCTGCACGACCTGAACGCGGCCGGCACCACCATCGTGATCATCACGCACGACCGGGAGATCGCCGCGAGCCTGCCCCGGCAGGTACGGATGCGCGACGGCCAGATCGTCGCCGACTCCGCGGCCGAAGAGAGAGTGGCCTGATGGCGGCCGTCGTCGAGCACGCGGGACTGCCGAAGCTCACCCCGGCCAGGATGCGGTCGGGCGATGTGCTGCGGGTCGGCGCCGTCGGCCTGCGGACCCGCCCGCTGCGGGCCTTCCTGTCCGCGCTCGGCATCGCCATCGGCATCGCGGCCATGATCGGCGTGGTCGGCATCTCATCCTCGTCGGGAGCCGAACTCGACCGCACGCTCTCGGCTCTCGGCACCAACCTGCTCACCGTCTCCTCCGGGCAGACGCTGATGGGCGAGCCGGCCAAGATGCCGGTCGAGGCGGAGGCGATGATCGAGCGGATCGGGCCGGTCCAGGCCGTCTCGGCGGCCGGGAAGGTCAGCGCGGCCAAGGTCTACCGGTCGGAGGAGGTGCCCAAGGCGCAGACCAACGGCATCAACACCTACGCCGCCCGGCTCGACCTGCCGGCCACGGTGGGCGCGACGCTGCGCAGCGGCACCTGGCTCAACGCGGCCACCCAGCGCTACCCGGCCGCGGTGCTCGGGTCGAGCGCGGCCCAGCGGCTCGGGGTGGGCGCGGCGGGGCCGGACACGCAGGTGGTCGTGGGCGGCAAGCGGTTCACGGTCGTCGGCGTACTCGACCCGGTGCCGCTCGCCGACGAGCTGGACACCGCGGTGCTGGTCGGCTGGCCCGTCGCGGAGGCGAAGCTGGACTTCGACGGCTATCCGACGACCCTCTACACCCGCGCGGAGGAGTCGAAGCTGGAGACCGTACGCTCGGTGCTGGCGGGCACGGCCAACCCGGAGGCGCCCAACGAGGTCGACGTCTCGCGGCCGTCCGACGCGCTGGCCGCCAAGCAGGCGACCAGCCAGGCGTTCACCGGGCTGCTGCTGGGCGTCGGCGCGGTCGCGCTGCTGGTCGGTGGGGTCGGGGTGGCCAACACCATGGTCATCTCGGTGCTCGAACGGCGCTCCGAGATCGGCCTGCGCCGCTCGCTCGGCGCGACGCGCGGGCAGATCCGTACACAGTTCCTCGCCGAGTCGCTGCTGCTCTCGGCGCTCGGCGGGGCGGGCGGGGTGCTCCTCGGCACCGGCGTCACCATGGGGTACGCGCTGTACCAGGGGTGGCCCGCGGTGATCCCCGCGTGGGCGACGGCCGGCGGGCTCGCGGCCACCCTGGCCATCGGCGCCGTCGCCGGACTGTACCCGGCGATCCGCGCCTCCCGCCTCTCCCCGACCGAGGCACTCGCCACACCCTGACCTGCCCACCCTGACCCGCGCCGCCCTGACCCGCCCAGCACCGCCAACCCGACGGCGGCCCGCCCGGCGCGGTCAACCCGGCGCGGGTCAGCGCTGTGTGGGCAGTCCGGCGGCGAGGGCGGCGAGCATGCGCTTCATCGTCGGCTGGAACGGCAGGCAGCGGGCGGCGATGTCGGGGTCCTGGGCGTAGAGCTCACGCAGGGCGGGCGGCGGGTTCGACATCGGGAAGAGCGTGCCCGCCAGCGCGGCGGCCGCCCCGGCCAGCTCGACCCCCTCACCGGTGGTCAGGCCGGGGTAGGCCAGAGCGACGCGCGCTCCCAGGTCGTCGATCGCGCTGTGCACGGCCCGCTTGAAGGCACGAGCCGCCGGGACCGAGATGTTGTGCTCCAACGTGATCGAGACGTGGCCCAGCAGGTCGCAGAAGAGCGTTCGCTCGGCCAGCGTGTCGGTCAGCGCGGCGACCACGTCGTCCGGACCGGCGGCCGTGGCGAGCCGGGCCGCGACCTCGTCCGCCCAGCCGATCCACTCCTCGACGGTGAGTTCGAGGTAGATCTCCTCCCGGGTCCCGAAATATCGCACCACGTTGGACTTCGCCAGTCCGACCGCCGCCGCGACCCCGCCCAAGCTGACGTTGCGAACCCCTGATTCAGTGGCAAGCCGACGAGCGGCGGCGAGGATCTCCTCGCGCCGCTGCTGCTTGTGCTCCGGGCGCCTGGCCCGGAGAAACGCCGATCGCGTCATGGTTGAGCCAAGCATACGAGCAAGATAAGGAAACGTCGTCCTCTTGTTAAGATTACACCGTCCTGTTAACGTCGCCCTCAACTGACGCGCATCATTCGGAGGGCAATGTGGTCACGCTGCGGATGCGGGTGAACGGCGTAACCCGTTCGCTCGAGCTCGAACCATGGGTCAGCCTGCTCGACGCGCTACGCGAGCACCTCGGCCTGACCGGCACGAAGAAGGGCTGCGACCAGGGCGCCTGCGGCGCCTGCACGGTGCTGGTCGACGGCGAGCGGATCAACTCCTGCCTGGCCCTCGCGGTGCAGTACGAGGACCGCGACATCACCACCATCGAGGGGATCACGCACCCGATCCAGCGGGCGTTCATCGAGCACGACGGCTTCCAGTGCGGTTACTGCACCTCCGGCCAGATCTGCTCGGCGATCGGCATGCTGGCCGAGCACGGGGCGGGGATGCCCAGCGCGGTCACCGAGCCCGGCACCACCGGGCTGTCGGAGGCCGAGATCAGGGAGCGCATGAGCGGCAACCTGTGCCGCTGCGGCGCGTACAACGGGATCGTCGACGCCATCAAGGAGGTCGCGCGATGAAGCCGTTCGCGTACGTCAGCGCGCCCGACGTGGCGACGGCCGTCCGCGCGATCGCGACGGAGCCCAACGCGAAGTTCCTCGGCGGCGGGACGAACCTCGTCGACCTGATGCGCGAGGACATCGAGCGGCCCGACACGGTGGTCGACATCACCCGCCTGCCGCTGACCGAGATCGAGGAGCTGCCCGGCGGCGGCGTGCGCGTCGGGGCGCTGGTGCGCAACAGCCACCTGGCCGCTCACCGGCTGATCACGACCCGCTTTCCGCTGCTGTCGCAGGCGCTGCTCGCGGGCGCGTCGGCGCAGCTGCGCAACATGGCCACGGTGGGCGGCAACCTGCTGCAGCGCACCCGCTGCCCCTACTTCTACGACGGCGCGTCGGCCTGCAACAAGCGCGTGCCCGGCAGCGGCTGCGACGCGATCGGCGGCTTCAACCGCAACCACGCGATCCTCGGCACGAGCGACGACTGCATCGCCACGCACCCCTCGGACATGTGCGTCGCGCTCGCCGCGCTCGACGCCACCGTGGAGGTGGAGAGCGTACGCGGCCTGCGTCGCGTGCCGATGGCCGACTTCCACCGGCTGCCCGGCGGCACGCCGCACCTGGAGACGGCGCTGGAGCCCGACGAGCTGATCACCGCGGTCGAGGTGCCGGCGCTGACGGCGCCCTCCTGCTATCGCAAGGTGCGTGACCGGGCCTCGTACGCGTTCGCCCTGGTGTCGGTCGCCGCGGCGCTGGAGGTCACGGACGGGGTCGTGTCGGAGGTACGGCTGGCGCTCGGCGGCGTGGCGGCCAAGCCGTGGCGGGCCCGCCAGGCCGAGTCGGTCCTGCTCGGCGCCCCGGCCACCGAGGAGTCGTTCCGCCGGGCGGCCCAGGCGGAGCTGGAGCCGGCGGTCGGCCGGCCGGACAACACCTTCAAGATCGAGCTGGCCCAACGGACGATCGTGGCGACGCTGCGGCGGCTCAGCGACGGGAGCCTGGCATGACCACCACCACCGAGAAGCAGAGCCCGCCGCGCGAGCGGGCGGTCGGCCGGGGCATCGACCGGGTCGACGGCCCGGAGAAGACGACGGGCAAGGCCCGGTTCGCGGCCGAGTTCCCGTACCCGGACCTCGCCTACGCCGCCCTGGTGCACGCGACGGTCGCCCGCGGCCGGATCACCGGCATCGACGTCAAGGCGGCCGAGGCGGTGACGGGCGTCCTGTCGGTGCTCACCCATCTGAACGCGCCCGTGCTGAAGCCGGCGCCCGCGCGGAGCATGCTCGACCTGAGCACGATGGTCTCCGGCACCTCGGTCAATTACCTCAACACCGACGAGGTGCATTGGGACGGCCAGCCGGTGGCGGTCGTCGTCGCGGAGAGCCTGGAGGCGGCGCGGCACGGCGCGAGCCTGGTCGAGGTGACCTACCAGGAGTTCCCGGCCGTGGTGGACTTCGCCGCGGAGGAGGCGAACGCCAAGCCGCAGCCGAACAGCATCATGGGGCCGGGCAGCGCCAAGAAGGGTGACGCGGAGGCGGCCCTGGCGGTGGCGCCGGTCTCGGTGGACCTGCGCTTCACCACCCCGCCCCACAACCACAACGCGATCGAGCCGCACGCGACCACCGCCGTGTGGGACGGCGACCGGCTGACCGTGCACGAGGGCAGCCAGGCCATCTCCTGGATGCGCAAGCACCTCGCGGTCAGGTTCGGCATCCCCGAGCGGAATGTACGCATGACCTCCCCGTACGTCGGCGGCGGCTTCGGCGGCAAGGGCTCGATCTGGCCGGGCACGATCCTGACCGCGCTGGCCGCCCGGGCGACCGGCAGAGCGGTGCGGATGATGCTGACCAGGGAGGGCGTCTACCGCACGGTCGGCGGGCGCACGCCCTCGACCCAGCGCGTCGCGCTCGGCGCCGGCCAGGACGGCAGGCTGACCGCGCTGATCCACACCAGCGTCACCAGGACCGGAAAGGCGGGCGGCAATTCCGAGTCGGTGACCGAGGCGTCCCATCATCTCTACGACGCCGAGAACATCCTCGTTCAGCAGAAACTCGTCGAGATGGACCTGCTCCCCAACACGTTCATGCGCGCGCCCGGCGTGTCCATCGGTACGTTCGCGCTGGAGGCGGCGATCGACGAGCTGGCCGGCGAGCTCGGCGTCGACCCGATCGAGCTGCGGATGCGCAACGAGCCGGAGCGCAACCCGCTCGACGGCAAGCGCTTCGCGCACCGGAAGCTGCGTGAGGCGTACGCGCTGGGCGCCGAGCGGTTCGGCTGGGCCGAGCGCACGCCGGAGCCCGGCTCGATGCGCGACGGCAGGTGGCTCGTCGGCATGGGGGTGGCCACGGCTTACCACTCGTCGGTGCAGTTCACGGCCAACGTCACCGTGCGGCTCTCGGCCGATGGCACGGTCGTGGTGCGCTGCGGCTTCCACGAGATGGGCATGGGCGGCGCGACAGTGCAGGCGCAGATCGCCGCCGACGAGCTGGGCGTGCCGTTCGAGGCGGTTCGGGTGGAGTACGGCGACTCCGACCTGCCGACCGGGCCCATGGCGGGCGGCTCCGCGCAGACCGCGAGCGTCGCGGCCAGCCTGCTGTCGGCCTGCGAGAAGCTGAAGGGGTCGGTGCTGGCTCTGGCCCGGCGCTCCGGCGACTCGCCGTTGCGCGGGCAGCGGCTCGCCGCGATCGAGGCCAGGGACGGCGGGCTCTACCGGCGCGACCGGCCGGACGCCGGCGAGAGCTACGAGGCCATCCTGTCCAGGGCGGGCCGGCCGTCCGTCGAGGCGGCGATCGGCTCCGAATCGGGCCTCGGCGCGCTGGCCGGGCAGGTCAGGTTCATGGCCAAGTTCGTCAACGACCGGCGGCGCTGGGTCAAGGCCGCGAGCGGCGCCCAGTTCTGCGAGGTACGCGTCGATCCGGACACCGGCGAGGTACGGCTGTCACGCTGGCTCGGCGTGTTCGACGTGGGCCGGGTGATCAACGCGAAGACGGCGGCCAGCCAGCTCCGGGGCGGCATCGTGATGGGGATCGGCATGGCGCTGTCGGAGGAGACGCTCGTCGACCCGCGCAACGGCCGCGTCATGAACCCGGGTCTGGGCGACTACCACATCCCGGTGCACGCCGACGTCCCGCCGATCGACATCCTCTATCTGGACGAGCCGGACCCGACCATGCCCCTGGGCCTGATCGGCATCGGCGAGGTGAGCATCACGGGCGTCGCCGGGGCCATCGCCAGCGCCGTCCACCACGCCACCGGCAAGCGCGTCCGCGACCTGCCGATCACCCTCGACAAGCTGCTCTGACCACCGGTGCGTCGCGGCTGAGGTCCCTTTGGGGAATACCCCCTTCGGGGGAGCGGAAGAAACCGGTACGTCGCGGCTGAGGTCCCTCCGGGAGCGGAAGAAGCTGCCCCGGAGGGATACCCGGTGTCACTGACCGGCCAGGCCGGTGTGGGCGACTCCTCGGATGATCTGGCGCTGGAAGAGGACGAAGACCACCAGCAGCGGCAGCCCGGCGAGCACCACGCTGGCCATGATCTGCGCGTACCGGAGCCCGAACGTGCCCTGCACCACGTTGGCCAGGCCGACCGGGAGCGTCATCGTGTTGGGGTCCGTCGAGACCAGGAACGGCCAGAGGAAGTTGTTCCACGTAGTGATGAACGTGAAGATCGACACGGCCGCGAGCACCGGGCGCGACAGCGGCAGGACGATCGTGAAGAACACCCGCCAGCGCCCGGCCCCGTCCACGAAGGCCGCCTGCTCCAGCTCCAGCGGCACGTCCTGGAAGAACTTGTAGAGGATGTACACGATCAGCGGCGCCGCCACCTGCGGCAGGATGATCGACCACCAGGTGTCGACCAGCCCGAGCGAGACCATCTCCGCGAACAGCGGCGCCATGAGCACCTGCGGCGGCACCATGATCCCGGCCAGGATGACCGCCAGGAGCACCCGCTGACCGCGGAACTGCGTGCGCGCGAACCCGTACGCGGCCATCGCCGAGAACAGCACGGTCATGAAGGTGACGACGACCGCGGTGACCGTCGAGTTGATCGCCCACTTGACGATGCCGCCGGTCGCCAGCACCAGCCGGTAGGCGTCCAGGGTGAGCTCGCTGCCGAACCACTGGAGCGGCAGCTTGGTGGTCTCGCTCTCGGGCTTCAGCGAGGTGGCGACGGCCCAGGCGAGGGGCGCGAGCCAGACGATGGCGAGCGCCGCCGCGACGACCAGCAGGATGATCTGGGAGGGGCTGAACCGCTTGGTCATGACAGGGCCTCCTCGCGCTTGCGGAGCAGCCGGAGCTGCCCCAGCGACACGATGACGATCAGGACGAAGAGGATGTAGGTGATGGCCGACGCGTAGCCGATGCGGTAGCCGGAGAAGCCGACCTCGTAGGCGTACTCGATGATCGGCCGGGTGGCCTCCTCGGGGCCGCCGTTCGTCATCAGGTAGATCTGGTCGAAGACCTTCAGTGACGCGAGGAGCTGCAGGATCACGATGAGCCCGGTCGTCCGGCCGAGCAGCGGCAGCGTGATCGAGCGCAGCTTGGTCCACGCCGTCGCGCCGTCGATCGCGGCGGCGTCGTACAGGTGCTGGGGGATCGACTGCAGGGCGGCGAGGTAGAGCAGGAAGTTGAAGCCGACCGTCCACCAGACGGTGGTCAGCACCATCGACCACATCGCCACGCCCGGGTCGCCCAGCCAGAGGACGTCGGTGCCCAGAGTGCCGTTGAGCAGGCCGTACTCGGGCGGATAGATCATCTGCAGCCAGAGCACCGCGACCACGGCCGACGGCAGCAGGAACGGCCCGAAGAACGACAGCCGCCACAGCCACTGCAGGAAGCGCAGGTTGTGCACCAGCAGGGCGAATCCCAGGCCGAGCAGCACCAGCGGGATCGTGCTCAGCACGGTGAACACCACGGTGTTCCACAGTGAGTGCCACATTCTGGGGTCGCCGAACGCCTCGGCGTAGTTGGCGAACCCGACGAATTCGTTGTTGCCGCCCGCGATGTTGACACTCGACAGGCTCATCCGGAGGCCGAGCACGGTCGGCCACACCAGGAAGGCGGCATAGATCACCAGGAAGGGCGCGACGAACAGCAGTCCGTGCTGGGTCCAGCGGCGCCGTACCTGGACGTGGGCGACGGGAGTGGTGGTGACGGGAGCGGCGGCAGTGGTGGCCATCATCCCTCCTTGGCGGGGAAGGGGTTCGGGGCTGACATGAGCCGGCGCAGCGCCTGCTTGGCCGTCTCCAGGCCCTGCTCGGGCGTCCGCGCCCCGCTGATGACCGGCGAGAACGCGCCGCCGAACTCGATCCACAGCCGCGACGCGGACCCGGCGAACCACACCTTCGGGTCCAGGGCGACCTCGGTGATCACTGAGCGGTACTCCGACTGCGGCTGCAGCGCCAGGTAGGCGGGCTCCTCAAGCGCGGGCAGGTAGGCGGGCACGTGCCCGGCCACCGCCCAGTCGGCACTGTGCTTGACCAGGTAGGCGATGAACCGGTAGGTCGCCGCCTCGGTCTCCGGGTCCCGGTTGCGCTGGTGCGGCAGCACGAACGAGTGGCAGTCGGCCTGGGCCGCGCCGCTGCCGAAGACACTGGGGAAGCGGGCCATGCTGAACGGCGTCTTGCGTTCCTTGAGCCCGGTCGTCTCCCAGTCGCCGTTCCACAGGAAGGCCGCCAGGCCGTTGGTGAAGGCGGCCACGGACGCGCCGTAGTCGGTCTTGGGGTTGCAGAGCCCCTCCTGGCCGAGTTGGCGCATGAACCGCAGCGCGGTCAGTGCCTTGGTGTCGTCGAGGGTGATCCGGGTGCCGTCGTCCGACACCAGCGTGCCGCCGCTCTGCGCGTACAGCGACTCCCACACCCGCCACGGGCCCACCGTGCCGAGGCCGAGCGCGTCGAAGACCAGCGGCGGCTTGCCGCCGAGCGCGTCCTTGGCCTTGCGCAGCATGGCCAGCAGTTCGTCGGTCCCGGTGGTCGGCTTCAGCTTGCCGTCGTCGCCGAGCAGGCCGGCCCGGCGGGAGAGGTCGGTGTTGTAGTACTGGACCATGGGATGGGCGTCGAACGGCACGGCGTACAGCTCGCCGTTGACGTGGGCGCGTTCCCAGATGGGCGGGCTGAAGTCGGCGGCCCGCAGGCCGTTCTTGGCGAGCAGGTCGACGTTGATCGGGTCGAGTATCCGGCCGGCGCCGATCCCGGACAGGCGGGCCAGGTGGAACGTGGCCAGGTCGGGCGAGCGCCCGCCCGCTCCGGCCATCGCGACCTTCGTGTAGTACGGCTCGCCCCACGCGAGCACGTTCTCCTCGACGAAGACGTCGGGGTTGGCCTTGGCGAACGCGCCGACCATCCGGTTCATGATGATGCCGTCGCTCGCGCCGAGGAAGTGCCAGTAGCGGACCCGCCGCTGGGCCGAGCCCAGGCCGACGGGGATCGCACAGCCGGCCGCGCCGGCACCGAGAAGAGCGAGGCCGCCACCGAGGAGGTGGCGGCGGGAGACGGACGAGGGACCTTCCATGAGCGGCCTCTTTTCGGGTTACCCGAGTGTTTGCGGTAACACGTGAGCTGTCAAGAGCCTTGACCAGGTCTATGAGAGCGCTAACAATCTAGGCATCACTTCCGAGGAGTCTGCACAGTGCACGAAGCACATCTCACGATCGACCCCGCCTTCCGCGTGGCCCCGGTACGCCGCCGCACCTTCGGCACGTTCGTCGAGCACCTGGGCCGGTGCGTCTACACCGGCATCTACGAGCCGGGCCACCCGACGGCCGACGAGGACGGCTTCCGCCGGGACGTGCTCGACCTGACCCGCGAGCTGGGCGTGTCCACGGTCCGCTATCCGGGCGGCAACTTCGTCTCCGGCTACCGCTGGGAGGACGGCATCGGGCCGGTCGCCGAGCGGCCCCGGCGGCTGGACCTGGCCTGGCACAGCACCGAGACCAACGAGGTCGGGGTGGATGAGTTCGTCCGCTGGTGCCGCAAGGCCGGGGTGGAGCCGATGATGGCGCTCAACCTCGGCACGCGCGGCATCGCCGAGGCCCTTGACCTGCTCGAATACTGCAACCACCCGTCCGGCACCACACTGTCGGACCTGCGGATCGCCAACGGCGCCAAGGAGCCGCACGGCATCCGGATGTGGTGCCTGGGCAACGAGATGGACGGCACGTGGCAGACCGGCCACAAGACCGCCCGCGAGTACGGCCGGCTGGCCGCCGAGACCGCCCGCGCCATGCGCATGGTGGACGGCGATCTGGAGCTGGTCGCCTGCGGCAGCTCGGCCTCGTCGATGCCGACCTTCGGCGCGTGGGAGGCCACGGTGCTGGAGGAGACCTATGACGTGGTCGACTACGTCTCCTGCCACGCCTACTACGAGGAGAAGGACGGCGATCTGGCGAGCTTCCTGGCCTGCTCGACCGACATGGAGTACTTCATCCAGTCGGTCGTGTCCACGGCCGACAGCGTCGGAGCCCGGCTGAAGTCGCGCAAGAAGATCAACCTCTCGTTCGACGAGTGGAACGTCTGGTACCTGTCCCGCTTCCAGGCCGCCGAGCCGCCACGGGACTGGCCGGTCGCGCCACCGCTGCTGGAGGACCACTACCACCTGGCGGACGCGGTGGCCTTCGGCGGCCTGCTGATCACCCTGCTGCGCAACAGCGACCGGGTGACCTCCGCCTCGCTGGCCCAGCTGGTCAACGTGATCGCACCGATCATGACCTCGCCCGGCGGATCGGCGTGGAAGCAGACCACCTTCCACCCCTTCGCGCAGGCGTCCCGCCTGGCCGCCGGCGACGTGCTCCGCGTCGAGGCGACCTCTCCGAGCCACGACACCAAGGAGTACGGCGAGGTGCCGCTGCTGCACGCCGTCGCCACGCACTCCGGCGACGAGACCGTGATCTTCGCCGTCAACCGCTCGACCGACGAGCCGCTCTCCCTGGAGATCGACGCGCGGTCGCTGGGCGACGTCCGCGTCGTCGAGGCCACCACGCTGTCGGGCCCCGACGTCTACGCGCGCAACACGGCCGAGGCGCCGGACGCGGTCGCCCCTCGGACCAACCCGGACGTCCAGCACGATCCCCTGCGCGTGCTGCTGCCCCCTGTCTCCTGGAACGTGATCCGCCTCGGCTGATCACTCTTGGCTGATCACCTCGTACGGCTGGCGCCCGTGCTCTCCCTGACCACGAGCTCGGGCTCCACCAGCCGCTGGGTCTCCCGCTTCGTGCCGGCCATCTGGTCGAGCAGCAGGTGGAAGGCGTTGCGACCGACCTCGCCGAAGTCCTGCCGGACCGTGGTCAGCGGGGGCCAGAAGTAGGCCGCTTCGGGGATGTCGTCGAAGCCGACCACGCTCACCTCCTCCGGCACCCGGCGCCCGGCCTCGCGCATCGCCCTGAGGACGCCCAGCGCCATCTGGTCGTTGCCGGCGAAGACGGCCGTGACCGAGGGGTCGGCGGCCAGCCGCCTGCCGTGCTGGTAGCCCGAGCGGGAGCTCCAGTCGCCGCGTAACAGCTCGGGCACCGGCCGGCCCTCGGCCTCCAGGGCTCCTCGCCAGCCCTCGATCCGGCCGCTGGCGTCGATCCAGTCGACCGGCCCGCTCAGGTGCCAGACGGTCTCGTGGCCGAGACTCAGCAGGTGGCGGGTCGCCCGCGCGGCGCCCGCCCGCTGGTCGACCATGACCACCGGCACCGGGACCTCCTTGCCCGCGTCGACGGCGACCACCGGCAGATCGGGCGGCAGGTAGCGCAGCCCGTCGACCGCCGACTCGTGGGGCGCGACGATGACCACGCCGTCGACGGACTGGGACCGGAGGCGGTGCACGCCCTCCTCGATCGACTTGCGGTTGAGCAGGCTCAGGCTGGCGATGCTCACGGTGTAGCCGCTCAGCCGGGCCGCCTGCTCGATGCAGTAGAGGGTCGAGG
This sequence comes from Nonomuraea sp. NPDC048901, assembly GCF_040649695.1. NCBI lineage: Bacteria > Bacillati > Actinomycetota > Actinomycetes > Streptosporangiales > Streptosporangiaceae > Nonomuraea > Nonomuraea sp. NPDC048901. The sequence continues at coordinate 661,471 of NZ_JBEZFW010000001.1, read as the reverse complement.
CCGGGCCGTACAGGGTGGTGTCGATGCTGACCACGCCGAGCACGCCGGAGCGGCCCGTGACCAGCTGGCGAGCAGCCGAGTTGGGCCAGTAGTCCAGCTCGCGCACGGCGGCCAGCACGCGCTCCCTGGTCTCGGCGCGGACCCGGTCGGGCGCGTTGAGCACCCGCGAGACCGTCATCGCCGAGACGCCGGCCAGCGCGGCCACATCGCCGAGCACGGCGGGCCTGGTGCGCGGTTTGCCGTCCGATCCCCCAGCCATGCGGATCACCACCTCCGCGATAACGCTAACAGGCAGGTCGCGCAGGTGTGGATCGCTGACCGCAGTGTGGACACGCGAACGGGGGCGCGGCGCGGGATGGGCTGCGCCCCCGTCAACGATTCGGGGTGGTCAAGGGGACGCGCAGGTGTATCCGGACGGGGTCGCAGTGTTGCCCGCCGGACGGTTCATCTGGAAGCCGAAGGTGGTGCCGGCGCTGCGGTGCCACCGCGTCCGCCGGAGCGGTCGGCAGCAGGAAGACGACGGCTGAGCGGGTCCTGAGTCGCCCGGCACTTGACACCTCCTTCCCGGCAATGGTCTGCTAGCGCTGATTCGGAATGGCATTCCGTAATACGGAATAGACGAAATACGGAAAAGAGAGGGGCGCGCGTGAAGGCCCTGGTGTTCACCGGTCCGAGCGTCGTGGAGCTGCGCGAGGTGCCCGAGCCCGTGGTCGGCGCCGGCGAGGTGCTCGTCCACGTGGCCGCGTCCGGCATCTGCGGCAGCGAGTTGCACGGCGTCAGGACACCAGGCTTCCGGGTGCCGCCCCTCATCATGGGACACGAGTTCACCGGCCACACCGACGACGGACAGGCCGTCATCGTCAACCCCATCCTGGCCTGCGGCACCTGCGACCTGTGCGCCCAAGGGCAGCCCAACATCTGCCGGAACCGGAAGATCCTCGGCATTCACCGGCCCGGCGGCTTCGCCGAACGCGTCGCCGTACCCACCGCCGCCGTCATCCCCCTGCCTGACGGCGTCAGCCGCACCGCCGCCGCCCTCGTCGAGCCCGCCGCCAACGCCGTGCACGCCTGGCGCCTGGCCGGCCACCCCGCCGGAGCCCGTGTCGGCGTCATCGGCGCCGGCGCCATCGGGCTCACCTGCCTCCACACCGCCCTCGCCGGCAAGGCCGCGTCCGTCCATGTCGCCGACCGCGCACCCGAACGCCTGGCCATCGCCGCCCGGCTCGGCGCCACCACCGGCCCCGAGCTGACCGGCGAGTACGACGTCATTTTCGACGCCGTCGGCGCCGCCGCCACGCACGAGCAGTCCCTCACCCACCTGCGCCCCGGCGGCGTGACGGTATGGCTCGGCCTGGCCGCCGCCGACCCCGGCTTCGACGCCACCGACCTCGTACGCACCGAGAAACGCGTCCTCGGCTCCTTCGCCTACGGCAACGGCGACTTCACCGCCGCCATCGACCTGGTCGGCGGATGGGACCTCAGCTGGACCGACACCTACCCCCTCGACCAGGGCGCCGACATCTTCACCACTCTGATGAACGGCCACACCACCCCGGTCAAGGCCCTCCTGATCCCCTGAGAGGTGGCAACCATGTGCCCAGCCGACCCGCCGTTGTCCCGCTACCCGCCGGTGTCCCGGCTCCGGGTCGCGGTCCACGGCATGGTCAACCTCGACGGCCGCGCGTCGGCTCGTACCGAGGCTGACATGAGCGGCCACCGTGCCAGACGGGTACTTTCCTCGTAAAAACCTGCCTTTTACCTGCGCGTTCGCGGAATGGTCGGCGCGGTGGCGGACACCATCGTGGAGTGGAGCTTCTCAGGGCCGAGGGCCTGCGTAAACGCTTCCCGGGTGTGCTGGCGCTCGACGGCGTCGACCTGACCGTACGCGCCGGTGAGGTGCACGTCCTGCTGGGTGAGAACGGCGCGGGCAAGAGCACGCTCATCAAGATGCTCTCCGGCGCCTACCACCCGGACGAGGGCCGCGTGCTGCTCGACGGGCGAGTCGTGCACATCCGTACGGCCGGCGACGCGCAACGGCTCGGCATCGCCACCATCTACCAGGAGTTCAACCTGGTCCCCGAGCTCAGCGTGGCCGAGAACCTGTCGCTGGGCCGGCCACCGCGCAGTTTCGGCTTCGTCGACACCAAGAAGATGCACGAGCGGGCCGTGGAGCTGCTGGCGCGGGTGGGCGTGGACGTCGATCCGCGTACGCCGGTCGCCCGGCTGGGCATCGCGCGCATGCAGATGGTGGAGATCGCCAAGGCGCTCGCCCTGGACGCCCGCGTCCTGATCATGGACGAGCCGACGGCGGTGCTCACCACCGGCGAGGTCGAGAAGCTGTTCTCGATCGTCCGCCGGCTCCGTGAGGACGGGGTGGCGATCGTGTTCATCACCCACCACCTGGAGGAGATCGCCGAGATCGGCGACCGCGTGACCGTGCTGCGCGACGGCCGCTCGGTCGGCGAGGTGCCCGCCGACACGCCCCAGGACGAGCTGGTCCGCCTCATGGTGGGCCGCCCGATCGACCAGCAGTTCCCGCGCCGGCGCGGCCAGGCGGGCGAGCCGCTGCTCAGGGTCACCGGGCTCGGCCGCAAGGGCGTCTTCGAGGACGTCTCCTTCGAGGTGCGCGCGGGTGAGGTGGTCGGCCTGGCCGGGCTGGTGGGCGCCGGTCGTACCGAGGTGGCCAGGGCGGTGTTCGGCGCCGACCGCTACGACACCGGCGAGGTCACCGTGCGCGGCCGGCGGCCCGCGCCGGGGGACGTGGTCGCGGCCATGGAGGCCGGCCTGGGGCTGGTCCCCGAGGATCGGAAGGGCCAAGGGCTGGTCCTGGGCGCGGACATCGGCGAGAACCTGGGGCTGGTCACCATGCGCGAGGCCACCCGCGCCGGATTCGTCGACCGCGGCGGGCAGCGCCGGGCCGCCGCGGAGGTCGCGGAACAGCTCGGCATCCGGATGACCGGCCTGGCCCAGGAGGTACGCACGCTCTCTGGCGGCAACCAGCAGAAGGTCGTCATCGGCAAGTGGCTGGAGGCCGACGCGGGGGTGCTGATCCTCGACGAGCCGACCCGCGGCATCGACGTGGGCGCGAAGGTGGAGATCTACCAGCTGATCAACCAGCTCACCGCGTCGGGGCACGCGGTGCTCATGATCTCCAGCGACCTGCCCGAGGTGCTCGGGATGAGCGACCGGATCCTGGTGATGGCGCGCGGGCGGCTGGTCGGCGAGCTGTCCGCGGCCGAGGCCACCCAGGACGGCGTGATGGCGCTGGCGGTCGCCGAGGTGGCGGGTCCCCGTGGTCAGTAACGTCTTCCTCCGGCGGTCCTGGCTGGCCGAGAACGGCGCGCTCGTGGCGCTGGTCGTGCTGGTCGTGGCGCTGTCGCTGCTGTCGTCCGACTTCCTCAGCGTGACGAACCTGCTCAACGTGGGCGTACAGGCGGCCGTCACCGCGATCCTCGCCTTCGGCGGGACGTTCGTCATCGTCACCGGCGGCATCGACCTGTCGGTGGGGTCCGTCGCCGCGCTCTCCGCGATCGTCCTGGCGTGGACGGCCACCGTCCCCGGCCTGCCCTGGCCGCTGGCCACCGTGGTCTCCCTGGTGGTCGGCGTCGCGTGCGGCCTGGTCAACGCCGCTCTCATCGCGTACGGCAAGCTGCCGCCGTTCATCGCCACGCTGGCCATGCTCGGCATCGCCCGCGGCCTGGCCCTGGTCATCTCCCAGGGCAGCCCCATCCCGATGCCGGACGCGGTCTCCCACCTGGGCGACACCATCGGCGGCTACCTACCGGTCCCCGTCCTCGTGATGCTGGTCATGGGCGCCCTCGCGGCCGTGATACTCAACCGCACCTATGTGGGCCGCGCGATGTACGCCATCGGCGGAAACGAGGAGGCCGCCCGGCTGTCGGGCATCAAGGTCTCCCGGCAGAAGCTCATCACGTACGCGCTGTCCGGCGCATTCGCGGCGGTCGCCGGGATCGTCCTGGCCAGCCGACTTGCCTCGGCCCAGCCGCAGGCCGCCGCCGGCTACGAGCTCGACGCCATCGCGGCCGTGGTCATCGGCGGCGCCAGCCTGTCCGGCGGCAAGGGCCGGGCGCTCGGCACGTTCGTCGGCGCGCTCATCCTGGCCGTCCTGCGCAACGGCCTGAACCTGCTCTCCGTCTCGGCCTTCTGGCAGCAGGTCGTGATCGGCGTGGTCATCGCGCTCGCGGTCCTCGTCGACACCCTGCGGCGCAGGGGGATGTCATAGGAAAGGGATAGATCATGCGGATTCCCGCGCTCGTCATAGCCGGCGCCGCTCTCGCGCTCGGCCTCACCGCCTGTGGCTCCGCCGGCCCGTCAGGCTCGAACAGCTCCGCCTCACCGGGCGGAGCCAACGTCAAGATCGGCATGACCGTGTCGACGCTGAACAACCCGTACTTCGTCCAGCTCCGCGACGGCGCGCAGGCCGAGGCCCAGAGAGTCGGCGCCACGCTCACCGTCACCGACGCCCAGAACGACGCCTCCCAGCAGGTCAACCAGGTCCAGAACTTCGCCAGCCAGGCCATGAAGGCGATCATCCTGAACCCGGTCGACTCCGACGCGGCGGCGCCCGCGGCGAAGGCGGCGCAACGCGCCAACATCCCGGTCATCGCGGCCGACCGCGGCGTCAACGGCGCCGAGGTGACGCAGACCGTAGCCTCCGACAACGTGACGGGCGGCAAACTGGCCGCCCAGGAACTGGCCGAGCTGCTCGGCCACAAGGGCCAGGTCGTCGTGCTGCAGGGCGTGGCCGGGACCTCGGCCGCGCGCGACCGCGGGCAGGGCTTCACCGAGGGGATCAAGGCGTTCCCGAACATCAAGGTCGTGGCCCAGCAGCCGGCCGACTTCGACCGGACCAAGGGCCTCGACGTCATGACGAACCTGCTCCAGTCGAACCCCGGCATCAACGGCGTGTTCGCCGAGAACGACGAGATGGCGCTGGGCGCGATCAAGGCCCTCGGCGCCAAGGCGGGCAAGGAGGTCAAGGTCGTCGGCTTCGACGGCACCCCCGACGGCCTGAAGGCGGTCAAGGCGGGCACGATGAACGCCAGCGTCGCCCAGCAGCCCGCGCTGCTCGGCCAGCAGGCGGTGGCCGCCGCGGTCAAGGCCGCCAAGGGCGAGAAGATCGAAAAGACCGTGGCCGTGCCGGTGAAGGTCGCGACCACGGAGAACGTCGACGAGTTCAAGATCGACTGACCGGCGTCCAGATGGCTAGTTTCTGGGCGTGAGGACCCAGTTCCAGGGGTCGTTGTTCCTGTCATGGCTACCGGTGAGCCGGGTCACCCGGGAGCCGTCGACGCTGACCAGCACCAGACCGTTGTCGAACTCGTTCCCGCACTTCCTCGCGCAACCGAGCGCGACCACGTTGTCGTTGTCGGCCCAGGCGAGCAGCTGGAGCACCTTCTGTTCGCCGACGACCGCTCCGGACTGGTCGGTGATGCGGGTCGGCAGGCCGTTGGGGCCGAGAACCAGTTTGCCGTTGGGCGAGACCTTCGACCAGCCCGTGTAATCGACGTACCGATCGGCCGGCGCCTCCCGCCGCTCGCCGTCGAGGTCGAGCCAGAGCTTGTCCGGCATGGTGTCGGTGGGCTCCCAGAGCATCGACCCGTCCAGGCTCCAGCCGAGGTCCTGGCGCGCGCCAATGTTGCCCGGAGACGCGTTGTCATCCAACGGCTCGCGCGCGTGGTAGTCGGCCTTACCCGTGGCGACGTCGATGACGTAATAGCCGATCCGCGTGGACTTGGGCATCGTCATCGTCCTGGCGTCCTTCCCAAAGACCTGCCACCGCTCCGGGTACTCGGAGTAGGCCGTGGCCAGGACCTTGGTGCCGTCGGGCGACCAGACCACGGACCCGACGGCGTGCTCCAGCCCGATCCAGGCCTTTACCTGCCGGGTGTTCATGTCGAGGATGCCCACCTGCTTGCCGATCAGGTCGCCTCCGACCACCGCGGCGAGCTGGAGTCCCGGCGCCACGTCCACCCAGGCCCAGGGGGTCTGCTCATAGGTGTCATCGCGCGGGTCGTAGAGCGACCAGACGCGCCGGTCCCGTACCCAGTTGCCCTCCAGCTTCTCGGTCTTGGTGACGTAGTACGCGGACAAGGCCACGTTCCCGGCCGCGACCAGCTTCCGCGGCGGCGCGTTCTCCTCGTCGCCGCGTACGTCGGTCGAGGTCACCGTCGGCCTGACCGGGACACTCACGCCGTCGGTCGCCGGGCGCACGGTCGTGTTGTCGCCCCGCAGGCCGAAGGCGAACACGGCGACGGCCACCGCCAGCCCGACCGCCAGCACCGTCGCGCCGATGGGCAGCCAGGCGCGCCTCCGTAGCGCCCGGTCCGCCAGGTCGTGCGGGACCCGCGCCTCCGAGGCCCACTCCTCCAGGGTGTCGCGAAGCAGTCGGCTCATGTCGCGGCCTCCAGTTCCATGGCCAGCTCGGGGGCGATCAGCCGGAGCCGGGCAAGTGATCGGTGCGTGGTGCTTCTGACCGTGCCGACCGAGCACCCCAGCTCGCGGGCGACCTGGTGGTCGGGCAGGTCCTCGAAGTAGCGGAGCACGAGTATCGTGCGCTGCTTCGGGGTGAGCTTGGCCAGAGCGCCGCGCAGCACCATGCGCAGCTCGCTCTGGTGCGTGCGGTCCGCTCCCGGCAGGTCTGGCGGGGCCGCCTGGACGATCTCGCCGCGCCGGTTGGCCGCGCGCCACCAGCTCACCTGCTGGCGGTACATGATCTGCCTGGCGTACGCCTCGGGCGCCTCGACCCGCTGCCATTTCGCCGCCAGCTTCGTCAGTGCGGTCTGGACCAAGTCCTCGGCGCCGTGCTGGTCACCACCGGTGAGCAGGAAGCCGAGCCGCATCAGGGCGGGAGAGCGCGCAGAGACGAACTCGCGGAAGCCTTGCTCGTCCGCAGCGTCCACGATCACCTCCAAAGGGTTGATATCAGCCCTCAGACGCCGGGGAGCCTGCCGCGCTATGCCTCTGCCGAGTAACTATTTCTGACTGAACCGGATAAGCGTTTTTGACGGGGCCACTGACAATTGGAGTAGGTGACCTAGAGTTTGGGAAGATAACCGGTTCACAGGAGGGTTTCGTGAAGAGACCGACGATCGCCGACATCGCCAGCCGGGCGGGAGTCTCCAAGGTGGCGGTCTCCTACGCGCTCAACGGTCAGCCGGGGGTGTCGGAGGCCACCCGGGCGAGGATCGTCGCCATCGCCGAGGAGATCGGCTGGCGGCCCAACAGCGCCGCCCGCGCGCTGAACGGCGCCAGGGCCCACACCGTGGGGCTCGCGCTGTGCCGTCCCGCGCGCTTCCTGGGCGTCGAGCCGTTCTTCATGGAGCTCATCAGCGGCATCGAGGGCGAGCTCGCGGACCACTCGTACGCCCTGATGCTCCAGGTGGTCGCCGACCATGAGCAGGAGATAGAGGTCTACCGGCGCTGGTGGGGCGAGAGCCGCACGGACGGCGCCTTCCTCGTCGACCTGCGTTATTCCGACGCCCGGGTGCCCGCCATGGAGCAGCTGGGCATGCCGGTCGTGGTGATCGGCCATCCCGCCGAGTCGGGCCCGCTGCCGGCGGTCTGGTCCGACGATGGCGAGGCGATCCGCGAGACCATCGCCTATCTCGTCGCGCTCGGGCACCGCCGCATCGCCCGCGTCGCCGGACTGTCTGACCTGGTCCACACGGCCGTACGCGATCGGGCGTTCGCGGAGTCGTGCGCGGGCGCGGCCGAGCACGTGACGGTGCACACCGACTACACGGGCGAGGAGGGCGCCAGGGCGACCAGGCGGCTGCTCAGCTCGGCGGCGCGGCCCACCGCGATCGTCTACGACAACGACATCATGGCGGTGGCGGGCCTGTCGGTCGCCCAGGAGATGCGGCTCGACGTGCCGCGTGACCTGTCGATCGTCGCCTGGGACGACTCCCCGCTCGCGCAGGTGGTCCGCCCGCCGCTCACCGCGCTGACCCGGGACATCCCGGCGTACGGAGCGCACGCCGCCCAGCGGCTGCTGGCCCTGATCGCGGGCGAGACCGTCCCCCCGTTCGAGGACCAGGCGGCCAGGCTGACTCCGCGCGGCAGCACCGGCGCCGTGCTGATCGACCAGCGTTGACTCATTGGATGGTGCGCCAGGACTGCTCCTCGACGAGTTCGCGGCTCCGCCAGCCGTCGGCGGTGCGCAGCATCCGATGGTGATACCAGCCCCCGCCCTGGATCAGCCCCTTGCTGTCGGCGGAGACCAGTTCGCGCGAGGGAGCGAGAGTGTCGGCGAACGCCGCGCTCACGCGGGCCTCGCCGGCCTCGAAGGCGATCCTCGTGGCGCCGATCAGGTGCAGCCGTCCGGGCCAGTTGGCCAGGACGTCGGCGAGCCAGATCTTGGCCTCGGCCCGCGTGCCGCGGATGCCGCCCGCCGTCTGGTAGTCGATCACCGCGTCAGGGGTGAACACCTCGTCGAGCAGGTCCCAGTCCCCCGAGTCGATGGCGTAGGCGTAGCGGGCCAGCACCTCGGCGATCTGGAGGCGGTCGGCGATCTCGCGGTCGTCCATACGGCGATCCAACCAAACGCTTGCTACAAATGCCAGCCGGTTCAGTGCGCGTGGGCGTACTCGTCGCGCCGGCGCAGCATCACCAGCAGCATGAGCGGGAACATCGCCACGTGCGCGGCCATCATCAGCCCCATCCCGTCGACGACCCCCAGCCACAGCAGCGGGAACAGCGGCACGACCGGCACGAACATGGCGGCGCACATCTCCAGCGTGCCGGCCCACCCGTGACCCCGGAAGCGCATCCAGACGGCCATGCCGACGGACATGTCGAACGCCATGAGCAGGTAGGCCAGCTCGGGATCCCGGTCGTACGACAGCCCGAGCCCGACGGCGTCGAACAGGAAGCCGAGCACGAACATCCCGACGAACATCGCGATGACCATCTCCACGTAATGCCAGGCGAATCGGCCCCATGATCTCTGTGTCATGCGCCGACTGTCCCACCCCGCGTCTCCCCGCCAAAAGGCGGGCAAATCGACAGGTCCGGAAACTTGGGGTCCCGGTCCTTCCGACGTAGGGTCTGGCCATGACCGTACGGCGGATCATCGTCATCGGATACGCGGCGGCGGAGCTGCTCGACATCGCCTGCATCACCAGCTCCCTGGTGACGGCCAACCACCACGCCCGCCGCCCCCTGTACGAAGTGCGGCTCGCCACCCTCGGCGGCAACCCCATCACCTGTGGCACCGGACTGACGCTGCAGGCCCAGGAAGTCCTCGAACGCGTCACCGGCCCCCTTGACACGGTCGTCGTCGTCGGCGGCATCGGCCACCAGGAGGCGGCGGAGAACCGGCCGATCCTGTCGCACCTGCGACGCCTCGCCCGCGAGAGCCGCCGCGTCGCGTCGGTGTGCACGGGAGCCGGCATCCTGGCCGCGACGGGCCTGCTGGACGGCCGGCGCGTGACCACGCACTGGGAGTGGGCGCGCGACCTCGCGGTCCGGCACCCCTCGGTGACCTTCGACCCCGACCCCATCTTCATCCGCGACGGCAACGTCATCACGGCGGCCGGCGTCACCAGCGCTCTCGACCTCACGCTGGCCTTCATCGAGGACGACCACGGCGCTGACCTGGCCAGGAAGGTCGCCCGCACCCTGGTGACCTACCTGCAACGGCCCGGCAACCAGGCGCAGATGAGCATCTTCACCGGCGCGCCGGCGGGCGAGGACAAGCTGGTCAGGCAGGTGACCGAGTACGTCACCAGCCACCTGGCCGCCGACCTGACCACCGCCACGCTGGCGGCCGAGGCCGGGGTGAGCGAGCGGCACCTGACCCGGCTGTTCATCAAGGACCTGGGACAGACGCCCGGCCGGTTCGTCCGGCAGGCCCGTACGGAGGCGGCCGCCCACCTGCTGGCCTCGACCACCCTGCCCATGGCCGGCGTGGCGGCCCGCTGCGGCTTCGGCACGGCCGAGACGCTGCGGCAGGCGTTCGTGGACCGCTACGGGATCCCGCCGTCGCGCTACCGGCTGACGCAGCGATCGGCGTGAGTACTCCTACTCATCTGCCTTGAACGTGAAGCTGGTCGGCGGGCTGAAGGACGGGTCCGGCACGCCGTACACGAGCGAGATCTGCTCGTGCGCCTTGATCACGATGCTCGCCGGGTCGCCGGTGAACGGCTTGCCGTCGACCTGAGTGGTGAGCACCTTGCCGTTGCCGGTCCGCAGCGCGCCGATCTGGTTCGCCGAGAGGGTGACGCCCCACTGCTTGAAGATCTGGCCGAGGGTGTAGACCTCGCCCTTGGCGCGGGACTCGACGTGGATCACGCCGCGGCCGTCATGGGTGTGTACGGGGGTCATGTCCTCCCCCTCGATCCCGATGTTGGCCGGGACCGCCACCTCCCTGCCGTCCACGAAGAGGCTCAGATGGGCGTGGTAGTGCTCGGCGGTGCCCATCGGCCCGGCGGTGAGACCGGCGGCCTTCATCCCGGGGGCCGGGTCGTCCGGGATGGACCAGGGCGGCGTCCCGCCGTACGGCTGGGCGGGCTTGGCCGAGACGGTCTGGAAGATGCCGTACCCGGCCGCGGCCAGGGCGACCAGCGCGACGGCCGAGCCGATCCCCGCGGTCACCCACCTGCGGCGGCCCGGCTCTTCGATGACCGGCGGCTCGGCGGGGCGTTGCTGGGATTCCGGCGTCTCAATCGTGGACATGGGCGCTCCTGGGCAACATGCGGCTTTGCGACCTTCAGCTCATCATCCGCGAAAGAGGATCAGCGCAGATGACCCCGCCACCGGCCGGATGTGGCCGTGCTTTACGGCCAGCGGAGTCACCTGGCCGTTGAATCGCCACGAAAGGCACATCGGGGTCATCCTCTCCCCCGAAACCGGCTTCAACGCCCCCGATAGCGGCGAGAACCATCCAACAAAGGGTCCACGACGTTCAGAGGGCCGCAGGGCCCCTCGGGGAGGCACACGGATGCCGATCAAGGTCACCGTCTGGAGCGAGAACTACCACGAGCCACGCGAGGAGGACGTACGCCTGCGCTACCCGGAGGGCATTCACGGCGCGATCGCCGCCGGCCTGACCGAGCGGCTCGGCGACCGCGTACAGGTGCGCACCGCGATCCTGGAGGAACCGGAGCACGGGCTGTCGGAGAAGGTTCTCGCCGAGACCGACGTGCTCACCTGGTGGGGGCACATGGCCCACGAGGAGGTGTCCGACGAGGTCGTGGAGCGGGTGCATCAGCGCGTGCTCGGCGGGATGGGCCTGCTGGTGCTGCACTCGGGCCACTACTCGAAGATCTTCCGCAAACTGATGGGCACCACCTGCTCGCTCACCTGGCGCGACGCGGCCGAGCGCGAGCTGGTCTGGACGGTCGCCCCCGGCCACCCCATCGCCGAGGGCGTACCGCGGCCGCTGGTCATCGGTGAGCAGGAGACGTACGGCGAGCCGTTCGGCATCCCGGAGCCCGACGAGCTGGTCTTCGTCAGCAATTTCAGCGGCGGCGAGGTCTTCCGCAGCGGCTGCTGCTACCGCCGAGGCCTGGGCCGGGTCTTCTACTTCAGCCCCGGCGACCAGGGGCACCCGGTCTACCACCACCCCGACGTACGGCGCGTGCTGGCCAACGCGGTGCTGTGGGCCGCCCCCGCGTCCGGCGTCGGCGACCCTCTGCGGAACGCCCACACCCCCATCACCTGGTAGGAGCGCATGACCTTCATCACCCTCGACGAGGACCGTCCGCTACGGGCCGTGGTCGTCGGCGCCGGGTACATCGGCGGCCAATGGGCACCCGAACTGCTCGCCCATCCCGGCACCGAACTGGTCGGCTGGGTGGACGTGGCCGAGGAGCGCGCCCGCGCCTCCGCCGCCGCCCTGGGCCTGGACGGGCTGCCCGTCAGCGCCTCCCTCACCGCCGTGCTCGACGGCGAGGAGCCCGACTTCATCGTCAACTGCACCGTCCCCGGGGCTCATCGCGAGGTCACCGTCACCGCCCTGGAGCGCGGGGTGTCGGTGCTCAGCGAGAAGCCCATGTCGATCACGCTCGACGAGGCGCGGAGCATGGTGAGCGCGGCGGACCGGGCGCGGCGGCTGTTCGCGGTCAACCAGAACCGCCGCTTCCTGCCGAACCTGGTGGCCTTCCGCAGGACGGTGGCCGAGCTCGGGCCGCTCGGACTGCTGACCTCGGAGTTCTTCATGCCGTACAAGGGGCCGCCGTTCCTGGACACGCTGGAGCACCCGCTGTTACAGGACATGGCGATCCACCTGTTCGACGCGGCCCGCGCGGTGTCGGGGGCCGATCCGGTCAGCGTCTACTGCGAGTCGTTCCGGCCGGCGTGGACCTGGTATCCCGGTGCCTGCTCCGCCACGGCGATCTTCGAGATGACCGGCGGGCTCCGCTACACGTTCACGGGGAGCTGGTCCGCGCCCGGCCAGGCGACGTCCTGGACCGGCAGCTGGCGGGCCGCCGGCACGCACGGCACGGCGCGCTGGGACGGCGAACGGCGGCCGACGGTGGAAGGGGCCAATGGCCACAAGGTACGCAGACATCCACCCGAACCGGATCGGTACCCGGGGCGGGCCCGGTTCAGCGGGCTGGCGGAAGGGCTGGAGGAGTTCCTGGCCGGGCTGCGTACTGGGCGGCCGCCGCAAGGTGAGTGCCACGACAACATCCGAAGCCTGGCCATGGTGACGGCCGCCCTGGAGTCGGCCCGCACGGGGGCCCGGGTGCCGGTGGGCTTCGACGTCTGAGGGGCGCGTGGGTCAGGTCCGCGACAGCGGGTTGGGCAGCCGGGCCCAGCGGTCGCCGGTGGGGCCGCCTTCGAACTGCATCACCGTGTGCGCCTTGACAGGGAGCTCCGGGCCGAACAGCGCTGCCCGGTCAGCACGGGTGTCGGCGGTGGCGGGCAGGTCGTCGAACACCTGACCGGCCACCGCCGCCACCACCGCCCACAGCCGCTCCTCCGCCTCCCGGTCGCCCTGCCCGAGAGCCGAGACGAGACTGCTGAAGGTGGTGCCGACGAGCGAGCCGAACAGCTTGGCGTGCAGCTCGTCCGGATCGTCGGTGATGAGGCGAGCGCTGAGCGGGGGCGGCGTAAGGCCGTTGCGGCGCAGGCGCGCGGGGCTGACCCGTATGTCGGCCAGGTCCCGGTAGACCAGGCGGATCGGGCGACCGTGACGGTCCAGGACGACCAGGAGGTTCTGCCCATGCGCCTCCAGCGTCACGCCGTACGCCAGCAGCCCCAGCGCCGCCTCCAACGCCTGCCGCGCGAACTCCCCCAGCCACTCCACGGCCGCACCCAGGCGTGGACCGCCGGACGGAGACTGGACGACGCCGTGGATCAAGGGCGGGCCGCCGGACGTGGGCCGGACGATGAGGGCCGCCACGGGAAGCACCGTCTCGCCCGCGCCCGCGTACTCAGTCGGCGACTCACGCACCAGGACCGCCAGGTCGGCACTGGGCTCGCCATCCACCACCGCGCAGGCGGCGGCCAGGTTGCGGGTGATCCGCAGCGGCCCGCCCAGCCGCCGGGCCAGATGCACCAGCATGGCCGAGAGCGGCGCGCTGTCACGGATCGAGCCCGGCGAGATGTCCCGTACGTTGGACGTCAGCCGCGTGGAGAACGCCGTCTTGAAATGCGGCCCGCCGCCGACGGGCGCGAGCGTACGTACGCAGATCAGCGGCCGGGCCGCTATCCCGCCGGCCACGAAAGGCCGGAACCCCAGCTCCGGCAGCACATGCCTGCTCTGCCACGGATGGGCGGGCAGCAGCAGCCGGTCACCGTCGCGCAGCCAGTCGGGCCAGGCCCCGATGACCACGCACCGCGACGCCGGCACCGCCACCAGATCCAGATCGACGATGGGCCGGTGCTCGGGCATGTACGCCAGTTGCTCCGCCAGCGACACCCCGGGCCGGTTACGACAGGACGGATGGTACGGATGCCCGTCCACCACACTCTGCTCGAACCACTCCAGCGACCCCTCCTCCGCCCCGGTCCCCAGCCCCAGCCTGGCTCCGGCACGCGCGAGCGCCAGGGAGGCGACGCTGCGGTCCAGATCGGCGCCGAAGCGCTCCGATCCCGGCAGCCCGAGCGCGGCCAGCAGTTCGCCCGGCCGCGGGTAAGCCTGCCCGTCCAGCAGCACCGCCGAGTCCTCCCCCGCCCCCAGGTCGTACGCCATACGGCTGGGCCCGGTGAGCAGACGCCCATCGGCCAACCGGACCCGCCCGGCCGCGCTCTCACGCCAGGCTCCGCCATCGTGCCTGGCCACGCCGTCCTGCCTGACCGCGCCCTCGCGCCCGTCTGGGCCCTCCCGCCCGGCCAACCCGGGCACCGGCTCGTACAGCAGCCCCCGCCAGAGCAGGCCCAGGATGGTGGTCCGTGCCCCCGGCAGCGCCTCGGCGTAGGCGGCGGCCAGACCGGGACGGACCTGTGCCAGCTTTGCGGCAAATTCCGCTTCTGCCCGACCTTGAGGGGGATCCTCCAATTCAATACTCATAACGGGTAGTTACCCCGTGTATGACCACCGATACGAGTGGTGAGGGATCCGCGATGGCGCACCATCCCGAGGGGCCGGACCCGGCACAGGTGACCGTCGCCGACGCTCTCACGATGACGGCTCTCCTCAACTGCCTGGTCCGCGAAGTGGTCAGCCCCGAGTGCGGCCAGAACGACGGCCACCGGACCTACCGTCTGCCCACGACCGGACACCTGCTGCGCGTGCGCGCCGGACGCTACCCCGGTCACCCCGCCCTGTACACGCCCGGTGGCTGGCTCCCCCTGTCCCTGGACCGCCTGGTGGCGCTGACCGCCGAGGAGCTGACCGCGTACACCGGCGTGTCCAACGACACCCTCGCGGGCGAGATCCGCCACAGCAGGGACGTCGTCGCCACTCTGCTGTCCACCCGGCGCACCCCCACGTCGAACACCCGACCGTTCATCGAGCCCACCGAGCTGTTCCTGCGGTCCGAGCAGGCCCTGGTCGCCGGGCACCGCTACCACCCGGCTCCCAAGGCCCGTGGCGGCCTCGGTCCGGACGCCTGGCTCCCCTACGCGCCCGAGGCCCGCGCCCGCTTCCCGCTGATCCTGCTCGGGCTGGCGCCCGAGATCGTGCTGGAGGAGGGCGACGCCACCGCGCTGGACGTCCTTGGACCGCAGCCGCCCGATGGCGGCCTCCTGCTGCCCGCCCATCCCTGGCAACTGGAGCTGCTGGGCGGCCACGCCGCCCTGCGGGACGGGCGGCTGCAGAACCTGGGCGAGACCGCCGCCGTTCGGGACGGCCGACTGCGCTATCTCGGCGAAACCACCGCCATGGCCGTGCCCACCTCTTCGCTGCGCACCGTGTACCTGCCCGACGTGGACCTGTTCTGCAAGTTCAGTCTCGACGTCCGGATCACGAACGACGTCCGCCGCCTCTGGGCCCGCGACCTGCGCCAACTCACCTCGGTCGACCGCCGGCTGCGGGAGGTCTTCGACGACCTGCCCGCCCACCTGCCGAGACCGTCCGTACTCTCCGACCGGGGCTACCGCACCGTGAACCTCGGCGATGGCGACGGCGGCGAGGCGCTGGCGGTGGTCGTGCGCGACGGCCTGGGGGCGCACCTGCGGCCCGGCCTGACGGCGCTGCTGGCGGCGGGGGTCAGCGAGGGCTTTCCCGGCAACCCGCTCGACGGCCTCGACGAGGACCGGGCGCTCGCCTGGTGGCAGGGCTACCTGGAGCACGTCGTACCACCGGTCCTGCACGCGTACCTGCGTCACGGTGTGGTCCTGGAGTGCCACCTGCAGAACGTACTGATCGGCGTGGACGCCACCGGCGCCCCGGCGCAGGTGATCTTCCGTGACCACGAGGGTGTCAAGCTGGTTGCTGACCGGCACCCGGACACGACACCGGGCGTCAGCGCGGCCTACGGCTGGGAGCGGCTGGTCTACTGCCTGGTGACCAACAATCTCTGGGAGATCGCCGGCGCGATCGAGGAGCGCCACCCCGGCCTCGGCGGCGAGCTGTGGGCGCGGGCAAGAGATCTGCTCGCCGGGTACGCGGCGGACCACCTAGAGGTCCGCACCCTGCTGGCCGCCGGCCACGTGCCCGCCAAGGCCAACCTGCTGCTGCGCTGGCTCGGCGCCGACGGCGGCGAGATGCGCTGCGTGCCCGTCCCCAACCCGCTGCTCGCCCGTCCCCAACCCCCGCTGCGTGCCCGTCCCTACTGACCCCTCTGCGTGCCCGTCCCCAGCCATCTGGGGGCCAGTAGCCGGTCAGCACAGAAACCGTGACCATGGTCATCGCTATTAGTAACCGAATAGCTACTGTCAGTGACAGTGCCAGGTAGATAGACATGGGCGTGACCGACATCATCTCTGAAAGGAGAAGGTCATGTACACACCAGCCGCGTACGAGCCGCCGGCCCTGGCCGAAGTCGGCGATTTCGCCGACCTGACGCGTGGTTTCCCGTCAGGCTTCGTCCTTGATTGGGCCCCCCAGCCGTTCCAGTGGTTCTCCGGCTGACGGGCGGGAGCATCGGTGCTAGGTGAGATGTGGTTCGCCGTCCTCCCCGACGGTGAAGCCGGTCTTGCCGCGGCAGGCGTGCTGCTTCCTGGAGCCAGTCAGGTGATCGACCACGCCTCCGGGCGGCCGTGGTTGATCGGGGACTGGCCCGGCCACCAGATCCGTCTGGCGGCGGCGGGAGCGGCACGGGTGGCGGTGATCGGGCGCTGCCCGGTCACCGCCACTGACCTGGCCCTGCGGCTGGCCCGGATACCCGACGTCGAGCGGATCGAGCAGGTCGTCGCGGGGCTGACGGGCAGCTTCCACCTGGTCGCCTCGATCGACGGCAGGGTCGCGGTGCGGGGCACCGCCTCGGCCGTCCGCCGCGTGTTCCATGCCCGCGTACGCGGTGTGACCGTGGCCGCCAGCCGTTCCGACGTGCTCGCGTGGGCGACCGGCGGGCGGATCGACGAGCGGGTGCTGGCCACGCGGCTGCTGCCGAGCGGGGTGGTCGGCCCGTTGCAGGACCTCGGTGTGTGGCGCGACGTCAGCTGCCTGCCGCCCGACCGTACGCTGCTGATCGAGCCCACCGGCATGACCGGCATCCGCACCTGGTGGCACCCACCCGAACCGGCCCTGCCCCTGGCTGAGGGGGCGACGGCGCTCCGCGAGGCGCTGACCGGCGCCGTGGACGCGTGCACCGCCGACGGCGGCACCATCAGCGCCGACCTGTCCGGCGGCATCGACTCCACCAGCCTCTGCTTCCTGGCCGCCCGCGGCCGGGCAAGCCTGATCACCGTGCACTGCGAGGGCATGGACCCCGGCAACGACGACCCGGCCTGGGCCTTCCGCGCGGCCACCGGCCTGCCGGATGCGACACACCACGTCATCGGCAGCGACGAGCTCCCGCTGTGGTTCGCCGGGCTGACCGAGCCCCAGCCGTCGATGGAGGAACCCTCCGGCTGGGTACGCGACGCGGCACGGCTGGCCGACCTGGCCTGGCGGCTGAGCACCGCCGGTTCCCGGCTGCACCTGATGGGGGTCGGCGGCGACGAGCTGTTCTCGGCACTTCCGCCCTATCTTCACGACCTGGTCAGAGACCGGCCGTTCACGGCGCCCGCGCACCTGCGCGCCCGCCGGGCCCGCTGGCGCAGCTCCTGGTGGCGGATGCTGCGGGCACTGGCCGACCGCACCGACCACCCGGCCTGGCTGGAGCGCTGCGTCACCGACTTGAGCACCACGCCCGCGGCCGCGGACCCCTACTCGATGGCCTGGGGACCGCCGCTGCGCATGCCGCCCTGGGCCACCGCCTGCGCCGTGCACGCGGCCCGCGACGTACTGGCCGGGATCGCCGCCGCGCGCCCGGCGCCGCTGTCGCCGCTACGCGCCCAGCACCAGACCCTGCTCTACGCGCGCACCGGCGGGGCCGGGCTGCGCCAGATCGACCAGGCCACCTCCCGCCTGGGTCTCCCGTACGCCGCGCCGTACCTGGACGACGCCGTGATCGAGGCCGCCCTGTCCGTACGCCCGGAGGAGCGCGCCGGCCTCGGCCGTTACAAGCCGCTGCTGGCGGCCTCGATGGACGGCGTCGTGCCGGCCGAGATGCTCGAGCGCTCGACCAAGGGCGAGTACGGCGCCGACTTCTACGCCGGCTGGCGGCGCCATCGTGACAGCGTGCTGGAGCTGTTCGAGGCGTCGGAGCTCGGCCGGCTCGGGCTGATCGACACCGGCGCCCTGCGTGCCGCCCTGCTCGGCGTGCACCCGCGGCCGCACGTCATGGAACCCCTGTCGCAGACGCTCGCCTGCGAGATATGGCTGCGCTCACTGACCCCACACCGGATGCCGGCCATGACCACGGGAGACTCCTGATGCCCTTCAGCCTGCGCGGCGGCGTGTCCGCCGCGCACTCCATCGACGGCATGGTGCTGCTCGACGAGCACACCGGCCGCTACTGGCAGCTCAACGCCACCGCCACGCTGGTCCTGCGCGCCCTGCTCTGCGGCGCCTCTCCGGGCGAGGTGTCCAAGAGGCTGACCGGCAACCACCCGGGGCTGTCCGTCGAGCAGGCGGACCGCGACGTCGCCGACCTGCTGGCGGCCCTGCGCCGAGCCGGACTGGTGATGCCGTGAGCCACCCGATGACCTCCGAGTCACGCGCTCGGGTTTCGCCGGCCAGGACATCGGCGGCGCTCCTTGCCGTCGCCGCGGCCCGGCCACTGGCCGGGCTCAGGCCGTACCGCATCCGGCGCGTCCTGGGGGTGATCCGGCGCGGCGCCGTCGCCGCCACCGCCGCGCAGGCCCTGACCGCCAGGGACGACGTGGTCGCCGTGAGCGCGCGCTGCGCCGGGCCCGCCTGCCTGCAGCGCTCGCTGGCGACGGCCATCCTGTGCCGGCTCCGGGGCACCTGGCCCACCTGGTGCGCGGGGGTGCGCGTGGAGCCGTTCCGCGCGCACGCCTGGGTACAGGTGAACGGGCAGCCCGTCGGCGAGCCCTACCCGGCCGGCTACTACCGGCCGATCATGACCGTCGCGGCCCCCCCGACCGCCCCATGAGGCCGGGGGCGATCCACACCCGCTCGCTGCGCAAGTCCTACCAGGGCATGCGCGCTGTGTGCGGGATCAGCCTGAACGTCGAGGCCGGGGAGATGTTCGGCTTCCTCGGGCCCAACGGGGCCGGCAAGTCCACCATGATCTCGATGCTGTCGACGCTGCTGCGGCCCAGCGGCGGCCGGGCCCTCGTCGCGGGCATAGACGTGCGCGACGACCCGAAGGAAGTACGCCGGCGCATCGGGCTGGTCTTCCAGGAGCCGACCGTCGACGCCGACCTGACCGTCCGCGAGAACCTCGCCTTCCACGCCACCCTCTACGGCCTGGGCAAGCACGACGCGCGCCGCCGCGTGGCCGAGGCCGCGGACCTCGTGGGCCTGACCGGCCGCGGCGACACGCTGGTACGCACCCTGTCCGACAGCATGAGACGCCTGCTGGAGATCGCCCGCGGGCTGCTGCACGAGCCGGGGGTGCTGTTCCTCGACGAACCCACGGTCGGCCTGGACCCGCAGGCCCGCGCGGAGATCTGGGAGCACCTGCGCGAGCTGCGCCATCGCCGGGCCATCACCGTGTTCCTGACCACCCACCACCTGGAGGAGGCCGAATACTGCGACCACATCGCCATGGTCGACCGGGGCCGGGTGGTCGCCGACGACTCCCCGGCCGCACTGAAGCGACTGATCGGCACCGACCGCATCCATCTGCGCACCGGCGACGACCAGGCCGCGGCCGCCACGCTGTCCGACTATCTGGGCCTGTCCAGCGCGTGGGGGCCTGACGGCCTGTACGTCCAGGTGACCGACGCGGCCACCGCCATCCCCTGGGTGTGCACCGTGCTGCGGGTGCCCGTCCACTCGATCGAGGTACGCCGTCCCAGCCTCGACGAGGTGTTCCTGCGCTACACCGGCCGGACCTTGGACGGCGCGGCACGTCCGGGGGTGTGGCCGTGACCGTGGACGCCCGTCCCTCCCTCTGGTCACGTCTCCTGCGCCGGCTCTGGTGGGAGACGCGGGCCGCCCACGTGGTTTGGCAGCGCGAACTGCTCCACTATGTCCGCAACCCCGCCCGTCTGATCATGACCCTGGTCCAGCCGGTCGTGTACCTGCTGGTCCTCGGCACCGGGCTCAGCGCCATGCTCCCGGGCGGTGACGGCTATCTCACCTACCTGTTTCCCGGCGTACTGCTGATGACCGTCCAGGCACCCGCCATCGCCATCGGCGCCTCCGTCGCGGTCGACCGCGAGGCGGGCTTCCTCAGGGAGATGCTGGTCGCGCCCGTCCATCGGGTGAGCCTGCTGGCGGGCCGGTGCGCGGGCGCCGCCACGGTGGCCACCTGTCAGGGCGTGTTCGTCCTGGGTCTGGCGGGGGTGGCGCACATCCCGTACGCGCCTGAGCTGATGCTCGCCCTGGTCGCCGAGATGGCGCTGATCGCGTTCGCCATGACCGCGTTCGTCGCTCTGCTGGCCGTGGTCATCTCCCCGACACCGTCCTTCCACGCGGCACTGGGGTGCGCGCTGACGCCGCTGGTGTTCCTGTCGGGCGCGCTGTTCCCGATCGCGGGCCTGCCGGGCTGGTTGACCGCTCTCATGATGGCCAACCCGCTCACTTACGTGATCGACCTGCTCCGGCGGACCATCGCCCCCTACCTCGCGCGGCCGGAGCCCGCCGCCGTCCACTCGCCCGTCCTCATGGAGCTCGCCGTCACCGCCGGGGTCGGCCTGCTCTCCCTCCTCCTGGCCGCCCGCCGCCTCTCCCGCCCGCACTGAGGCCGTCCAGAGACCCCAGCCCGACGGACCGTCTTCCTCCCCTCCCCGAAGGGGGTCCCTCCAGAGAGACATTGCGGTCCCTACACCAGGCCGACCATGAACCCCTCGTCGCGGATCCCCAGGTAGGCCGCGGGCCGATATTGCCGCATCGCCCGCTCGATGACCGGAATGTACTTGGGGTTGGAGCCGAGAGGCAGCCGATAGCCGTTCTTGACCGTGTGGAACTCCCACAGGTGCTCCAGTTCCGGGTGGCGAGCGCGAAACCCGGGGTCGGCCGGGAAGAGATCCAGGCGCACCATCACCTTGCGCATGATGTAGTCGGCGAGCTTGACCCGGCGCTGCTGGGTGCGCGAGATGCCCACTCCCGACAGCTCGGCCCACGGCGCCGACCACGGCCTGCCCTGGGGATCGTCCCAGCGCACGCCATAACCGTCGAAGACCAGCCGGCGAGGGCGGCTGAGCTTGCGCCACGTGATGATCGGGAGGGCCCCGATGGCCAGGAACAGCAGCCCGAACAGCACGGCGACGACAGTGGTCCCGGCGCCGCCCCTGACCTGGCCGGTGAGTGACGACACGATCGTGATGAGCCCGATGACCCCGGCCACGGAGCCGCCGATCAACGCCTTCCTCTTGGCGTCCCCGCCGACGTCGATCACCACGGGAGGCGGGGCGAAGGCGGGGGGTTGCTGCTGCGGGGGATACGGGGCGTTGAACTGCTGCTGGTGGTGGGGTGGATACGGTGGCTGTTGCGGCGGCCGGTACGTCATGAAAAGTCAGGCTAGTTCGGGCGACCAGACCCTCCGCGACGCTTCACCGTTTTGCGAAGCGAGTTCGAGCAGGTTCAGCAGCTCCGGGTGGCGAACGCCAGGAACTGCGTCGTCTCCTCGGCGGAGAAGTTGTCGTCGGACCCGATCACCAGCGTGCACTCGCCCGTGCGCAGCCGTGGTCCCCAGGCGAGGCTCTCCAGGTTCTGTACCGGCGTCCGGATGTCATCGAGGTCGGTGACCAGGCGCTTGGAGACCGCCCGGTAGGGCCCGCCGGTCGTCAGGCTGTTCCTGGCCAGCACGTTCGTGGCTCCACGCAGGTCGATCTCGTACAGCTTCACCCGGTAACCGACGCCTTCGAGCCAGGTGCGTTCCAGAGCCAGGAACCGGTTCTCGTCGATCGCCAGGAGCTCCGAGACCCCGCTGTCGGACTGCCCGGTCGGCGGGACAGGAGCGGTGGGCAGGGGGTCGACAGGGTAGACGTACTGGGCGCTGGGCTTGCTCCTGAAGCGGCTCCATACGGTGAGGCGGGCCGCCGCGCCGTGCTCGACGGTCGGCGGCTCCCCGTCCTCGAAACGCGGGCCTTCGGTGGCGGTCGTGATCGTGCGCGAGGTGATGGCCAGGCCCTCGATGCCGAAGTTGCGCCTGGGCCCGGTGTCCGTGCCGGTCATGCGCAGGTTGGCGGGCATCGACAGCTCGCCGATCTGCTGTCCCTGGACGTCGGCCCGGTGGACGTACAGGCCGGACGGCGGGATGTCCGGGTGCCCCGCGTCCGGACGGTCGCCTTCGTCACCCCACAGCAGCCGGTCGGTCCACCGGTCGTAGCGGATGGTCTCCGGATCGGCGGACCCGGGCTCGCCGTACGGCGGGTAGGTGCTCCCGTCGGGGCGCAGGAAGGTGTTGACACCGGTGAGGTGCACGCCGGTGAACGCGCCGGTCCTCCAGTCGAAGGCGAGTCGCCCGGTGTAGAAGCGGGCCGGGCCGTAGCGGCCGCGGTCGTCGGAGATGAGGTACCAGGTGCCGGTGAGCGGGTCGCGATCGAGTCCGGACAGGCCACCGACCGTGGTGCCGGCGTAGGGCATCTTGTACGGCAGCCGCTGTTCGCCGAGGAAACGGGTGATCTCGACGGGCTGCGGTGAGGCACTCGCCGCCGTGGCTGCGGGCACGGCGGCGAGGCCGATCGTGACCGCGACGGCCGCGGCGATGCCCACTATTCTCCGCATTCATCTCTCCCCACTCGGCGACACCGGCGGGGATATGAGATCGCGAATTCATCGGAAAGTCCACGCGAATTATTAACGGCGATTCAGCCGCGATCAGCGAGAAAAGTGCTCACATGATGGCGAGTTGCCCGCCGTCGATGACCAGCTCGGTGCCGTGGATGAAGGCCGCGTCGTCCGAGGCCAGGAAGGCGTATCCGGCCGCGACCTCCTCGGCCAGCCCGGCCCGGCCGAGCGGGATGTGGTCACGCTCGTACGCCGACACGAAATCATCCGCCAGCCCGGCCGAGATGGTGGAATTCAATGGAGTCTTGATATATCCGGGACAAAGGGAATTGACGCGAATGCCGTGCTTTCCAAGCTCCACGGCCATGGTCTTGGAGAGCAGCAGCACGCCACCCTTGGAGGCGTTGTAATGCGCGTAGTCGGCCTCGCCGCCGAGCCCGTTCGTGGACGACATGTTGAGGATCACTCCGCCGGCGCCGCGCGCCACCAGATGCCTGGCCACAGCCTGGGCGACCAGGAACATCCCCCGCAGGTTAACCGACACGATCCGGTCCCAGTGGTCGGGCGTGATCTCCAGGAAGGGCTCGCGCCAGGCGATGCCCGCGTTGTTGATCAGGACGTCGATCCCGCCCAGTGTCGCGATCGCGCCGTCCACCAGCCGGGCGACGTCGCCCTCCGAGCTGATGTCGCCCGCCAGCCCGTGCACCTCGCCCAGCGGAGCCAGCTCGGTCACCGCCTGGTCCACCTCGGCTTCGTCGAGGCCGCCGAGGACGACCCGGGCGCCCTCCTCCAGGAACCGGCGCGCGGTGGCGGCGCCGATGCCGCTGCTGCCACCACTGATCAGCACCCGCTTCCCTGCCAGTCCACGCATGAGGCCCTCCACTGTCGCGGCTCGGCTCCGAACGTAGCATTGGTTCCGCTATGCGCACGAGCATTCTGCTATTCGGAAAGGTCTGCAGGTTCCACGAGCCCCTGGCGCCTGCTCATGAACCGCAGGTAGCCCGGAACAGCGTTCTGTTTCACGGAAAGGTGGCCCCACCCCCGGCGGGGCCACCTCGCCCGCCTACCTACAGGGCTTGTAGGGCAGATCCTTGAGGGAGTAGTCGGTCGCCTTCTTGATGGCGTTGACGTTGAGCGTGGCCGCCTTGCTGCAGAAGCCGGACGGCGAGGTCAGATACTCCACCTGGAACACCGGCTTGCCCGCCCGGATGAACGGCGTCAGCTCCCCGCACTCGTCGAACTCGAAGCACTGCTCGTTGACCGCGTAGTCGAAGTCGCCCACCAGGTCGGACACCTGGGAGAGGTCGTTCTTCAGCGCCACCGACAGGCCCTTGGCGTGACCCAGGGCGGCCAGGGCCCGGTTG
The DNA here is from genome assembly GCF_040649695.1 of Nonomuraea sp. NPDC048901. NCBI lineage: Bacteria > Bacillati > Actinomycetota > Actinomycetes > Streptosporangiales > Streptosporangiaceae > Nonomuraea > Nonomuraea sp. NPDC048901. Next base: position 637,342 of record NZ_JBEZFW010000001.1, on the reverse strand, counting down.
AAGATGAGCTGGGTGGCCGGGGTGACCGTCCAGCCGGTGACCGACTTGCCCTCCTCGTGCGCGTTCACCACGTCGAACTCGACGCCGTCGAACCCGGCCTGGGCGCACTTGTCGACCCGGGCCGCCATCATCGTCAGCAGGAAGTTCCGCTGGCCCTTGTCGTTGTTGATGTTGGCCCAGCGCTCGTTCGGGAACTCCTCGCTGAACGGCTTGCCCAGCAGGGAATTGCCGTGGCTGTTGTCCCAGTCGACGAACGTCTGGTAGTCGGGCCGGTACTCCTCGATCGAGCCGGCGTCGACGTAGCAGATCGCCTTGGCACCCTTCGCGTGGATGGCCGAGACGGCGGCGGTGTTGAGCGTGGTGTTGTTGCCCACCACATCGGCGTCCGCGTAGAGGTCGATGTCGAACACCGTCGGCTTCACGCAGGCGCCCCCGGTCTGCGGGACCTGGCAGATGTCGACGTTGACGCCGCCGGTGGCGGGGTAGGCGGAGTTGCCCTGGAGCTGGTACTGCCAGCGGCTCTGCAGCGGGGGCTTCCAGATCGCCGCACGAGCGTCGGCGGTGGAAGTGGTCGTGGCGGCGGCGGCCGATTCGGCTGCGCCGAGGACCGCCACCGGCGCGATGACCAGCGCCGCGGCCACGGCGGTCCGGGTGAAGAACGATCGGAGGTTGACCATACTCACACCTTCTATTCCGAGTGGTGGAATGCTATTCCGGCCTCAAGGAAATAGGGCAAGATCACACGTTGTCAATCTTGTCTCGATGTCGAGAATTCCTCACAAAAGGCGTGCAACGCCCACCAGGCGGTTCTTCCAAAGCTTTCCGCACAGCGGAATGCTAGTCTGTATCGTGGATGGATGGCTATACTCGCCGCACGCAGCGGGCCCTCACGCCCGCCGTGGTCCGTGGAGGGAAAGAGCCCGATGGCACGCATCGTCTTCATCGGCGCCGGCAGCGTCGAATTCACCAAAAACGTCCTCTCCGACATCCTGACCTTCCCCGAGCTGGGGGACTCGACCTTGGTCCTCCATGACATCAACCCCGAGCGGCTCGCCACCGCGGCGGCCATGGCCGAGTGGATGGTCGCCGCGCTCGGCCTCGGCGCCAAGGTGGAGGCCCATCTCGACCGCCGCGCCGCCGTGGACGGCGCCGACTACGTCATCAACGAGATCGCGGTCGGCGGGCACGCCGCGACCCGCGTCGACTTCGAGATCCCGCGCCGCTACGGCCTGCGCCAGACGATCGCCGACACCCTCGGCATCGGCGGCATCTTCCGCGCGCTCCGTACGATCCCGGTGATGGTCGGGCTGGGGAACGACCTGGCCGAGCTGGCGCCGGACGCACTACTGCTCAACTACACCAACCCGATGGCGATGATCCCCCGGGCCGTCTACCAGGGCACCCCCTTCAAGCGGGTCGTCGGGCTCTGCCACTCGGTGCGCGACACGCAGGCGCGCCTCGCCTCGCTCGTGGGCGTACCCGAGGACGAGGTCTCCTTCGTCACGGCCGGGGCCAACCACCAGGCGTTCGTGCTGCGGTTCGAGCACGGTGGCCAGGACCTGTACCCGGCGCTCGACGACGTGATCGCCCGGGATCCCGACCTGCGCAGGACCGTGCGGGTGGAGATGTACCGCCGCTTCGGCTACTTCCCCACCGAGTCGAGCGAGCACGGCTCGGAATACCTGCCCTGGTTCCTGCACCACGACGACCAGGTGGCGCACTTCCGCATCCCGGTGGACATCTACCTGCGCTGGTCGGAGGAGAACCTCGACACCTACGAGGAGACCAAGCGGCGCCTGGCGGCCGGCGAGGGCGTGGAGATCGAGCCCGCGATGGAGCTGGCCTCCGAGGTCATCCACTCGATCGAGACCGGCACCCGCCGGGTGGTCCACGGCAACGTACGCAACGACGGGCTGATCGGTAACCTGCCGCCCGACGCCTGCGTCGAGGTGCCCTGCCTGGTCGACCGGTCGGGGATGCGCCCGACCCGGATCGGCGACCTGCCGCCCCAGCTCGCCGCGCTGAACCAGACGTTCCTGAACGTCGGCGACCTGACGGTACGGGCGGCGCTCGAAGGCCGCCGCGACCACGTCTACCACGCGGCCATGCTCGACCCGAACGCCGCCGCCACGCTCACCCTCCAGCAGATCCACGACCTCGTGGACGAGATGATCGCCGCCCACGGCGACCTCCTTCCCGAGGGCGTCCGATGAGGCGCGCCCTGGCCACCGTCACGGGCATCGCCCTGCTCGCCACCGGCTGCGGCTCGGCGGCCGGGAGTGAGCAGGCGGGCGGCCCGGTGCGGATCACCGTCTGGGACGGCCAGTCGGACGCCGCCGCCAAGTCGATCGCGAAGCTGGTGGCCCAGTTCAACCAGGCCCATCCGGACATCAAGGTGAGCCTCGAGTCCGGGGCCGCGACCGCCGACGGCATGCTGCCCAAGCTCACCGCCGCGCTCACCTCCGACGCCTATCCCGACATCGCCTATCTCTACGGGTCCTGGGCGCCCAACCTGGCCAGGAACCCGAAGACGGCCGACCTCACGCAGTACGCGAAGGATCCGGCCGTCGGCTGGGCGGACTTCTGGGCCAGCGAGCGGGAAGCGGCCACCGTCGAGGGCAAGGTCATCGGCTTCCCGGCGGTGGTCGACAACATGGTGGTCCTGTACAACAAGAAGCTGCTGGCCAAGGCGGGAATCGAGGCGCCGAAGCCCGACTGGACCTGGGACGACTTCCGGGCGATCGCCAAGAAGACCACCGACGCCGGGTCCGGCACCTTCGGCACCACCTGGGCGATCAGCGGTGGCGAGGAGGCCGTCTGGGGTCTGTGGCCGCTGGTCTGGCAGGCGGGCGGCGACGTGCTCTCCCCCGACCGCAAGAAGGCCGTCTTCAACTCCGCCGCCGGGCAGCAGGCGCTCGGCCTGCTGCGCGGCATGGCCATCGACGACAAGTCGCTCTACCTGGACTCCAGCCCGGCCGAGAAGGGCCAGAAGCTCTTCGAATCCGGCCGGCTCGGCATGTTCCTGGCCGGCCCGTGGGTACTGCCCGACCTGCAGGCCGCCAAGGTCGACTACGGCGTCGCCCAGCTCCCCGGTACGAACGGCAACCACGAGACGGTCTCCGGACCCGACAACTGGGTGGTGTTCAAGCACGACGACCGGCGGGTCAAGGCCGCCGCCACGTTCCTGACCTGGCTGACCGCGGCCGAACAGCAGCTGGAGTGGATGAAGGACACCGGTTCGCTGCCCATCCGCGAGTCGATCACCAAGCTGCCCGGCTACCAGGACTACCTCACGAAATATCCAGGCATCGAGGTGATCTCCACCAACCTGACCAACGCCAAGCGGGTCAGGCCGCCGACGACCCGATATCCGCGGGTGTCGGCGTTCGTGGCCGAGGCCATCGCGCAGACCCTGCTCGGCAAGGCCGATCCCAAGACGGCCCTGGACGAGGCGGCCGCCAAGGCCGACGCGGCGCTCGCCGTACCAGGATCGTGAACAGCACCGCGCCGGCCCTGGACCGGGCCGCCGTCGGCCACCGGCAGCCACGCGACCGCCGCAGACTCGCCGAGAACGTCGCCGGCTGGACCTTCGCCGGCCCCGCCTCGCTGATCATCCTCGGCTTCTCGCTGGTCCCGATGGTGTGGGCGCTCGCGCTGTCCTTCACCGACTCCGACCTGCAGACGCCGGGGCGGAACGTGGGGCTGGCCAACTACCGGGCGCTGCTGGAGGACCCCGTCTTCTTCCAGGCGCTGCGCAACACCGGGCTGCTCGTCGTGCTCTACATCCCGGCGTCGCTGATCGCGGGCCTGCTCGTGGCGGTGCTGCTGAACAGGAAGGTACGCGGGATCGGGTTCTACCGGACCTGCTTCCTGGTGCCCTACATCGCCTCGGCGACCTCGGCCGGGCTGCTGATGGGCTACATCTTCGACCGGGACTTCGGGCTGATGAACGGGCTGTTCGTCAAGCTCGGGCTGCCGGTGCAGGGGTTGCTGAGCAGCCCTTCGCAGGCCATGTTCGTGCTCACCCTGATCTTCTTCTGGACCCGGTTCGGGTTCGCGGTGGTGATCTATCTGGCCGCGATCCAGGAGATCAACAAGGAGATCCTGGAGGCCGCCTCGATCGACGGGGCGGGCCGGTGGACCACGTTCCGGCACATCATCGTGCCGTCCGTACGGCCGATGACGCTCTTCCTCACGGTCTGGGGCGTGATCGACGCGCTGCAGTTCTTCGACCTGGTCATGACCACGACCAAGGGCGGCCCGGCCAACGCGACCGTGACGATCGTCTACTACATCTGGCAGCTCGCCTTCAACTACTTCACGGCCGGCTACGGCGCGGCCGTGGCGTACGTCCTGTTCGTCGGCACCCTGGTGCTGATCGTCGGCGGCTTCCTGGTCGCGCGCAGGAAGGGGGCCATGGCGTGAAGCTCCGCCTGCCCAGCAAGTGGCATCTTGTGCTCCTGCCGATGTCGGTGGTGACCGTGCTGCCGTTCGTCTGGATGATCCTCAGCTCGGTGATGACCCAGGGCGAGCTCAACCGGTTCCCGCCGCCGTTCTGGCCGGAGGGCATCGACCTGGGCGGCTACCGTACGGTGCTCAACGGCTCGAACTTCCCCCGCTGGTTCCTCAACAGCGTGATCGTGTCCGGCGCCATCGTGCTGGCCCAGCTGGCGCTCTGCAGCCTGGCGGGCTACGCGTTCGCCAGGATCAGGTTCACCGGCTCCAGGATCACGCTGGTCCTGGTCATCGCCACCGCGCTGATCCCCTTCCAGCTCACGGTGATCCCGACCTTCCTGATCTTCAACAAGGTCGGGCTGACCGACACGCTCGGCGCGCTCATCGTGCCGCAGCTCAGCTCGGCGGTCGGCATCTTCCTGATGACCTCGTTCTTCCAGTCCTTCCCGAGGGAGCTGGAGGAGGCCGCGCGGATCGACGGCTGCTCGCGGTACGGGGTGTTCTTCAAGGTGGTGCTACCGGTGGCGCGGCCCGCGCTGGCCGCGCTGGCGGTCATCACGTTCATCACCGCCTGGAACGACCTGTTCTGGCCGGTGGTGGCGATCAACTCGGACGCCAACTACACCGTGCAGGTGGGGTTGACGTCGTTCCAGGGCCAGCACCGGGCCGACTGGCCGGCGATCATGGCGGGCACGGTGCTGACGACGCTGCCGGTGCTGGGCGTGTTCCTGTTCGGCCAGCGCCGGTTCGTCCAGGCGCTGACCGGCGCGGTCAAGGGCTGATCGGGGCGGGGGCTGAGGTCGCGGTCACGGGTTCAGGTCGCGGTAGGGGTTGGCGGGCAGGCCGGTGAACGAGGTGCGCCGCCGCCACAGCTCGCCGCCGGTCCGACCGTCCCAGGCGGTGGTGACGTACAGGATGTCGAGGTCGGGGCCGCCGAAGGCGCAGCTCGTCACGTTGGTGGCGGGCACCTCCACCGTCAGGTCGGGCTGCCCGTCCGGCCGCAGCCGGACCACCTTCCCGCCGCCCCACAGCGCCACCCACACATGCCCCGACGCGTCTACCGTGAGGCCGTCGGGGCTCGGGAGCACGGCGAACAACCGGCGATCCGCGACCTGACCGGTCGCCGGGTCGTAGTCGAAGACGTCGACCCGGTCCGTGAGCGTGTCCACGTAGTAGAGCAGCCGCTCGTCGGGGCTCCACCCGATGCCGTTGGAGATCGTGACGCCGTCGAGGATCCGCTCGACACGGCGGTCGGGGTCGAGGCGGTAGAGCGAGCCCGCGCCAGGAGTGTCGTCCTGCGCCATGGTCCCGGCGAAGAACCGGCCCGCGCGATCGCACGCGCCGTCGTTCATCCGGTTTCCGGGTGGTTCGGCCGCCGTCACGGGCGCGACGACGGTCAGCTCCCCGTCGATCAGCTCTCCATCGTGTACGGCGAAACCGTCCCTGACGGCGAGCGCCAGCCCGCCGGACGCACGCGGAACCGCCACGCCCACCGGCTGCCCCACGTCGATCGACTCGTGCGAGCCGTCGGCGGGGTCGAGCCGGTGCACCAGGCCCGCGGGGATGTCCACCCAGAGCAGCGTCCCCGTCCGCTCGTCCCAGCACGGCCCCTCACCCAGCCGCGCGTGCGGAACGGGTACGACCTCCATCGCCACTCCCTTGTTCCGTATGTCAGAACGTCATTCCAGTCAGAGTGCCAGGAGATCACCCGGAAGATCGCACTGTCAACCGATCAGCCCTGCCGCCGCGACCGCCCACCGCAGATCGTGGCCGCTGGTCAGCCCTGCTCCGCGACCGCCCGCCGCAGGGTGTGGCCCACCTCTTCCATCCGGGCCGGTGACATCCTGTCCTTGATCGCGGTCACGCTCACCGCGGCGACGGGAGCCGTCCGCCCCAGGAAGACCGGGGCGGACACGCAGCGCACGCCGGGTTCGTTCTCCTCCATGTCGAGCGCGTAGCCGCGCTGCCGGACCTGGTCCAGGTGCGTGGCCAGCTTGGCCGGGTTCGTGATCGTGTTGCGGGTCCTGGTCGCGAGCGGGCCGTAGCGGTCGGCCCATGCCTTGATCGCCTCGTCGGTCGGGTAGGTCCACGCCAGCAGCGCCTTGCCCACGCCCGTGCAGTGGGCCGCGTTGCGCCCGCCGACCACGGAGGTCATCGTGATGGACCGCACCGCCTCGACCTTGTCCAGGTAGACGACCTCGCCGCCGTCCAGCATGGCCATGTGCACGGTCTCGGCGAACTCCTCGCTCAGCCGCAGCAGCAACGGGCGCACCAGCGTGCGCAGGTCCATGGTTTCGTAGAATCTGAAGGCCGTGGCGAGCATCTCGGTGCCGAGGAAGTAGGGCCCGCTGGGTTCGGGCTGCGCGGCGAAACCGCGATGCTTGAGCGCGCCGAGCAGCCGGTGGAGCGAGCTCTTGGGCAGGCCGAGCCGGGTGGCCAGCTCGTCGAGTGTCACCCCCCGGCTGTGCTTGCCGATCTCCTGCAGGATCAGCAGGGCGCGGTCGACGCTGCCCACCGGCGACTGGGCCTCGGCCATGGATTCTCCTAGCGTATTCCGAATAATGGAATGCTATCGCGTATTGCGGAAACTTGGCTAGTCGCCACCCTCAACTCTTTACGGCATAAGCTATTGTGTGGATGATTGGTTTACAGCGTATGGAGTTAGAAGGAGATCCTTGATGACCGAGGCCAAACTGCACGACGGAAGCACGATCCACCTGGAGGTGCACGGCCGGGGCCCGACAGTGCTGCTGCCGGTCAACCCGGTGCCGATCGACGGCACCAAGGCCGACGACATGCGTAAATGGGGCGTCGACCCGGCGCTCGGCCGCAACCTCATCGACGGGCTGTCGGACGCGTTCAGGGTCGTCGCCTTCGACTACGAGGGCCACGTCCTGGCCACCCCCAAGCCGGACACGCTGACCCCGGCCAACATCGCCGCCGACCTGCTCGCCGTCGCCGACGCAGTGGACGCCGACCGGTTCGCCTACTACGGCTACTCGTGGCTCGCGCTCAGTGGGTTGCAGCTGGCGATCAGGACCGACCGGCTGTCGGCGCTCGTCATGGGCGGCTACCCGCCGCTCGACGGACCGTACGCGGAGATGCTCAGCGTGACCATGGCCACCTACGAGATGTCCGGCCAGGACCCCGCCCCGAAGAAGGAGGAGGAGCCCAAGGCCGAGAACGAGTACGACTGGGACTCCGCCGAGGTCACCATGACGGAGGCCCAGACCAGGCAGTTCGTCACGCTCTACGAGGGTCTGCAGGACTTCGACGACCGGGCGGCGCAGGCGAGCCTGAGCTGCCCGCGCCTGTGCTTCGCGGGCTCGGCCGACAAGATCGAGTACGGCGAGCGGTGGGGCGGCGTGGACGTGGACATCGCCGGGCCGATGGTCAACCGGCGCGCCGAGCTCGAAGCGCTCGGCTGGGAGGTGCGCGTGCTCGACGGCCTCGACCACATACGGGCGATGCAGGTGGCCAATGTCCTGCCGATCCTGCGGCCCTGGCTGGAGAGCCGGATCAGGTGAGCTCGGCGATGGGGACGCGGCGGAAGGCGATGGTCGAGTAGGCGCTGGTGTCACCCGTCTCGTACAGCAGCCCGACCGTGTCCGCGTCCACCCTGACCAGGTCCGAGTACGCCGCGGGCAGGCCCGACACCGTGTGCACGGGCCGCCACGTGACGCCGCCGTCCGCGCTGGCCCGTACCGTCATCACCGCCCTGGCGTCGGGCGTCCCGGGGGCGGAGAACAGCAGGACGTCCGGCGCGTCGCACTGCAGCACGCTGCCCTCCACGACCGGGCAGACCAGATCGGCCTGCGGGCGGAACGGCGCTTCGAGCGTCTGCCCGCCGTCGGCCGAGTAGGCGTCGGCCCGGTTGCCGGGAGCGGTGGAGTCGGTGCGGGAGTTGACGTAGAGGCGGCCGTCCGGCAGCTCGGTGGCCGTGGACTCGTTGATGTTGAGGTAACCGTCGTTGTTGCCGTCGACGTACCCGATGCGCCACGAGGTGCCGCCGTCGTCGCTCAGCAGGCAGTGGCCGCCGTTGTACTTGCCCTCCGTGCCGTTGTCGCGACCGGTCGGGGGCACCGAGTGGTTGGCGGGGACCACGAGGCGGCCCGCGTGCGGCCCCTGCCGCAGCTCGACCGCGTGGCCGGGGCCGGTGGCGTACCAGCGCCACTCGGGCCGCTTCGCGCTCGCGGTGATCTCGCGGGGCGCCGACCAGGTGACGCCGTCGTCGTCGCTCGCCTGCATGTACACGCGGCGGCCATCGGCGGCGGCGACCTGCCCGCGCCTGATCTTGTCCTCGGTGGCGGCGGGGCCGTTGCGCACGTACACCAGGACGATCCGGCCGTCGCGGGTCACGATGGGGGCCGGGTTACCCGCGGTGCCCTTGCGCGGTTCTGAGGCGACCACGCGCGGTCCGTCCCACGTGGCACCGCCGTCGGTCGACCTCTTGAGCACGATGTCGATGTGGCCCGAGTCGCCGGCCGAGCCGTGCCGCCCCTCGGCGAAGGCCAGGATCGTGCCGGCCCCGGTCACCACCGCCGCCGGGATGCGGAAGGTGTGGTAACCGTCGGTGCCCGCCCGGTAGGGCACCGATGTGGGGTAGCCGTGCGCCATCGGGTTCCTCCTCGTCCGCCTGCGGATGCGACTTTATGGCGCGTACGCACGGTCGCCGGGTCCGCTCACCTGCCCGCCCGCAGGCGATCACCCGCTGCTGCACCAGCGTTAACTCCCTCTTCACCTGACCCGCGCCGATTGTCCGCTGCCAGCCAATTGCCAGGAACGCTGGGTAACCTCCAAGCGCATGACCTGGCAGCACAAGATCAACAAGGCGCTCGGCAAATATGCCGGCGTCCAGTTCTCGCGGGTCAGCAAGGCGGCTCCGGAGAGCCCGGCAAGACCACCTGCCGACCCCGCCGACAGGCTGTTGAGCGAGCCGGTGTTCATCCTGTCGCCCGTCAGATCGGGCTCCACCCTGCTGCGCGCGATGCTCGACGCCCACTCCCTGGTCCACGCCCCGCACGAGCTGCATGTGCGCCGGCTCGGGGTCGAGTTCGGGACGTCACTGGCGGAACGGTCGATGGCGGCGCTCGGCCACAACCGGGCCGACCTGGAACACCTGCTCTGGGACCGGGTGCTCCACCGCGAACTGATCCGCAGCGGCAAGCGGCACATCGTGGACAAGACCCCGGCCAACGCCTTCGCCCACGAGCGCATCGCCACCTGCTGGCCCGACGCGCGCTTCGTCTTCCTGCTGCGCCACCCGGCCTCCATCGCCGCCTCCTGGTACGAGGCCGCCCCGGACAAGCGCGACCGCGAAGCGGCGGCGGCCGACGCGCTGCGCTACATGAAGGCGGTCCAGCGGGCCAGAAAGGCGCACACCGGCCTGACCGTGCGCTATGAGGACCTGACCGCCGATCCCGAGCGCGAGACGAGAGCCGTCTGCGAGTTCCTGGGCGTCCCCTGGGAGCCGGAGATGCTCGCGTACGGCCGGCCTGACGTCCTCACCAAGGGGCTCGGCGACTGGCGAGACAAGATCCGCTCCGGCAGCGTGCAGCCGGGCCGCGAACTTCCCACACCTGAGGAGGTGCCCGAGACGCTCCGGGCCATGTGCCGGAGCTGGGGATACTCATGAAGATCCGATATCTGCTGCTGCATGCCTATGGGCAGGGCGGGACGATCCGTACCGTCATCAACCAGGCCAACGCGATGGTCGCGCTCGGCCACGAGGTGGAGATCGCCAGTGCCGTACGACGGCGCGACAAGCCCCAGTTCCCCATCGATCCCCGCGTGACGCTGGTTCCGCTGGCCGACCAGCGCGCCGGTGTGCCGGTCGACTCGCTGGGCCGCAAGCTGTGGCGCAGGATGCGCGGCAAGATCGTGCCTTTCGGGGAGTTCGCCGCCGACTACTTCACCGAGCGGGTGGAGAGGGCGGTCATCGACTATGTCTCGCGCCTCGAAGGCGGAATCCTGGTCACGACCCGGCCCGCGCTCAACCTGATCGCCGCCCGCCGTACTCCCAAGAGCGTCATCTGCGTCGCCCAGGACCACATGAACGTGGGCGCCTACCCCGAGACGATCACCCGGGACATCGCCCGCTACTACGGCCGCTTCGACGCGGTCGTCGTGCTGACCACGAAGAACCAGATCGAATACCGCATCCTCCTGCCTGACACGCCCATCGTGCGCATCCCCAACGCGCTGTACGGGTCGGGGCCGGTCTCCAAGCAGGTGAACCCGGTCGTGGTGGCGGCCGGGCGGCTGGTCAAGCAGAAGGGCTTCGACCTGCTGATCCCGGCGTTCCAGCAGGCGGCGCGGCGGCATCCGGACTGGCGGCTGCGCGTGTACGGCGGCGGCCCCAGGCAGGCCGAGCTCACCGCGCTCATCGCCGAGCTCGGCCTGCAGGACCGGGTGCAGTTGATGGGCCGTACGGACCGCCTGGAGGAGAAGCTGGCCGGGGCATCGATCTATGCGCTCTCGTCCCGCTTCGAGGGTCTGCCGATGGTGATGATCGAGGCGATGGGGCAGGGGCTGCCGATCGCCGCGTTCGACTGCCCGACCGGGCCCGCCGACGTGCTCACTTCGGGCAAGGAGGGGCTGCTGGTGCCGGCTGGGGACGTCGCCGGGCTGGCCGACGCGCTCGACCAGCTGATGTCGGACAAGGCGCTGCGGATGCGGATGGGGGCGGCGGCCAGGCGGACGGCCGCCAACTACCACGCCGACTCGGTGATGCCGCTGTGGGAGGACCTGTTCGCGGAGCTGCTGAGCCGCGAGCCCATCCTCGACAGCTATTGGACCCGCTAGCGGCCCTGGCGGGCGCGCCATTCGGAGATGACGCGTTCGACGTCGTACGGCATCAGGTTGAGCGGCGGACCCTGCAGCCCGGTCCTGATCGCCTCGCGGATGCGCGCGTTGATCTCCTCGATGATGCGCCGCGCCTCGGTCTCCGATCTGGCGCCCACGGCCTCGGCGCGCGCCTCCTCCGCGTCCTTGCGCAGGGCGAGTGTCGGCGGCAGCGGCATCGACAGGCCCTCGCTGCGCACCTTCTGCTTGATCCACCACATCTCGTCGTACGGCTTGTCGAGGTCGGGAAGCGGCTTGCCGGCGCCTGGCAGGTTGTCGAACTCGCCGCGCTCCGTCGCCTCACGGATCTGCCGGTCGATCCATGACTCGAAGCTCATCCCACCCGGTTTGCGCTCTGTCATCCTCGACCCCTCTCCTCACCCGAGATTATGCCGAGGCGCGATCGGGGCCCGCCAGCCGAGCATGGCTTCGGTCATCCGTACGGCCGCGACCGTAGTGGGCACGTCGTGCACGCGGAGGATCCGGGCGCCCTTCAGGACGGCGGTCACGTTCGCGGCGATCGTGCCTTCCGTCCGCTCGCGCTGCGGGCGATCGAGGGTCTCGCCGATGAAGTCCTTGTTCGACAGGGCGACCAGGGTCGGGTAGCCGATCGAGGTGATCTCGTCGAGCCTGCGCATGAGCTCCAGCGAGTGGAAGGTGTTCTTGTTCAGGTCGTGGCCGGGGTCGATGATGATCCGCTCGGAGGGGATGCCGGAGTCGAGCATGAACCGGACCCGCTCGCGCAGGAAGTCCGCGACCTCTGTCACGACGTCGCCGTACACCGGCCGGACGACCGCCTTCCCCGGGCCGGCGAGGCTGTGGGTCACGATCACGGTCGCGCCGCTCTCCGCCGCGACCGCGGCCATGCCGGGCTCGCGCAGGCCGTTGGTGTCGTTGATGACGTCGGCGCCAGCCGCCAGAGCCGCCTTCGCCACGTCGGCGCGGTGGGTGTCGACCGAGATGACGGCGTCCGTCACGTTGCGGATCTCGGCGATGACGGGGACCACCCGGTCGACCTCCTCACCGACGCTGATGCCGTCCTGATCGGCGCTGAAGGCGAACCCGCCGACGTCCACCCAGTCGGCGCCGGCCGCGACGGCGGCCCGCGCCGCCTCGACGGCCCTGTGGAGCTCGAACGTCCGGCCCTTGTCGTGGAAGGAGTTGGGCGTCCTGTTGACGATCGCCATGATGGCCACCTGGCGCGCGAAGTCGAACTCGCGGCGGCCGATGCGCCGGACGGGGAAGAGGATGTCGCTCACGTTGATGCACTCTCCAGGAGATTCGCCCAGCGATCGATGGACCCGTCGAACTGCCGGGCCACGAGCGCCGCGTCCATCACCATCTCCCCAGTATCGAGCCTCGGCTGTCACACGCCGACCTGGGTCCGGCTCACGGGGTGGCGGGCGCTTTCAGAATCTTCGAAATGCTCGACAAAGGCCCCCTGATCACACCAAACTCTCCTGGCAGGGGGCGCGCGACGAGGGGCGTCACCGCCGCTCCCATCAGGTTGGCCGAGGCCCACTCTCCCAAACGGCGGTGGCCCCCGTGGACAGCGCGGTGGCCCCCATCGCCTTGGTCACCAGCGCGTCCACCAGCCAGGCGAAGCTGTCGTCCAGCGAGACGCACAGCGCGAACACCCCGGCCGACTCCAGCGCGCAGAACCCCTGGACCGCGCTGCGGATGCCGCGGGCGGCGTGCGCCAGGGCGGCTCCGGTCAGCGAGCCGACGGCCAGGACGTCGACGGTGACGGCCGCCGCCTCGTCCGCGGCACTGCGTACTTCCTCGTCGTCGAAGCCGTCCACCGCGAAGTGCGTGGCCGCGTACAGGGCAGGATGCTCGCGCGCGTATGCTCGCTGGGCGTGGGCCAGCGCTCTTAAGGCGTCGGCTCCCGAGCGGCCGGTGGCGGCGCGGCGGCAGTGGTCGGCGAGGTCGCGATGTCCCTTGACGGACAGGGCGATGCGAAGGTCACGCAGCCCGCCGGGCAGGTGGACGTACAGGCTGGGCGCGGCCACACCCAGATGGCGGGCCAGCGCGCTGATGGACAGGGCGTCGATGCCGTGCTCATCGGCATAGGCGATCGCCCCATCTATCGTCGTCTGCCGCGTTAGTCTCTTACGCATCGTCCGCCCCGCAACCCTAACGGCTATAGGATTAATCCTAATACCAATAGGGGGGACTGACGTGATCACCAGGAGTATCGCGCGTCTTGCCGGAGCGGGAGCGGCTGCGGGTGTGCTGGTGGCCGCTATCGCCCTGCCTGCCGTGGGCGGCGCGGGGGCGCTGTTCAAGACCGCTTCCGCCGAGCTGAATCTCAAGGCGACAGATCTCCCCGAGGAGCCGCCGGCCGAGATGACCGCGATCCTCGACGCCAAGGGCAACCAGATCGCGCAGTTCTACGAGCAGTACCGCAAGGTCATCCCGTTGGCCGACATGGGCGACCTCATGAAGAAAGCGATCATCTCGATCGAGGACTACCGGTTCTACGAGCACGGCCCGATCGACATCGAGGGCACGGTCCGCGCGCTGGCGAAGAACCTGGGGACGGGCCGGGTGGCGCAGGGCGGCTCCAGCATCACCCAGCAGTACGTCAAGCAGGTGCTGCTCAACAACGCCACCACCGAAGAGGACAAGAACAAGGCGCTGGAGGCCACCTACGCGCGCAAGCTCAACGAGCTGCGTTATGCGATGGCCGTCGAGGAGAAGTACACCAAGGACCAGATCCTCGAGAAATATCTGAACATCGCCTACTTCGGCGCGAGTGCCTACGGGGTGGAGGCCGCGGCCCTGCGGTTCTTCGGCGTACACGCCTCCGAGCTCAGCCTGGCGCAGGCGGCCACTCTGGCGGGCGCGGTGCAGGACCCCAACGCGACCGACCCCAATCTCGGCAGGAAGTTCCGGGAGCGCCTGGTGACCCGCCGCGACACCGTACTCAACCGGATGGCCGAACTCGGCAAGATCACCCCGGCGGAGGCCGCGGCGGCCAAGGCCAAGAAGCTCGGCTACAAGGGCACCCCGCTGCCCGGCGGCTGCGAGTCCAGCAAATACCCATACTTCTGCGTGTACGTACGCAACGAGATCACCAAGAGCAAACTCTTCGGCAAGACGCCGAAGATCCGCGCCGCGCTGCTCAGCCGGGGCGGCCTGAAGGTCAAGACCACGCTCGACCCCAAGATGCAGGCGGCGGCCGACAAGGCCATCAAGAAGCACGTCTTCGTCACCGACAACCCGATCGCCAGCGAGGCCCTGATCCAGCCGGGCACCGGGGCGATCAAGGCGATGGCGGTCAGCAGGCCATACGGCACGTCCAAGCGGAAGCACCAACTGTCGCTCAACGTGGCGGCCGACGCGGCCCACGGCGGCGGCACCGGCTTCCAGCCCGGCTCGACCTTCAAGACGTTCACGCTGATCACCGCCCTCAAGGAGGGCATGAAGATCAACGACGGCTTCACCGTGGGCAGCACCTATACAGCCCCTTACTTCTCCTCCTTCAAGAACTGCAAGGGCGAGAACATCGGTGACCCGACACACGCCGTCAGCAACGACGAGGGCGGTGGCGGCTTCAAGTCGCTGCAGACCGGCACCTGGGGCTCGGTCAACACCTTCTTCCTGACGCTGGAGCAGCGCGTCGGCCTCTGCGACACCGTCAAGACCGCCCAGTCGCTCGGCATCAAGCGGGCCGACGGCGGCAGGCTGCAGGAGTACGAGACCTTCACGCTCGGCATCAACGAGATGGACCCGATCACGGTCGCCAACGCCTACGCCGCCATCGCGGCGCGCGGCAAGTACTGCACGCCAATGGCCATCACCCAGATCACCGACCGCGACGGCAAGGTCACCAAGTACAACCCCAACTGCCACCAGGCGGCCGGCCTCGACCCCGAGGTCGCGGACGCTGCGGCGAACGTCCTGAGCGGGGTGTTCACCAAGGGCACGATGTCAAAGGTCGGCGGCATCGGCCGGGACGCCGCGGGCAAGACCGGCACCACCGACAACCAGGCCACCGCCTGGTTCGCCGGGTTCACACCCGACCTGGCCGGCGCGGTGAGCATCGGCGACATCCGGGGCTCCCAGAAATACAAGCTCAACAACATCACCATCGGTGGCCAGTACTTCCCGGAAGTGTTCGGCGCGAGCGTGCCTGGGCCGATCTGGAAGGACACCATGCTGGCGGCGCTGAAGGACATCGAGCCCACCTCGTTCACGCCGATCAACTCCGCCCGCTTCGGCGGCTGCGGCCAGGGCTGTGCTCCCGTACGGACGCCGACCGACGACGAGAAGAACGACACGGGCCCCAACGACGACGAGCCCATCATCGACAACACCCTCCCCCACTAGCCGGTCCAGCGTCCCGCGTTCCGAGACCGACCAGCCGGTCCAGCGTTCCGAGACCCGCGAGCACGGCGTGCTCGCGGGTCTCGTGCTGACAACACTGTCAAATCGCCCTGTTAACAGCGGCGAAACATTGGTAACGTGGGAGCGCTCCCAGGATCTTTTTCCGCGAGGTGCTCCCATGTCTGAGCAGCCCACACTGGCACAGGTAGCGGCCGAAGCGGGGGTCTCGCCCGCGACCGCCTCCAGGGTCCTCACCGGCTCCGTACGGGTCAGCACCTCGACCCGCCGGCAGGTCTACGACGCGGTGTCCCGCATGGGATACGTACGTCATCGCGCGCCCAGGGGAACGGGGGCCAAAGGACCGGCCGCCGGGGTGACGGCGGTGGTCTGTGACCACCTGCCCCGATTATTCTCCGAGCCCTACTACGCCAGGCTGCTGTCGGCCGCGGGTGCCGTACTGGCCGAGCACGGCACGCAGCTCATGGTGACGACGGTGACCCCGACCGCCTCAGTGCTTCCCGAGTTAGGCGGCGCGGTGCTCCTCATCGGCGCCCGCGAACGCCATCCCCTGGCCATCAAGCTCTGCACATCGGGCGTGCCCGTGCGGAACGTCGGCCGCCCCCCGCACGACCTCAAACTCCCGTACGTGGACGTGGACAACCACGACGGCGGCCGGCAGGCCGCCGAGCACCTGCTGCTGTCGGGCCGCCGGACGATCGCCGCCATCGGCGGCCCGCCGTCCCTGCCAGGGGCGCGAGACCGGCTCGACGGTCTGGTGCGTACGCTGCGCACCGCCGGAGCGACGGAGGTGCCCGTCGCCTACGGCGACTTCACGGCCGCCTCCGGCACGCACGCCATGCAGTGGCTGCTGCGGCACGCCCCCGGGCTCGACGCGGTCTTCGCCGCCTCCGACCTGATGGCCGCCGGCGCGGTCCAGGCCCTGCGCCGCGCCGGTCGCCGGGTCCCCGCGGACGTCGCGGTGATCGGCTTCGATGACGCACCCGTCGCCCGGCGTACCGTCCCGGCGCTGACCACGATCCGGCAGCCGGTCGAGGAGCTCGCGATGGTCGCCACCCGATTACTGCTCGCCGGTACGACCGGCATCGACCCAGTCCTCCCCACGGAACTGGTCATCCGTGAGTCGGCTTGACCCGGGTGACGTCCTGGCCCGCAGATACCTGCTGCTGGATCCCCTCGCCCGCGGCGGCATGTCGATGATCTGGCGGGCCTTCGACCAGTCACTGCACCGGCTGGTCGCGGTCAAGGTGCTGACCGCCTCGCTCCAGGCCGGGCTCGGCGAGCGCGTCCGCGTACGCAGCGAGGCCCGCGCCGCCGCCCGGTTCCTCCACCCGGACGTGATCGACATCTACGACTATGGCGAAACCGTGACGGAGGACGGCGAGGTGGCGGCCTACGTGGTGATGCCGCTGCTCGACGGCTCCACCCTTGGCGAGCGCATCGCCGAGGGGCCGCTGCCCTGGACCGAGGCCGCGGCCATCGCCCTGCGGCTGGCGCGGGCGCTGCGCGACGGGCACGCCCGCGGCGTGGTCCATCGGGACGTCACCGCCGACAACGTGCTGCTCACCGCGTCCGGCCCGAAGCTGCTCGACTTCGGGATCGCGGCCGCCTCCGGTGATCCCGACGACGACCGGGGCACCCCTCCCTACGTCGCACCCGAACGGCTGGCCGGCGCCCCCACCCATCCGGCGGTCGACGTGTACGCGCTCGGGGTGCTCCTGTTCGCCATGCTCACCGGCCGTACGCCCTATCCGGAGACCACCTGGGAGCAGATCGAGGCCGCCCACCGCACCTCGCCGCCGCCCCGGGTGACCGGCGTGCCGCACGGCATCGCCTCACTGTGCCGGAACTGCCTCGCGCACGACCCCGCGCGGCGCCCCACGGCGGCGGAGATCGCGGACTCGCTGGCCGCCACACTCAGGGGGGCCGCTCTCGGCCGGCGGGTACGGCATGGCCTGGCCGTCGCCGGGACGGGTGTGATGATGCTGTCCTCGGCGCTGTGGCTCAACCGCCCGGTCGACCACCTCCCCATCTCGCCCTCGCCCCCCGCCGGCACCACGGCCACGCCCCGAGCGTCCAGCGAGACCCCTGGCGCCACCACCCCGCCGCGCGCGTCCGACACCATCCCCGGCACGCGAGCGCCCGGCGATACGGCCGTACCGCGCGCATCCGGCGATGGCGCCGTCACGGCCGGGCCGTCCGCGAGCCCTGCCGCGTTGCCGTCGGCCACCGCGGACCCGGCTCGCACCACAGGACCGGCTGTCACCGAGGGGCCGTCCACCCACACCGTCCAGCGGTCGCCCGGCCAGGAGCGTACGGCCCGGCAGGCGGTGGCCGGGTTCCACGGAACGCTGTCAGGCGCCGCGGCGTGCGGGGCCATCGATCACGACGTCACGCTGGACCTCCAGCAGGTCCTGCAGGGCGTGCTCGACACCCCCGGCCCCATCGAGCCCGGCATGGCGAAGCTGAGGCGCAAGCTGGCCGACCGCGAACGCGAAGGCCGCCTCACACCGTCCTGCCGCACGCAGCTCCAGGCCCGTCTCGACGAGATCGCCACCGCGCTGGGCCCCCAATAGGGGTACAACCGGACGCACTCGAGCAGATCGTGTGCACGGCCGCCGCCACGACGCCGGAAAGCCCTGCCCAGGTCACAGTCGTCGGTGCTGAGCAGGGCTACGATGAACGCGAACGCTTGAGGAGGAGCGGCATGGCGGAACCCACGGACGCGCTCCCCCAACAGGTGCTGAGCCCACTGACCAGAGCGGCGATCTTCATCGTGGCGACGATCGATCCGGGTGGCGGACCGGCGGTCCGAGACCTCCTCTCCGACCTGGACGCGCTGCAGCGGGCCATCGGCTTCCGGGCGCCGGACAGCACACTCAGCTGCGTCGCCGCCATCGGCTCGCACGCCTGGGACCGGCTGTTCGCCGGGCCTCGCCCCGCCGAGCTCCACCCCTTCCGCGAACTTGCCGGAAGCCGGCATCGTGCCGTGTCCACACCCGGTGACCTGCTGTTCCACATCCGGGCGCAGCGCCTCGACCTGTGCTTCGCGCTGGCATCGGAGATCATGGACCGGCTCTACGGCGCGGTGACCGTCCGCGACGAGGTGCACGGGTTCAAGTACTTCGACGTACGTGACCTGCTCGGCTTCGTCGACGGAACGGAGAACCCCATCGGTGCCGATGCGCACAAAGCGGTCCTGATCGGCGACGAGGATCCCGCGTTCGCCGGCGGGAGCTACGTCATCGTGCAGAAGTACCTGCACGACCTGCGAGCGTGGAACGCGCTGACGGTCGAGGCGCAGGAGAAAGTGATAGGCCGCAGGAAGCTGACCGACATCGAACTGGACGACGACAGCAAACCGGCCGACTCGCATGTCGCCCTGACCACGATCGTCGACGCCGACGGTACCGAGCGGCAGATCCTGCGCGACAACATGCCCTTCGGCGCCGTGGGGCGTGGCGAGTTCGGCACGTACTTCATCGGCTACGCCCGCACCCCCACGGTCACCGAGCGGATGCTCGAAAGGATGTTCCTCGGCGCCCCGCCGGCCGGCCACGACCGGATCCTCGACTTCTCGACGGCCGTGACCGGCACGCTCTTCTTCGTCCCGAGCGCCGACTTCCTCCAGGACCTGCCTGATCCGCCGAACAGCGAACCCTGACCGACGCGGGCCCCTTCCCCGCGCCTGACATCCCTTAAGGATCTTTCCCTTAATGATCCTCCAGGGATCGGATGAGCGTGGCCAGGAGGTCAGCGGCTGGGGTCAGCACGGCCTCGTCCAGGTCGAAGGTCGGCGAGTGATGCGGTCCGTATGTTCCGGCACCCATGAGCAGGTATCCGGCAAGCCCGTCACGTTCCTGGACGTGCCGCATGAACAGCGTCGCGTCGTCGCTCGCGCGCAAGGGACGCGGCGGCAGAAGACGCAGACCGCAGTTCGGGGCGAGGGTTTCGACCCTGGCGAGGATCGCGCCGTCGGTGGTCGCGCTGGTCGCCCAGCCGGTTCTGGTGATGTCCACGGTGACACCGTGCATGGCGGCCGCGCCGTGGAGGACGGCGCGGGCACGCCGCTCCAGGTCGTCGTGTTCGGCGGCGGCGTCTGCCCGGACCTCGGCGTCGAGGACGGCATGGGCGTTGACGATGTTCGCCGCACCGGGTGCGTGCAGCGCCCCGACGTTGACGCGGGTCGTCGCCGTCGCGTAGCGGGGCAGAGCGTGCAGGCCCAGAACGGCGGACGCCGCCGCCACCAACGCACTGCGGCCCTGTTCGGGCGCTCCGCTGGCGTGGGCGGCGACCCCGGTGAACTCCGCGCGCAGCTTCGAGGTCCCGTACAGCTCGGTCGCCGCCGCGACGCACCCGTCCGGGGTGCCGAAACCGAGGTGGACGGCCAGCAGGACGTCGACGTCGTCGACCAGCCCGGCGGCCACCATGGGAGCGGCGCCGCGGACACCCTCCTCGGCGGGCTGGAACAGCAGCCGTACGATGCCGGCGAACCGCCTGTCGGACAGCAGGGCCGCGGCCCGCAACGCGATGGCCACGTGCCCGTCGTGTCCGCAGGCGTGCATGGCACCGTCGATGGTCGAGTCGAAACCCTGGGCCGCCGGGTCGTGGCCGCGGTGGCGGCTCTCCTGGATCGGCAGGGCGTCCATGTCCACCCGCAGGGCGATCAGCGGACCCGGGCGGGCGCCCCGCAACTCCGCGACGAAGGCGGTGTTTCCGTCACTGAAGCGCTGCACCGATGACTCCGGCACACCCTGCGTGGTGGCCCGCTGGGCGGCGGCGTCGAGCTCGTCGCGGCTCGGCAGACCAGGGTGATCGTGTACGTCGACGAGGTCGCCGCCGCCGCGTAGCCGCCAGCCCAGATCGGAGAGGATGTTCCAGGCCAGGTCCGCGGTCTCGATCTCGAGGAAGCCGATCTCGGGCCGCCGGTGCAGATGACGCCGGACGGCGATCGCGTCCAGCGGATCCGGCCTGGCCTCGGCTCGCGGGCGCGTGTTCACCGCGTTCCCCCGGCGATGGCGTGGACGACGGCGGTCGTGAACTGCTCGGTGCTCGCCGTGCCGCCGAGATCGGGTGTGGCGGTCCCCGCACGGAGGACGTGCTCGAAGGCGGACACGAGCCTGGCCGCGGCCGCGGCTTCGCCGAGATGGTCCAGCATCATGGCCGCCGCCCAGAGAGTGCCGACCGGATTGGCGATGCCCATGCCGGCGATGTCGGGTGCCGATCCGTGCACTGGCTCGAACATCGACGGGTACGTCTTGGTGGGGTCGAGGTTGGCGCTGGGCGCGACCCCGATCGACCCGGCCAGGGCACCGGCGAGGTCGGACAGGATGTCGCCGAACAGATTGGAGGCGACGATGACGTCGACGGACTCCGGCCGCAGCACGAGGCGGGCGGCCAAGGCGTCGATGAGGACCTTCTCCAGCTCCACCCCGCTGCCGTCGGCCACCTCGGCCACCACCTCGTCCCAGAACGGCATCGTGTGAATGATGCCGTTCGACTTCGTCGCCGAGATCAGCCGGCCCGAGCGTCGCCGGGCCAGGTCGGCGGCGAAACGTGCGACCCGCTCGATGCCGGTCCGGGTGAACACCGCCTCCTGGACAGCGAACTCGCCGGGCCGGCCGCGGTTGACCCGGCCGCCGACCTCGCTGTACTCGCCTTCGACGTTCTCGCGTACGACGACCAGGTCGATCGGGACATTCGACCGCAACGGCGTGCGGATTCCGGGCAGGGATCGGACCGGCCGCAGATTGACGTACTGCACGAACTCCCGGCGGATGGGGATGAGCAGACCCCACAGGGTGATGTCATCGGGGATGTCCGGCGCTCCGACGGCGCCCAGCAGGATGGCGTCGGCGGAGGCCAGTTGTTCGAGGCCGTCGACGGGCATCATGCGCCCGTGCGCCCGGTGGTGGTCGCAGCCCCACGCGCGGTCGCGCCACTCGATGGTGAACCCGAAGGTTCCGGCCAGGTGGTCGACGCAGCGGACGGCGGCGGGAACGACCTCGGTGCCTATGCCGTCCCCCGGGACTACGTCGACGACATAGCGCCGTGTCGTCCCGGGGCCTGCGTGTTCGGGGGTGGTCGTGGTCACGACAGCTTCGTGTCCTTCGTCAGCAGGGTTCGCTCCATCGGGTCGGTCGGCAGGCCCTTGACAGCGGCCGCCACACCCATGGTCAGGCTCTCGTGGACGAGCGGGATGAACGCCACGTCGCCGGCCAGCTGGGTGGCGATCTGACCGTAGAGGGCGTGGCGCTTGGTCGTGTCGCCCGTGCTCCCGGCCTCCTTGACCAGCCCGTCGACCTTCGGGCTGCAGTATCCGGCGAGGTTGAAACTGCCCTTGCAGGTCTCGTCCGAGCGCAGCATGCTGATGGGCTCGGGCATGTCGATGAGGTGGTTGCGGGACAGCAGGGTCGCCTGGAACTTGCCGCTCATGAGGTCGTCCTCGACCGAGGCGTAGTCGCCGGTGCGGATCTTCACGGTGATGCCGGCCTCGGCCAGTTGCGCCTGGATCACCTGGGCGAGGTCGGCGAACTCGGGCCGGTCGGAGTAGGCGATGAGCTCGAAGCCGAGGGAGCCGGGGTCGATTCCGGCGGCGGCCATGGCGGCCTTGGCCGCCGCGGCGTCTCCCTGCACCGGCTTCAGTTCGGCCGGTGTCCAGGGCTCGTCGGGGGTGAACGGTCCGGCCGCCGGGGTGGCGGTGCCCTCGTAGACCCCCTTGACGATGGCGTCGAGTCCGATGGCCTTCTGGATCGCGCGGCGGGCCTCGACCTTGTCGAAGGGGGCTTTGCGGGTGTTGAGGTAGAGGCCGGTGGTGCGGGGCAGTGAAGTCTGCTGAAGGGTGATCTTGTTGTCGCCCTTCAGGGTCGTGAGGGTGGTGACGGGGAGGTTGGCGGCCACCGAGACCTCACCGGTACGCAGCTGTGTGGCGCGGGTGGGGCCGCTCTCGGCGTAGCGGATTTCGGCGCTGCCGAGGGCGACGTCCCCGCCCCAGTAGTCGGCGTTGGCGGTCAGCGCCAGCGACTGCCCCGTTCCGGTGCTGGTGATCTTGAACGGCCCGGTGCAGGTGCCGACCGGGTTGGTGGTGGTGCCGGAGAACGCCTCGGGGGCGAGGATCCCGGTGTTGGGCACGCTGACCCGTAGCGGCAGGAAGTGGTCCTCTTCCGGTGTGTCGATCCGTACGGTCCGGTCGTCGACGGCGGTGACCGCGGAGATGACGCTGGGAGAGAAGCTGCGCGGCGGTGCCGTGGCCTTCAGCAGCCGGTTGAGATCGTCGGCGACGACCTTGGCGGTGAGCGCGGTGCCGTTCTGGAACTTGGTCTCACGGATGGTGAACGTCCAGGACGTGGGCGCCGCCTGCTTCCATTCCGTCGCCAGAGCGGGCTGGGCCTGGTTGTCCTTGTCCACGACCACCAAGGTCTCCAGGCAGCCGGCGCGGGTGAGAGTGAAGGCGTCGTCGGTCTCCAGGGCGTACCCGGAGTCGGGCGCCCACAGGTCGGCGATCACCAGCTTGGAGGTGCCGCTCGTGGTGGCGTCGGGGCTTCCTGAGTCGAACGAGCAGCCGGCGAGCAGGACGAGGCCTGTCGACAATCCGGCGAGGGTATTGAAGGTGCGGGCCATGCTGGTGTTCCTCCGGAACGTCGTTGGGGGAGAGCAAGGGGAAATGGGCACCACGACATGACCCGGTGAGGGCTGTTCGTCCCGGTCGGGCTGGCAGAGCCGATGGGTATTTGTCAGTGAGGAGAACTCAGCTGATGGAGGTCAGCCGGGCCGCGATGACCTTGGGTGCGGTCATCGCCACGACGGCGCTGGTGACGCCTTCCCGGCCGATACCGCTGCGGTGGAAGCCGCCGAACGGCATGGCGTCGATGCGGAAGTCGGACGTGTCGTTGATCATTACCGCGCCGGCTCGTAGCAGGCGGGCCGTACGCAGGGCCGAGGTGGTGTCGCGGGTGAAGACCCCGGCCTGCAGACCGGTGGCCGCGCGGTTGGCCTGGGTCACGGCGTCGTCGAGATCGGCCACGGGCAGCACGCTGACCACGGGGCCGAAGATCTCGTCGGTGATGATGGGATCATCGGGGGCGAGGTCGGTGAGGATGGTCGGCTGGTAGGTGGCTTCCTGACGGACCGCTCCCGCGCGTACGACCGCGCCGCGGGCGACGGCCTCCTCGACCCGGCGCTCCACACGTCGCGCGGCCGCCGTGTCGATCAGCGGGCCGATGTCGGTGCTCTCGTCGTGCTTGCTGCCGACGCTCAGGTGAGCGGTCGTCTGGGTCAGGTGGCTGAGCAGTTCGTCGTAGTGCTCGGCGACCACGTAGACCCGCTGCACCGACAGGCAGTTCTGCCCCGCGCACCCGAACGCCCCTTCGGCTATGGCCCGCGCGGCTGCCGCCAGGTCCACGCCATGGTCGACGATGACCGGGTTGGATCCGCCCAGCTCCATCAGCAGGGTCCGGGCGCCGGCCAGCCGGGCCACCTCGTCGGCGGTGCGGATCCCGCCGGTGAAGGAGACGACGTCGATGCCGGGATGCGACACCAGCTCCCGCCCGGCGGCCGGGCCGCCCGGCAGCACGGCGATCCGGTCACCGGGAACGCCGGCCTCAAGGAGCAACTCGGCGAGGGCGAGCGCGGACAGCGGCGTCGCCTCGTGCGGCTTGACCGCGATGACGTTGCCGGCCAGCAGTGCCGGGCCGACCTTGTGCGCCACGAGGTTCAGCGGGTCGTTGAACGGGGTGATGGCGGCGACGACCCCGAGCGGTTCCCTGCTGCTCCACCCGAGCCGGTCCGCGCCGCGGGAGGTGTCCTCGAACGGCACGCTGGTGCCCTGCAGGGCGTGTCCCGCACCGGCGGAAAGCTGCAAGGTCTCCGCTGCCCGGGCCACCTCCCGGCGGGCATCTCTGATGGTCTTGCATCCCTCGGAGCTCACGATGGCGGTGAACCGCCCGGCGTGCTGCCTCAGCAGTTCGGCGGCGCGGTGCAGGGCCTCCCGGCGTTGCCACAGCGGCCAGTCGGTACGGTCGGCGGTGCCGGCCCGAAAGGTGTCCACCAGCGCGTCGACGGCCTCGCGTACCTCCGCGGCGGTGCTGTCGGCGACCTCGCCGAGGAACTCGCCGGTTTCGGGGTCGGTGATGGTGGTGTGCCGTTCCGTTTCCCGCCAGCGTCCACCGGCGTACGCGTTGCCGGGCAAGGTCCAGCGAGTGGCCGCCGTGGCGGCGCGTCCGGTCATGAGGCTCATACGGGGAGCTCCTCAACTGTCAGCCGGCTCCGGGTCTCCGCCGAGCGGTGACAGCGGACCTGGTGGCCGTCTCCGATGTCGACGAGATCGGGTTGCTCGGTGCGGCATTGGTCGGTGGCCAGCGGACAGCGGGTGTTGAAGCGGCAGCCGGAAGGCGGGGAGACGGGGCTGGGTGGTTCGCCCTTCAGCTGATCCGCCGCACCGGCGTTGACGCGGTGTCCACGACCGGAATGCAGCAGTGCCAGGGTGTAGGGGTGCAGGGCGTCGGTGAAGATGCCTTCGTGCGTGGCCGTCTCCACGACCTGCCCGAGATACAGAACCGCCACCCGGTCGGCGAGGAACTTGACCACCTTCAGGTCGTGAGAGATGAACAGCATGCTCAGCCCCCGCGAGCGACGCAGATCGACCAGCAGGTTCAGGATGGTCGCCTGCACCGAGGCGTCCAGGGCCGACACCGGCTCGTCGCAGACGAGCAGTTTGGGTTCCAGCAGGAGAGCTCTGGCGATGACCACCCGCTGCAGCTGCCCACCGGAGCAGTCGCCCGGCCGGCGCTCCAGGAAACTGTCGTCCAGGCCCACCTCCGCCAGCGCGGTGGCGACTCGCCGCAGGCGCTCCGGCGGCGTACCGATGCGGTGTTGTTGCAGGGGTGCGAGCAGCGATTC
This sequence comes from Nonomuraea sp. NPDC048901, assembly GCF_040649695.1. Lineage (NCBI taxonomy): Bacteria > Bacillati > Actinomycetota > Actinomycetes > Streptosporangiales > Streptosporangiaceae > Nonomuraea > Nonomuraea sp. NPDC048901. The sequence continues at coordinate 611,797 of NZ_JBEZFW010000001.1, read as the reverse complement.
CCGCAGCGTCATGCGCGGGTCCAGCGCGGAGTGCGGGTCCTGGAAGACCAGCTGCGCCGACCGGCGCAGCTGCCGCAGTCGGGCGCCGCGCAGCTTGCCGACCCTCAGCCGATCGACGTCGATCAGTCCGGCGTCGGCTGGTACGAGGCCGAGCAAGAGCCGAGCCAGGGTGCTCTTGCCCGAGCCGGACTCACCGACCAGCCCCAGCACCTCACCCTCCCGGATGCGCAGGGACACGTCGTCGACGGAGTGCACGTGCGGCCGGCGGCCGAAACCCGTCCGCGACAACGGATAGTGCTTGCTGACATGGTCGAGGACGGCGATGGCGGAGTTCGGGGCGAGGTCGTTCATGCCGGAACCTGTCGTCGGGTGTCGATGGTGACCCAGCAGCGCGAGTTGCGATGGGTGCCGCAGCAGGTGAGGTCGGGTTCCTCGCTGTCACAGTGGGAGCTCAGTTTCGCGTCGCCGTCCGCGACGGCGCAGCGTGGGCGGAATCGGCAGCCGTTACCGGCGGCGCGTGCCGAGGTGGCGTTGCCGGGGATGACGTGCAGATGACCGGTGTCGTCGGTCTGCAGCGTGGAGCAGCGCAACAAGGCCTGGGTATATGGGTGCTCGGCGGCGGTGATGACCTCGTCGGCCGGTCCGTCCTCGACGATGCGGCCCGCGTACATGACGGCGATGCGGTCGGCGATGGAGGCGACGGTGGTGACGTCGTGGGAGATGAACAGGACCGACATTCCGGTCTCGGCCTGCAATGCGGCGATGAGACGGAGAATCTGCGCTTGGACGGTGACGTCCAGGGCGGTGGTGGGTTCGTCGGCGATGAGGACATCCGGATGGGTGGCCAGCGCCATGGCGATCATGACGCGCTGGGCCATGCCGCCGGACATCTGGTGCGGATGGTCACCGGCGCGGCGTTCGGGATCGGGGATCCCGACGTCGGCGAGCAACTCCACGACCCGGCGGCGGGCGGCCTGCCGGCTCATGCCGAGATGGCGGCGCAGTGGCTCGGCGACCTGGCTGCCGATCGTCGCGGTCGGGTCGAGCATGCGCTTGGGCTGCTGGTAGAGCATGGAGATGCGCTGGCCGCGGATGCCGTCCAACGCCCGTGAGGAGGCGGCGAGCAGGTCCAGGTCGCCCAGCCGCAGCGCCTCGGCGTGCATGTGCAACCCGGTCGGCAGCATGCGCAGCATCGAGTGGGCGGCCATGCTCTTGCCCGACCCTGATTCACCGACCAGGGCCAGCACCTCGCCGGGGTCCAGGGTCAGGCTGACGCGGTCAAGGATGGGCGGGGCTTGTCCAGGCCGACCGGCGTGAACGGTCAGGTCACGGACCTCCAGGCGTGCGCTCATGGCTGCTCCCGGGGTTGCGGTGGGGCTTTGTGGTCGTCTCCGTGGCGGTAGCCGTCGGCGTGTTCGTGAAAGATCTGTTCATGCGCCAGCGGATCCTGGTGGTGATGCGGCTGTGGTCGAAGGTGGTGTTTGTGCGGCTTGCCCGATGTCGCCGCCTGAAGTTCGCCGACCTCGGCGAAGTGCCGGTCCAGAAGTGCCAGGGCGGCGGACTTGTCACCGCTGGCGATGACGTGCAGCAGTTGCTCGTGCTCGGCCGGCAGCTCGGAACGATCGCTGTAGCTGTCGACGATCAACCGGAAGCACAGCTGCATCTCGTTGGAGATGAGTCCGTACAGCCGATCCAGCCGGGTGCTGCCGGCACCGCTGACCAGCCGGCGGTGAAAGGCGAGGTCCAGGGCGGCCAGTGCGCTCCTGTCCGGGCCGCCGGCGGCGTCCTTCATCCGCGCGACGATCACTTCGAGGTCGGCGACCAGGCCCGCGGAGACCCCTCGGGCGGTGACCCGGCGCAGCGCCTCCCGTTCGATCGCTTGGCGGGCGACGAAGATGTCCTCCAGGTCCTCAATGGTCAAGGTGGGGACGAAGACCCCGTGACGGGGGTAGCTGACCAGCAGACCTTCCTGTACCAGGCGCTGCATCGCCTCGCGCAACGGGCCGCGGGAGACCTCGAAGGAGGCCGCGAGCTCGACTTCGTTCATCTGGGTTCCGGGCGGGAACTCCCCGCTGAGGATGCGGTTACGCAGCAGCCCGGTGACCACCTCCGTCAGCGTGCGCTTCGAGGTCTTGGCCGCCGGGGCCGGGGTCTGAGCGCTCATGGGTGTGCTTCTCCGGGTTTGTGTGCCGTTTCCGCCACTCACAGTCCGCAGGCGCAGGAGGGCGTGAGCGTTTCCAGTCTGATCGCCGCGCGGGTGCAGCGGCGCTCCGCACGTCATGAGGGCCCGCCTGTCCGGGCCCGGCGCGTCTCCAGGCCGCGGCCGGCGAGTGTGACGCTGAGGGCGGCCAAGAAGATCGCGGCACCGGGCGCCAGGACCAGCATCGGCAGGCGGTCGAGGTACGGGGTGGCCTCGGACAGCATCGAACCCCAGTCGGAGGACGGCGGCTGGACGCCGAGTCCGAGGAAGGACAGGGCGCCGACGGTGATGAGCTTGTGGCCGAAGCGCAGTGCCGTATGGGCCAGCAACGGGGGCATGGCGTTGGGAAGCAGGTGGCGGCGGATGATGAACCACCCCGAGCAGCCCAGGGCCTGAGCCGCTTCGATGAAGTCGCGGCCGTTGAGTTCCAGGGCGACACCACGGGCCAGCCGGCAGAACGGGGTCCACCCGCCGATGGTCAGGGCGAGCAGCAGTGTCAGGTCACCGGTGCCGAGGACCGCGACGAGGAAGAGCGCGACCACCATCTCGGGGAAGGCCAGCAGGATGTCGGTGACGCGCATGACGAGGGTGTCGAGCAGGCCGCCCCGCCGTGCGGCGAGGAACCCCACGAGAGTGCCGGTGACGGCGCAGATCACCAGCGTGACCGAGGCGACGGCGAGAGAGAACCGGCCCCCGTCCAGCAGCCTGCTGAGCACGTCACGGCCCAGGTGGTCGGTGCCCAGCAGGTGGGCCGCGGAGATGCCTTCCAGACGGGCGGCGAGGTTCTGCTGAGCCGGCGGATAGGGCGACAGCCACGGTGCCAGCAGCAGGAGCAGGGCGATCACACCGAACATGATGGACCCGGCCAGCAACGCCGGTGGCCAGCTTCCGCGCCTGCGGGGGGCCGGGGCGGTGGTGGCTCCGGCCGGTGACGGCGGATGCTCAGCACCGGAATTGTCGCGACGGGTGTTGTCGCCGAAGACGTCAAGCACGGACACGGCTCGTCCTCGCAGTCGGGTTGATGACGGTGTAAAGCACATCGGTGAGGGTGGTGATGATCACGGCGAGGCCGACGACCGCCACGACCCCACCCTGGATGAGCGGGACGTCGTTGTTGATGACCGCGTCGTACATCTGCCGCCCCACCCCGGGCACAGCGAAGATCACCTCGACGACGACGGACCCACCGAGCAGGCCGGCCAGCCAGACCGCGAACAGGGTCAGGACCGGCAGAACGGAATTGCGCAGCCCGTGACGCAGCATGGTCTGGGCGAAGCTCAGCCCGCGACCGCGGGCGGCGGTGATGTAGGGCGCCTCGATTACCTCGACCATCGACGAGCGGGCGACCTGGGTGAAGTAGCTCATCGGCCGCAGCGCCAGGGTCAGGCAGGGAAGCACCAGCGACGACGGCCCCTGCCAGCCGGAGGAGGGCAGCACGCCGAGCTGCAGGGCGAACACCAGCACCAGGACCGGGGCGAGCCAGTACTCCGGGACGGCCACGAATGCCTGCGTGATGCCGGTGATCGCCCCGTCGAGCTTGGTCCCACGCCGTATCGCGCAGAGGGCTCCCAGCGGAACCGCGACCAACAGGGCGAGCAGGAGCGCGAGAACGGCGATCGAGGCGGTGACCGACAACGCCCGCATCAGCTGAGGAAGAACCTCCGTGCCGTTGGTGAACGACCGGCCGAGATCACCCTGCAGTGCCGAGCCCAGCCAGGACAGGTACTGCTGGAGCAGCGGCCGGTCCAGCCCGTACTCGAGCCGGAGGCGGGCCAGCGTCGCCGGGTCCTGGACCAGGTCGCCCACCCGGGCGCGCAGGATCCGCGCGGCCGGATCCCCGGAGGTGACGTAGGGGATGAGGAACACCAGAAAAGAGGCGACCAGCAGGGTCGTCACGAGGACGGCGAACCGCCTCAGCATGTACAACACTCGGGATACCTCCGGGTCGTCACACGTTCTCGGATCGATCAGCGCACGGCGTCGAGTGCGCGGTAGAACGCCCCGGCGGCCGGCAGGAACCATGGCGGCCCGAAGTGACCGGGAACCGGCGGGAACGCCAGACCCTGCCACGGGTTGGCCGTGGAGTCGCCGCCGATGACCTCGGCCATGACCTTGCCCATGTGGGTGGCCATCTGGACCCCGTGGCCGCTGTAGCCGACGGAGTAGTGCATCCCGTCGCGTACGCCGGCGTGGACCATCTGATCCATCGTCATGTCGACCAGCCCGCCCCAGCAGTAGTCCAGCCGGACGTCCCGCAGCCGCGGGAACACCTCAGTGATGGCCTTGCGCAGGATCTCCCCGCTTTTGAGGTCCGACTGGGCGTCCGACAGGGCGAACCGGGCCCGCCCGCCGAACAGCAACCGGTTGTCCGGTGTGGGACGGAAGTAGTACAGCAGGTTCTTGGTGTCCGACGCCATCCGCCGGTGTGGCATGAGCTGGGCGACGAGGTCGTCCGGCAGGGGTTCGGTGACGACGATGAAACTGCCCACCGGCACGATGCGGCGGCGCAGCCACGGGGTCAGTTTCCCGGTGTAGCCGCTGGTGGCGATGAGCACGTCGGAGGCGGTCAGGGCGCCACGCGTGGTCTGGACCTGGTGCCCCCGGCCGCCGCGGCGGACGCCGGTTACCGCGGCGTTCTCCGCTATCAGGGCCCCGTGACCGACCGCGGCACGGGCCAGTCCCATGACCAGCTTCCCGACGTGGGCGCCCGCCCCGTTCGGGTCGACCTGCGCACCGTAGTAGCGGTCGCTACCCAGCTCGTCCCGCATGCGGCCGCGGGGGACCAACTGAACCGTGCGGCCGACGAGTTTCTCGATCACCCGCGCCGAACGCTCCAGAGCGGCGTAGTGCGCCGGTTTGGCGGCCAGGGTGAGCTTGCCGGAGCGCTCGAAGTGGCAGTCGATCTGCTCCTCGGTGACGATCTTCTCGACGGTGTCGATCGCGTTGTCGTAGGCGGTGAACATCATGGCCGCCCGCTCGGGGCCGTAGCGCTTGACCGCGGCGGGGAGGGAGATGGCCAGGCCGGTCGTGGCCATGCCGCCGTTGCGACCGGAGGCCCCCCAGCCCACGGTGTGGGACTCCAGCACGGCGACACTGGCACCGCTGCGAGCGAGATGCAGCGCGGCGGACAGCCCGGTCAACCCGGCACCGATGACCGCGACATCGACGTTCTCAGGGAGCTCGGTGCGGCGGAAGTCGCCGGCCGGCTCGGCGGTGTCGAGCCAGTAGCTGGTCAGCTTCACGACTTCCTCCTCTTCATCGGCATCCTCCTCGCGGCCTTCACAGACCCAGCACGGCGGGGACGCCGGACAGGTCGGCGGTTTCGGCGTACTGGTAGAAGGGCGTGGAGGGGTCGTAGCCGCGGTTGACGTAGATCTTGTGCGGGATCCGCAGCTCGTGGGCGGGGATCAGGTCGTACCAGATGTGCGAGGAGACGTGGACGATCTCGTCGCGTTCGCAGCCCAGCTGGTCGAGCATGTACTCGAAGGCCTGGTAGCGCGGTTTGTACGCCCTGGCCTGCTCGGCGGTGAACACCTTGTGAAAGGGGGCGCCGAGCTGGTCGACGTTGTGCCGCACCTGCTCGTCGACGGCGTTGGAGAAGATCACCAGAGGGTAGGCGTCGGCGAGCTTGGCCAGGCTCGGGGGAACGTCCGCGTGGGGACCCCAGGTCGGTACGCAGGCCACGATGGCCTCGCCGTCGGAGGGGCGGTAGCCGATGCCCCAGCGTTCGCAGGTGCGCTTGAAGGAGTCCTTGAGCACATCGGGGTAGAGCTTGAACTCGCCGAGCACCTCGTCCATCCGGTACGCGCGGTAGTCCTTGAGGAAGACCGGCATGTCCTCCTCGGAGATCCGGTCGGCGACCAGCGGCTTGACGGTGAGGTTGAGGTCGAAGCTGGTCAGCGTCCCGTAGCAATCGAAAGTGAGGTATTTGGGGCGCACACTGGTCAGGTCCACGAGCAGTTCCTCCGGTGGTGGTATGTCCGGTGGGGGCAGGAGCGTCGGTGGTCGGTCCGGTGAGGGCCGGAGCCCGTCGGTGCGACTGGGCAGGCGGCGAAGCGGCGAGATATCACGCCCGGTGCGAGCCGTCCGAGGCGGGCAGCCAGCGTGGTGTCTGGAACGCTAAGGACCCGATTCTCTGTTGTCAACAATTTCGAGTTGCCCACGTGTAACGAGTACGTTTCCCAGCCTTTCTTTGATCTTCATAAGCCGGTTGAACGAGTATTTCCAGGTCGTGGGGCTGACTTTCGTTGCCGGTGTTTTCCTTCAGGCCAGCGGAAGATTGTTGACAACAGTTGACCGCCGCTGGCCGTTGTGCACAAGATGTGATGACGCGGCAGGCGCCACTCGGCAGCCGGCCGACTCTCTCCCGGCCCCGCGACTCCCTCCCCGCCGGCACGAACGGACTCCCCATGCGAGCTTCCACGACCCCAGACGATCACGGACACGGCCATGGCCACGGTCACGGCCACCCCCACGACGACGCGCCCGCCACCGTCAACGACCACGGGCACGACCACTCCGATCACGCCCACGATGACCACGCGGCCGATCACCACGCGACCGGTCACCACGCGGCCGAGGCGTCGGCCACCACCGGTCACGGGCATGGGCACGGTCACGGGCACGGCCATGGGCACGGCCACGACGAGGGCCACGACCACGGGAACGGCCTGTGGGCGCGGATCAAGCACACGGTGGTCCCCCACGCCCACGACGCCAACGAAGCGATCCAGACCGCCGAGGAGTCGGCCAACCACGGGATCCGCACGGCCTGGATCGGGCTGGCCGGGATGATGGCCACCGCGATCGGGCAGATGGTCATCGTCGCGATGTCCGGGTCGATCGCCCTGCTGGCCGACACCATCCACAACCTGGGACACGCGGCGACCACGATCCCGCTGATCATCGCCTTCCGGCTGGGCCGGCGCGCGGCGACGAAGAAGTACTCCTACGGTTACCGGCGCGCCGAGGACCTGGTCGGGTTGTTCATCTCCCTGGTCATCGTCGCCTCGATCGGGCTGATCATCTGGGAGTCGATCGACGCGCTGCTCAACCCGCACCCGCCGACCAACCTGTGGTGGGTCTTCGCCGCCGGGGTCGTCGGCTTCCTCGGAAACGAGGTGGTGGCCGTGTACCGCATCCGGGCCGGCCGTCGCATCGGATCCGCGGCGCTGATCGCCGAGGGCCAGCACGCCCGCGCCGACGGCTACACCTCCATCGCCGTCGTCGCCGGCGTGATCGGCGTGTGGCTCGGGTTCGACCGGGCCGACGCCATCGTCGGCCTGCTGATCGCCCTGGCGATCACCGGCATCCTGATCAACTCCCTGGTCATCATCGTCCGCCGTCTCATGGACGGTGTGGAGCCGGCGACGATCGACCGGATGCGCACCACGATCGCCGGCGTCGTCGGCGTCGAGACCGTCGGCGGCGTGCGCGCCCGCTGGTCCGGTCACCGCATGGAGGGAGACGCCGAGATCGGCGTCGACGCCCGGCTGAGCATCATCGAGGCCCACCGCGTGGCCGAGGACGTGCAGCACTCCCTGATGCACGCGGTCGGCAACCTCGACCGGGTCACCGTCCACGTCCACCCCGCCTTCGACGGCGTGGTGCCCGACGACCTCCACGAGTTGTCCGACCACCACGCCTCGAAGGAGGCCCGTGAGGCGTACCGGGCCAAGCTCGCCGCTCAGAGCGCGCGGTGACACCCGTGAACGGCTCGACGGGGTGGTCGATCCACCCGCTGAGTGAGCGCACCCTGCCCGGCGCGCAGTCGGTGATGCGGCGCAGCATCGCCGAGGACTTCGGCGACGCCTACGACCCGCTGATCCACGCCGACGTCGACGACCCGCTGACCCACTACGCCCCCGGAGCCGGCCCCTTCCTCCTGGTGGTGACCGACGACAGCACGGATGAGGTCCTGGCCACGGGCGGGATCCGCAGCGGACGGCTGAAGCCCGGCCTCACCCCGCAACACGTGGTCGACCGGTACGAGGACGGCCGGCACGGCCAGCTCGTACGCGTCTACGTCCGCAAGGAAGCCCGCCGCCGCGGCATCGCCAGAGCCCTGGTCCACGCGGTTCTCGAGCGTGCGGACCGGGAGGGGCACTACGAGGCCATCGCTCTGCACACCTACCAGCACTCCCCGGGCGCCGTCGCCTTCTGGGAGTCCTTCGGCGCCCTGCTCATCCACGACGACTCGAACGGAGCCACCGGCGCGGTCTTCTACGACCTGCCGCGCTCCTCGCGGTGACTGCCGCGCAGTCCCCATGCCATCCCCACCACACTGGCGAGACAGGAGAACACCATGTCCAAGCGTCGTGACGTCTTCATCTTCGTTGCCGAGCCCACCAAGGTCGACCAGGCCCGCAACAGCCTCATCGACTGGCTGCGCGGCCTGGAGGGCCACCCCGGATACCTCGGGGGCTCGGTTCTGCGCGAGTGCGCGGGGGAGCTCATCTCGAACACGCTGGTGATGACGCTGGAGTTCGAGAGCACCGAGGCCGCCCGAGCCCTGTGGCCGAAGATCGAGAACACGATCAACCCGCTCTACCCCGATGACAAGTCCGACAAGTCGATGGACCAGGGTGCCGCGTTCTTCACCGGCGCGGACGACGCCGTGGCGCCGGAGGACCTGAAGTTCACTCGCGGCAACGGCCTGGTGGCCCGGATGCTGCACATCCACGCCGAGGTCGTCGAGGACGTCGTGGCCGCCGCCTGACCCGCGCCGTTCTCGCCACCACCGGCACTCCCCCCGACGTGATGAGGAGCCTTTCTTGACCAGCACCAGCCTGTGGCATCCGCAGACCGCGATGTCCACCATCGAGGAAACCCGCACCGTCATCGCGTCGGGGCAGGGAGCCTGGGTACGTACCGAGGACGGCCAGGACCTGCTCGACCTGCCGGCCGGCCTGTGGCACGCCAACGTCGGACACGGCCGAGCCCGCATCGCCGACGCCGTTCGTGAGCAGCTGACCGACCTGGAGACCTACCACCTGTTCCAGGGCATGGCCAACCGCCCCGCCATCCGGCTCGCCGAGCGCCTCGCCGCGCTGAGTCCCATCCCCGACGCGAAGGTCTTCCTCACCAGCGGCGGCTCCGACTCCGTCGACACCGCCTGCAAGCTCGCGCGCCGGCACTGGCAGGTGGCCGGGCGGCCCGGTAAGCGGATCATCGTCTCCCGCGAGCACGCCTACCACGGCCTGCACGGGTTCGGTACCAGCATCACGGGCATCCAGAGCAACCGCGACGGGTACGGCAGCGACTCGCTGATCCCCGAGACCGCCCGCGTGCCGTGGGACGACCTGGCCGCCACCGAGGCGGAGCTCCTCCGGCTCGGCCCCGACAACATCGCCGCCCTCATCGCCGAACCGATCATCGGCACCGGAGGAGTGCTGCTGCCCGCGCCCGGCTACCTCACCGGGCTGGCCGAGCTGTGCCGCCGCCTGGACATCCTGCTCATCGCCGACGAGGTCATCACCGGCTTCGGACGGGTCGGGCAGTGGTTCGCCTGCCAGCGTTTCGGCATCGAGCCGGACCTCCTCACCATGGCCAAGGGCATCACCTCCGGCTACCTGCCGCTGGGCGGCGTGCTGGTGGCCCGGCGCGTCTGGGAGCCCTTCTTCGCCGAAACCTCCGACGCCCCGACCTTCCGCCACGGCCTGACGTACTCGGGCCACGCCGCGGCCTGCGTCGCCGCCGAGGCGAACCTGAGCATCCTTGAGGAGGAAGGTCTGCTGGAGCGCGTCCTGGACCTCGAACCCGTCCTGGCTCAGGCCCTCGCCCCGCTGGCCGACCACGGAGCCGTCGTGGACGTGCGGGCCGGGGTCGGCCTGCTCGCGGCCGTCCAGCTCGCCCCCGACGTCGACGCCCGCCCCGTGCTGCGCGCCGCGCGGGAGCAGGGCGTCCTGACCCGGCTGCTGGCCGACAACTCCCTGCACGTCAGTCCCCCGTTCGTCATCACCGCCGAGGAGATCTCCCGTGCCGCTGACGTCCTCGAGTCCGCTCTCGACCGTGCCCGTGCCCTCGAATCCGCCTGAGCCCACGCCGGCGTCGGCGGACCTCGCCCGGCATCGCGAACTCACGGAGACCGCGGCCGCGTCGCTGCCCAGTGGCTTCCTGAGCGCCGAGTGGACGGCGCCGCGCTCCGGGCGGACCTTCGCCGTCGCCGATCCCGCGCTCGGCCGGCCGGTCGCCGCCGTCGCCGACTGCGAACCGGATGACGCCCTGCTCGCGCTCACCGCGGCGAGCGAGGCGTTCCCCGCCTGGGCGGCCACCCCGACCCGGCGGCGAGCTGACATTCTGCACCGGCTCTACCAGGCGATGCTCGCCGACGAGGACCGCCTGGCGGCCCTCATCACCCTGGAGGTCGGCAAGACCCTCGCCGAGTCCCGCGGCGAGGTCCGCTACGCCGCCGAGTACATCCGCTGGTACGCCGAGGAGGCGGTCCGCAGCTCCGGCCGGAGCACCCCGACCCCCGACGGCGGCTGGCACATCGTCACCGTCCCGCGCCCGGTCGGCCCCTGCCTGCTCATCACCCCGTGGAACGTGCCGCTGGCGATGGCCACCCGCAAGGTCGCGCCCGCCCTGGCCGCCGGCTGCACGGTCGTGCTGAAACCGGCGGAGCTCACCCCGCTGACCTCGCTGGCCTTCGCGCGACTCGCCCAGGACGCGGGGGTCCCGGCAGGAGTCCTCACCGTGGTCACCACCACGGATCCAGGGGCGGTCTGCGGTGCCCTCATCGCCGACCCGCGACTGCGGAAGGTGTCCTTCACCGGGTCCACCCCCGTCGGGAAGCTGCTGCTGCGACAGGCCGGCGCGCACGTGCTGCGTACGTCGATGGAACTCGGCGGCAACGCCCCGTTCCTGGTCTTCGACGACGCCGACCTCGACCTCGCGGTCCGTGAGGCGGTCATCGCCAAGATGCGCCTGGGGGGTCAGTCGTGCGTGGCGGCCAACCGGTTCCTCGTCCAGGAACCGGTGGCCGACGAGTTCGCGGCCCGTCTTACCGAGGCCCTCACCGCGATCAGGGTCGGGCTGGGCACCTCGGACGTCGACCTCGGTCCGCTCATCGATGACCGTGCGGTGGCCAAGGCCGACCGGCTGGTCGACGACGCCATCTCTAAGGGGGCGACTGTTCTGGGGCGTTCCGGCGTACCCGACGGACCCGGCAGCTGGTTCGCCCCGGTGGTGCTCGACCATCTCAGCGCCGACGCTCTCCTGCAGCAGGAGGAGGTCTTCGCCCCGGTCGCGGGCATCCGCCGGTTCCGGACGGAGGACGAGGGGGTGGCGCTGGCCAACGACACTCCGTTCGGGCTCGCGGCATACCTGGTGGCGCGCGACAGCGACCGGATCGCGCGAGTCGCGGGCCGGTTGGACAGCGGCATGGTCGGCATCAACCGGGGACTGCTGTCCCACGTGGCCGCGCCGTTCGGCGGGATCAAGGAGTCCGGGCTCGGCCGGGAGGGCGGCGCCGAAGGGCTCACCGAGTACCAGAACCTCAAGTACCTCGCCGCTCCGGCGCTGGCCTCATGAGGACGGTCGGAACCGCTCGAAGAAGGGCGGCGGTCATCGGGGCCGGAGCGGTGGGGAGCATGGCCGCCTGGCAGCTGGCCGAGCGCGGCCTGGACGTGCATGCCTTCGATCGCTGGGGCGTCCCGCACCACCGCGGGGCCTCCGGCGGGCAGAGCCGCCGGTTCGCGGTCATCAGCATGGGAGACCCGGACCTGCCGCCGCTGGTTCTCCGGGCCGAGCGGCTGTGGCGCCGGCTGGAGGAGGCGACCGGACGACGTCTGCTTGAGCAGACCGGAGGACTGATCCTCGGTCCCGCGGACCGCACCTCCGTCCGGCAGGCCGTGGCCAGCTGCGAGAAGTGGGGGCTGGCCCACCGCATTTTCGACGCGCGGGATCTGCGGCACCGCTTCCCCCAGCACGCCGTCGACGACGAGGACATCGCCGTCCATGACTCCGCGACCGGCTTTCTCCGTCCTGAGCCGGCCATCCTCGCCGCGATCGAACAGGCCACGACGCTCGGGGCGACGGTGCACCATGACACCGAGATCCTCGACATCGACGTGAGGTCCGACACGGTCGAGCTGACCTACCGTGGCACGGGAGGAAGCGCTCGCAGCGAGACGTTCGACGCGGTGGTCCTGGCCCCCGGCGCCTGGGCGGCCACGCTGCTGCCGGATGGGCTGCGGGAGGCGATCGGGGTGACCGGGCTGACCGCCCGCCGGCTGGCGCAGACCTGGTTCGTACCGGACGACCCGTCGCTGTACAGCGCCGAACGCTTTCCGGTCTTCGAACGGGCCGGCCTGCCGGGCGGCGCCTCCGTCTACGGCTTTCCCAGCCTGGACGGCGCCACGGTCAAGATCGGCGTGAAGACCCGCCCACACCCAGAGGTGGCCGACCCGGCGCGCCTGGATCCCCACCTCACCGCCGAGCACATGGCGGAGGTCCGCGAGGTCGTCGGGCGCTGGCTGCCCCGGCTCAACCCGCGTCCTGTGCAGACCTCGGTGCACGTGGAGTCGTACACGGGGGACGGCCGGCCCGTCGTCGGGCTGCTCCCGGGCGCCGCGCACGTCGCGGTCGCCGTCGGATTCTCCGGCGGCGGATTCAAGTACGCGCCGGCGGTCGGCGAGGCTCTGGGCGATCTCCTCGCTGACGGTGTCACCGAGGCCAATATCCGGCAATTCGCACCCGGCCGCTCCGCGACGGTGTGAGCGGATCGCCACCGCGCTTGACCCTCAGTGAGGGGTACGGCCGGACCGCACCCCTCACGCGCGGCCGCCGCCCCTCACACGAAGCCGCGCCCCTCACGCACGGTCAGCTGCAGCTGTACCCCGACGGCGTCTGGGTGTTCCCGTTGGGCCGGCTCGCTTGGAAGCCGAACGTGGTGCTGCCGCCGGGCGCCAGGGTGCCGTTGTGCGACAGGTTCCTGGCCGTCACGGTCTGCCCGCTGACCGTGAGGGTCGCGTTCCAGGAGCCCGTGACGGTGTGACCGGCGGGCAGCGTGAAGGTGACCGTCCAGCCGTTCTTGGCGGCGGTGCCGGTGTTGGTCACGGTCACGGGCTGCACGACGTAGCCGTTGCTCCAGGCGTTCTGTACGGTCCCGACGGCCGAGCAGCCGCCGCCCCCGCCGCCGGTCGAGGTGGTCACGCTGACCGTGTTCGACACCGGTGACTGGTTGTTCGCGCCGTCCCGGGCCCGTACCTGGTAGCGGTAGGTCGTGGCGGCGCTCAGGCCGCTGTCGGCGTACGAGGTGGTGGTGCTGGTGCCGACCTGGGCGAAGGCGCCGGTACCTGTCGCCCGCAGGATGTCGTACCCGGCCAGCCCGCTGCCGCCTGAGTCGGTGGAGGCGGTCCACGACAGGCTCGTGCCGCTCGACGTGGTGCCCGAGGCCGTCAGGCCGGACGGCGCGGTCGGCGGCGTCGTGTCGGTGCCGCCTCCCGAGGTGGTGTACGAGAACGCGTTGACGGCCAACCCCGTCCCGCCGACCCAGGGCTCGAACCCGGCCTGCACGCTGGTGAGATACCACGACCGCTGGGCGTACCCGCGGCTGATCGCGTCGGCGAGGAAGGTGTCGATGGCGAAGTCCAGCGAGGACGTGGCCGAGGTGCGGACGTAGGAGATCACGTTCCAGCCGGTGTTGCCGAACCAGACCTGCCAGGTGCCGCCCGCCAGGCTCACCGTGCCGACGGGCGAGCCGACCGGCTGGATGGAGCCCTGCTTGTTGAGCCAGACCATGATCTCGGCCCCGGTGTTCTGCCCGTCGGTGCGCGGGGTCGGATCGAACCAGATGTCATAGGCCGCGTCCCAGACGCCCGCGCTCGGGTAGCTCATCCTGACGCTGGTGCGCAGGTTGCCGAAGCCGCTCGCGTCGGCCCGCATGGGCAGGCCGCTGCCGGTCGTACAGAGGGTGTAGTGGCAGCCCGCGAAGATCGACGGGTAGGAGGCGGGGGCGCCGTTGGTCGGCTTGTTGTGCGCCGCCTGGGTGATCGTGAAGCCGGCGGCGGCCTGGTCGACGTCGATGCACTGCGCCGTGTCGGCTCCCCAGATGTTGTTCTGGACGATGTACTTGTTGCCCTGGATGCTGGTGGAATCTATCTTCCCGCAGATCACCGGGGCGGCCTGGGCCGGAACGGCGAACAGTCCCGCGGCGAGGATCGAGCCGATCGCCGCGATGATCAGGTTGATGTGCACGCGCCTCATGGCATGTTGCTCCCGCTTCTCTGACAAGGAGTATTGGGAGCGCTCCCACAACGCAGCATCATGGCCGACGCGGTCTCCCGGCAAGCGCCCGCCCGTGCCACCGCCCGCAGTGAGGCGAGCGACCAGGCAAACCCTGACCGGGACGGGGTGAAAGTTTCATGCCGCGTTGTCGGCCGGGTCGGCGCGTGGTTCAATCCGTCTAGCTGCCGGGCGGGCAGGTCGTGGGCGGGATCTCTGTCGCACGAACAAGGGAATCCCCATGAGATTCATCCGGTCGGTGGCCTTCGCCGCCGCGCTGGTGGCGACATTACTCGCCTCCGCCCTGGTGGCTCCCCAGGCGCAGGCGCATGGCGTCACGATGTTCCCCGGTGCCCGTACCTACCTGTGCTGGAAGGACGGTCTGCGGGACAACGGGCAGATCATCCCCTACAACCCGGCCTGTGCGGCGGCCGTCGCGCAGAGCGGCGCCACACCGCTGTACAACTGGTTCGCCGTGCTGCGCTCCGACGCCGGCGGCCGTACCAGCGGCTTCATCCCCGACGGGCAGCTCTGCAGCGGCGGCACCGGCGGCCCGTACGACTTCACCGCCTACAACGCCGTCCGCTCCGACTGGCCGCAGACCCACCTGACCTCGGGCGCGAGCATCCAGATGTGGCACAGCAACTGGGCCCAGCACCCCGGCACGTTCGTCTACTACATCACCAAGAACGGCTGGAACCCGAACGCCCCGCTCAAGTGGTCCGACCTGGAGTCGTTCGGCAGCGTCACCAACCCGCCGGCCACCGGTGGGCCCGGCGCGCTCAACTACTACTACTGGAACGTCCAGCTCCCGTCCGGCAAGAGCGGGCGGCACATGATCTACGTCGACTGGATCCGCTCCGACAGCGCCGAGAACTTCTTCAGCTGCTCCGACGTCGTCTTCGACGGCGGCCACGGCGAGGTCACCGGCGTCGGACCCAACGGCGGCAGCACGCCCGACCCCACTGTCACACCGACTCCCCCAACACCCGGCGCCTGCTCCGCCACCTGGCACGCGACCGACAACCCCGGCTGGCCAGGACACTTCCAGGCCGACGTGACGGTCAAGAACAACGGCACCACCGCGCTGAACGGCTGGACGGTCAAGTGGACCTTCAGCGGCGGGCAGGGCCTCGACGGATCGCCATGGAACGGCGTGCTGAGCGCGCAGCCGCCCAACGTCTCGGTCAAGAACGCCACCTACAACGGGCAGCTCGCGCCGAACGCGACCACCTCGTTCGGGTTCAACGCCACGGGCACCGCCCCCAGCCCCGCACCCACGCTGACCTGCACCAGCCCGTAGGTCATGCGCATTCCGGAAGAGGTGAGGACCAGAAGGGCCGCGGCGATCGCCGTCGTGGCCCTGATCCCCGTCGCCGGTGCGGCGCTGTTCATGGGCCTGCACCAGGCGGGGCGATCGGACCTGCGCGACCAGCTCGCCGCCCAGGTCACGGACATCCTTGAGAGATCCACGCCGGCCGAGCACCACGACCACGGGCACGAGTTCGGCGAGCAGGCCGGCCGGGTCGTGTGCGCGGTCGACCCGTTCGGCTTCGACCCGCCGACCGCGACCACGATGACCCAGGTGAAGTGGGTCTATGCCCGCCACATGTGCGCCATCACCGGGCCGGGCGCCGGGTGGGCCGTCTCGGTGCGCGCCTCGGGCCCGATCGCCGTCCGGCTCGGCGATCCACCTCTGGTACGGGTGCCCACGCCGGGCGCCGGTTACCCCGAGCGGGTCCGGCAGGTGATACCCCAGCGGTATCAGGAGGAGGCGTTCGGCGAGTTCGCCGACGAGGACGCGATCGAGGCGGCCCGCCAGAGGTTCGCCCTGGTGACGGCCCGATGACCTGGCGGCGCCCGATGAGCGGCGCTCGGCCGAGTGGTGCTCGAAGCGAGCGGCGCTCGACCCGAGGGGCGCCGCCTGGCATGCGGACGCGGCCGGCAGGAGGGGGAGGTCTCGCGGCCGGCCGCGTCCACGCCATCCGGGCGGGATGGTGACATGGAACGGTTGCACCAGTGACGGTTGTCGGCACCACCTCCTCATCGACCGGCCGGATCGACCGGCCGGGCTCGTCAATCTGCCGGATCGACCGATCCGGCCGCTTCGTGGCGTTGACCGGCCGGTGTGGCGCAGTCGCCGCACCGGCCGGTCTCGGGGTTCAGTTCGCGCAGGTGTAGCCGGACGGCACGGTGGTCTGGCCGTTCGGCCGGCTGGCCTGGAAGCCGAAGGCGGTGCTCGCGTTCGGCCCGAGCGCGCCGTTGTAGCTCAGATTCCTGGCCGTCACGGTCTGCCCGCTCACCGTCACCGCGGCGTTCCAGGAGCCGGTGAGCACGTGCCCGGCGGGCAGCGTGAACGTCACCGTCCAGCTGGTCTTGGCCGCGCCGCTGGTGTTGGTCACGGTCACGGGCTGAACGACGTACCCGCTGCTCCACTGGCTCTGTACGGTCGCGACGGCCGTGCAGCCCCCGCCGCCACCACCGCTGAGGGTGGTGAAGGTGACCTGGCCCGACTGCCCCGAGAGGTTGCCCGCCGCGTCCCTGGCCTTCACGTAGACCTGGTAGGCGGTCGCGGGGGTCAGCCCGCTCAGCGTGATCGAGTTGGTCGCCGACTGGCCGAGCAGCGTGCTCGGCGCCCGGTAGACGTCATATCCGGTCACGCGGACGTTGTCGGTGGAGGCGGTCCAGCTCAGCGTGGCCCCCGTCGAGGTGACGCCGGAGGCGGCCGGGGTGCCGGGCACGCTGGGCGGGGTCGGGTCGGGGGGGCCGCCGCCGTACACCGACGCCTCGCGCGAGGTGGCGGCGATGCCGTTGGCGCCGTTGAAGAGCCGCTGACCCCATGAGGTGAGCTGGTTGACGTCGAAGTTGGTGACCTGGTCGAGGTACTCGACGCCGCCGCCGTTGCCGCTCCACGACCAGCCCAGGTAGCCGAGGCCCCGGCTCACGGACTGGGCCATGATCGTGTCCTCGTCCGGGTCGCCGTCTGAGTGGTTGAAGCCGAACTCGCCGATCACCAGCGGCAGCCCGGCGGTCCTGAACGCCTCCAGGTAGGTGGTGATCTCCGCGGCCGTGTCGTACACGCCGTACATGTGCACCGAGAAGATCGTGTTCTTGGCGGGGTCGGCGTCGAAGACGGTCCGCGCGGTGTTGCGCATGACGTTCTGCCAGTCCTGGCCCCAGTTGGGCGCGTCCACCATGAGCGCGTGCTCGAAGCCGTTGGCGCGCAGCTTCTTGACCGCGTTGGCGGTGGCGGTGGTCCAGTCAGGGGTGACGGCGTTGTTGCCGACCGGCTCGTTGCCGATGTTGACGATGACGTAGTTCTCCTGGCCGGCCAGGGCGCTCTTGACGCTGATCCAGTAGTCGGCCGCCTGGTCGAGGGTGTAGGCGCCGCTCTGCTCGCCGTACCCGGTGGTGTCGTGGTTCTCCAGGACGCAGATCAGCCGGTTGGCCTTGCAGCGGGAGACGACGTCGGCCACGTCGGAGACGCTGTTGGCGGTCCAGCGCCCGCCGCTGAGCACGACTCGGACGGTGTTGGCGCCCAGGGACTTGATGTCGGCGAACGCCTTGGTCTGGGTGGGGTACCAGGTGTGCGCGTGGCTGGTGCCGCGCATGACGAACTCCTGGCCGTTCGCTTCGAGGATCTTCGTACCGCTCACATGAAGGCCGGCGGCGGCGTGCGCGGGGGCCGAGAGGAAGAGCAGCGGGAGTAACAGCGCGGCGAGCACCGCGAGTCGGGTTCTCATGGGCGGCCTTTCGATGGTGACCCGCCCCGCCGACGTGGCAGGACGCGGCGGGGCGGGGCGATCATGCGGGACGGATCACGGGAAGAGCCGTCCGTACTCGGCCAGGGCGACGGCTACGTCCACCTGCGCCCAGAACCGGTGATAGTTGAAGACCGGCGCCGGGCCCGTGCCCTTGAGGAAGGCGTCGACCCTCGCGTAGTCGGGGTCGTTCTTGTAGAAGGACCTGATCGACAGGAACGTCGAGCTGGAGTTGATCGGGTCGCCGTTCGGCATGGTGCCGCTCCAGCCCGGCGGGACGTACACCGGGTCGCCGACGCGCTTGTAGTCCGTCTTGGTCTCCGGCACCGACACGCCCTTGGCGTCGCGGTACTTCCAGACACCGTCGAGCAGCGCCTTGGCCGTGGTCCTGGCCGCCGTGTGGTTGGCCTTGGCGGCGTAGTACATCAGGGCCTTGGCGTAGGCGCCGGCGACGCCGACGTCCTGCGTGTAGTCCACGATCGACACGTGCAGGCCCGGGTTGGCGGCGGGCATGCCGCTCGTGGAGCTGAAGTCGCTCGCGGGCTGGCCGGTCCAGTGCAGCGTGGACGGGATCTGGTAGCTGCCGTCCGCGTTGACCGTGGTGTTGGCCAGCGCCCAGGTGACCCACTTGTCGAGCAGCGTCTTGGCGTTGGCGTTGCCGGTGGCGTAGTAGTACTCGGCCACCCGCTCCATCGTCCACGCCTGGAAGCCGAACCACTGGTTGGACGGCGGGTCGTGGTAGACGGGCTGCCAGTCATAGGTCATGCCGAAGAACTTGGGCAGACCGGCCGGCGGCGTCCCGTAGTGGCCTTCCCAGCTGTTGGTCGCGCCACCGGCGATGGCGCCTTCGGCCGACTGCAGCCAGGTGTAGAACTGCAGCTGCCGCGTCAGGCTGGTGCTCCAGTCGGTGGCGCCGGTCGAGCTCTTGGGCTTGAGCTCGGCGACGTTCGCCAGGGCCCAGGCGGCCAGCGGGTTCTGGTAGCCGGAGTGGTTGTGGCTGGAGCCGATCCGCCAGGCCCATCCGGCGTTCGCGTCGGTCGCGCCGCCCCAGGCGTAATACCAGGACAGCAGGTAGTTGGAGGCGTCCTTGCCGGTGCCCGCCGCGCAGGACGGGCTGGTGCAGCCGGGCTTCTTGAAGTACTTGTCGTACATCGCGTACCGCAGGTAGTCGCCCATCTTCGCGGCCTTGGCGACCGACCCCGAGATCTGCGACTCCTTGCCCTGCGCCTTGGCCCAGGTCTGCGCCCAGTACGCCGCCTGCACGGCCCGCGCGTCGGCGTCGGGGGCGTTGGTGTACTTCCACTGCTTGGCGTACGAGTTGTCCTTGACGAACAGGTCGAGATAGCCGTTGGGGCCGCCGAACTTGAACTGGTCGCAGGACGGCTGCGGGATCGTCTCGAAGACCGACTCCTCGGGGCCGCGCTGGTAGGTGTTGATGTAGGCGGGCTTGGTGGTGCCGTCGCCGCAGCGGCCGAAGCCGTAGGTGTTGTCGACGTCCAGCAGCCAGTGCATGCCGTAGATGTCGGCGGTGCCGTACGCGCTCTTCAGCTCGTTGGCGATCGGGTCGGAGCCTACGCTCACGCTGGTGTCCAGCGGTGACGGGTAGTTGTTGATCGAGGTGGACTCGGGGATGTACGTAGCCGGCTTCGACGGAGTGTAGAAGGAGTTGGTCGGCTGGTCGGCCGTGGCCGGGATGATGTACTTCTCCATCGTCGCCCAGGCGGTGTTGAACTTGGCCCAGTCACCGGTGATCTGCCCGTAGACCGCCTCCAGCCACAGGTAATAGCTGAACGCCTCCGACGTGGTCTCGTGCCCCTGGTCGGGCGCCTCGACCATGAAGGTCTCCAGCGAGTGGTACGGCACGCCCTCGGGCGAGAAGTAGCCGTTGGCCGGGTCGTGCAGCTCGTTGTAGAGCTCGGTGAACCGCCTGACGTACTCGTTGTCGCCACCCGGTAGATCGTCGTCGGCCTCGGTGGCGGTGACCGTGATCGGGCTGTAGCCACTGGCGCTCACCGTGAACGTGGCCGAGCCGGCGGTCGTGTCGGTGTCGTCGGCGGCGGCCAGGGTGACGTTCTGCGCGGTGTTCCAGTTGGCGGTGGTGAAGGTCAGGCTGGCGCCCGAGCTGACCGTGAGGTCGGTGTCACCGCTGGTCCGCGCGGTGGCGACGGTCACGGTGCCGGTGGGCGCCCTCGACAGCCGGACGCCGAACGCCGCGGTGCCCTTCTCCGGCACGGCCAGGCTCGTGGGGCTCACCACGAGCGCCGGCGTGTTGTCGGCCGTCACGGTGATCCCGACGGGCGAGGAGGTGGTGGTGGCGCCGAGGTTGTCGGTGGCCCTGGCGGTGATCGAGTAGCTGCCGGCGGGCACGTTCGGCCAGCTGTAGGCGTACGGGGCGGCGGTGTCGCTGTTCAGCAGCGTGGTGCCCTGGTAGAAGTCGACCTTGGCGATCGTGCCGTCGGAGTCCGCGGCGGTCGCGGCGATCGGCACCGTGGCGGGCGCCGCGAACGTCTGCCCGGCGCTCGGCGAGGTCAGCGCCACGGTCGGCGGCTTGTTGACGCCGGCGCCCCCGCAGGTGACGCCGTTGACGGTGAAGGCGGTGGGCTTCGGATTGCTGCCGGTGAAGGTGCCGTTGAAGCCGATGTTGGTGGAGGCGCCGGTGGCCAGGTTGCCGTTCCAGTCGAGGCTCTTGGCGGTGACGGCCTGGTTGTTCTGCGCCCAGGTGGCGCTCCAGCCCTGGCTGAGCTTCTGCGTGGTCGTGGGGAAACTGAAGCCGAGCGTCCAGCCGTTGATCGGGTCGCCGGTGTTCTTGATGGTGACGCTGGCGGTGAAGCCGGGGCTCCAGTCATTGGTGGTGTACGTCACCTCGCAGGCGACGGCCGCGCTGGCGGGCGCGGCCGTCAGCGCGGTGGTCGCCCCGGCTATGAGGACAAGCGCAAAAGCCGGTGCGAGCCGCCTTCTCAGGCGCGCGAGCATTGTGTACGACACGAGGTCTCCATGGGAGTAGGGGGTGGGAGCGCTCCCAAAATGGATTGTGGGTGGCCAAATGGAGATGTCAACGGAATGCCGTCCCGGTAACCCGCATATTTCCCCTCACCTGGCTGCGTGGCATGAAAGTTTCATGGACGTTCCGCGACATTCGGCGAGCATGCCGGGTCGCGGCGCAGCCGCTCTTCACCGCACGCTGTACACATCCGTGAGCACGGCTCAGTATGGGAGCGCTCCCACACATCAGCTCTAGCTCCTGGAGATGATTGCTCGTGAAACTCCACCGCGGCCTGCGCAGATGGGCCGTGACCGCGACCGCCGCCTGCCTGGCGACCTTAGGTCTCGTCGCCGGCCAGACCACGGCCGCACAGGCCGCGGTCGCCTGTGACGTCGCCTACACGCCCAACACGTGGACGACGAGTCCGGGGCAGGGCGGCTTCACCGCGAACATCACACTCAAGAACCTCGGTGACCCCCTCACCGCATGGACGCTGGCCTTCGACTTCCCCACCGCCGGGCAGAAGTACGTCCCTAGCGGCTGGGGCGCCAACTGGAGCCAGACCGCGACCCGCGTCACCGGGCAGAACCTGTCGTACAACGGCAACCTCGCCACCGGCGCCTCGACCAACATCGGCTTCAACGGCACGTGGAGCGGCAGCAACCCGAACCCGGCCTCCTTCAGCGTCAACAACGTGACCTGTGGCGGCGGCAATCCGACGACGCCCTCGGTCGTCACCTCCGCGAGCTCGGTGTCCGTCAACGAGGGCGGCACGGCGACCTTCACCGCCAAGCTGTCGGCCGCGCCCACCGCCAACGTGACCGTCGCCACCACCCGGACCAGCGGCGACACGGACCTGACCGTGAGCTCCGGCGGCTCGCTCACCTTCACCCCGAGCAACTGGAACACCGCCCAGACCGTGACCCTCGCGGCGGCCCAGGACTCCGACACCGCCAACGGCACGGCGGCCTTCAGCGTCGGCGGAACCGGCGTCACCGCCGCCACCGTCAACGCCACCGAGGTCGACGACGACACCACGCAGACGCAGTCGCTGGTCGTGACCCCGACCGCGGTGACCGTGCCCGAAGGCGGCAGCGCCACCTACACGGTCAAGCCGGCCATCCAGCCGTCGGCGAACCTGACCGTCACCTCCACGGCCGGCAGCGGCGACGCCGACCTCACCGTGACCTCGGGCGGCTCGCTCACCTTCACCTCCGCCAACTGGAACACCGCCCAGACCGTGACCGTGGGCGCGGCCCAGGACTCCGACAGCACCAACGGCACGCGTACCTTCACCGTCGCCTCCAGCGGTCTGACCAGCCGGACGGTCACCGCCACCGAGGCGGATGACGACGGCACGCCGACCCCCGGGCACGTCGACAACCCGTACGCGGGCGCCACCGGCTACGTCAACCCCAACTGGAAGGCCAAGGCCGCGGCCGAGCCGGGCGGTGCCGCGGTGGCCAACACCTCCACCGCCGTGTGGCTGGACCGCATCGCCGCCATCGCCGGCAGCTCGTCGGTCATGGGCCTGCGGGCGCATCTGGACGCGGCCGTCACGCAGGACGCCGCCAACGGCTCCGCGCCGCTGACCGTCCAGTTCGTCATCTATGACCTGCCCAACCGCGACTGCTCGGCGCTGGCCTCCAACGGCGAGCTGCTCGTCGCGGAGAACGGGCTCAACCGCTACAAGACCGAGTACATCGACCCGATCGCCGCCATCATGAGCGACTCGAAGTACGCGAACCTGCGGATCGTCACGATCATCGAGCCCGACTCGCTGCCCAACCTGGTCACCAACCTGAGCTTCCCCAAGTGCGCCGAGGCCAACTCCACCGGTGCCTACGTCCAGGGCGTCCAGTACGCGCTGAACAAGCTGCACGCGATGTCGAACGTCTACACCTACATCGACGCCGCCCACCACGCGTGGCTCGGCTGGGACTCGAACTTCAACCCGTCGGTCAACCTCTTCTACTCCACCGCGGCCGGCGCTGCCGCCGGGGTGGACAGCGTGGACGGATTCATCGTCAACACCGCGAACACCTCCGTCACCAAGGAGCTGTACTTCAACATCAACACCACGGTGAACGGCACCTCGGTCCGGCAGTCCAAGTGGGTCGACTGGAACTGGTACGTGGACGAGACGTCCTTCGCCCAGGCCCTGCGCACCGCGCTGATCGGCAAGGGCTTCAAGCCGGGGCTCGGCATGCTGATCGACACCTCGCGCAACGGCTGGGGCGGCAGCGCCCGCCCGAGCGGCCCGAGCACCTCGACGGACGTCAACACCTTCGTCGACCAGTCACGCATCGACCGGCGCATCCACGCCGGCAACTGGTGCAACCAGAGCGGCGCGGGCCTCGGCGCGCGGCCGACCGCCAACCCCGACTCCGGCCTGGACGCCTACGTGTGGGTCAAGCCCCCCGGCGAGTCGGACGGCGCCAGCACGGACATCCCGAACGACGAGGGCAAGAAGTTCGACCGGATGTGCGACCCCACCTACACCGGCAACGACCTCAACGGCCACAACCTGACGGGCGCGCTGCCCAACGCGCCGCTGTCCGGCCAGTGGTTCTCCGCCCAGTTCCGCCAACTGCTCCAGAACGCCTACCCGCCCGTCTCCTGACGAGCACCTGCCCGTCCGTCTCCTGACGAACGCTTACCCGTCCGTCTCTTGACGGCCGCTCGTCCGCCGGTCCCCTGACGAACGCCTGCCCGTCCGTCGCCCGGCGGCCATGACGAAGGCCCAGGCCGATTCTTCGGCCTGGGCCTTCGCTCAACCACCCGCTCAACCGCCCGCTCACCCTGCGGCTGTCGTCTTGGTGCGCGTTCGCCCGCGCCACCGTCAGGGGGGCGGAACGTCGTCGTCCTGCTCGTTCGCGTAGTCGCCGCTGTCGAGCGGCATGCGATCCGGCTCCCGCTCCGCCTCGAACCGCTCACCGCGGTACTGGCCGGCCACCTCCGGCCGCTTCTTCCCGCGGCGGCTGCGCAGGTAGTCGACAGGGCTCGTCGCCGTCTGGTCCCCTTCGAGCGGCACGGGCTCCTCGGCGACCTCGACCTCCACGTACTTGTAGATGTGTACCTGGGCCGTCTCCTCGCCCTCGTCACGCGTCTCGTGGCCGCCGAACCCCGTGCCCGGCTCGGCCGTCCGCTGCGACGGCACGCCCGTGGGCCGGATGCCGTAGTGCCGGTAGAGCCTGGCCTCTTCCTCCAGCGAGAGGCGGCCGTCGATGTCGATGTTGGGCGCGTCCTTGATGGTGTCCTTGTCGAAGGGAACGCGGATCTCCTCTCCCGACCGGCGGGCGTTCATCAACGGGACGAATGTCTGCCTCATCCCGAAAAGCCCTGTGCGTACGGTCACCCACTCGGGCTCCCCCGTGCTGTCGCTGAGATAGACCTGCCCCACCTTTCCGATCTCCTCGCCGTCCGCACCGATGACACGGCTGCCGAGCAGGCTGCGGATCTCTGTTTGCATGGCCACGGCGATCCCCCCGAGTCTCGTCCGTCTGCCCGGCGGGCGCACCGACCGGGCTCAAAGTGAACGAATACCCCCAAACCTCGCAAAACCACACCTTCTACGCGAGGTTTGGGTCCACCTTGGGTACTGCTTTGGACGGATAAATAGCTAAAGAGCGGGCGAATTACTGTTCGGAGAAAGGGAGGTATTCAGTCGCCAGTAAGGCGATATCCCGCCACGAAACGACTATCGTGCAGGCATGGCGAGCTATCCCCCTATGCAGCCGGGTCTGGCCGCTGCCATGCATGGCCAATGGACCACCCCATGTCCTGGCTGACCTACGCCTGCCAGCACCTGCCCGGCGCGACGGTGATCGCCGTCGGCGGCGAGCTGGACGCCACGAACGAGGGCAGGCTCGACGCCTTCATCCGGGAGTGCCGCCAGCGGCCCGGCGATCACCTCGTGTTCGACCTCGCGGAAGTGCACTTCATGGACAGCGCCGGGCTCCGGCTGCTGCTCAGCACCTATACCTTCTCCCGGCAGCACGGTGGCAGCGTCCGCCTGGCGGCACTGCAGCCCATGCCGGCCCGGATCGTCGAGGTCACCCGGATAGGCGAGCACCTGCCGGTCCACAGCACCCTCCAGGACGCTCTCACCGCCGCGCTGTCCCCGCCGGAGCCTCCCCACCGTCGTCCCCTCACGGGCAACGGCGGCTCCGGGGCGGCATGATGGGTCAGCTCTTCTTGGGCTTGGTCGCCTCCTCGTCCTTGACCAGGCTCCCGCAGGTGTAGCCCGGCTCCCGCTCGGGATCGAGGCGGATGTCCCCCAGGTTCGTCGACTCGGCCGGTCGACGGAAGGTGGTCATGTAGTCGCAGTCGTAGAAGACGTACGTGCCGTCGCTCTCGCCGAGCAGCATGAGGTCGCGCCCGTCGTACAACGGCTTGTCGTCACCGTCCTTCACCACCACCCACTGGTCCTGGAACCCCACCAGGCCCAGCAGATCGTTGGCCTGCCCGGTCGTCCGTACGTCCGCCGCGCCCATGAGCAGCCCGACGAGCAGGACCATACCCAGCCCGATGCCGGTGAGGGCGCCCACGAGCACCTTCATTCCGGCCCGGCCGACCGGCTTGCGGCGCAGCAGCCGGAACGGCACCACGAACGCCAGGACCCCGAGCACCAGGGCGCCCAGCACGTGCAGCGGCGAGATCTCCATGGTGAACAGGTAGATGGTGCTGAGATAGGTCACCCCGCACCAGGCGGCGGCGATGACCGCCGCGATCCATGGCCGCCGCCTGACGGCCTGGACGAGCCGGTTCACCGCGCCGCCCGTCACCTTGTCGAGCAGCCACCCCACCGCCACCAGGACTCCGATAACGGGCAGTAGGAGGAGCAGGAGCATGATCAGCGTGCCCATGAGCCGCCCTAGCAGGACGGACTGGTCGATCCCCGCTTGTTCGGGATTGATGTCGAAGACCCAGTACATCTGCTGAATGCCCAGGTACAGCATCGCGTACAGCCCGACGCCCACCGGGACCACCACGGAGCCGATGAGCTCCAGCATCCCCACGACACTGCCGGACGCCTCCTCCTCCGCCGGAGGGCGAGGGGGGATATCAGTTGGCTCCTGAGAGAGCTGTTGCGTAGTCACAGAGGATGACCATGCAGTGAGATGGTTGAATTTTGGTTGATATCGGATAAATAGTTACGCCCGAAAACCGTGATGCTGCTTCTTCCCGCTCCCTGCCGCCACTCTGATCCGCCTGATCGGCGCGCGCTGCAGCGCTATGTGGGCCAGGCGCGGCAGCCACATCGTGAGCCGGACCGTGGTGCCCTTGGGGCCGGTGTGGAAGCTGGCGCCGTCGCACAGAGTGCGGATGAGATAGATGCCCCGGCCGGTGGGCGCGATGTCGGGCGGCCGCCGGCGCTCGTCGACGTACTCGTCGGGGATGCCCGAGCCCTCGTCGAGGGTCTCCGAGCGGAGCATCCGGTCGCCCGTCCACAGCGTGAAGTGCCCGCGCCCGCCGCCGTGCTCCACGGCGTTGATGATGCTCTCGTGCACGGCGAGGATGTAGTCCTCCAGCCGCGCGCCGCTCAGCCCGCAGTCCGCCGCCCGCTCCGCCACGGACTGGCGTAGCCCGGTCACTTCATCGATGGTGAAGGACTGGGCCAGCAGGGTGCGCATGACAAGCTCCTCATCTCCGCCGGGCGGAGGACCACGTCGAATGACAACCCTTCGCCCTGCCCGCCACTCCGCGCATTACACCGTCAACCGGCATTCGTCCAGGAAACAACCCCGGTTATCCCGTGGCGAGCTCCCCCTCCGTGCCGCGAACGCGGTTTCCGGGGTCGGTCAACACGCCCGACGAGGCGGGCGGATCGGGCACCTCCCGTCGCTCCAAGAGCCAGCAAAAAGGCACTTTACACTCTCCGTATTGGATGAGTAACTATTGGTGGCGGACGCTTTACAGAAGGAGCCCTGCAGCATGGCGGTCGGCGGATGGCAAGACCCCGTGGGACCTCGCATCGACAAGCGCCTCAATGGATTCCTGGACGACTGGCGCGCGCCTGTGTCCGATCCGGACGTGGCGGCGGCGTACGAGCTGCTGACGAGCTTCATCCTCAGCGGCGGCAAGCGGATCCGCCCGCAGCTGTGCTACTGGGGCTGGCGGGGAGCCGGAGGCGACGACTGCGACGAGATCATCAGTGCGGCGGCGGCGCTTGAGCTCTGCCACGCCGGGCTGCTCATCCACGACGACATCATGGACGGCAGCGACATGCGGCGGGGCCGCTCGACGATCCACCGCAGCCTGGCCGACCTGCACGAGGGGCCGGGCGCCGAGGCGTTCGGCCAGGCGGGCGGGATCCTGCTCGGCGCGCTCAGCCTGGCCTGGTCGGACGCGCTGCTGTCGTCGTGCGGCGTGGAACCGGCCCGGCTGCACGGCGCCCACCACGTGTTCGACGCCATGCGCACCGAGGTCATCAGCGGCCAATATCTCGACATCCTCGGCCAGCTCCGAGCGGGGGCCACGGTGTCGGCGGCGCTGACGGTGATCCGCTACAAGACCGCCAAGTACACCGTCGAGCGCCCCCTGCAGATCGGCGGCGCCCTGGCCGGCGCGGAACCCGACCTGCTCGACTCCTACTCGCGCTTCGGCGTGCCGATCGGCGAGGCGTTCCAGTTGCGCGACGACGTGCTCGGCACGTTCGGCTCCTCGGCCGACACCGGCAAGTCGGCACTCGACGACATGCGTGAGGGCAAGAACACCGTCCTGATCGCGCATGCCCTGAGACGGGCGACGCCCGCGCAGCTGTCCTACCTGCGCAGCTGGCACGGCAACCAGGAGCTGACGGAGGAGCGGGCGGCGGAGCTGCGCGGGATCCTGCTCGACACCGGCGCGCTGGCCGAGGTCGAGGACATGATCGACCAGCGGGTACACGAGGCCGCCAAGGCGCTGGAGGCGGCGCCCATCACTTCCGAGGCGCGCGACGCGCTGACCGTGCTGGCCGGCCAGCTCGCGCACCGGGACCGGTAGGAGCGAACATCATGGGACGAGTACTTCTGGCGGCCCCGCGCGGCTATTGCGCGGGTGTGGAACGTGCCATCGACACCGTCGAGGAGACCCTCAGACGCTACGGACCGCCCGTCTACGTGCGCAAACAGATCGTGCACAACACCTACGTGGTCGACGACCTCAGCGGCCGGGGCGCGATCTTCGTCGACGAGCTCGACGAGGTCCCTGAGGGCGCCCTGGTCGTCTTCTCGGCGCACGGCGTCTCGCCCGCGATCAAGCACGAGGCGGCCGGTCGAGGTCTGCGCACGATCGACGCGACCTGCCCGCTGGTCACCAAGGTGCACAGAGAGGCCGTACGCCTGGCCGAGTCGGGCTACGAGATCGTGCTCATCGGCCACGCGGTGCACGAGGAGGTGGAGGGCACCGTCGGCGAGGCGCCCGACCGCATCCACGTGGTCGATCCGGCCCGGCCCGACGAGCTGACAGGCGCCGGCTCGGCCAGGATGAGCTGGCTGTCGCAGACCACGCTGGCGGTCGAGGAGACCATGGACGCCGTCGCCCGGCTGCGCGAGCGCTTCCCCCAGCTCATCGACCCGCCGAGCGACGACATCTGCTACGCCAGCCAGAACCGCCAGGAGGCGATCACCAGGATCGCCGCCCAGTGCGACCTGGTCATCGTCGTCGGCTCCGCCAACTCATCCAACTCGCGGCGCCTCGTCGAGGTGGCCGTGAACGCCGGCGCGCGGGCGGCCCACCTGGTCGACCGGGCCGGCGACGCCGACGAGCGCTGGCTCGACGGCGTACGGACCGTCGGCGTGACCTCGGGCGCCTCGGTCCCAGAAGAGCTGGTCGGCCAGTTGCTGGCCTGGCTCGCCGCCCGCGGCTACGCCGACGTGGAGCCGGTGACGCTCGCCGAAGAGACCCTCAAGTTCTCCCTCCCGCCCGAACTCCGAGCCACTCAAAACCCCGGCTAGCAAACCCTCTAAAGATTGGTGGTGCACGATGACCGAAACGACCGAGTCGACCGAGGCCAACGGCCAGCAGCTCAGCCTCAGCACCGATGCCGCCAAGAACCTGGCGACGACCACGAAGACCGCCCCGCAGATGCAGGAGATCACCTCCCGCTGGCTGCTCAAGCTGTTGCCGTGGGTGCAGACCTCCGGTGGCGTCTTCCGGGTCAACCGCCGGCTGACCTACACCCTGGGCGACGGTCGCATCACGTTCACCACCAGTGGCGCGGACGTGCGCGTCATCCCGGCGGAGCTCACCGAGCTGCATCAGCTGCGCGGCTTCAGCGACGGCGAGGTCCTGCAGTCGCTCGCCGACGGGTTCAGCCAGCGCGAGTACGAGTCGGGCGAGGAGATCGTCCGTGAGGGCGCTCCCCTCGACCAGCTGGTCCTGATCGCCCATGGCCGGGTGGCCAAGACCGGCCGCGGCGCGTACGACGATGAGCAGAACCTCGGCGTGCTGGCCGACGGCGACCACTTCGGCGAGGAGTTGCTGGGCGAGCCGGGCCAGTGGGGGTTCTCGGCGACGGCCAAGACCGCCTGTACCGTGCTCACGCTCTCGCGGCAGAACCTGCAGGCGGTCCTCGACCGGTCCCCCGCGCTCCGCGCCCACCTGCGCAACACCCGGGACGCCGAAGGACGCTCACAGAACGCCTATGGCGAGGCGGCGATCGAGCTGGCCGCCGGACACACCGGCGAGCCCGCACTGCCCGGCACGTTCGTCGACTACGAACTCAGTCCCCGCGAGTACGAACTGAGCGTCGCCCAGACCGTCCTACGGGTGCACAGCAGGGTCTCCGACCTGTACAACCAGCCGATGAACCAGCTCGACCAGCAGCTCCGGCTGACCGTCGAGGCACTACGCGAACGCCAGGAACACGAGCTGATCAACAGCCGCGAGTTCGGGCTGCTGCACAACGCCGATCTCAGCCAGCGCATCCGCACCCGCGGCGGCGCTCCCACGCCCGACGACCTCGACGACCTGCTGTCCACGGTCTGGAAGGAGCCCGCCTTCTTCCTCGCGCACCCGCAGGCCATCGCGGCCATCGGCAGGGAGTGCAGCAAGCGCGGCATCTACCCGCAGGCCAGCGAGGTCAACGGGCACCGCATCCCGGCCTGGCGCGGGGTGCCGATCTTCCCGTGCAACAAGATCCCGATCACCGGCACCCGGACGACCTCCATCCTGCTCATGCGCACCGGACACGAGAACCAGGGCGTTGTCGGCCTGCACCAGACCGGCATCCCCGACGAATACCAGCCCAGCTTGTCGGTGCGTTTCATGAACATCAATGAGAAAGCCGTCATCTCCTACCTGGTCACTGCCTACTTCTCCGCGGCCGTACTCGTTCCTGACGCACTCGGCATTCTCGAAGACGTCGCACTCGGCAGCTGAGCGCGGATCGGTTCACCCGGCCCAATGATTGGCGGTGTTTCGGTTGACGGAATTGGACCAGCGGGACTCAAGGCAGAGCCTGGGCACGGAGGCGGCACGCCGGCTCGCCACCACGACCAAGACTGCCCCGCAGATGCGGGAGATCTCTTCACGCTGGCTGCTGCGGGCGCTTCCGTGGGTACAAACCGCAGCCGGCACCTACCGGGTGAACCGCCGGCTCACCTATCAGGTCGGCGGCGGCCGGGTCAGCTTCGCCCGCGCGGGCGCTGCGACGCGGGTGATCCCGCCCAGCCTGACCGAGCTGCCGCTGCTGCACGGGTTCGACGGCGACCCGCTGCTCGACACCCTGGCCGGGGAGTTCGAGCAGCGGGAATACGCGCGGGGCGAGACGATCGTGCAGGAGGGCCGCCCGGCCGACGCTCTCCTGCTCCTCGCGCACGGCAAGGCCGACAAGCTGCAGACCGGCCCGTACGGCACCAGCGTCCTGCGGGAGACGCTGGCGGACGGCGATCACACGGGCCACGACCTCCCCGAGCGGGAGGACCGGTGGCCGTACACGCTCAGGGCCGCCACCACCTGCACGGTGCTGCTCCTGCCCTGGGCGGTGTTCCGCGCGCTGACGGCGGTCTCGCCGACGCTGCGGGCGCAGATCGAGGCGCATCGGGACCGGCGGGCCCGGCCGCAGAACAAGCACGGCGAGGCGGCGATCGAGCTGGCCGCCGGACACACCGGCGAGCCCGCACTGCCCGGCACGTTCGTCGACTACGAACTCAGCCCCCGCGAGTACGAACTGAGCCTCGCCCAAACCGTCCTACGGGTGCACAGCAGGGTCTCCGACCTGTACAACCAGCCGATGAACCAGCTCGATCAGCAACTCCGGCTGAGCATCGAGGCACTACGCGAACGCCAGGAGTACGAGCTGGTCACCAACCGGGACTTCGGGCTGCTGCACAACGTCGATGCCCGGCAGCGGATCTCCACGTACGGCGGCCCGCCTACGCCCGACGATCTCGACGAACTGCTCAGCCGCAGGAAGAAGACCCGTTATTACCTGGCCCATCCCCGCGCCATCGCCGCCTTCGGCCGGCAGTGCAACGCGCGCGGGGTCTACCCCGACACCGTCCAGCTCGACGGCAGCAGGCTGACAGCCTGGCGCGGGGTGCCGATCCTGCCCTGCGACAAGATCCCGATCAGCCCGGAGGGCACCACCTCGATCTTCGCGTTCAGGACCGGCGAGGAGGACTCGGGCGTCGTCGGCCTGCATCAGACCGGCATTCCGGATGAGTACCAGCCAGGGCTCAGCGTCCGCCTGGCCGGCGTCGACGGGAAGGGGATCATGTCGTACCTGGTCAGTGCCTATTACTCGGCCGCGGTCCTGCTACCCGACGCGCTGGGCATGCTCGAGAACGTCGAGGTGATGGGCTGATGACGCGTTCCGTGGATGGGGAGTCGGCCCAGCCATTCGAGCTGCCGGACTTCTACCTTCCGTATCCGGCCCGCCTCAACCCGCACGTCGAGGAGGCGCGCGCGCAGTCCAGGCAGTGGGCGCGCGGCATGGGCATGCTGGAAGGCTCGGGCATCTGGGAGCAGGCCGACCTCGACGCCCACGACTACGCCCTGCTGTGCGGCTACACCCACCCCGACTGCGACGGCGCCGAGCTCTCGCTGATCACCGACTGGTACGTCTGGGTCTTCTTCTTCGACGACCACTTCCTGGAGGCCTTCAAGCGCGGCCACGACCGTGAGGGCGGCAAGCGCTACCTGGACCGGCTGCCCGCCTTCATGCCGATGGACCTGTCGTGCGCGACGCCGGAGCCGACCAATCCGGTCGAGGCGGGGCTGGCCGACCTGTGGGCCCGTACGGTCCCCGCCAGGTCGCTCGCCTGGCGGGAGCGCTTCGCCGAGAGCACCCGCAACCTGCTGAACGAGTCGCTCTGGGAGCTGTCCAACATCAACGCGGGCCGGGTGCCCAATCCGATCGAGTACATCGAGATGCGGCGCAAGGTCGGCGGGGCGCCATGGTCGGCCGGGCTGGTCGAGCACGCCGTGGGGGCCGAGGTCCCGGCGCGCGTCGCCGGCTCCCGGCCGATGCGGGTGCTGCGCGACGCCTTCGCCGACGCGGTGCACCTGCGGAACGACCTGTTCTCCTACCAGCGGGAGACCCAGGACGAGGGCGAGCTGAGCAACGGCGTCCTCGTGCTGGAGAAGTTCCTCGGCTGCACCACGCAGGAGGCCGCCGACGCGGTCAACGACCTGCTCACCTCGCGGCTGCAGCAGTTCGAGCACACCGTGTTCACCGAGTTGGGCCCGCTCTTCGTGGAGCAGGGCCTCGACCCGCTCTCCTGCGCGGGCGTGCTGGCCTACGTCAAGGGGCTGCAGGACTGGCAGTCGGGCGGCCACGAATGGCACATGTCCTCCAGCCGCTACATGAACGAGCGCGCGACCCGCAGAACGCTGGGCACGACCTCGATCGTCGACCTGCTCGGCGCGAAGCGGATCCGCAGCTTCACCCACGTCCCGCACACGCCCGTCGGCCCGTCGCGGATCCCCGACTTCTACATGCCGTTCGAGGTCAGCGGGTCGCCCCACCTGGAGACCGCCCGCCTGAACCTGGTCGCCTGGGCGCGCGCGATGGGGATACTCGAAGCGCAGCCGGGCGTCACCGGCTCGGCCGTCTGGGACGAGCAGAAGCTCGTCGACTACGACTTGGCGCTGTGCGCCTCCGGGCTCCATCCCGACGGGACCCTGGAGGAGCTGGACCTGGCCTCGGCCTGGCTGGCGTGGGGGACGTACGGTGACGACTACTTCCCCGTCGTCTTCGGCCGATCCCGCAACCTGGCCGCCGCCCGCGCCACCGTCGACCGGTTCGGCGCCTTCATGCCGCTCGACGGCTCGGCTCCCCCGGCGCCGATGACCGCTCTGGAGCGGGGGCTGTCCGACCTCTGGACCCGTACGGCGGGGCCGATGAGCACGAACGCGCGGCGCAGGTTCCGCGCGGCCATCGAGGACATGTGCGCGTCGTGGCTCTGGGAGCTGGACAACCAGCTGCTGAACCGGGTGCCCGACCCCGTCGACTACATCGAGATGCGGCGGCTGACCTTCGGCTCCGACCTGACCATGAGCCTGTGCCGCCTGACCCGCGAGGATGAGATCCCGGAGGAGGTCCATCGGACCGGGTCGATGATCTCGCTGAACAACGCGGCTTCTGACTACGCCACCCTGCTCAACGACGTCTTCTCGTACCAGAAGGAGATCGAGTTCGAGGGTGAGCTGCACAACGGCGTGCTGGTCGTCCAGAACTTCTTCGACTGTGACTACCCGGTGGCGCTCGGCATCGTCGCCGATCTGATGACGTCCCGGATGAAGGAGTTCGAGCATGTCTTCGCGTACGAGTTCCCGGTCATGTACGACGACCTCCGGCTGAACGGGGAGGCCCGCGCGGCCGTCGACGGCTACGTGGCGGAGCTGCGCGACTGGATGGCGGGCATCCTCAGGTGGCATCGCGACTGCCATCGCTATGACGAGGCGTCGCTACGGCGCCACCACCGGCCGCCCGAGTGGCGGCTGGGCGGGCCGACGGGCCTGGGCACCTCGGCGGCGATGATCGTCTGACCCGGCTTGGGCCGTGTGGGCGGCGTGTTTCGTGTGTGCCGTGCGGGTGTCAGTGCCATCCCAGCAGGTTCAGGAGATGTCGCTGGAACGGCGTGAGGTTACGCAGGTGTATCCAGCGCTCGGCAGGGTCGAGCATCGGCATGGCCAGCACGCGCAGGCCTGACAGATCGATGAACGTGAGCTCGCCGGTGTCGACGATGATGTGCGTCTCACCCTCGCGGGCGGCGGCCAGGGTCCGGGCGAGAGCGCAGCTGTTGGTGATGTCGATCTCGCCGCGCAGCGCCAGCGCCGGAACCTCGCACCTGGCCCGCTGGGAGATGCGCAGCTGGTCGTCCTCGTACAGCAGGCGCTCCGACGTTTCGGCCGCCTCGCCGTTCACAGTCATCGCACCCCCCAATCAGACCTCACGCATGGGGGTTGTCCTCGACACGAACCCGGTCTCACATTACACGAAGTATGTTTCACCACCTGATATGCACGAAAATATGGTCGTATTACAGCTAAGTCATGAACAATCCGGCAGCAGGATCTTCCGCCGTCCGGGACTCGCACCAGCGACTGCGCGACCCGCTGGATCCCCGAGCGGAAGGTCACGCAGTCGGTCGCGGCCGATCTAGAAGCGCTCGGCGACACAATCACCACGGCATCGGACCGCCCATTGGGTAAATTGATCAACCCGTTCAGGCGGTCGAAGAATTGTCGAGAGAACGGCATTATCAACGCGCCGAACAAATAACCCACCGACTAATTTCCACCCACCTGCGACTAGCCCTGAAGCGAGCTCTCTATTCAAATTCTTTAGCACTTGATCACCATTCGCGCCAAATGTCCGACCAGTCGTGATTTATCGACATATCGCCGTGTGGACAAACTTCAGCTTATAGCCATATGTGGGCCCCGCCTGGCTAAAGGGCGTTTTATCCCCCAAGGGGATGAGGAACGCTCCCTGGAGTGAACGTGAAACGGGCCCTGCTGCTGACGGTCCTGGCGTGCGGCTCGCTCGTGGCGCCGGACTCCGGCACCGCGACGGCCGGCGTCCGGCAGGCGTGCGAAAAGGGCACCGGGCGTTGCCCGCAGGCGGCAGGGACCGACCGCGCGGCAGCTGGAGGCGCAGCGGCCGGACGCGCGGCAACTGGCGGCGTGGCAGCTGGCGGTGCGGCGGCTGGAGGCGTCGCCGTGCGGGCCGCGCTGGGGATGCTCGGCGTCCCCTATTCGTGGGGCGGCGGCGGGCCCCAGGGCCCCGGCTACGGCATCGGACACGGCAAGAAGACCAAGGGCTTCGACTGCTCGGGGCTCACGGAGTACGCCTGGGCGAACGCGGGCGTGTCGATCGGCACGACGACGCACGAGCAGTGGCGGTCAGGGGCCAGGGTGCCCAAGGAGCAGGTCGCGCCAGGGGACCTCGTCTTCTACGACAGCAAACCGCGACGCCAGGGACCAGAGCACGTGGGGCTGGCCGTGGACGGCACGCGGATCGTCGACGCTCCGTTCACCGGGGAGGTCGTCCGCCTCGACCCGCTGAACAAGCCGCATTTCATGGGGGTGATCCGTCCCGGAACCGTCCATCCCGAGACCGTCTACCCCGAGACCGTCCGTCCCGAGAGCGCACGTCCTGGCAGCGCACTTCCCAGCAGTGGACGTCCCAGCAGCGCGCGTCGCAGCAGTCCGCCGTCCGGCAGCGCGCGATCCACCAGCGGGCCTTCCAAGGGCGCGCCTTCCGCTAGGCGCGGGCATTCCGGCAGACACGGCGGCTCCGCCAAGGGCGGGCACTCCGGCAGGCGCGGGCACTCTGGCAGACACGGCGGCTCCGCCAGGCACGGGCACTCCGCCAAGGGCGGGCATTCCGGCAGGGGCAGGCATTCGGCCAGGCGCGGGCATTCCAGCAGCCGGCGGAAGGGGAGCACCTCGCGGCCCGGGTCGTGATCGCGATCGTGACCCGGGCCGCTCGGCGTTCCGTCTCGGTGCGCATCCGAGCGGAGTCCGTGGCCTCGCGAGTATCCACGGAGATGGTTCAGGCGGATCGCCCAAGCGTCGATCCGGCGGAAGGTGCGGCCGGCAGCCCTACGGCATGTGCCCGTGGGGCCCTACGGCATGCCGGGCGGCATGTGCCCGTGGAGCCGGGAGCGGACCTTCCCGCCTATGCCGCGATGGTGTCAGCGGTTGTTGTTCAGCAGGTGAAGGTTGACGTCCTGCAGGTTCGCGGTCGTCGGAATGTTGGTGTACTTGGCCGCGTCGCTCACCCCGGTGAGGTTGTCCAGGGTGCTGAGCTGGCTCAGCAAGGACGGGGCGCCGATGTAGGGGTTCGGGCCGACGTCGGCCGAAGCCGCGGAGACGCAGAAGCCGAGAGCGGCGCCCGCGATGGCTGCACCAGCGAGAATGCGACGGATCATGTTTGTTTCCTCCGTTTGATGGGCGCGGAATTCCCGGCGCCTTAGTCGTTTTGTGCAGGGCTGTGAAGGTGCCGCCAATAACAATCGCGGCAGCCGATCGATGTCGCAACCCAAAAACGCCTGCTCGCGGTCAAGGAGGCGCCTCGTTTTCTTGGCATTCGACTTTCCGAGCTCACCGGCCGGCGAACTGCATATGCGCTTGCCTCGTACACGGCTAAACGAGTTTCATTTATCCGCGCATCGAGAATGATTGGCTTATCGCGCGGGCCGGTTTAGCAAGGATCACCCCGGGCTTGGCACCACTACACCGAACGATGTAGCGCGACCGCCGCCCGTTGGGGGACGTCCGGGACGAATCCACCGATCAAGATGGGCCGGAGTCCGCGAATCCGGAGGTCGAGCGGTGGTCGAGATAACAAATCGGGTCATACGGCCGCGCGTACGCAAGGGCGTGCTCGTCGTTCACGTCATCACGTCGGTCGCGTTGCTCGGCGAGGTGTGGGGGCTCGTCGTGCTGAACACCGTGGCGACGGTGACGGACGATCTCGGGCTCGCCCACGCGGCCTACCGGCTGATGCCGAGCCTGGTGTTCGCGGGCGGCATCCCGCTCAGCCTCACCGCGCTGGCCACCGGCATCACGCTCGGCCTGACCAGTCACTGGGGGCTGGCCCGCCA
This sequence comes from Nonomuraea sp. NPDC048901, assembly GCF_040649695.1. Classification (NCBI taxonomy): domain Bacteria; kingdom Bacillati; phylum Actinomycetota; class Actinomycetes; order Streptosporangiales; family Streptosporangiaceae; genus Nonomuraea; species Nonomuraea sp. NPDC048901. Next base: position 574,585 of record NZ_JBEZFW010000001.1, on the reverse strand, counting down.
TTACTGGGTGCTGGCCAAGCTGGTGCTGCTGGTGTCGGTCATCTGCCTGGGGATGTTCCTGTTCGACCCCGAGGGGATGGCCGCCGCGACCGAGGGCGCGACGCGGCCTGCCGAGGGCCGTCAGTGGGGACAGGTCGCGGTACTGGGCGGACAGCTGGCCATGTTGCTGACCGCCACCACGCTGTCTGTGCTCAAGCCACGGGGACGGGTGCGATAAGTCCGCGCCCACAGCGGCGGGACACGTCCGATAAGTCCGCCCCAAAGCTGCGGGACGGGTCCGATAAGTCCGCCCCAAAGCTGCGGTAGCGGGTGCGATAGGAAATGGCCATGAATGATGATCTGCCGGAACTCGTGCGGGCAGCCCATGAGCGGGCGAAAGCGGCCGGGTTCGACTACTCCTGTGACCCGGACGTCGGGCGGCTGCTCGCCGTGCTGGCCGCCCAGGTGCCGGAGGGTGGCCGGATTCTGGAGATCGGCACCGGCTTGGGGGCGGGGGTCGGGTGGCTGGTCAGCGGGCTGCGGCCGCGGACCGACGTCACGGTGACGACGATCGAGAGCGACCCCGAACGGGCCGGACTCGCGGCCCAGGGCTGGCCGGAGTTCGTCGACCCGCGCGTCGGCGACGCGCTCGAGTCGCTGGCCGGGCTGGGCACCTTCGACCTGATCTTCGCCGACGCGGGTGCGGGCAAGCAGGTGGGGCTCGAACGGACGATCGCCGCGCTCAACCCCCGTGGCGTGCTGCTGGTGGACGACATGGTGCCCTACCCCGGGGTGACCTGGGAGGAGGAGTTCGTCCGCAGGCAGGAGGGTGTGCGACAGACCTTGCTGAACCACGATCGGCTGGTCGCGGTCGAGCTGGCGCACGGCTCCGGCGTCATCCTGGCGACGGCCCGCTGAACCATCCCAGAAACGGCGGTCGGCTCAGTCGCACCAGGGAGGAACTTGCGGACCTTGCGGGCGAACGGCTCAAGGTCGCCGCCCAGGTCCCACAGGTCGGCGCCGGGCAGGGTGAACGTGGGAGGATTAGCCCATGGCAGAGATCGTCGGAGGGGGACGTCCGGTCAACGACGCCGAGCGTCGGGTGATCTCATTCCTGCGCGACCACGCACCCGCCGACTGGCTGTTGCTGCACAACGTCGAGCTCCCGCGCGGCGACGACGTCTTCGAGGTGGACCTGCTCGTGCTGACCGGCCACTCGCTGGTCGTCGTCGACGTCAAGGGCACCCGTGGCCGGATCGAGGTGTCGGGCACGCGCTGGTTCCCGCCGCGCAGGGAGGCGTTCGGCTCTCCCGTGACGAAGCTGCGGGGCATCGCGAAGGCGCTGAAGGGGCTGCTGGTCTCCAAGGACACGCGGCTGGAGCGCGTCTACGTCGACAGCCTCGTGGTCCTCACCTCGCCCGACGCCGAGCTCGTCGACCCGGCCGGGCGCGACGCGGTCAACGTCACCACCCTCGATGGGCTGCTGGCCACGCTGAGCGACGTCTCGCGGGTCAGGCGCGGGTGCAGTCACCGCATCAAGCCGTACCTCACCGGGATTCTCGACTCGCTCAACCAGACCGTACGCCGGAGCACCGCGCCGCCCAGGTTCGGCAACTGGGAGGTCGAGGAGCAGCTCGGCGGCGACGCGAAGGTGACCGAATACCGGGCCTTCAACGCGACACTCCCGGGCAGCGAGACCGTGCTGCTCCGGGTCTACCAGGCCGACCCGCTGGCCGACCAGGAGTCGCGGGCGGCCGAGCGGCAGCGGATCGCCAACGCCTATCAGACGCTGGCCCGCATCCCGCCGCATCCGTGCGTGGTGCGCTCACGTGACTTCTTCGCCATCGACGACGAGAGCCGGTTCGTGCTGGTTCTCGACGACGTGCACGGTGAGGCGCTGCACCTGCGCCTGGGCACCGGCGTACGACTCGGCGTGATCCAGGACATGCTGCGCGGCCTGGCCCACGCCCACGCCCACGGCGTCATCCATCGGGCGCTGACCCCGGCCTGCGTGCTGGTGACCGACGGGCACGCGGTGCTGACGGGGTTCGACTACGCCAAGCCGGGAGCGCGCAACTACACGGTCGCCCACGAGCTGGGCAACGTGCTCGACGCCCACTACGTGGCCCCCGAGTGCCACGAGCGGCCCGAGATGATGACGGCCGCCTCCGACGTCTACGCGGCCGGGGTGATCGCCTACCAGTTGCTCACCGGCGAGCTGCCGACCAGCGCCGACACCCAGGGGCCCGAGGTTCCCGACGTGGTGCGCCGGATGCTGGACCATTCTCCCGCCAAGCGCCCGAGCGCGGCCGAGTCCCTTGAGGAGCTGGCTGGAATGCCGCAGCGATCCCGCCTCAAGCGATTTGTCCGTCGCATAGTGTCTCGACCATGACGAGTGAGCTTCATCCTGTGACCGAGGACGATCTGCCCTTTCTCAACCGGCTGTACCACGATCCGGAGAGCACGGGCCTCCATCAATGGTACGGCTGGCAGGATCCCCACCGCCTCCGCAGGCGTTGGGAGGACAATGGGATGCTCAGTGGCGACGGCGGCACGCTGCTGATCGCCGAGGGCGACGACCGCGTGGGCTTGGTGTCCTGGAGCAAGCAGATGACCTCCAGCATCTCCTACTGCTGGGAGATGGGGCTCATCGTGGCGCCCGAGTTTCGCGGCATGGGTCACGGCACCCGGGCGCAGCGACTCCTGGTGCGCTACCTGTTCGACCATTCGACGGTCAACCGGGTCCAGGCGTCGACCGAGGTGAGCAACCTGGCCGAGCAGCGCGCCCTGGAGAAGGTCGGATTCACCAGGGAGGGCATCCTGCGCGGAGTCGGCTTCCGCGCAGGCGAGTGGCACGACGGTGTGCTGTACAGCATGATCCGCGCGGACCTGGACCCACGGGACTAGGCGGGCAGGCTGCGGCGCAGCACGGTGGCGTGGTTGAGATAGTCGAGTGCCAGCCCGGTGCGACCGGCCGAGTGGTGCACCTCGCCCAGCATCTGCGTGCTCGACGCCTCCCCGCTCCGGTCTCCGAGTGCCTGGAAGATCTCCAGTGACCGCTCAAGCCCCGCGGAGGCCGGTGCCCACTCCCCACGGGCCGCCTGCAGCCCGGCGAGGCTCTGGAGGGCGTACGCGCCGCAGTGCCGGTCTCCGAGCGACTCGAAGATGTCGAGCGCGTGCCGGTGGAAGGACATGGCCTTGTGCAGGTTGCCCATCTGCAGGCAGACGCAGCCCTCGCGGTGGGCGTCGCCGAGCTCCTGAGCCAGCCGCATGGCCTGGCCCAGCGATTCCGATGCCAGGGCCAGGTCGCCCGACTTGAGGCAGACCCGGCCGATGGCCTGCCTGGCGAACGCCTCGCCGTGCGGGTCGTCCGCCGCCAGGAACATGGCCAGGGCGCGCTTGAAGTGCCCGAGCGACTGGGCGTGCCGGCCCCTGAACTGGCTCACCGCGCCGAGCCCGCAGATCGAGGTCGCCTCCGCCCGCAGGTCGCCGATGTCGTGGAAGAGCCGCCGGGATCGGGTGAAGTCCTCGACGGCCTCCTCGTACCGGTCCTGGTAGAGGGAGACCTGGGCCAGGCCGCGCAGCATGGCGGCCTCTCCGTAGGTGTCGCCGGACGCGCGGGCGGCATCGAGAGCGACGGTGTGGGTACGCTCCCACGTGTCGAGATGGCAGTGCAGGTCCAAGTAGGGGACCATCGCGGCGGCCAGCCCCCAGGCCGACTCGGCCAGCCCGGCCTCCGCGGCGACGCTCACGGCCCCGACCAGCGTCTCGTGCTCGGCCTCGAACCACCCCAGCGGGTCGGAGGTCAGCCGGTCGAGCGTCTGCTCGGGCAGCCGCCAGCGCGGCGCCCTGGCGGCGGTGAGGCTGAAGACGGTGGTGGGCAGCCGGGCCATGGCGTGCTCGGTGGTCGCGGTCCAGGCGGCGAGCACCCTGGTCAGGCCGGTACGGTCGGAGCCGCGTTCGAGCGCGTGGCGGCGGATCAGATCGGGCACCCGGTAACGTGGCTGGCCCACCGGGTCGGTGCCGACCAGCTCCAGCAGGTTGACGTCCACCAGCAGGTCGGTGACGTCGTCGGCGCGGTGCCTGTCGAGCGCGGCGTCGATCACCCAGCCGGGCTGGGCCACGGCGCCCAGGAGGCCGAGCGTGCCCAGCGTACGGGCGGCTTCGTCAGGTAGGTGGCGGTAACTGCGGTCGAGGCAGACCCGCACCTCTTTCAGCTCGCTCAGCCGGTCGTCGTCCAGCCGCTGTCTGAGCACCGAGAGCGACCAGCCCGGCCGGCCCGCCAGGCGCGATCCGGCGCTGCGCACGGCCACCGGCAGGCGCCCGCACGCCTCCACGATCGCCAGGGCCGCCTCGTGCTCGCGGGACACCCGATCCGTGCCGATGATCCTGCCGAGCAGCGTCAGCGCGTCGTGCGCGGACAGCTCTCCGAGGTCGACCTGGATCGAGCCGGGTAACTCCGTGATCCGGCGCCGGCTGGTCACGATGACGGCGCAGTCGTTTCCGGGCAGCAGCGGCCGTACCTGGGCGGCGTCGAGCGCGTCGTCGAGCAGCACGAGCATCGGCTGCTTGGACAGCATCGACCGGAACAGCGCCGAGCGCTCGTGGATCGTCGGCGGCGGCGTCTCCACGCCGAGCGCCCGGAGCGCCTCGGCAAGCAGGTCGGCCGGCTCCCTGCCGTCGAGTTCGAGATAGAGCTGCCCGCCGGGGAAGGCGTCGCGCAGGCCGTGGGCGGCGTGTACGGCCAGCGCCGACTTCCCGGCCCCCGGCGAACCGGAGACGACCGCGATGGAGAAGGGCTTGGCCAGCAGGGCCAGCTGGTCGGCCCGGCCGGTGAAGTCGGGCAGGTCCGGCGGCAGCTGCCGGGGCGCGACCGGTGGGGCCTCGTCGGCCAGGATCGACTCGTGGGCGCGACGCAGGTCGGCGCCCGGTTCCACGCCGAGCTCGTCCACCAGCTGGGCGCGGATCGTGGCGTAGGCCCGCAGCGCCTCGGCCTTGCGGCCGGCCCGGTTCAACGCCAGGACGAGGCGGCTCCACAGGTCTTCCCGGTAGGGGTGCTCCACCAGCAGCCCGCGCAGCTGGGTGATCGCCCCTGCGTGGTCGCCCCTCTCGATCCGCTGGCCGATCAGCTCTTCGGCGGCGCGTAACCGTACCTCGTTGAGCGGTTCGAGGCGGCGGTCCCAGAGCGGGCTGCCCGGCAGGTCGGCCAGCGGCGCCCCGCGCCAGAGCGCGAGCGCGTCGGCGAAACGGGCCTGCGCGACCAGCTCCTCGAACGCCAGCAGGTCCAGCGCGCCGTCCGGTACGTCGATGGCGTAGCCGGAGCCGTCGCCGCGCAGGTACTCGGCGCCGAGGTCCGTCCGTAAGGAGCTGACATATGTGCGTAAGTTCGCCTGTGCGGAGCGTGGCGGGCGATCGTGCCAGAGCACCTCGACCAGCTGGTCGGCGCCGACGATACGGCCGCTGTCCAGCAACAACGTGGCTAGCAGGATCCTCGGCTTCTTGCCGGAGATCCGTACGGACCGTCCCGACGATCGGACTTCCAACGGCCCAAGAACATGAAAGGTGACCGACATGGTGCATCAGCTCCTCTTTAGAGGCCTGACCACCTTTTGTATCGGTTCTGGACGATTCTTGTGCGGCGAATGCCGACCCTAGTCCCACAGATCCCATCCGAAAAGGATCACAACTCCGGCAACTTCGCCTCCTACGCGGGCCCGGTGACCGCCGCGGCGGCCGGCGAGTGCGTCAAGTGGGGCGGCAAAGCCGGCGTCAGCGCATAGAACAGTCCCTCCGAGCATTGCGGGTCCTGATCATGATGAAGAAGCTCCTGTTAGCCGGTGTGCTCATCGTGGGCGCCCAGCAGGCGGTCCTGGTGGGCTCCGCCCAGGCGACCTCCGCGCAGGCGACCGCCGTCACCCTCTCGGCCGCCTTCGACAAGGCCGCCGCCACCTACGAGGTGCCGCGTGACCTGCTGGTCGCGCTCGGCTACGCAGAGACGCACCTCGACGGCCACGGCGGCGAGCCCAGCGCCAGCGGCGGCTACGGCGTGATGCACCTGGTCAGCAACCCCACCACGAAGGCGCTGGAGGACGCGGCCAAGATCACGTCCCAGACCGCGGCGAAGCTCAAGACCGACGACGCGGCCAACGTGCTCGGTGGCGCCGCCGTGCTGCGCGCCAAGGCCGACAAGCTCGGCCTGACCGCGGCCGAGCGCAAGGACCCCGCCAAGTGGTACGAGGCGGTCGCCGCGTACGGCGGCGCGGCCAACGCGAGCACCGCCCGGATCTACGCCGACGCCGTCTACGAGGTGCTGGCCAACGGCGTCAACACCGCGGGCGTGAAGGCCGCCGCGAAGGTCGTGGAGCCGGACCGCGGCAAGTACGACAACGCGGACCCGCGCACGCTCGCGGCCACCACCGACTACCCCGGTGCCCTGTGGGCCGCGGCCAGCTCGTCGAACTACGCCGTGTCCAACCGGCCCACCGACGAGAAGATCGACCGGATCATCATCCACGTGACCCAGGGCTCGTACGCGGGCACGATCTCGTGGTTCCAGAACTCCGCCGCCAAGGTGTCGGCCCACTACGTGGTGCGCTCCTCCGACGGGCAGATCACGCAGATGGTGCGGGAGAAGAACCGCGCCTTCCACGCCGGTGTCAGCTCCTACAACCACCGCTCGGTCGGCATCGAGCACGAGGGCTTCATCAACGACGCCTCGTGGTTCACCGACCAGATGTACCGCTCGTCGGCCGCGCTGACCAGGAACATCGCCGACCGGTACGGCATCCCGAAGGACCGCAGCCACATCATCGGCCACGTCGAGGTGCCCGGCTCGGACCACACCGACCCCGGTTCACACTGGGACTGGAACAAGTACATGAGCTACGTCGGCGGCGGCTCCGGCGGCGGCACCAACCCGTACACGGCGGAGAAGGTCTGCGGCACCGGCTACAAGGTGATCGACTCGCAGGCCCTCGGCACCTCGGGCACGGTCTACCTGCTCTACAACAGCACCAACGCCAACAACTGCGTCGCCACGCTGAAGAAGACCTCGCTCGGCAAGGCCAGCGCGGCCAGCGCGTTCCTGCAGGTGGCCGGCAAGACGAAGGTCAGCGACTCGGGCAGCTTCACCTACTACGCGGGTCCCGTCAGGGCGGCCGCGGAGGACAAGTGCGTGAAGTGGGGCGGCTCGGTCGGCACGGCGACCTACGAGAGCCCTTCCGAGCACTGCGGCTGATCCCCCTCGGCTGCGGTGCGACGGCCCTGACATCCCCTCCGGTGTCAGGGCCGTTTTATTTGGTTTCGAGTACGTCGAGGATGTCCACGACGTACAGGAGGGGACGGCCCGCCTCCTCGGTGGGGAAGGCGACGCGGGCGCCCACGCGCTGGCCGGCCAGACCGGCCACCCAGCCGGGCGGCGCCGCCTCCGGCCCGAGCGTGAAGGCGCTGGGGCCGCCGCGCAGGTACGACGAGTCGATGACCCGGCGGCCCGGCCACTCCACCGCGACGTACTGGACGATGACCTTCGCGCCCGCCCGCACCGGAGGGCCGGAGCCGCCGATGAGGACGCGGGGCGCGCGGTCGTTCGGTACGTCCGGCAGGGTCCGTCCGACGAGGCGGGCGTCCGGTGGGTAACCGCCCAGGATGTCGAAGACCAGCACCAGCGTCTCGGCCGGGCGGGTCCCGCCGAGCGGCGGCCCGGGGCCGTACGAGAGGGCCGCGGGACCGACGAGCATGACCCGGCTGCCCGCCGACCGGCCGATGAGCGCCTCGCGCCAGGAGTCCGGCACGTGCCGCCCGTCGAAAAGGACCCTGGCGGGCCGATGGTCGTCGTACGTGTTCGTGTACGGCAGATTGCCCGACCACCGGCGGACCTCGACGTCTGCCAGCACTACGTCACCCGGCATGGTCGGCCGCCCGCTGCCCACCGACAGCACCGTCACCCGCGGCAGGGGATCCGGCACGCCGTCCGGGATCGTGATGACCGGCCGGACGCCGAAGGCCCCCGTCACGACCGGCAGCGGGCCCTGCCCGATCGGCCCGCAGGCGGCGAGGAGCACGAACACGAGCACGCCGAGCCAGAGCAAGCGCACCGATTCCCCCCATATCCTGATCCGCCTGACTACTTACCTGGACCGGCACGAGGAATGCGTCCGACCGGGCCATCTCCCGGCAAAGGCGCGGGAGACTGGAGCGATGAGCAAGCCGAATCTGGCCCGCAGGGTCGCGGACGCCGCCGAGATCGCGCTGGCCAGCCGTAAATACGTGACGTTCATCGACGTGGTGACCGGCCTGCGCTGGGTGCAGTCGCGGCACGTCGACACCTGGCGACAGGGCCGCGCGGCCACGCTGGCCGAGCTGGCGCCTGTCGACGACGACCGGCTGGTCATGGCCGCCGCGCTGCTGAAGGACTGGGCGACCGCCAAAGGGCTCCGGCCGGTGGAGACCCCCTATGTCTCCGGCAGCCGCGACCGCCGCGAGCTGCGCTTCACCGCCGACCACGGGCAGGAGGCGTTCCGCGTCCACTGGCTTTCCCCCGACCTCAGCGAGGCTCGGGTGCGGCAGCTCACCGAGCGGCAGAGCAAGGCGCCCGACCTGGTGGTGGTGGCCCCGCTCAACGCCTGGACGTGCGCGACCTGCGGCGACACGGGCCCTTATCTGATCATGGAAGAGGACGAGCCCCACTGCCTGACCTGCGCGGACATGGACCATCTGGTCTTCCTGCCGTCGGGCAACGCGGCCCTCAGCCGCCGGGCGAAGCAGGAGAGCGGCCTGTCGGCGGTGGTCGTCCAGTACAACCGGCGGCGCAAGGTCTACCAGCGCCAGGGGCTGCTGGTCGAGGAGCAGGCGAGGGCGGCGGCGGAGGAGCGCTGCCTGGCCGACGAGGAGGTGCGGCTGCGCCGCCGCGAGCGCGACCGGGAGCGCCGGGCGGACCAGGACGTCGAATACCAGGCGCGGATGGCGGCCGAGATCGCCCGGCTCTTCCCCGGCTGCCCGCCCGCGCGGGCCCAGGAGGTGGCCGCCCACGCCGGTCAGCGCGGCAGCGGCCGGGTCGGGCGCACGGCGGCGGCCAAGGTGCTCGACGAGAACGCGATCACGCTGGCCGTGGTGGCCTCGATCCGCCACCTCGACACCGACTACGACCAGTTGCTCATGTCGGGGGTGCCGCGCATGGAGGCCCGCGAGCTGATCAGGGACCGGATCGACGCCAAGCTGGCCGAGTTCCGGCGCGTTGGGTAGCGTCCGTAGGCATGGATGACTGGCAGGACGTACGGGAGCGACTGCGGGTGTTCGCGCTCGGGCTGCCGGAGACGCACGAGGACCATCCGTGGGGCGAGACAGTCGTCAAGGTGAACAAGAAGGTGTTCGTCTTTCTCGGCATGGACGAGCAGAGCGAGAAGTGGGACCCGTCCTTCACCGTGAAGCTGCTGTCCGAGGCGCGCGGCCACGCGCTGACCGTCGAGGGAGCCGCCCCCAGCGGCTACGGGCTGGGCAAGGCCGGGTGGGTGTCGGTGCCGTTCCTGGCCGAGCTGCCCGAGACCGAGGTGCTGCTCGACTGGGTCGAGGAGAGCTACCGGGCTATCGCGCCGAAGCGGGCGATCAAGGTTCTCGACGGCGAGACCTGATCACCCGCGCCTGGCTCACTTGGAGAAGGCCGCCAGGGCGATGGCGAGGGCGCGCTGGTTCTGGCCGGAGCTCTTGGCGTCGGTGGAGTTGACCGAGTAGACGAGCGTGCGGCTCAGGTCACGGGTGGCGCCGATGCCGGCCGCGCTGCCCCACCTGGCGCCGGTCTTGCCGTACGCCACGAGGCCGCCGGGCAGCTCCATCCTGGCCAGGCCCGAGGTGTAGACGGCGTCGCCCTTGCCGCCGTACGCCTTCACCGGCGGCACCGTGAACATCGGCTCCAGCTGCGCGGCGGGCACGACCTTGCCGCTGAACAGCGCCTTGACGAACTTCTCCAGGTCCGCGGTGGTGGAGATGAGGTCACCCGAGGCCCAGGTCGAGGTGACGCTGGTCGTGGTCATGTTCACCACGTAGCCCGCGCCGTACTTGATCGCGTCGGGAAAGCCCTGGGGCACGGTCTGGTAGCCCTGGTTGTGCCTGCCCCGGATGCGGACCGAGGTGCCCGGCAGGTAGCTGTCGGTCATGCCGACGGGCCGCAGGATCCTGGTCGTCACCTCGTGCTCGTACGAACGCCCGGTGATCTTCTCGATGAGCAGGCCGGCGACGAAGGTGTTGGTGTTCAGGTAGTGCTGCTGGCTGCCGGGCGTGAACTCGATCGGGTTCTCCACCGCCTTGGCGACGTACTCCTCGGGCGTCCACTTCTCGAACCGGGTGGCGTAGATGTCGGCGAAGTCATCGCTCACCTTGGGCGCGGGCAGCCCGCTGGTGTGGTTCAGCAGCTGGCCGACCTTGATCGCCGGGTAGTCGGCGGGCAGCAGGCCGGGCAGGTACTCCTGGACCGTGCCGCCGAGCGACAGCTTGCCCTCGGCGACGAGCTGGAGCACCACCGACACCGTGAAGGTCTTGGTGACGCTGCCCGCCCGGAACCGGGCCCCGGCCTTGGCGGGCCGCTTCGTCCGCAGGTCCGTCACGCCGGACACGCCCTGCCACGAGCCCGCCGAGCCGCTCACCCGTACGTCGGCCGCAGTGGCGTCGGCGGCGGGCAGGCCCTCGATGCTCTTCCGCAACGCCGCCGCGTTGATGGGCGGCACCCCCACCTCAGCCACAGCCTGTGTACCCATGAAGGCCCCGGCTGTGAGGGCGGCCGAGAGGACGAGAGCGGCGGCATGGGTGCGCTTCATGGGATATCTCCAGGTGAGAGGCGGTAATTCGACTGCCTCAATCCTGTCGATCGCGCCCTCCGGCCGGATCGCCGACGCAGGCGATCTTCCGCCTCACTCCCGAGAGGGAGGCACTCGGCCGCTCAGGTGACTCGCTCAGGTGACTCGCTCAGGTGACCGCGAGCCGCTGGGCGTACTTCTCCTCTCGCCAGAGCTCCTTCTCCAGCACCTCGGCCAGGACGGCGGCGGCGTCGTACACGTCCACGAACCGGGTGTAAAGCGGCGCGAAGCCGAAACGGAGGATGTCGGGCGCGCGGAAGTCGCCGTGCACGCCCCGGTCGATGAGCGCGCGCATCACCGGATAGCCGTCGGGGTGGTAGAGGCTGACCTGGCTGCCCCGCTCGGCGGCCGCGCGCGGCGAGGCCAGCTCCAGCGAGTCGCCGACCAGGTCGATGAAGAGTGAGGTCAGCGCGACGCTCTTGGCCCGGACCTGGCGCATCGGCACCCGCTCCCACACGTCGAGCGCCGCCTCCAGCGCCGCGAACGACAGCACGTGCGGGGTGCCGACCGCGAACCTCCTGATCCCCTCGGCCGGCCGGAAGTCCCGCTCGAACGCGAACGGCTCCGCGTGGCCGTGCCAGCCGGACAGGACATTCTCGGCGTCGGCCTGGTGGCGCGGGTTCACGTAGAGGAACGCGGGCGCGCCGGGACCGGCGTTGAGGTACTTGTAGGTGCAGCCGACCGCGAAGTCGGCCATCGAGACGTCCACCTCCATGGCGCCGACGCTGTGGCACACGTCCCACACCATCAGCGCCCCGGCCGCGTGCACCCGCTCGGTCACCGCGGCCACGTCGTGGCGGGCGCCGGTGCGGTAGTCGACCTCGGACAGCAGCACCACGGCCGCGTCGTCGAACCGGCCCTCGGCGAAGTCGCGGACCTCGTAGCCCAGTGTCCTGGCCAGCCCTTGGACCATGTAGTGGTCGGTGGGGAAGTTCCGTACGTCGGAGACGATCACCCGCCGGTCGGGCCGGAGCCGCGTCGCGGCCGCGACCGCCTGATAGATGGCGATCGAGGTGGTGTTGCCCACCACGACCTGGCCGGGGCCCGCGCCGATGAGCGGGGCCAGCCGGTCGCCCGTGGTGAGCGGCTGGGCGTACCATCCCGCGTGGTTCCACCCGCCGACGAGGTGCCCGCCCCACTCGTCCTCGACGGCCTGCCGGACCCGTTCGGAGGTACGGCGGGGCAGCGCGCCGAGCGAGTTGCCCACCAGGTAGACGACGCCCTCGGGCAGCACGAACTCGTCCCTGAAGTCCCGCAGCGGATCCTCGGCGTCCAGGGCGAGGCAGCGGTCGCGATCCAGCACGCGATTACTTCCTTTCTGGGGGAATCGTGGCGATTACCCGATTGATTCCATTTTCATACCTACGCACGTACCAGTTCTGCACCGGATTGTGCGTCGTGGGGTCGAGCCGGAACGTGCCGCGCGGGCTCGCCAGGTCGCCCACCCGGCCGAGCGCCGTGGACAGGTCGCCGCCCAGCGCGGCCGCCCGGTCGATGAGCCGCATGGCGTCCCAGCTCTGCAGCGCCACGGCCGACGGGTTCCGGCCCGTCTTGGCCTTCCAGGTGGCCACGAACGCGGCGTTCTCGGGCGTGGTGAGCGCCGGTGAGTAGAGTCCGACGCTGGTCATCCCCTCGGCGTCGGCCCCGATGGCTTCGAGCACGTCCTCGTCGGCGAGGTTCTGGCAGGCCAGCAGGTCGATCTTGGTGTCGTAGCCGAGCTGCTTGAAGGTCTTGGCGAACGTGACCGCCTCGCCGCCCGCGTAGAAGGCGTACAGGAGCTTGGCGTCCGGCGGGATGCGCTTGAAGTAGGGCGTCAGGTCCTCGCTCTTGCCGTACGGGGTGAGGATGCGCTTGAGCGGCTTGACCCCGTAGCCCTCGGTGAAGCCGTCGAGCGTCTCGGTGCCCCCCGAGTAGTCGGAGGCCATCAGCACGACCCCCGCCTTGCCGTACCGCTCGGCGGCGTACCTGCCCGCCGCGTAGCCGTGCGCGTGGTTGGTGAACGAGACCCGGAAAACGCCGGGCCCGCCCAGTTCGTCGGCGCCGGCGTTCGCGATCACCACCGGCGTGCCGGCCGCCTCCTTGACCACCGACACAGCGACCGGCGAGGCGAGCAGACCGGTGATCACGCTCACCCGATCGCGCGCGATGAGCGACCTGGCCTGCTGCTGCCCCTTCTCCGGGTTGCCCGCGTCGTCGGCGACGACCAGCGTGGCCGGTCTGCCGCCCAGCTTGCCACCGTGCTGGTCCAGGTAGAGGCGCATGGCCGCCTCCATGTCGTCGCCGAGCACGGCGTAGACCCCGGTCTGCGAGATGATCGCGCCGACCTCGAGCGTGGGATCCGGCTCCGACTCCAGCGTGGGCGAGACACCGCAGCCCGCCGCCATCAGCACCACCGCCAGTCCGAGGAGTGGCCCGCGCACCGGCGCTCCCCTCAGGCCCCGGGCCGGGAAGGACTCGGCAGCGCCCCCGGCTTCAAGACGGCGCGCGGCTTCATGAGGAGAACACCGCGCGGACCGACCCAAGGCCGTCGACGTGCGCCTCGAAGTCGTCGCCCGGCCCGATCGGCACGATGGGCCCGAGCGAGCCGGTCAGCACCACGTCTCCGGCCCGCAGCGCGTGGTCGGTCCGGCCGACCCGGCTCGCCAGCCATACGGCCGCGTTGAGCGGATGGCCCAGGCAGGCGGCGCCGGAGCCGGCCGAGACCTCCTGGCCGCCGCGCGTCATCGTCATCGCGGCCCCCCGCAGATCCAGGCCCATCAGGGAGACCGGCGTGTTGCCCAGCACGTACGCGCCCGCGGAGGCGTTGTCGGCGATCGTGTCGGCCAGCGTGATGTCCCAGTCGGCGATGCGGGAGTCCGCGATCTCGATGGCCACCAGCGCGAAATCCACCGCCCTGATCACCTCGGCCGCCGTGAAAGGCCCGCCGACCAGGTCACGGCCGAACACCAGCGCGACCTCCGCCTCGGCCCGCGGCTGCAGAAACCGCTCCACCGGGATAGGAAGCCCATCGAGGTAGGCCATGTCCGCGAAAAGCATGCCGAAGTCTGGCTCGTCGATGCCGAACTGCTTCTGCATCAGCGGGTTGGTGACACCCACTTTCCTGCCGACCACCCGCCGCCCCGCCTCCAGCGCCCGCCGCGTGTTGATCTCCTGTACGGCGTAGCCCTCGGCGGCGGTGCTGACCATGTCTCTGACGGGAGCGCACGGCTTGCCCGAGCGCGCGGCCTCGGCCAACCGGTCGGCCGCGTGGGCACGGGCGTCTACCGCCGCTGACCATTCGTCCTGCATCAGGCTGCTCCTTGGGTAGGCCGTGGAATGTCTCTAGCATCGTCTCCTCCGGCGGCTCCAGGCGCCATGCCGTACATAGCCGATCTGTGCCACACCGGCCCGTCTTGCTGCACAACTACCCGCGGATCGCCATCCTTGACTCCATGCAGAAGCGCACAGAACGCATCACGGCCCACGACGGCTCCTTCGACGTCCACGTCTGGCTGCCCGACAGCGGCAGCGGGCCCGGCATCCTGCTCATCCAGGAGATCTACGGCGTCGGGCCGTACATCGCGAAGGTGGCGGAGGAGCTGGCCGGCCTCGGCTACGTGGTGGCCGCGCCCGACCTGTTCTGGCGGCTCCAGCCCAACTGGATCGGCGAGCACACCCCCGAGGGCACGGCCGCCTCGATCGAACTGGCCGGGCGCTTCGACGTCCCGCAGGCCGTGGCCGACTGCGCGCTCACCCTCGCCCGGCTGCGCGAACTGCCCGAGGTGAGCGGCGGCTGCGGGGCGCTCGGGTTCTGTCTGGGCGGCTCGCTCGCGTTCATGCTGGCCACCCAGACCGAGCTCGACGCCGTACTGTCCTTCTACGGCTCGGCCGTGCCCGAGGCGGCCGGGTTGATGGAGCGCATCAGCTCGCCTCTGCTGCTGGTGTTCGGCGGCAGCGATCCGTACATCCCGCGCGACCAGGTGGCCACGGTCGAACAGGCCGCGGCGGGCCGGGCCAACGTGCTCATGCACGTCGAGGAGGAGGCCGGGCACGCCTTCCACAACAGCGAGTCGCCGATGTTCCACCAGCCGGAGCCCGCCGCACGGGCCTGGCAGGTCGCGCTCGCCTTCCTCGCCGACCACTTGCCCGCGCGCTCGTAGGCACCTATCCCGAGGGACAGGTTCCCGTACCTCGGGACGGCCGCCATCATGGTCCGATGGCTCGGACGTGGGATTTGTGGGGAACCGTCATTATTGCTGGTACCTTTGCGCTGCCATTGGCCGTACTGGCAATCTTGCTCCTCGCCCGTCACCGCGCCCGAGCGGGCCATCCGGCACCCATGCGCACCGCCCTCGCCGACATCGGAATCGCTGTCGGAACCGCCCCCTGGGTGTGGATGATCCTCACCCCGGCAAGCGGTCAGAGCGGAGTCAGTCTCGTGCCGTTCAGGGACCTCGCCGACGTGCTCAGCGCCCCTTGGGAGACCGTGTTGGTGCAGGTGGGAGGCAATCTGCTGGTTTTCGCGGCGCTCGGCGCGCTGCTGCCCGTACGCACCGCGCGGATGGCGTCGACGGCCCGCGTCGCCGCCGTCGCGGCCGTCGCGTCGATCACCGTGGAGGCCCTCCAGTACGGCCTGCGGCTGGGCCGTCTCTCCTCCATCGACGACGTGATCGTCAACACCGTGGGAGCCGTGCTCGCCGCGCTGATTACTCGCCGCTGGTGGGCGAGCCGGGTAGCGGCCGGGACCGTTCCAAGATAACGGTCCGCTGAAACCCCACCGACTTCACCACATGGGCATGATTCGCTCAAAAGAAGCTCGCGACCATCCCCCTTATCTGTGCGATCGTGGACAAGACGGGGCAAGTTCTCTGGAGACGCCATACGGGTTGGTGACAGAGGGTGGTCGAACGTGTCTGAAGTCCCGGTATCCCACGAACCCCCGATCTATCGACGCATCGCCGACGGTCTCCGCTCCCGGATCCTGTCCGGCGAACTGCGCGACGGGGATCGGCTACCGGGCGAGAACACGCTCATGGCCGACTACGGGATCGCCCGCGCCACCGCCAGGCAGGCGCTCGCCGTACTGATCAACGAGGGGCTGGCGGTACCGAAGCGAGGCTCGGGGGTCTACGTGCGACTGTTCAAACCGATACGCCGACACGGCTCACGCCGGCTCTCCCGTGAGCAATGGGGTCAGGGCCGCACCATCTGGGACGCCGACACCCGCGGCCGGCCCTTCACCGTGGACGAGGTGGAGGTGGCGCGCGAGCGGGCGCGCGAGGAGGTCGCGGGCGTCCTCGAAAGCGGCGAGGTGTGGGTACGGCGGCGCCGCTACTCGGTCGACGCCCGGCCCGTGCAACTGGCCACGTCGTACTTCCCGGCCGGCCTGGTCGAGGGCAGCGCCATCACCGCTCCCGACACGGGACCGGGCGGCGTGTACGCGCGGCTGCGCGATCTCGGCCTGCCACCCGCCCACTTCACCGAGGAAGTGCGCGCCAGGATGCCGGGACCGCGTGAGACCGGGCTGCTCGACCTGCCCGGCGGCACTCCGGTGATCGTGATCACCCGGACCGCCTACACCGCGAACGGCCAGCCCGTCGAGCTCAACGAGATGGTGCTGGACTCGGCGGCGTACGTACTTCAGTACGACTTCGACGCCTAGGTCAAGCAGAAATGTCAAGCGATAGGTTGACCTGTCCCTTGCGATCATTGCCTTCTCTAGAGATGTGACGCAGGCTTCAAGGAGATGGAACCTGCGCGGGTCCCGGAGGGATGATCAGATGTCCTTTGATCGGCATCTAGCCGACATCGCCCGGGAGTTCGCGCTGTGGACCATCTGGCGGAGCGACGCCGGCCGTTGGTGGGCCACGCGACATCACCCGCTCAGCGCCGCGCAGCGCGAGGCCGGGTGTGCGATGACCATCGACGCCGACGACCCGGAGAGCCTGCGCGAGCAACTCCGGGACCAGGAGAGCAGGGCCGACGAGCACGAGCCGCGAGCCGGTCCCGCGCCTCCGTGACAGCGTCGCGACGGACCGCTCCGGCGGTGCGCCGCGGACGCTCGCGAGCAGCCCGGTGCCGGGTCCAGCGACTCGGCGGCCCCGGCACCGGGCCCCCATAGGGGCCACGATCGCGGAAGCCTCCGACCCGATCGGGGGCGGGGGCTTCCGCCCGTGGGACGTGAAAAGGGCCCCGCCACATCGGGCGGGGCCCTTCGAGTTCGCCGGGCATCCGTTCTACCGCTCCCCCGTGGGGACCCCAGCCACTGTCTTCCGCCCCTGGAGGGGCATCCCTCCCAAGGGACCCCGGCCAACACGGGCCGTCACACCCGATCGAGACGGTCGTGTGACGGACCGTGGTCACCGCATCAGCGCCAGCCGACGGCTACCGGCGGACGTCCGAGAGGCGGCCGATGATGTCGACGTCCGTGTCGTCGGAGACGGGCCGCTCGACCTCCGCCGTCCGCTCGGCCGGGTTGTCCTCGACGATGACCCGCACCTCATCCTGCGGCGTCGGAACGTGCTCCGGCTCGTGGACCTCCTGGAACTCCTGAACCTGGGCAACCTGGTCGACCTGCTGGGTCTCCTGATCCTCCTGCGAAGCGGCCTCCAGAGCGGCGGGCTCGGGCGCGGTGGGCGGCTCGATGATGAGCGGGCCCGCCTTGCCCTCGGTCTGCATGAGGTCGCCGAGCACGGAGCTGATCTCGGTCAGCCTCCGTACGACCTCCGTGTGCGTGTTGCTCAGGTATTCGACGCGACGCCCCGCGTGCTCGTCGAGCGAATCGGCCCGCTGCTGCGCCGACGCCAGCGTCGACTCGGCCTCGGCGCGAGCGTTCGCGAGCGTCCGCTCGGCCTCCGCGGTCGCGGACGCGACGAGCTGCTCGGCCTCCTGCTTGGCGGCCGTGAGCACGCTGTCGGCCTCGGCCCGCGCCTCGCGCAGGGTGTCCTCGGCTTCGGTACGGGCGCTGGTCAGCTTCTCCTCGGCGTCGGCGCCCGCCTGGGCCAGCATGCGCTCGGCGGCCGCCGTCGCCTCGCCCACGCGCCGCTCCGCCTCCGACTGGGCGGAGGTGAGCATGTTGTCCGACGTCTCACGTGCCGAGGAGACCAGCCGGTCGGCCTCCGACTTGGCGGCGTCACGCACGCTGATGGCCTCGGCCTCCGCGTCCTCCTTCTTGGCGGCGGCCTCCTCCTCGCCCAGCCGGAGGATCTGCGCCAGCCTGGGGCTGAGGTCCTCGTAGCTCTGCGGCGCCTCCACCATGCGCCGTCTGGCCTCCGCCAGCTCGACACGGCCCTGTTCGGCCTGGTCGATCGCCCGCGCCAGCCGCTCTTCCAGATCTCGGACTTGGTTACGGGTACGGATCATGTAGTCGTGCACCTGACGGCGGTTGTAGCCGCGCATCACGACTTCGAAGGTGTCCTCTTGCATCAGATCGGGAATGCTCTCGTGCTGGTTTGTCATGGGGGTTACCTAAGGGTTTGCGTGAGGCGGGGGAAACCGGCGGCTTGTAAGGGTCTGGCGGCGAGACGTCAGGAATCGACTTTCCTGCCATCTGCCCACGTCCGCAACCGGAACACCAGACCTGGGGCGGGAATTACGATGTGACGGGTGTACATCGCAGCATTGGACAACGGAGCAGTCCCGGACATTCATCCCGAGGCGTACATCGCGCCGGGCGCCGTCGTGGTGGGCAGGGTTCGGGTGGGCCGGGCGTCCAGCATCTGGTACGGCTCCGTTCTCCGGGGTGACGACGAGCGGATAGAGATCGGCGAGGAGTGCAACGTACAGGATCTGTGTTGCCTCCATTCTGACCCAGGCGAGCCGGCGGTCCTGGAGCACCGGGTCAGTCTCGGCCACAAGGCCATGGTGCACGGCGCCCATGTCGAGGCCGGCGCGCTGATCGGCATCGGCGCGATCGTGCTCGGCGGCGCCCGCGTCGGCGCGGGCACCTTGGTCGCGGCCGGCGCCCTGATCGGTCCGGGCAAGAAGATCCCGGCCGGGGTGCTGGTCGCCGGGGTGCCGGGGAAGATCGTGCGCGAGCTCACCGACGACGACCGGGCGAGTTTCGCCCGCACGCCGGACAACTACCAGGCCAAGGCGCTCAGGCACCGGACGGCGTCAGCACTTTGATCAGGACGTCGTCCGGCACCGAGGCGGTGTTGAGCGCGTCCGCGTAGTCGGGCAGCTCAGGCCGGAGGAACCGGACGAAGTCGACGGTCATCTTGACGTCGGGCGTGCCCTTGACCTGCTGGGCGTTGCCCTTGGCGGGGTCCTTCTTGAGGGTGTTGTAGCTGTTCCAGTCGGTGTAGGCGGTCATGCCCCACTGCAGCACCTCGGGCAGCTGGGCCGGCCAGCGCTGGCCGACCTTCCAGGCGCCGCCGTCCTCCTTGTACAGGGCCACCGCGGCGGTCCCGACCCTGGCCAGGACGAGCTCCACCCAGCCGGTCTTGACCTTGGCCTCCTTCGGCGCGGAACTGCCGTTCCTGGTGTACGTCATCTCCAGCTGGCCGCTCGTGTCGGCCGTGCCGGTGGTCAACGACAGCCAGTTCGCGCTCCCGTACGAATTGGGCACCCTGGCCATCAGGCCGCCGAGCGAGAACTTCCGCGTGGGCGTGGCGCCCTTCTTGCCCTCGACCTTGAGCCGCGCGTGCATGACGATGTCCCCGGCGAGCTCCTGGTAGACGAACGGGCCCCGGAAGCCGTCGAACCAGGCGGAAACCTTGGGCTCCAAGTACAGCGAGCCCTTGGTGGTCGTACTGACATCGAGTTTGGCGATCCGATCGAGGTCCTTTTCGGTGTCGCTCAGCTTGCTCCACACCGCCAGATTCTTGGCGGTGTCGAACTCGTCCGACGCCGAGCCCACCTCTCCGCCGGGCTTGGGGGGTAAGGCCTCCTTCAGGGTCAGGACGCCGGGGCCGGTGGGGGACGGCTGCACCGAGGTGGCCGTACCGCACCCGGCGAGCACACCCACGACCGACAGAACCCCTACTAGCGTTGCCCTCATAGCGGACATTCTGCCGGGTAAAGCCCGTTGTTGATTCAGATCGGACCAGTACGATGGCCGCCGTGCGGTCCTGGAATGCGTTCACCGCCGTCGAGGCGACGGTCCGCGCGATGGTCGCCGACCCGCGCTGGCCGGGCCTCCCCGTGCCCGATCGCGCCCAGGTGATAGCGGCCAGAGCCCTGGTGACGCCCGAAGGGGACCGGTGGCTGTTCGGGGCGCACGCGCGCTGGTATCTGCACGACCCAGCCGACGGCCGCTGGCACCTGTCGCCGCCGCCCAGGGACGCTCGTACGCGCGACGCCCGGCACCCCGCCGCGGTGCTGCCCGTCCGGGTGATCCCCCGAGGGCCGGACTTCGCCGCCGAGCCGGGCTCCACGCAGGCGTTCGTCGGCCCCGACGTGCCCGCCGAGCTCACCGATCAGATCCGGCAGCTGCTGCGGGCCGAGGAACGCCGGTCGGAGCGCGACTATCCGTTGAGCGCCTTCGACGCGATCTTCGCCAGAGACGTGCCGAGCACGGTCGCCGCGATCTGGGGAACGATCATGTGGTGCGCGTACGCGCCCGCCTTCGACGGCAACGAGCGGCTCATCACGGCCTTCGGCGAATACCTGCGGCGGCCGCTGCCCGGCGACGAGTGGGTGCGCTGGCTGCCCGCGCCGCCGCTGCTCGACCTCGTCACGCTCGTCTCCGAGCGGCTGCGCGCCGGGCACTCCCGCGCCGCGCTCCGGCTGGCCGCCACGATTGCCGACACGGCCCAGATCCTGCTGTCCGACCCCCGCTTCAGGCCGCGCGCGCTGGCGCTGCTCACGATGGTGGAGCCCACGCTCCGGCAGCCGCACCTCGACGACCGCGCGGCCCTGCGCGACGACCACACGGTACGGCAGGCTTGGCTCGACCGGCTGCCGGAGCGGCTGGGCCGGGCGGCGCTGGTGGAGACCGACCCCGAGACGCACTTCCGCCACATGGTCTACGACCTGCTGGAGGCGCTGGACTTCACCACCGAGCCGTCCCGGGCGGCGGCGGCCTTCCTGGCGGACCTCTCCGACTCGCGGGGGCTGCTTCCCGGGTTCCTGGACCACCGGTTGCGGCGGGCGTACGAGGAGCTCGCCCGGGCGGGGCTGACGAACACGTCGGCGGCGGAGACCACCCAGCCCGAGGGCTTCCCCACGCAGGCGCCGTTGCCCTATCCATGGCGCGCCGGGCCGCCGGAGACGGGCGCCTACGCGGCCGTACCGAGGACGGGCGCGCACGCCATACCCGAAACGGGAGCTCACGCTCTCCCCGGAACAGGCGCGCACGCCGTACCCCAGACGGGAGCCCACGCCCTGCCAGGAACGGGCGCGCACGCCATGCCAGGAACGGGCGCGCACGCCATGCCCGAGACAGGGGCCCACGCACTCCCTGGAACGGGCACACAGGGCGCGCAGGGGTCGCCGGGCTTCGGTGTGCCGCGGGCGTCTGAGGCGGAGCGGCCCGTGCGGGAGGGGCTGCGGGCGTCAGGCTCCGGTGTCGAGCCGCCCGATCGGGCGGCCGCGGCGGCCGTGCTGGGGGCCGCGTACGCCGTCGGGCTGGCGTGGGGCCGGGTCACGGGAGCACGGGTGCCGGAGCGCGGGTTCGCGGGAGCGGCGGCGCTCGTCCACCGCTTGATCCCCGAACGCGATGACTTCCCCTTCTAAACCACTAATACCGATATTTCACCCTAACCCCGCCTATATCGTTCTAAGACTTGAGGCAACGCACCATTAGCTGAATTGTGATCTCGGATTGGGGAAATGATCCCCGTGGGGCTCAGGTGGCGTTGAAAGGAATGACTCCGATGGGCCATGTCGCCGGAAGGGCCCCCGCCGTAACCTCGTAGAGGGTGTGGGCTGCGGAAGGAAGGACGACGCGGTGGGGCACGACGACCTGGACTCTCGGGTCCACGACCGTGTCGCGTTGGACGAGATTGCGCTCTACGCCGAGGTGCTCACCGCCGTCGCTATCAGCGAGCGGCGGCTGACCTTGGACGAGCTCGACGACGCGCTCGGATTGCGGACTTCGGCGAGCCGCTGAAGACCATCACTAATGACCTAGTCCCGGATCCCGTGGGGTCCGGGACGGTCGTTTTTGGGGATGGTTAACCACGGCACAACATGACTAGTCAGTTGAGCCCGCCATCTCCTACGAACGGACGAGACGCGCGATCGCCGCTGACGCCTCTTTGACCTTCGCCTCCGCCTCGGGCCCGCCGGTGTTGATGGCGTCGGCCACGCAGTGCGAGATGTGCTCCTCAAGCAGCCCGAGAGCCACCGCCTGCAACGCCCGCGTCGCCGCGGACACCTGGGTCAGCACATCGATGCAGTAGGCATCATCGTCGACCATCCGCTGCAGGCCCCTGATCTGCCCTTCGATGCGCCTGAGCCGCGTCAGATATGCCTGCTTGTCTCCGCTGTACCCATGCATGCTCCTAAGGTACCCGGAAGCGGAATCACTCAGCGGAGGTCACTGATCAGTTTCTCCCACTGTTCGCCCACTCCGGTCGCCTCGTGCCGGATGGCCGTCTCCAGCGCGCCCGCCGCGAGCGAGCGGCGCCGGCGCTCGTCGTCGATCAGCGCGAGCAGCGCGGCCGCGAACATCTCCAGCCCGCCGTCGGCCGCCGGCACCAGCACCCCGTTGTAGCCGGTGGCCACGAACTCGTTCGGCCCTCTGGCGCCGTCGAAGGCCACCACCGGCACCCCGCAGCCCATGGCCTCCAGCACGGTCATGCCGAGATCGGCGGTGCTCGAGGTGTTGGCCACGATCGACGCCTTGGCGAACTCGCCCGCCAGGTCCGGCGTGACGCCCATGAAGTAGACGTGGTTGTGCAGGTCGAGCTCGCGGACGAGAGCGCGCAGCCGCCGCTCCTCGGGGCCGCCGCCGTACAGTCGCAGCTGCCAGTCCGGCCGCTTGTCGGCGATGGTGGCGAACGCCCGGATCAGCCTGTCGTACGCCTTGACGGGCTCCCAGCTGCCGCCCGCCGCGACGATGCGATTGTCCATCCGCGAGCGCGGCCACGGGCCGTCGGGCAGGGCGTCCGGCACGGCGTGTACGGGCGTCCCCTCGCCCAGCAGGCTGCCCCATTCCTCCTGCGCGCTCTCCGTGGCCGTGACGACCGCGTCGAGACGCGGATAGAAGCGTTTGACGGGTCCGGGTATCGCCGGGTTCGTCCACTCCCGGGCGAGCTTGAGCGTCTCCCGTGGCGCGTGTCTGGCCGCCTGGACGCTCAACCCCGGCCTGGTGGTGATGAGGACATCGGTCTTGAGGCCGCGCAGCACCCGCCAGAGCGCCACCTCGGTGCGTACCTGCCCCCTTGGCAGCAGGTGCCTGACGCCGGGCCGGACGTCGACCACGGGGCGCAGAGCCACCTTCGGGCTGACGGGGAAGAACGGCTTGTCCTTGTGCCGCCTGAGGCTGATCACCTCGACATCGTGCTGGCGGTCGGCAAGGGCGGTGGCGAGGTTGAGGGTGGAGCGCACCTCGCCGCGCATGGAGTACGCGGACGAGACGACGATGCTGACCTTCACCGGCCCACCTCGATCCGCAACTCGTCCTCGGCGGTGTAGGCGGGTCGGACGGCCACCCCGTCGACCTTGGCGGACGGGTAGTGCAGCCGGCGGCGCTTGCCGTCGATGTCATCGAGCCGGGCACCCAGGGCCATGGGCGTCGGCACCCCTTCGACCTCCAGCGACGGCTCCCAGACGCCCGAGGACTCCGGATCGGCCTCGACGACGTCGACCAGGGAGAACGCGGCGTGGAAGCGCACCCCCTGCACGGTGGCCGCCGTGCGGATGGTCGTACCGGCGGGCTGCTCGCGCTGGAGCGCCAGCCTGGCCTCGTGGCGCGAGTCGTCGTTCTCCAGGCCGGTGTAGGCGAGCAGGCCCATCACCTCGAACCGGCCCTCCCTGAACCAGATCGAGCGCACCTCCGCCGCCGGCTCGGCGTCGGCGATCTTCAGCGCCAGGAACCCGTTACGGGTGCGATAGGAGCGATAGGCGAGAGTCCGCTTGCACAGGGCGTAGGCGTCGAGGTGGTCGAGCGAGAAGCCCGGATCGATACTGCGCAGCCGCGAACGTTTGCCGTCGCGGCGCAGATAGGCGTCCCAGCGGCCGGGACTGAGCATCAGCGGCGCCAGCGACACCGCCAGGCTGGCCTCCCGCGTCCTGGCCCCCGGCGTACCGAGCAACACGTCCCGCTCGACCCCCGTCGTACGGTGCCTGAGCACGAGCTCTGTGCCTTCCCTCAGCGGCTCCTCGATCGCGAGTCGCAGGGAGAGTACGTCGGCGAGCGTGACTTCCGCGTCTGTGACGACGACGCGCATCACGAGCCCCCTCCCCGTCGAATGAAGCCATGCGTCGTTGAGGTTACCGTGATTTTCCCGTTATGTGGATGGCAGTTTTCCGCCACTTGGGCCCCCTGACGTGCGGAACTCCTCTACAAGCGCTGTAGAGGAGTCCGACATTCCCCCGTCAGGAGCCGCTTTTAACCGATTTGATCAGGAGCTGGGCCACGTCCACGACCTCGAGGGACTCCTTCGCCTCGCCGGTGTTCTTCTTCTCGTTGATGGCGTCGCCGAGCATCACCATGCAGAACGGGCAGGCGGTGGAGACGGTGTCAGGATTCGTGGTCAGCGCCTCGTCGACCCGCTCGGTGTTGATGCGCTTGCCGATGCGCTCTTCCATCCACATCCGGGCACCGCCGGCGCCGCAGCAGAAACCGCGGTCCTTGTGCCGGTGCATCTCCTGGGTCTGAACACCGGGCACCTTCGACATGATGTCGCGGGGCTGGGAGTAGACCTTGTTGTGACGGCCGAGGAAGCACGGGTCGTGGTAGGTGATCTTCTCCTCGATCGGCGTGATCGGGGTGAGCAGGCCCTCGTCGACCAGCTTGGCCAGCAGTTGCGTGTGGTGTACGACCTCGTAGGTGCCGCCGAGCTGCGGATATTCGTTGGCCAGGGTGTTGAAGCAGTGGGGGCAGGTGGCGACGATCTTCTTGACGCCCGCCTCGTTGAGCGTCTCGATGTTCTGCTGGGCGAGCATGTTGAACAGGTATTCCATGCCCAGGCGGCGGGCCGGGTCGCCGGTGCACGCCTCCATCGGGCCGAGCACGGCGAACTTCACGCCCGCGATGTGCAGCAGCTCCGCGACGGCCTTGGTGGTCTTCTTGGCCCGGTCTTCGAGGGCGCCCGCGCAGCCGACCCAGAACAGGTATTCGGCGTCCTCGGGCATCTTGTCCTCGACAAGCTCGACCTCGAAGTCCAATTCGGAGATCCAGTCGGCCCGCTTCATCTCGGACATGCCCCAGGGGTTGCCCTTGTTCTCCAGGTTCTTGACCATCACCCCCGCCTCAGACGGGAACGACGACTCCACCATCACCTGGTAGCGGCGCATGTCGAGGATGTGGTCGATGTGCTCGATGTCGACCGGGCACTGCTCGACGCAGGCGCCACAGTTCGTACAGGACCACAGGACGTCAGGGTGAATCACGCCCTCCTCGCCGACCAGCGGCTTGTTCAGCAGCGCCAGTACGTCGGTGTCGGCGTGCTCGGTGGAGGCGGCCATCAGGTAGGGGGCCACCTTGAAGGCGTGGTCGCGCTGGTCGAGGATGAGCATCTTCGGCGACAGCGGCTTGTCGGTGTTCCACGCGGGGCACTGCGACTGGCAGCGACCGCACTCGGTGCAGCTGTAGAAGTCGAGGAAGCCCTTCCAGGTGGTGTCGCCGATCTTGCCCCGGCCGAGCCGCTCCGGATCCAAGTCCTCGTCCTCGAAGTCCACGGGCTTGCCGTCGACGCGCAGCTCGGGCGCGCCGCCCAGGCCGTCGGGGCGGCGGGAGAACAGCACGTTCAGCGGCGCCGTGAAGATGTGCAGGTGCTTGCTGTGCACCACGATGACCAGGAACACCAGCATGAAGCCGATGTGCAGCAGCAGCGCGATCTCCTCCAGCACGGAGCTGGCCGGCAGGATCTTGCCCAGGGCCAGCGACGCGAAGGCGCCCGAGGAGTAGGGGAAGTTGCCATTTGCCGCCGCCGCGCCACGGGCCAGGAACAGCGTCCAGATGATGTTGAAGATCATGAACAGGACGAGCCAGGCGCCCCCGAGGTGGGAGCCGGAGAAGCGGGATTTGCGGCCGAGCGTCTTGGGAGAGTTCTTGATCCGGATGGCGGCGAAGGTGATCAGGCCGAGCAGGCAGGCCACCGCGATGAAGTCCTGCAGGAACCCGAGCACCGCCCAGGTGCCGATGAGCGGGATGTGGAAGTCGGGCTCACCGGTGATCGCGCCCTGGATGATGGCGCCGTACGCCTCGATGTAGACGGTCAGCAAGATGAAGAACGCCCACATCACGAAGAAGTGCGCGACGCCGGACGGCGTCCACTTGAGCAGCTTCTTCTGCCCGAACACCTCCACCAGCTGAGTCTTCAGCTCATCGGCCGCGTGCGTCTTCGCGTACTCGATCCGTTCGGGCGCGGGCGGACCCACTGTGGCGAGTTTGTACAGGAACAGTGTCCTGCGGCCCGCCACGGCGACCGCCAGGACGGTCATGACGAGCCCGATGATGGCCACCCAGAGCACGGGACCTCCCACTGACGATGTTGGCTGCCAGCGTACGGTTACGTCACCGGCCAGGCACTTCCGGAATCCTACTGACTAGTAACCTTATGACCGGTGGCGCGCCCAGAACAATGCTCTACCCCGTCAAGTAGCGCTGTATCGTCGGGGCCAGCAGTTCGACCAGTTCCTCGGGATCGGCGCTCGCCAGCGGCTCCAGCTTGAGCACGTAACGGCCCATGACGACGCCGAAGATCTGCCCGAAGGCGGCCTCGATCCGCAAGGGCGGCACCTCGAGCCGGTCGGCGACGCGGAAGAGCAGGGCGTTGGTGATGAATTCCCGGAACATCATCTCGGCCTGCTGGTTCGTCATCGCCGACCGGATCAGCGCGATCATCGGCTCACGCGTCTCAGGCTGAGCCGTCACCGTCAGGAGCAGCCGGACGAGCCGCTCCCCGATCTCCTCGCGCGGGCCGTCGAGCAGCAGCGGCACGACCTGTTCGGGACTGACCGGCAGCCGCATCGCCGCCGCGAACATGCCTTCCTTGGTGTCGAAATAGTGGTGCACCAGGGCGGGATCGACCTTGGCCTCCCTGGCGATGCCGCGCACGGTCGCCTTGTCGAACCCCTTCTCGGCGAAGACCCGCCGGGCCGCGGCGAGAATCTCCCCCCGCGTATCCGCCGCCCCCGGCCGCCGACCCGGTCGGCGCTTTGTAGGCTCGGTGCTCACCTGCCAACCACCAGGTAGACACGCATCGGCACGTGCATGACGCCCTCGGGGAAGACCTTGCGCAGCTCCGTCCGCTGGCGTGCGACGAGCTCGTCGGCGGCCTCCGGGGACAGCGCCGCCATGTAGGAATGCGAGCGGAGATCCAGCAGGAAGTCCTCGATGCCGATCAGCCTGGTCCAGGCGATCCAGCGCTCCTCGACCACGTCCAGGGCGGCGGCGATGGGCGGCACCGACCACTCCTCCAGCGCCTGGCCCCAGTAGGTCGGGCACGCCTCCGCCAGCCGTACCTCGTAGGCGGCCAGCCAGTCGGCCTGGGCGGCGTGGGCGAAGTTCCAGCAGCCCACGATGGCCCCCTCGGGCCGCAGCACCCGCCTGGCCTCGGCGATCGAGATCACCGGGTCGAGCCAGTGCCAGGACTGGGCGTACGTGACCAGATCGGCCACCCCGTCCGTCAGCGGCAGCGCGTTGCCGTCGGCCAGCACCGCGACCGTGCCGCCGTCCTCGACCTTCGAGTGCAGGCGGGCCAGCATCGCCGCGCCCGCGTCCACCGCGATCACCCGTGAGCCGCGGGCCCGCAGCGCGCGCGTCAGGATGCCGGTGCCGGCGCCCACGTCGACCGCCGTCGCGCCGGCGAACTCGACACCGGACACCTCCGACAGCGCGTGGTACATCTCGTCCGGGTACGTCGGCCGGGCCGCGTCGTAGGCGTCCGCGACGCTGTCGAACACCTTGCCCAGTTTCCTCATCGGTCCGACGCTCATCGGGCGGCCGCCAGGTAGAGGCGGGCGAAGGCGAGGGCCTCGGCCAGATCGTCGATCCGCTCCGTACGGCTGGCCGCCTTGCGGGTGTTGATCTCCAGCACGACCAGGCCGCCGTAGCCGGACTTGGCCAGCCGTTCCAGCATGGGCGCGCACGGCTGGTTGCCCCTGCCGGGTACGAGGTGCTCGTCCTTGTTCGTCACGCCGAGGCCGTCGGCCAGGTGCAGATGCGCGAGACGGTCGCCGAGCTTGGTGGCCATCTCCATGGCGTCGGTGCCCGAGACGGCCGTGTGCGACAGGTCGAGCGTGACGTGCGGGAAGTCGTAGTCGGTCGGGTTCCAGTCGGGCGAGTAGGGGACCACGTCGTTGCCCCTGGCCTTGAGCGGGAACATGTTCTCCACCGCGAACGTGACCCCGGTCTCCTCACGCATGCGGGCCAGCCCGGCCTCGAAGTCGCGCGCGTATTCGCGCTGCCAGCGGAACGGTGGATGCACCACGACCGTCGAGGCGCCCAATCGTTCGGCCGCCTTCTGGGCCTTGACCAGCTTGGCCCAGGGATCGCGGCCCCAGACGCGCTGCGTGACGAGCAGGCAGGGGGCGTGAATGGCCAGCACGGGGAGTTCGTAATGCTCCGAGAGCCGCTCGATCACGTCGATGTCCTGGCTCACGGGATCGGCGCCGACCATGATCTCGACCCCGTCGTAACCCAGGCGCGCGGCCAGCTCGAACGCGTCGGGGGTGCGTTCTGGATATACCGAAGCGGTGGACAATGCGATCTTCGCACTGGGCACTCGGATGACGTCAGCCACGTTGCCAGCCTAAGCCGGTGACGCCGATCTGGCGCGCGAGCCCTACGGTTGGACCATGCCACGGATCGCCAAAGGCGCCATCCCCAGCCCCAACATCTGGAACTCTCCCCAGGTCTACGAGCTGGAGAATCGCGCCGTCGACCCTGACGGCGCCGCCAACGCGGCGATGCGCGCCCTGCGCTCCTGGGACGGCGCCACGGTGCTCGACATCGGCTGCGGCACCGGCTACCACCTACCGGCCTTCGCGACCGAGGCGGCGAAGGTGATCGGCGTCGAGCCCCACGGCGACCTGGTCGCGCTCGCCCGCCGCCGCTGCGCCGCGCTCCCCTCCATCGAGATCCACGCCGCCACCGCGCAGGCCCTGCCGCTGCCCGACGCGTCCGTGGACGTCGCGGTGGCGCGGTGGGCCTACTTCTTCGGCCCCGGCTGCGAGCCTGGCTTACGGGAGCTCTCCAGGGTCGTACGGCGGGGCGGCACGGCCTTCGTCATCGACCTGGACGCCACCCGCGGGGCCTTCGGCAGGTGGTTCCAGCGCACGGTGCCCACCTACTCCGCCAGGGCGGTGGAGTCCTTCTGGGACCGCCACGGGTGGCAGCGACAGCCACTCGACCTACGGATGGCCTTCTCCCGCCGCGCCGACCTGGAGGCGGTGCTACGCATCGAGTTCACCCCCGAGGTGGCCGCCCAGGCGATCGCGGAGACACCCGGCCTCGAACTGCCCTACCCGAATGTGCTGCGCTGGCGCTCGTACTGATTGGTGCGGCCTGATTGGAGCGGCGTCCACAAACGTCCGCCGGGTCCCCGTTCCCTCGACAGGGCCCTTGCGGACTGTCTTCTTCCGCCCCCGAAGTGGGCCCTCCCCCAGGGGCCTCTGCCACCACCGACCGCCTCCTTCCGCTCCCCAGGAGGCAGCCGCCCACAGGACTCCAGCCACCTGCATACGCACCCCTGAAGGGGGGGTCCATCTCCCGGGGACCCCAGCCACCACCCGGCCGCCTGCTTCCGCGCCCCCGGAGGGGGTGTCCCTCCAAAAGGACACCAACCACCACGGACCGCCACAGGGACCGAGACGGTCGTGTGACGAACCCACCTGGGGGCCGCCGCACCAAGACCGCTTGACATTGACGTCAGTGTGAACGTTTACCGTGGAGGCATGCGCATCGGAGAGCTGGCCGAACGGACCGGGGTGAGCACCCGATCACTCCGCTACTACGAGGAGCACGGTCTGCTCACGGCCAGACGCGGGTCCAACGGCTACCGCGACTACGCGGAGGAGGACATCAAGCTGGTGTCCGAGATCCGGGCGCTGCTGTCCGTGGGATTCACGCTGGAGGACACGCGGCCCTTCGTCGACTGCCTGCGCTCCGGCCACAGCACTGGCGGCTCCTGCAGCGAGTCGGTCGCGGTCTACCAGCGCAAGCTGGCCCAGATCGACGATGAGATCCGCGTCCTGCTCGCCCGCCGCGCCGAGGTCGCCGCCCAGCTGGGCGCGGCGTGCCCTGGTTGCGTTCTTAGAGGAGAGAAATGATCGAGCTGACCACCGCGAATTTCGAGGAGAAGGTGCTCAAGAGCGACCAGCCGGTGCTCGTCGACTTCTGGGCCGAATGGTGCGGCCCATGCCGCATGGTCGCCCCCGTACTCGCGGAGATCGAGGCCGAGCACGGTCTGACCATCGGCAAGCTCAACAGCGACGAGAACCCCGAGATCTCGGCCCGCTACGGCGTCATGGGGCTGCCCACGATGCTGCTGTTCGAGAACGGGCAGCCGGTCAAGCAGGTCGTCGGCGCCAAGCCGAAGCGCATGATCGAGGCTGAACTGGGCCTGACCTGACCATCCATATTTGGCGACGAAGAATGCCGGGGCTGACCCGCACCTGGTGATGAAGAAGGCCGGCATGACCACCCGTACCTCGTGAAGATTGTCGGCGCGGCCCGCTAGCCTGCTCCACATGGTCAAGTCTGCGCAGAAGCCCGGATACCGCTGCGCCGAGTGCGGGTGGCGCACCACGAAGTGGGTGGGCCGGTGCGGCGAGTGCCAGGCGTGGGGCACGGTCGATGAAGAGGGCGCGCGCGCCGGGGTGCACGTCGTCCAGGCCGGCGCGACGACCGCGCCGGCGATACCGATCGGCCAGGTCAAGGCCGAGATGGCGGCCGCGCGCACGACCGGGGTGAGCGAGCTCGACCGGGTGCTCGGCGGCGGGCTGGTGCCGGGGGCGGTGGTGCTGCTGGCCGGCGAGCCCGGCATCGGCAAGTCGACGCTGCTGCTCGAGGCGGCCGCCCGGATCGCCGAGCGCGACACCGTGCTGTACGTCACGGGCGAGGAGTCGGCGGCCCAGGTCCGCTTGCGGGCCGACCGCATCGGCGCCATCCGCGACCACCTCTATCTCGCGGCGGAGACCGAGCTGTCGGCACTGGTCGCGCACGTCGACAAGGTCCAGCCCAAGCTGCTGGTCGTCGACTCGGTGCAGACGGTCGGCTCCGCGCAGGCCACCGGCGTGCCGGGCGGGGTGACGCAGGTGCGGGAGGTGGCCGCCAATCTCGTACGGCTGGCCAAGGAGCGCAACATGGCCACCGTGCTCGTCGGCCACGTCACCAAGGAAGGCTCGATCGCCGGTCCGCGCACCCTTGAGCACCTGGTCGACGTCGTGCTCAACTTCGAGGGCGACCGCCACTCCCGGCTGCGGATGGTCCGCGCGATCAAGAACCGGTTCGGCCCCACCGAGGAGGTCGGCTGCTTCGACCTGCACGAGCGCGGCATCGAGGGCATCACCGACCCGAGCGGGCTGTTCGTCTCGCGGCGCAGCCAGCCGGTGCCGGGCACCTGCGTGACGGTCACGGTCGAGGGCACCCGGCCGCTGCCCGCCGAGGTGCAGGCCCTGGTCGCCCGCACCGAGGCGCAGCAGCCCAGACGCAGCTCCTCGGGGCTCGACACCTATCGGGTGCAGATGATCCTGGCCGTGCTCGAACGCCGGCTCAACGCCAAGCTGGGGGGCTGCGACGTGTTCACCGCGACCGTCGGCGGCATCAAACTGGCCGACCCGGCCATCGACCTGTCGGTGATGCTGGCGGTGGCCAGCGCGGCCGGCGACAAGCCGCTGCCGGCCGGTCTGGTGGCCATGGGCGAGGTGGGGCTGTCCGGCGAGTTGCGCCCGGTGAAGGACGTCCGGCGGCGGCTGAGCGAGGCCGCCAGGCTGGGGTTCAAGCGCGGGCTGGTGCCCGCCGGCTCCCTCGACCAAGGCACCAGCCGGCGCGGTGGGCAGCGGGATGGGCAGCGGTCACTGGTGCCCATCGGACCGGTGGCGTTCGCGGCGGGCTTCGAGGTGGTCGAGGTGGAGAACGTCTGGGACGCACTCACGCACGTCACATAGCGCGGCTAAGCTTGGCTTGACTATTCGACACGGGGGTCAGGTGCCAAACGACAGGAGTCTCGACGACCGCCGTCGCGAAGCCCTGGCCTCTGTGGCCCCGGGCACACCACTGCGCGACGGCTTGGAGCGGATCCTGCGCGGTCAGACCGGCGGCCTGATCGTGCTCGGCTACAACAAGGTGGTCGAAGAGGTGTCCAGCGGCGGATTCGAGCTCGACGTCGAGTTCTCCGCCACGCGGCTGCGCGAGCTGGCCAAGATGGACGGCGCGATCGTGGTGGGCAACGGCCAGCGAATCGTCCGCGCCGCCGTGCACCTGGTGCCCGACCCTGGCATCCCGACCGACGAGTCGGGCACCCGCCACCGCACCGCGCAGCGGGTCGCCCGCCAGACCGGCCTGCCGATCATCGCGATCAGCAAGTCGATGCGGATCATCGCCCTCTACCTCGACGGCATTCGCTACGTGCTGGAGGAGTCGGCGGCCATCCTGTCCAAGGCCAACCAGGCCCTCGCCACGCTCGAACGTTACAAGCACCGCCTCGACGAGGTCTCCGGCACGCTGTCGGCCCTCGAGATCGAAGACCTGGTGACGGTCCGTGACGTGGCCGCCGTCGCCCAGCGCCTGGAGATGGTCAGGCGCATCTCCGACGAGATCAAGGGCTATGTGGTCGAGCTCGGCACCGACGGCCGGCTCCTGTCACTGCAGCTCGACGAGCTGGTGGCGGGCGTCGACTCCGAGCGGGAGCTGGTCGTCCGCGACTACCTCCCGGCCCCCGCCGGCCGCCGGCACCGGCGCCTCGCGGAAGCCATGCACGACCTCGACCAGCTGTCGGGCGAGGAGCTGCTCGATCTCTCGACGGTCGCCCACGTGCTGGGACACAGCGGCGACGAGACGCTCGACAGCCCGGTCAGCCCGCGCGGGTTCCGCCTCCTGGCCAAGGTGCCCCGCCTGCCCGCCACCGTGGTCGATCGGCTGGTCAACCACTTCGGCGGGCTGCAGAAGCTGCTGGCGGCCAGCATCGACGACCTCCAGGCGGTGGGCGGCGTCGGCGAGTCCCGGGCACGCAGCGTCCGCGAGGGGCTTTCCCGCCTCGCGGAATCCTCCATCCTGGAGCGCTACGTCTGACAGGGTCGCCATGCTCGGTGGGCCTGCTCAGCGGAGGTGGAAGACGCCCATCTGGCTTTTGAGCTTGCCCATGCGCACCACGGCCACGTAGGTCCCCGGCAGGGCGGCCGGCGGGTCCGTACGGCAGTCGCTGCTGGAGCGGCGCCGATTCCAGTCGAGCGAGCGCACCCACGGAACCCCGCGCTGCAACTGCTTGATCTCGGTCGCCTCACCGCTCACGCAGTCGGAGGTCGACCAGATCCGGTCCTCCCCAGAGGTGATGCGCACCTCCATGGAGCGCGGACCCACGTCGGCCAGGCACATGACGGGGCCGGTGTTGACCAGGCTGATGAGGAAGTTGGGCTGGGCACCCGCCGGGTAGACGTCCTGCTTGCCCTGCATGCTGAGCACCAGATCGGCCTCAGCGCAGGGCTCGCCCGGTCGCTTGGGCCGGGTCATGGGCGTGAGCGTGACCTTGCTGGGGCTCGGTGTGGGCGACACCGACACCGTGGGGGTGGCCGTGCCCATGGTGAGGGTGCGCAGGCCGTCGAGCAGTGGATCCGTCGACGGCGAGGCGCTCGTGGAGGTCTGCGCGCTGGAGGGACGCTGCGGCCCACTCCCCCCGCTGGAACACGCCCAAGCGACAACCGCCACCACGACGAGAACCGCTACCAGCACGCTCATGCGCCGTCGCCAGTAGACGTCTCCGCTGCCGTCACCCATCGTATCCGGATCCATACTCACAGCATGGTAATCCATTGGCCACGGAGGGTGACGACACGCCGCTGGTCGCCATCTCGGCATAGCCTAGGGCGCGTGGTTGAGCCGAACCTCCTACACGTCCCCGTTCTGGAGTGGTACGAGGACAACGCCCGAGACCTCCCGTGGCGTACCCCCGACGCGACACCCTGGGGTGTGCTCGTCAGCGAGATCATGCTGCAGCAGACCCCGGTCGTCCGCGTCCTGCCCATCTGGCACGAGTGGATGGACCGCTGGCCCACCCCGAAGGCCCTGGCGGCCGAGCTCCCCGGCGAGGCCGTACGCCACTGGGGCAGGCTCGGCTACCCGCGCCGGGCGTTGCGGCTGCACGCGTGCGCGAAGGCCATTACCGAGGAGCACGACGGCGAGGTGCCGTCAGATCACGCGACCCTGCTGGCGCTGCCCGGCATCGGCGAGTACACCGCCGCCGCGGTCGCCAGCTTCGCGTACGGCGGGCGGCACGCGGTCCTCGACACCAACGTCCGGCGCGTGTTCGCGAGGGCGGTACGGGCCGAGGAGTACCCGCCGACGGCCACCTCCGCCGCCGAGCGCCGCCTGGCCGAGACTCTCCTGCCCGAACTCGGCGCCGCCCGCTGGGGCGTGGCCGTCATGGAGCTCGGCGCCCTGGTCTGTACGGCTCGCACGCCGCGCTGCGCCGACTGCCCGATCGCCCAGCTGTGCGCGTGGCGCCTGGCCGGCAAACCACCGCATGCCGGGCCGGCCCGCAAGGGCCAGACGTACGCGGGGACGGACCGGCAGTGCCGGGGCCGCCTGCTGGCCGTACTGCGAGCCGCCCACGGCCCGGTGCCCAAGGCGGCGCTCGACGTGGTGTGGGACGACCCGGTGCAACGGGAGCGCGCCCTGGACGGCCTGATCACGGACGGCCTCGCCGAACACCTCGACGACGGCACCTACCGCCTGCCCCACTCCTGACCGGTCGCCCCGGCCGCCTCGGACAGCTGGCCCACGAGGTCGGCGGGCACCCGGCCGGGGCTACGCGGCGAGTTGCAGGCCCAGGCCGGTCAGGCTGGTGCGGGCCCAGTCGAGCTGTTCGGCCAGCAGGGACACCAGCGCCCCCGGTCCCTTGGCGCGGCCCGGCACCGCCAGGTTGTGCGTCTCGACCTCGATGTGCGCGCTCCCGCTCACGGCCCCCGACAGCATCGCCGCCATCGTGTCGTACAGCACCGCGCCCGTGCTGGGCGTATCCCCCGTGTGGTTGTGCACGTGCCCCAGCTTGACCACCGGCGCGCCCGCTGCGGCCAGGCCCCGCAGTGCCGCGCCGGGCTCCTCGTCGCCGCAGGCCAGGTGGCAGGCGTCGAGACAGACGCCCAGGTGTTCGGAGTCGATCCCGCACACCCGCTCCAGCGCCTGCTCCGTCGTCTCCAGCACGCAGCCGGGCCAGGGCTCGAAGCCGACGCGGATGGTCTTGCCGGTGACGCTGTAGATGCCGCGCAGCTCCCTGGCCAGTCGTTCGAGCCGCCGGGTGGCGATGGCGTGCAGGTCGGCGGGCCAGTCGTGGCGCCAGCCGATCGGGATGGTGGAGATGCTGCCGAAGCGTACGTCGTCGGGCAGCAGGAACGCGAGGATCTTGGCCAGCGCCATCGTGTAGCGGTAGCGCTCCGGCTTGGCCCAGTCGGGGCCGGGCACCTCCAGGTTGCGCCCGCCGGTGCCGTTGAGGCTCACCACCTCCAGACCGCGCTCCTCCAGCGACCTGCGCAGCCGTACGAGCTCGATGCGGTCGGCGGTCAGGTGGTCGGCCACGCCGGGCGAGAGCCACAGCCCGACGCCCATGCGCTCCACCCCGATCCGCTTGCGCACCGGCACCGCGTAGCGGGTCAGGTGGGCGATCAGGTTTTCCAGGTCCTCCGCCGGGTGTACGCCTGCGTTGTAGGCGAGGTGCACCAGCGTTCCGTCTTGGTGACGCAGACGCATTTAATCCTCCACGGCTTGCATGGTCGTTCCCGTCGCCCGCTTTGGGGATCATGCGGACCTGTCGAGCATGCCTGCTGCCGGGGGGCGCACGCGTCCGCCCTGAGTTGATTCCCTAGTACTCCCCAGGGAGCAGCCCTCATCCTGAAAACGCCGCCTTGGGGACGACTTGGACGAGACTTGGCATTGCTCTACGCAGTGTAGTACTACTCCCGGTGGCGGTGTACCCAGGTTTCCAAAAATTCGGCAACGACGCAGAAACGACGTAACCCCCGTGTGATCCCTCACACGGGGGTTACTAGGTCGAACTTGGGCGCCGTTAGTTCTTGATCGGCGCCGCGATCGCCGCGGCCGAGTCGGGGACCTGGCTGGACGACGCGTCTTCACCGGTGAAGATGAACTTCGCGTTGTCGCCTTCGCCCTCGATCGTGACCTTGACGATCTGCCCCGGACGGAGCTCGCCGTACAGGATCTTCTCCGACAGCGAGTCCTCGAGCTCGCGCTGGATGGTCCGGCGCAGCGGCCGGGCACCCATGACCGGGTCGTAACCACGGTCGGCCAGCAGCTGCTTGGCCTCGGGCGAGACGTCGAGCCCCATGTCGCGGTCCTTCATCCGGGCGTCGACCTGAGCGAGCATCAGGTCCACGATCAGGATGATCTCCGCCGGCGTCAGCTGGTGGAAGACCACGATGTCGTCGACACGGTTGAGGAACTCGGGCCGGAAGTGCTGCTTGAGCTCCTCCTGGACCTTGGCCTTCATCCGCTCGTAGTTGGAGTCGGCGTCGTTGGACTTGGCGAACCCGACCCCGATGCCCTTGGAGATGTCGCGGGTGCCGAGGTTGGTGGTCATGATGATGACCGTGTTCTTGAAGTCGACCACCCGGCCCTGGGCGTCGGTCAGGCGACCGTCTTCCAGGATCTGCAGCAGCGAGTTGAAGATGTCGGGGTGGGCCTTCTCGATCTCGTCGAACAGGACCACGGAGAACGGCTTGCGCCGCACCTTCTCGGTGAGCTGGCCGCCCTCCTCGTAGCCGACGTAGCCGGGAGGCGAGCCGAACAGCCGGGAGACGGTGTGCTTCTCCATGAACTCCGACATGTCCAGGCTGATCAGAGCGTCTTCGTCACCGAAGAGGAACTCCGCCAGCGCCTTGGACAGCTCGGTCTTACCGACACCAGACGGGCCGGCGAAGATGAACGAGCCACCGGGACGGCGCGGGTCCTTCAGCCCGGCGCGGGTGCGCCGGATCGACCTGGACAGGCCCTTGATGGCGTCGTCCTGGCCGATGATCCGCTTGTGCAGCTCCTCCTCCATGCGGAGCAGGCGCTGCGACTCCTCCTCGGTCAGCTTGAAGACCGGGATGCCGGTGGCCGTCGCCAGGACCTCGGCGATGAGCTCCTCGGTGACCTCGGCCACGACGTCCATGTCGCCGGCCTTCCACTCCTTCTCGCGCCGCTCGCGCTTGAGCTGGAGCTGCTTCTCCTGGTCACGGAGCGCGGCCGCCTTCTCGAAGTCCTGCGCGTCGATCGCGGACTCCTTGTCCCTGCGGACGTTGGCGATCTTCTCGTCGTATTCGCGCAGGTCCGGCGGAGCGGTCATCCGGCGGATGCGCATCCGCGAACCGGCCTCGTCGATGAGGTCGATCGCCTTGTCGGGCAGGTAGCGGTCGCTGATGTAGCGATCGGCCAGCTGCGCGGCGGCCACCAGCGCGCCATCGGTGATGGACACCCGGTGGTGCGCCTCGTAACGGTCGCGCAGACCCTTGAGGATCTCGATCGTGTGGCTGAGCGAGGGCTCGGCCACCTGGATCGGCTGGAAGCGCCGCTCCAGAGCGGCGTCCTTCTCCAGGTATTTGCGGTATTCGTCGAGGGTCGTGGCGCCGATGGTCTGCAGCTCGCCACGCGCCAGCATCGGCTTGAGGATGCTGGCGGCGTCGATCGCGCCCTCGGCCGCGCCCGCGCCGACGAGCGTGTGCAGCTCGTCGATGAACAGGATGATGTCGCCGCGCGTGCGGATCTCCTTGAGCACCTTCTTCAGGCGCTCTTCGAAGTCGCCGCGGTAGCGCGAGCCCGCCACCAGAGCGCCGAGGTCAAGGGTGTAGAGCTGCTTGTCCTTCAGCGTCTCGGGCACCTCGCCCCTGACGATCTTCTGTGACAGGCCCTCGACGACGGCGGTCTTGCCGACGCCGGGCTCGCCGATCAGAACCGGGTTGTTCTTGGTCCTCCGGGAGAGGACCTGCATGACCCGCTCGATCTCCTTCTCACGGCCGATGACCGGATCCAGCTTGCCCTCGCGGGCGGCCTGGGTCAGGTTGCGGCCGAACTGGTCGAGCACCAGGGAGGTCGACGGGGCCGACTCCTGCGGGCCGCCCGCGGCGGCCGGCTCCTTGCCCTGGTAACCGTGGAGCAACTGGATGACCTGCTGCCTGACACGGTTGAGATCGGCTCCAAGCTTGACCAGCACCTGGGCGGCCACACCCTCACCCTCACGGATGAGCCCGAGCAGGATGTGCTCGGTGCCGATGTAGTTGTGACCCAGCTGCAAAGCCTCACGGAGCGACAGCTCAAGAACCTTCTTGGCCCGCGGGGTGAACGGAATGTGCCCCGACGGAGCCGACTGGCCCTGGCCGATGATCTCCTCGACCTGCTGACGCACTCCTTCAAGGCTGATGCCCAGGCTCTCCAGAGCCTTGGCGGCTACGCCCTCACCTTCATGGATCAAACCAAGAAGAATGTGCTCAGTGCCGATGTAGTTGTGGTTGAGCATCCTGGCCTCTTCTTGGGCCAAGACGACAACCCGCCTTGCTCGGTCGGTGAACCTCTCGAACATCTCGTCGCTCCTCACAGAGCGGTCAGTCAGGCCGGTAAATCCGGTCCCGTCATCCCGCATGCTAGCCCTGGCTCGGCGAACCGTGCCCACTGCCACTGACACGCTCTATAGCAGAGACGTTCCCCGGGAGCAGGGCGTTCACCCTCTATCCAACTACCGATCGGGGGTTACGTGTTCCCGATACGCCGCAAGCGAACGATGTTTAGGACGCTTCCGTGAAGCGCCTGGAATTGGTCGCCACGGCGCCGGCAGATCAACATGGATCGGCTTGCGGCCGGTGCCGGGGAGAGAGCCCGCCCGCGCATCGCCCATGCCTGATCCGTGAGCCATACGCAAACATCCTATGTAAGGAAGCGCGCCCGCCGCCAATCGATCGTGGTACGGCACCCGCGGGTCGCGGAATCTCGATCGTGCCACGGCACCCGGCAGGCCGCGAAATCCCGATCCCGGCAGGCCGCGAAATCCCGATCCCGGCACGGCACACGCGGCCACGAAATCGCCGGTCCGGTCAGCGAGGTTACCGATCCGGGCCATCGCGGTTACCGATCCAGAGCGTCGCCGCACCGGGGAGCCCACACCGGGGCTGGAACGCACCATGCCAGAAAACCGCCCGGAATCGACCGAGCGGGCAGCCCAAAATGATCACATATGGGCGATTAGAAGATCGCCGTCACGAACCGTCCAGCATTTGAGAAGCAGCTATAAATGATCATGCGCTTATGGCGTTCGCCGGGGTTCTTAGGCGAGCGGCATAAGCGCATGGTCAGGAGATGGCTCTCTAGTGAGCTTGTTCGTACTTCTCCACCACGGTAGAGGCGATTCGGCCACGCTCGCTCACCGGCAGACCGTGAGCCTTGGCCCACTGCCGGATCTCCGAGCTCTTCTCGCGGCTCATCGCACGCTGCCCGCCGCGACCGCGCCGACGCGTGGTCACGGCACCGGACCGACGAGCGTGCTGTACGAAAGGCGTGAGCGCGTCCCTCAGCTTCTTGGCGTTAAGGTCGCTCAGGTCAATCTCATAGGAGGAGCCGTCAATAGCGAAGCTGACCGTCTCATTGGCCTCGCCCCCATCGAGGTCATCGATGAGAATCTCCTGGATCTGCTTGGCCATCTACGCAATCCTTTCGCGGAGCATTGTTTCATTCGCCAGGGCAAACATATACCCGGAAAGGCGCGGAGACAATTCAGCGCTACAGAGATTCTGCTGAGCGGCGGCTCAGTTGTGGTTCTCGGCCTGATCCTGGGGGTTTGGACGGCGTCCGGCGGCCTCGGATCGGACCAACTTCACTACGCCAAAGATGAAGGCGGCGCCCACCACCACCGGTGGGATCAGCGCTGACAATACGTCGGTAAGGGCCTGCATTCGTCCTCGCCTCCACAGCGGACGGGGGTTTCGATGGGCGCTTTATCCACAAGCGGCCTGGGCATGAGCGCCCCTCATGCCTCACGAGGTGGACAACCGCCCGCACCCGACCATAGTGGTACATGGATGCCGTCCATGTGCCATGTGCGCCAACATCCGGCAACCCGGACGCCCCATAGCCTAATGCCAGTCTCTCCAGGCTCCTTACCGGATCAAGCGAAAATTTTGCGGAAAGACTTCTCGCCAGGCCCACAAGGGTCAGCGGAGATCTTTGATCACCCGCGTTCCGGCGAGCCGGTCGTGCGGCCCACGCTGCAGCGGCTTGTCGATCAAGATGAGGATCCCGACGCCGAAGACGAAGATTCCGGCCAGCACATTGAGCACCGGAATGCCCATGACCATCGCCGCTCCCGGATAGACCAGGGCTCGTTTCAGCAGAGCACCGCGCCGAAGGCCGCTCGGTTCGAGGCGAATCCTCATGATCGCCTTGCCGAACGTACGGCCGCTCATGGAATGCGCGGCCCAGTCATAGACCGTATATCCCAGCCCACCGAGCAGCCAGGCGAACACGCCGGGCAACCGGCTGTCGAACGCCTCCAGCAACCCGACAGTTCGGAAGCCACCCCACAGCGCGACGAACAGAATGTAATAGAAGACACCGAAGACGAGGGCTTCAATGAGCCGGGCGGCCAGGCGTTCCCACCATTCCGCGGGGACGGCGTCACTCCACGGCGGCAACCCGGTCATAACCCACCTCGCCCCTTCGGCGAACCGACCGCTACCCATTTTGCTGCCGCCCGCACATACAAAACAGAGGCTGACCGCTGGCCAGCCTCTGTTTCGCGTCCGCGAAGACTACTTGATCTTCACAACCACCGTGTTGCTGAACTTGTCGGCGAACGTCTGCTGCAGCGGCTTGTCCCAGAGCTGGGAGGCACCGTTCAGCGCGACGACGATCCCGCCGAGCAGCGACCCGACGAACGGGATGACGCCGAGGATGTATCCACCCCAGGTGCCACCGGCCCGCTTGAGCGCCACGTCGTTAGGCAGGCCGCCCGGAGGCAGCATGGTGCCCGTGGGCACGATCTTGATCCCCATGACCATCTTGCCGACCGTCTGGCCGCTCATCTTGGTCATGAAGAACTCGTAGGCGACGTACACCGCCGTCATCACGATGGCCACCACGATGCCGTAGAGCGTCGGGCCCATCAGGCCGGTCGTGACGCCGGTCGCGGAGTTGTAGCCGGCGAGCAGGATGGCCCCGAAAACGAGACCGATCACCCAGTTCGCGATGCCGAAGATGACACCGTCGATGATCCTCGCCACGAGCCGCTGCCACCACTCGGCGAGCGGGGCCGGGGCGCCGGGCGGTTGGACCCCGTGCGGCTGCGGCTGCCCGTAGCCGGGCTGCTGGCCGTACTGGGGCTGCTGACCGTAGCCGGGCTGGCCGTACTGCTGCTGCTGACCGTAGTCCGGCTGGCCGTACTGCTGCTGGCCGTAGCCGGGTTGCGACGGCTGCTGCTGGCCATAGCCCGGCTGGGACGGCTGCTGCTGCCCGTAACCGGGCTGCTGGCCGTAATTGGGCTGCTGGCCATAGCCGGGCTGCTGGCCCGACGGTGGCTGCTGGCCGTACTGCTGCTGGCCGTAGCCGGGTTGCGACGGCTGCTGCTGCCCGTAGCCCGGCTGGGACGGCTGCTGCTGCCCGTAACCGGGCTGCTGGCCGTATCCAGGCTGGGATTGCGGTTGCTGACCGTAACCGGGTTGCGATTGCGGCTGCTGACCGTAGTTGGGCTGGCCGTACTCGGGTTGCTGACCCGAAGCCTGCTGCTGACCGTATCCGGGTTGCTGACCGTAGCCGGGCTGCTGGCCGTAGTCCGGTTGCTGACCGTAGCCGGGCTGCTGACCGTACTGCGGCTGTTGTCCGTACTGCGGTTGCTGCGGCTGCTGGCCGTAGCCCGGCTGCTGCTGACCGTACTGCGGCTGTTGGCCGTAGCCCGGCTGCTGCTGCCCATAGTTGGGTTGCTGACCGTAGGCGTCGTCCGCCCGGTAGCCAACGACCGTCGCATCCGGGTCGGGCTCGCCATAGGGACGGCCCGTGTTGTGATGTCCGTATTCAGATCCGCCAGGCGCAGAGTTCTCGCCGGATTCGTCCTGTGGATACGGCGGCTGTCCGGTGCTCACCGTGTCACCTCGCTTCGAGTGCGCATGTGGCACGTGTCAGGACACATGCCTGTGCTGCCCAACGTATCGACATAGGTATCAACAATCACCTTTCCCATTAGTCAAGGTCCGCGTCACCCGATGTCAGGTGGAGAAGCATGCGGGTGTTCCCCAGGGTGTTGGGCTTGACGTGTTCGAGGTCGAGGAACTCGGCGACACCCTCGTCGTACGAGGCCAGCAGCTCCGCATAGACCTCGGGTGAGACCGGAGTGCCCTGTACGGGGCGGAATCCATGCCTCGCGAAAAAATCCACCTCAAAAGTCAGACAGAAAACCCGGCGCAGGCCGAGTTCCCGGGCCGTTTTGATCAAGGAAGAGACGATCCGGTGCCCGATTCCGAAGCCTCGGAACTCCGGATCAACGGCCACCGTGCGAATCTCCGCGAGATCCTCCCAAAGCACGTGCAGCGCGCCACAGCCGACCACTTGGCCGCCGCGCTCGGCGATCCAGAACTCCTGCACGTCCTCGTACAGAGTGACGGTGGCCTTCTCCAGAAGCCGGGGCCCGGCGCCCGCGTAGGTGTCGACCAGGAGACGGATCGTCCTGACATCCGGCGTGCGAGCACGCCGGACGACGACTTCCGTGTCCGGGACTGTCACTTCGGCGACCTGCTCCATGGGTCTCCAGCGTACAGATCCGATTACGGCCTCCCCGTAACTCTGACGTCTCTCCCATCTCATGACATCTCGTGGTTGATCGAGCACGATGAGGGATCCCTTGGCCATCAGGCTTCCATGCCTTGACGAACTTGGTGCAAAAAGGACATAAAGTTTGTCCTGCACCGGCAAGCACGAGATCACCTCGTGACCCTTCGGTTGTGAAACCTCTACAGACTTGGCAGTTCTGGTTGAGCACGAACCCGGAGTGCACTAGTGTCCAGCGACGATGTCACCCACGCGAGCCAGCGTGGAGACGCGCCCAATCCCCGTAAGGGGAGCCGGGGACCCGCCGGTGGCGACCTCATCCCGACGCCACCACCCATGGGGTGAATCCGAGCGAGTCGTTCGGTAGGGCTGCTCCGGCCCGAACCCGTCAGCTAACCCGGTAGGCGCCGATGAGAGGAGCTGGTTGGTGAAGCAGACCCGCGATCGCGAGACGAAGCCGGCGGCCGCTCAGGCCCGCCCTTCTGAGCTCCGGAAGATCCCCACCCGGTTGGGTGTCATCGCGGCGACCATCGCCACCCTCCTCTTCGCCGTACCTGTCGGCTCCGCCGTCGCCGATCCCAAGCCCTCGCTGAAGGACCTGTCCAAGCAGGCCGAGGAGCTCCACACCCAGATCGAGACGCTGAGCGAGGAGTTCAACGGCCAGCGGGAGAAGCTCAAGACAGCCAAGAAGTCGGCTGAGGCGGCCAAGAGGACGCTGTCCACCAGTGAGGCCGATCTGGCCGCGAAGCGCGCCAAGGCCGCGCTGCTGGCCCAGAACGCCTACATCAACGGCGGCTTCGGCCAGGCGCTGGCATTCGGCACCTCCGACGACCCCGAGAGCTTCCTCGACCGGGCGGCCACCACCTACGCGCTGGAGCAGCAGCAGGGCTT
Organism: Nonomuraea sp. NPDC048901; assembly: GCF_040649695.1. NCBI lineage: Bacteria > Bacillati > Actinomycetota > Actinomycetes > Streptosporangiales > Streptosporangiaceae > Nonomuraea > Nonomuraea sp. NPDC048901. Next base: position 530,824 of record NZ_JBEZFW010000001.1, on the reverse strand, counting down.
CGAGGTCAACCAGGTGACCACGGCCAGGCAGGCCGCCGAGCAGGCAAGGGCCAGCGCCAAGACGCGCATCGACGAGGTCGAGAAGATCGTCGAGGGCCTCGGCACCAAACGCGACAAGATCACCAAGCTCGTCGCCAAGGTCGAGAGCAGTCTCTTCAAGCGGGCGATCGGCGAGGCGGGCCGTCCCGGCACCCGGGCCACGCGGGTCGACCTGCCGGTCATCGGCGCCGGCAAGGCCGCCACGGCCGCCAGGTGGGCGCTCACGCAGCAGCTCAAGCCGTACGTCTGGGGCGCCGAGGGGCCGACCTCGTACGACTGCTCCGGCCTCGTGATGGCGGCCTACCAGCGGGTGGGCATCTCACTGCCGCACTACACCGGCGACCAGTGGACGGCCGGACGGCACATCTCCAAGGAGGAGCTGCGCGCCGGCGACCTGGTCTTCTTCTATGGTGACCTGCACCACGTCGGCATCTACATAGGCGGCGGCATGATGGTCCACGCGCCGCAGACCGGCGACGTCGTACGCATCGCGTCCATCGCCCGCCGCCCGTTCGCGGGCGCCGTACGCATCGCCGACTGACCTCCGGACACCACGACAAGCACTCTGACAGCTGGGGCCCGGGCGGCTGGGCCGGTCGAACGGTCAGATGAGCTGGCGGCGGGCGGCCCAGGCCACGGCCTCGATCGCGGTGGCGACGCCGATGCGGTCGCAGATACCCCGAAGTCTCCGGCGTACCGTGCGTCCGCTGATATCCAGTCGTCTGCCAACCCGATCAACCGTGACCCCCTTGGCAAGCTCCGCCAGCAACGCCAGATCCGCGTGGCTAAGCTCGACGCTCTCAGTGAGCACATACATCGGGAGCCCTCCCCCCAACAGCAGAACTCGAGACGTCTATGTCCGAGCAGAGCTGCAGCTCGTCTCGCAGACGGTAAACGCATTCTGGAAAGGTCGTCAAGCCAGCGGATACCGCCCTCTGACCATCGCCATTGACATGATCGGCTGTATGTGAAGTACTCGCCATATGTCGGCACACTTCGGGGCCCGATGAGGGATCACAGGCGCCCTTACAACGGCTCCAGCCCGCTCCCCAAGAGCGCCGCGAACCTGCTGAGCGCCGAATCCGTAAAACGCGAATATTCTTCGCATTCAATATGCGAAATATCGGAAATGTGGCTGCTTAGGGCAGTCTTTTGTACCCCCGCGCCGCCGGGTCAGCAGCGCCCGCCAAAGACCATGAACGGTTCATGCGCCAGAGGGAGAAGCCACTCGGCGCAGGCGGCCGGGAGATGCCCGCTCCCCGCGCTAAGGGACCGGCGAACGCCGCCGCCCGCGTTCTCCTACTCGCCGCAGGAGATCGGGCCGCTGTCAACCCGACAGCGGCCGGTACGGCCCGGCGTGGGAGCCGGGCCGACACTCTTCGGCGGCAGGCGGGTCAGTGGGTCGGCTTGACCAGCGGGAACAAGATCGTTTCCCGGATGCTCTTGCCGGTGAAAGCCATGATCATCCGGTCGATCCCGGCCCCCATGCCACCCGTGGGCGGCATGGCGTACTCCAGCGCCTGCAGGAAGTCCTCGTCCAGCTGCATGGCCTCCGGGTCGCCCCCGGCGGCCAGCAGCGACTGTTCCACCAGGCGCCGGCGCTGCTCGACCGGGTCGACGAGCTCGGAGTAGGCGGTGCCCAGCTCGGTGCCGAACCCGATGAGGTCCCACTTCTCGGTCAGCAGCGGGTTGTCGCGGTGCTGGCGGGTCAGCGGGGAGGTCTCCAGCGGGTAGTCCATGACGAACGTCGGCTGGATGAGCGTGTGCTCGACGAGGGCCTCGAAGATCTCCTGGACGAGCTTGCCCTGGCCCCACTTCGGGTCCCAGTGGATCTCACGCCCGTCGGCGAGTTTCCGGACCTGCTCCAGCGGGGTCTCCGTGGTGATCTCCTCGCCGAGCGCCTCGGACACCGCCCCGTACAGGGTGATGCGCGGCCACTCGGGGATGCCCAGGTCCACCTCGACGCCGTCGTGGACGACCACCGAGGTGCCCAGAGCGGCCACGACGGCCTTCTGGTACATCCGCTGGGTCAGGTCGGCCATGTCGTTGTAGTCGAGGTAGGTGCCGTACGCCTCGATCATGGTGAACTCGGGGTTGTGCGTGGAGTCCGCGCCCTCGTTGCGGAAGTTGCGGTTGATCTCGAAGACCTTCTCGATGCCGCCGACCACGAGCCGCTTCAGGTAGAGCTCGATCGCGATGCGAAGGTAGAGCTCCATGTTGTACGCGTTGATGTGGGTCTTGAACGGCCGGGCCGCCGCGCCGCCGTGGATCGGCTGCAGCATGGGCGTCTCGACCTCGAGGTAGCCCTCCTCGTGCCAGAAGTCGCGCACCGCGCGCACCGTGGCGCTGCGGACGCGGGCCATCTCCCGGGCCTCGTCGTTGACGATGAGGTCGACGTAGCGCTGGCGTACGCGGGCCTCGGGGTCGGTGAGGCCGACGTGCTTCTCCGGCAGCGGGCGCAGGCACTTGGCGGTGATCTGCCAGCGGTCGGCCAGGATCGACAGCTCGCCGCGGCGGGAGGTGATGACCTCGCCCTCCACACCCACGTGGTCGCCCAGGTCGACGTCGCGCTTCCAGGCCGCCAGCGACTCCTCGCCGACCTTGTCGAGCGAGATCATCACCTGCAGGTCGCCGCTGCCGTCGCGGAGTGTGGCGAAGCAGAGCTTGCCGCCCACGCGGTTGAGCATGACGCGGCCCGCGACGCCGACCTTGTCACCGGTCGCGGTGTCCGGGTCGAGGGCCTGGTATTTCTCCCTGACCTCCGCGTTGGTCGCCGTGCGGGGAAAGGTCACCGGGTAAGGATCGACGCCCTCACTGCGAAGGCGGTCGAGCTTCTCCCTCCGGATGCGCATCTGCTCGGGAAGTTCGTCGCTCACAGCATCAAAGAGTAGGGGATATGGCGAACTGCAAGGGCTCGTCACCTCTCTGCAGGGTGACTGCAAGAGCTCTCCCGTACCAATGACACATCGAGCTCAGGGGGGAACCGGCAAGGCGCCGGCCCAGGGGGAGCTCAAGGAGAGATCATGATGAAGAAGCTCGCGACCGGCCTCGCCGCCGTCGCCGCCACGAGCGCGCTGGCCTTAGCGCTGCCCTCGGCCGCCAGCGCCAGCACCGCGGACTCCGACTCCTGGGGCCCGGTTTACTCGCAGCACTACCAGGCCAAGGCCTCCGGCTGGGTCAGCGTGGATTGGAACGACGACGACCACGAGTCGAACACGATCACCGTCAAGGGCAAGCTCTGGGACCTGGACCACCGCAGCTACGACGAGGGCGGCAAGTGCGCGTACGTGAAGTTCCAGGCCAGCGACTTCGACGACAACTGGTCGACGGTCTACACCAAGAAGTACTGCGGCTACCCGGCCTTCAAGCGCTTCTCCTTCGACAGCGACGACGTCTCCAGCCTCCGCGTGAAGGTCTGCCAGATCGACCTCCACGGCTCCTACCCGCGCAACTGCGGCAGCTGGAGCGACCTGTACACCGGCGACTCCGAGTAACCGGCCAGGTAGCGACAGTCCACGAACGCAAGCGGCCCCCTCACCCGAGCGGGGGGCCGCTTGTTCATGTCGTGTTCCGGTTGTAGATCAGCCGCAGGCCGATGAGCGTCAGCCACGGCTCGTGCACGTCGATCGAGCGCGACTCGCCCACCACCAGCGCCGCGTGCCCGCCGGTGGCCACCACGGTCACCTCGTCGGGGTCGTCGGCCAGCTCGGCCGTCATCCGCTCCACGATGCCGTCGACCTGGCCCGCGAAGCCGTAGATGATGCCGGCCTGGAGCGCCTCGACGGTGTTCTTGGCGATGACCGAGCGCGGCCTGACCAGCTCCACCTTGTGCAGCTGGGCGCCCGCCGCCGCCAGGGCGTCGACGGAGATCTCGATGCCGGGCGCGGTGACCGCGCCGATGTACTCGCCCTTGGCCGACACCGCGTCGAACGAGGTCGCGGTGCCGAAGTCGACGATGACGCAGGGGCCGCCGTACTGGTCGATGGCCGCCAGCGCGTTGACGATCCGGTCGCTGCCGACCTCCTTGGGGTTGTCCATGCGGACGGGCACGCCGGTACGTATGCCCGGCTCCACGATCACCGCGGTCACGTCGCCGTAGTAGCGGCGGCACATCTCGCGCATCTCGTTGAGCACACTCGGCACGGTCGAGCAGATCGCGATGCCGCTGACATCGGCTCCCTTGAGCAATGGAGACTGGGCGAGCAGCCCTTGGAGCACGACCGCGATCTCGTCGGCGGTGCGGCGGGCGTCCGTGGCCAGCCGCCAGTGCTCGATGACTTCCTCGCCCTCGAACAGGCCGAGCACCGTGTGCGTGTTGCCGACGTCGATCGTTAGCAGCATCGATTACCCCCGTAGATCCAGTGCGATGTCGAGGGCCGGCGCCGAGTGCGTGAGCGCTCCCACCGCAAGGTAGTCAACGCCAGTTTCGGCCACAGCACGGGCCGATTCCAAGGTCAACCCTCCACTAGCCTCAAGCTTCGCCCGATTTCTCACGATGTGGACGGCTTGGGCGGTCTCCTCGACCGTGAAGTTGTCGAGAAGGATCTCCTCGGCGCCTTCTTCGAGCACCGGGCCGAGCTGGTCGATCCGGTCCACCTCCACCTCGATCGGCAGCTCCGGATAGCGCTCTCTCACCGCGCGGAACGCCTCGGCCACGCCGCCGGCGGCCACCACGTGGTTGTCCTTGATCAGCGCCGCGTCCGACAGGGACATCCGGTGGTTGACGCCGCCGCCGCAGCGCACCGCGTACTTCTCCAGCGCCCGCAGTCCGGGCAGCGTCTTGCGGCTGTCACGCACCCTCGCCCGGGTGCCGCTGACCGCCTCGACCCACCTGCCGGTCAGTGTCGCGATGCCGGACAGGTGCGTGAGCAGGTTGAGCGCGGTGCGCTCCGCCGTCAGCAGGCCCCTGACCGGGCCCTCCACGGTCATCAGTACGTCGCCCGCCCGGACGCGCTCGCCGTCCTTGGCCCGCCGCTCCGTACGGGCCGCGCCCAGCCGGACGAACACCGCCTCGGCTACGGCCAGCCCGGCGACGATGCCGTCCTTGCGGGCCACCACGTCGGCGACCGCGCGCTGCTCCGCCGGAATGGTGGCCAGGCTCGTCACGTCGCCCGCCTCCTGCAGGTCCTCGGCGAGCGCCCGGTCGATCAAGGCGTCGATCTCCGCCGGATCCAGCCCGGCGGCGGCGAGCTCCTGCGCCAGTCGCGGCGGCGTGGTGTCGCCGTGCGGCGTGTACGTCATCTGGGGCCCCTCCTCGGTCAGGGTCACGTCCAGGTGGCCCAGCCAGTCATTGTCGTCTCGGTCGGGGAAGTCCTCGCGCCAATGCGAGCCGCGGGTCTCCAGCCGGGCCCGGGCGGCGCCGACCAGCACGGTGGCGACGGTCAGCAGGTTCGTGGCCTCCCACGACTCCGTACACGGCTGGACCTGGACCGGGGTCCAGCGGGCGTCGCGGAGTGCCCGCGCCGTCTCCGCGAGCGACTCGCGGCTGCGCAGCACGCTCGCTCCCCCGCTCATGCGGGCCTGGACCTTGGTACGGATCCGCGGGTCGGCCAAGCCCGTGGCCGCCCGGCTCGCGACCACCTCGCCCGGCACCTCTTCCGGCTGCACCGACGCGTGGATGTCCGCGGCGATGCGTTCGGCGAAGACCAGGCCCTCCAGCAGCGAGTTGGACGCGAGCCTGTTCGCGCCGTGCACGCCCGTGCACGCGACCTCGCCGCACGCGTACAGGCCCTCGATGGAGGTACGGCCGTGCAGATCGGTCCTGACCCCGCCGCTGGCGTAGTGGGCGGCCGGGGCGACGGGGATGGGCTCGGTGGCCGGGTCGATGCCGTGCTCGCGGCAGACCGCGTAGATCGTGGGGAAGCGGGTCGTCCACCGGTCCGCGCCGAAGTGGCGGCCATCGAGGAAGACGTGGCTCTGCCCGCTCTCGCGCATCGTCCGCATGATGGCCTTGGCGACGACGTCGCGTGGCGCCAGGTCGGCCAGCTCGTGCACGCCGTTCATGAACGCGCGGCCCTCGTGGTCGACCAGGAAGGCGCCCTCACCCCTGACCGCCTCGGAGATCAGCGGCTGCTGCCCGGTCGACTCCTCGCCGAGCCACAGCACCGTGGGATGGAACTGGACGAACTCGATGTCACGCACCACGGCCCCCGCCCTGAGCGCGAGCGCGACGCCGTCGCCGGTGGAGACGACGGGGTTCGTGGTGGCCGCGTACACCTGCCCCATGCCGCCGGTGGCCAGCACGACCGCCCGCGCGTGCACCGCGCCCACGCCGTCGCGGGCGCCCTCGCCCATGACGTGCAGTGTCACGCCTCTGGCCCGGCCGCGCGCGTCCGTCAGCAGGTCGAGGACCAGCGCGTGCTCGATGACCTCCACCGCGCCCGCCCTGACCGCCTCGGCCAGCGCCCGCTGCACCTCGGCCCCGGTGGCGTCGCCGCCCGCGTGCACGATCCTGTCGCGCCGGTGGCCGCCTTCCCGGGTGAGCTGGAGCTCGCCGTCGGGGGTCCGGTCGAACCGGGCGCCGCGCTCCATCAGCCGCCGCAGCGCGCCCGGCCCCTCGGTCACCAGCGTCCGTACGGCCCGCACGTCGCACAGGCCCACTCCGGCGATCAGCGTGTCGCTCAGGTGCTCGTCGGGACTGTCGCGCGGGTCGAGCACCGCCGCGATCCCGCCCTGGGCCCACCGGGTCGACCCGGACGAGAGTACGTCCTTGGTGACGACGAGGACCTTGGCCGCGGGATCCAGCTCGGCATAGCGCAGGGCCACGGTCAGCCCCGCGATGCCGGAGCCCACGACGACCACGTCCGCCTCGGCGATCCAGCCGGGATCGGGGGCCGTCAGTCGGAGGGGAATCGCCGGTGCACTCATGGAGTCTCCTCATTGAGGCGATTTCGTCAACATGACGATAACCCACGGGCGAAGGTGGTGCCTCCGGGGGGTGGCTCAGTCCTCCAGGTACGCGTAGAGCTGTGGCGATGCCTCTGTCAGGCCGGATCGAGCGACAGGACGGCGTTGTCGATCAGCCGGGTGGTGCCGACCTTGGCGGCCACCGCCAGCACCGCCTCGCCCCGGTAAGACTCGCTCACCTCGGCGAACGTGGCCGGATCGACGAGCACCAGATAGTCGAGCGCGAGTTGGGGAGCCGCGCCCTCGAGCACGGCCAGCGCCGCCGCCCGGATCCTGGCCGGGACGGACTCCGCCGCGCCCGCCCGCAGGGCCCTGGAGAGCGTCAGGGCGACCTGCCGCTCGTCGGCGGACAGGTAGCGGTTGCGGCTCGACAGCGCCAGGCCGTCGGGCTCGCGGACGGTCGGCGCGCCGACGATGTCGATCGGCAGGTCGAGGTCGGCGACCATCCTGCGGATCATGGCGAGTTGCTGGGCGTCCTTCTGCCCGAAGACCGCCACGTCGGGCTGGACGAGGTTGAACAGCTTGAGCACCACCGTGAGCACACCGTCGAAGTGGCCGGGCCGGACGGCGCCCTCGACGATCGTGCCCATCTCGCCCGACTGGACGCTGACCTGGCGGCCGGCGGGGTACATGTCGTCGACCGACGGGGCGAAGACGACGTCCACGCCTTCGGCCCGGCACGCCTCCAGGTCCGCGTCGAACGTCCGCGGATAGCGGGAAAAATCCTCGTTTGGCGAAAATTGCAGAGGATTGACGAAGATGCTGACCACGACGTGGTCGGCGCGTACGCGGGCCTCGCGGATCAGGGAGCGGTGACCCTCATGCAGCGCACCCATGGTGGGCACCAGCGCGACGCTCCCCTCGCCGCGCGCTTTGACCAGGTCGGTACGGTTCTTGGCGACGATCAGGTCCATATGTTGCCTCCGAGCGCGTCGAGCAGGCGCTCGGCCTCTTCGGGCTTCAGCAGCCCCGCGGCGAGCGCGCGGTCCGCCGTGAGCCTAGCGAGGGCGATGTAGGCGTCGGCCGCCTCGGGTGCCGCCAGGATCAGCGCGTCGACATGCTTGCGTACGGTGCCCGCGTCGCCCCGCACCACGGGACCGGTCAGCCCGGCGATGCCGAGCCGCAGCACGTTGTCGAGCGCCGCGCCGAGCAGCGGGCCGAGCATGATGCCCGGATGCTCCACGCCGATGCCCCGCAGGAGCTCCTGCGACTCGGCGATGAGCGTGACCATGTGGTTGGCCGCCCCGGCCAGGGCCGCGTGGTAGAGGGCACGGTCGGAGTCGGCGATCCAGACCGGCTCGCCGCCCATCTCGATGACCAGCGCCTCGGCGATGGGCCTGAGCGTGTCGGGCGCCGTCACGCCGAACGAGATGCCGGTGATGCGGTTGAGGTCGTCGTCCCGCCCGGTGAACGTCATCACCGGGTGGAGCGCGAGCGGCAGCGCGCCCGCCCTGGCGGCCGGCTCCAGCACCGACAGCCCATACGCGCCGCTGGTGTGCACGAGCAGCTTGCCCTGGAGGTCCGCGCCGGTCGACGCGAGACCGTTGACCAGATCGGGCAGCGCGTCGTCGGGCACGGTGAGCAGGATCAGCCCAGCCGTCTTGACGACCTCCTCGGGCCGCGTCGGCCGTACGCCGAGTCGCTCCGCCGCCCACCGGTGCGAGGCGTCGGAGACCCCGCTGGCGGCGACCACGTGGTGCCCGGCCTGCGCCAGTGCGGCACCGAGCACCGAACCCACCTTGCCCGCGCCCAGCACGCCCACGGCCAGCCGCGCCGGCCGATCCCCTGCGTCCATGACGTCCACCCCTGTCGACCCTGATGGCACTGCCGCCCAGAGTAACGGCCGCTCGCGACTACGTACGTGACCAGGCTTTTGCCGCATGTTGAGTTACCCACAAAAGGGACAAGGGCATACAAAACCTGCACCCCCTGTCGGAAGAGATGAGGAGAGGGGTTCATCTCGTGGTGGCGGGCGCCGAGTTGACGACCCGACGCCCGCGTTGATCTACGGGGGGGCTTACTTCGTGAGATAGTCCAGGGCATGTGGCTCACGTGGCGCGCCGCGATGCAGTACGCGCTGTACGGCGAGGACGGTTTCTACCTCCGTGAGCGCCCTTCGGGCCACTTCCGTACGTCGGTCAGCGCCTCGGCCGCCTTCGCCGACGCGGTTCTGGCCCTGCTCACCCAGGTCGACGCCGACCTCGGCGCCCCGGAGAGCATCGACCTGGTCGACATCGGCGCCGGAGAGGGCGCCCTGGTGGCCCGCGTGCTCGACGCCGCCGAGCCCGGGCTGCGCGCCAGGCTCAACATCACCGCCGTCGACCTCTCGCCCAGACCCGACGACCTGCCCAAGAGCATCGACTGGCGCCCTCGGATCCCCTCCGTCATCACCGGGCTGGCGATCGCCAACGAGTGGCTGGACAACGTCCCGCTCGACGTGGCCGAGCAGACGGCCGACGGGCCGCGGCTGGTCCTGGTCGACACCGAGACGGGTGAGGAACGGCTGGGCGACCCGGTGCCCGACTCCGACCGCGCCTGGCTCGACCGGTGGTGGCCGTCGCTGGGCCGCATCGGCTCGCGCGGGGAGATCGGGTGCCCGCGCGACGCCGCGTGGGCGGCCGTGGTGACCCGGCTCAGGAGGGGTCGCGCGGTGGCCATTGATTATGCACACCCTGTGGATAACCGTCCGTGCCATGGCACACTCACCGGCTACCGAGATGGTGCGGTCGTCGCGCCCATCCCCGACGGCACCTGCGACATCACCGCTCACGTGGCGCTCGACGCGTGCGCGGAGGCCGGTCGGCGGGCCGGTGCGATATCCACAGGCTTGTCCACACAGCGCGATGCGCTAAGGGCTCTGGGGGTCACCGGCACGCGTCCGCCCATCGATCTCGCGCATGCCGATCCGACGGCTTATCTCCGAGCCCTGGCCCGCGCCTCGGAGGAGGGCGAGCTGATCGACCCGAGGGGTCTCGGCGGCTTCGGCTGGCTCGTCCAGGACCGCCGGTGACCCGTCGGCGAAGGACCTCAGCCACGACGGACCGGCTACTTCCGCTCCCCCGGAGGGGGTTCCTGCCTAGGGACCCCAGCCACGACGGACGGCCGCGCTAACCCGTCGTCAGGTCGAGGGACTTCAGGCCGCGGATGACGTAGCCCGGCTTCCATTCCGGCTCGCTGGCGAGTTCCAGCTTCGGCGCCCGCTCCAGCAGGGCGCCGAACGACTCGATCAGCTCGATGCGGGCCAGCGGCGCGCCCAGGCAGAAGTGGATCCCCGCCCCGAAGGAGATGTGCGGGTTGTCCGGCCGTCCCACGTCGAGCCGGTCAGGGTCGGCGAACACCGTCTCGTCGCGGTTGGCGGAGCCGAACAGCAGCGCGACCTCGGCCCCGCGCGGGATCTCGACCCCGTGCACCTCGATGTCCTCCAGGACCCACCGCTCGAACATCTGTAGCGGCGTGTCCCAGCGCATCAGCTCCTCGACGGCCGTGGGCAGCAGGCTCCGGTCCTCGCGCAGGCGTACCAGCTCGGCGGGGTTCCTGAACAGGGACCACCAGCCGTTGCCCGTCACGTTCACGGTCGCCTCGTGTCCGGCGTTGAGCAGCAGCACGCACGTACCGACCAGCTCGTCCTCGGTGAGCTCCTCGATCGCCGCGAGCGCACTGATCAGGTCGTCGCCCGGTCGTACGGCACGCTCGCGGGCCAGGTCCGCGAGGTAGGCGGCGAACTCCGCCGCCGCCTTGGCGGCCAGGTGCTGCGACTCCATGCTCGGGTTCAGCTCGTACATCCGGCAGATGTCGGCCGACCAGGGGCGCAGCAGGTGCCGGTCCGCCTCGGGTACGCCGAGCATCTCCGCGATGACGGTCACCGGCAGCGGCTCGGCCACCTCGGCGATCAGGTCGCCGCCGCCCTTCTCGACGAACGCCCCGACCAGCCCCTCGGCGATGGCCCTGACCCGGGGGCGCAGCGACTCGACCATGCGCGGGGTGAACGCCTTGGAGACCAGCCGGCGCAGCCTGGTGTGCACCGGCGGCTCGACGTCGAGCATGCCGGCCCTGGTCACCCGCCAGAACGGCTCTTGGAACGCCGGCTCCTCCGGCCTGCCGAACTCCTCGTGCGTGGCCACGTGGAGGTAGGAACGGCCCAGCCGGCGGTCTCTGAGCAGCGCGTTCACGTCCGCGTGCCGGGAGATCAGCCACTGCCCCGTCGGCTCGAAGTAGCTGACGGGGGCGTCACGCCTCAGCTCCGCGTACGCGCCGTAGGGGTAGGCAACAAAATCCGGATTCCAGGGATCGAAGCGCACTTTTTCATCTTATGAGGAGGCTTGCTTGGCATGCCTGCTCCGCATCCGGATGTTGAGCAGCTCCACGATCACCGAGAACGCCATCGCGAAGTAGATGTAGCCCTTGGAGATGTGCTGGCCGAGCCCCTCGGCGATGAGCACCACCCCGATCAGCACCAGGAACGCCAGAGCCAGCATCTTGATGCTCGGATGCTTGTCCACGAACCTGCTGATCGGCCCGGACGCGAACAGCATGACCAGCACCGCCACGATCACCGCGGCGATCATCACGCCGAGCTCGTCCACCATGCCCACGGCGGTGATCACCGAGTCGAGCGAGAACACCACGTCCAGCACCATGATCTGCACGATCACCGAGGCGAACGAGGTGACGGCCCGTCCCTTGCCGCCCTCCTCCTTCAGTTCCATGCTGTGCCCGATCTCGGTGACGCTCTTGGCCAGCAGGAACAGGCCGCCCAGCAGCAGGATCAGGTCGCGCCCCGATATCCCGTGGCCGAAGACCTCGAACAATGGCGTGGTCAGCCGGACCACCCACGACAGCGCCAGCAGCAGGAGCAGCCGGCTGATCAGCGCCGCGGCCAGGCCCATGACGCGGGCCCGGTCGCGCTGCTCCGGCGGCAGCTTCCCGGCCAGGATGGAGATGAAGATGATGTTGTCGATACCGAGAACGATCTCTAGTGCGACCAGGGTGAAAAACCCGATCCAGATCTGAGGGTCGGCCACCCAGTCCAGCATTAGGTACTCCTCACAGCAGGGGTTTCAGTTACCAACGAGGCAGGGGCCGCATAAGTTCGCGGTTGCGATTCATGGCCGGGTGTCGGTTATAGTGCGGATGTAGGTCATGAGTGCCAGCGCACAGCCCCGGCTTGCTGGCCGGCAACCCTCGCGTCCGCGGCGGGGTGCCCCGGGTGAAGACCTGGTCCGCCACGAGGTGTGGTGGGCAAGCGCGGGCTCGCTGGGTGTTCCGGGGGTCCGATGGCCCCAGGAGGTTCGCCGTGTCCACGTTGACGATCTTCAGCTCCCTGCCCGCTCAGGCCACCGACGCGCCGGCTGCCGAGCGCGCCCGTCCGATCCCCGCCGTACTGGGCGCCGATCTGGAAGTACCGGTCAAGGGCGGCAGGCTGGTGACGTACGCCAACCTCGACTACGCGGCGAGCGCCCCCTGTCTGGAGCCGGTCAGTGCCGCCGTCACCGCCGCGCTCCCGGCCTACTCCAGCGTGCACCGCGGCGCGGGCTACGCCTCCCAGCTCACCACCGCCCGCTACGAGCAGGCCCGCCACACGGTCAGGGCCTTCGTCGGCGCCCGGCCCGACGACGCCGTGATCTTCACCCGCAACACCACCGACGCGACGAACCTGCTGGCCCGCTGCCTGCCCGAGGGCACGACCGCGGTCGTGTTCGACACCGAGCACCACGCCTCCCTGCTGCCCTGGAAGCAGTCCGTACGCCTGGCGCCGCCCGCCTTCCCCGGCGAGGCCGTCCGCGCCGCCGACGAGGCGCTGGCCGGGATCGACGGCCCCAAGCTGCTCGTGGTCACCGCCGCCTCGAACGTCACCGGCGAGCTCTGGCCCATCGCCGCCCTGGCGCACATCGCGCACCGCCACGGAGCCCGCATCCTGGTGGACGCCGCCCAGCTGGTGCCGCACCGGCGGCTCAACCTGACCGCGCTCGACCTCGACTACGTCGCCTTCTCCGGGCACAAGCTCTACGCGCCCTTCGGGGCCGGGGTGCTGGTCGGCCGCCGTGACTGGCTCTCCTCCGGCGAGCCGTACCTCAAGGGCGGCGGCGCCGTACGCTCCGTCGACGAGGACATCGAGTGGCACGAGGACGCCGAACCGCGTCACGAGGCGGGCACCCCGAACGTCCTGGGCGCCATCGCCGTGGCCGCCGCCTGCGACGCGCTCAGCGCGACCGGCTGGACCGAGCTGGTGCGCGAGGAGGAGCGGCTCATCGCCCGGCTCCGGTCCGGCCTGGCCGCGATCGAGGGCGTGCGCGAGCTGTCGCTCTGGGGGCCGGACCAGCCGCGCGTGGGCATCGTCTCGTTCGTCGTGGACGGGCACTCGGCGCGCGAGGTGGCCGAGGTGCTGTCGGGCGAGTACGGCATCGGCGTGCGTGACGGCAAGTTCTGCGCGCACCCGTTCGTCCGGCACTTGCTCGGCACCGCGGACGGCGGCTGCGAGGACGACACGGCCTCCGCGGTCCGCGCCTCGATCGGCATCGGCACCACGGAGGAGCACGTGGACCGCCTCGTAGACGCCCTCCGCGACCTCGCCGCCCGCTGAGGTCACGGACGCGGCACGACAGCCGCCGCGTCGCCGCCCGCTGAGGTCGCGCGATGGCGAACCTTCGCGCGGCGGGTTGAGGTCAGGCGCTCGGTGAACGTCCGCGTGACGGCTCGTCGGCGACGACGTCATCGACGTTCCGCATGTCACCGCCCCGGGCGGTCGGTGGCACCGGCCTGGGGGCGGTGTCCGCCTCCGATGGGGCCTCCGGCCTGGGGGCGGTGTCCGCCTCCGATGGGGCCTCCGGCCTGATGGAGGTGGCCGGCGCGTGGCCGGCGAGATCCTGCTCGGCCGCGCGACGCTCGGCGCGCCGCCGGTAGCTGTTGTGCAGGATGCCGTCGATGCCGAGCCGGCCGCCGCCCACAGCCACGAGCAGCAGGCAGGCCACGGCCAGCGCGCCGGCGAGCTCCCAGCCGCCGTTCTGGATCAGGACGCCGTGGGCGCCGTGGACGAAGATGATCGCGCCCAGCATGTCGACCACCAGCCCGAGGGCCGCCAGCCGGACCAGCAGGCCGATGATGAGCAGGACCCCGCCGACGGTCTCGACGAGAATGGCGAACCCGGCCGAGAGCCACGGCAGCGGTATTCCCATCTGGTTGAAGGCGGCGGCCGTGACCGGTACCCCGATCTGCATCTTCTGCCACCCGTGGGTCACGAAGATCACGCCGATCGCCACCCGCGAGATCAGAGCGGCAAGATCGAAAAGAATTCTTTGCACGGTTTTCTCCCCCCGTTCTCGATGTTCCTCCCCGGTCCAGTGGGCGGAATGCGCCGATATAGGGTTCCTTGACCTCTTCCTGTGCTGGATCACCACGACTGCCGGTGGCAGCATTGCCATATGACGGAACGCGTGGTCGGGATCGGCGTCGGGGCGAAAGAGCTGGCCACCGAGGACATGATCCTCAACATCGGCCCACAGCACCCGTCGACGCACGGGGTGCTCAGGCTGCGGCTCACCCTCGACGGCGAGCGCATCGCCACGGCCGAGCCGATCATCGGTTATATGCACCGGGGCGCGGAGAAGCTGTTCGAGGTCCGCGACTACCGGCAGATCATCATGCTGGCCAACAGGCACGACTGGCTGGCCGGGTTCGCCAACGAACTGGGCGTGGTGCTGGCCGCCGAGCGCATGCTGGGCATGGAGGTGCCGGTACGGGCCGTGTGGGCGCGTACGCTGCTGGCCGAGCTCAACCGGGTGCTGAGCCACCTGATGTTCCTCGGCTCGTACCCGCTGGAGCTGGGCGCGATCACCCCCATCTTCTACGCCTTCAACGAGCGCGAGCGCATCCAGGCCGTGATGGAGGAGATCTCCGGCGGCCGGATGCACTACATGTTCAACCGGGTCGGCGGGCTGAAGGAGGACCTGCCGTACGGCTGGCTGGACCGGGTGTCGGAGACCGTCGCCGAGACCCGGCGCCGGGTGCCCGACATCGAGAATCTCATCCTCAACAACGAGATCTTCCTGGCCCGTACCAAGGGTGTCGGCGTCCTGACCCGCGAGCAGATCCTGCAGTACGGCGTGAGCGGCCCCATCGCCCGTGCCTCCGGTGTCGACCTCGACCTGCGGCGCGACCAGCCGTACCTGGCCTATCCCGAGCTGCCGGTGAAGGTGGTCACGCGCGGCGCGGGCGACTGCCACGCCCGCTTCGAGATCCTGCTCGACCAGCTCAGAGTCTCGCTGGACCTGGCCGACGCGTGCGTCGACCGGCTGCGCTCGCTGCCGCCGGGTCCCATCAACCAGCGACTGCCCAAGGTGCTCAAGGTGCCGGAGGGCCACACGTACGCCTGGACCGAGAACCCGCTCGGCATCAACGGCTACTACCTCGTGTCCAAGGGGGACAAGACTCCATGGCGGCTCAAGCTGCGCTCCGCGTCTTACAGCAACATCCAGGTGCTCCGGGAGATGCTGCCCGGGCATCTGGTGGCCGACATGGTGGCGATCCTCGGCTCGATGTTCTTCGTCGTGGGTGACATCGACAAGTGACCGACGTCGCGACTCCGCAGCGGGACAAATATGTCGACTGGCTGCGCGCTCTCAGTCTGATCGTGGTGGTGGTGTGGCACTGGGCGTTCACCATCCTGCAGTGGAAGCCCGAGGGCCCCGAACCGACCAGCCCGCTCGGCTTCACCTCGGGGCTGTGGATACTCACCTGGCTGCTTCAGGTGCTGCCGCTCTTCTTCTACGTCGGCGGCCACGTACACCTGCTGTCGTGGAGCCGCGCCCAGGCCCGCGGCATCGGCATCGGCCGGTTCGTCTGGCGGCGCATCCGCGCGCTGGCCGCCCCCGCGCTCGTGCTGTCGGGCGTGTGGCTCACCATCGGCGCGGTCGTGACCTGGGTGTTCCACGTCGAGTGGATGTGGCGAGTGGTGCTGCTCGTGCTCAGCCCGCTCTGGTTCCTCGGCGTCTACCTGGTGCTGATCGCGCTGCTGCCCGTGGCGTTGTGGGTGCACCGCCACTACGACGTGCTGGCTCTCATCTGGCTGGGCGGCGCCGCCCTGGTGATCGACGTGGTCCGCTTCCGGTACGGCGTCGAGTGGGTCGGCTGGCTGAACATGATCATCGTCTGGGGGCTGGCCCACCAGGCCGGCTTCTTCTACGACCGGATCGTCATCCTGCCCAGGCGCTATGACGTGGGGGTCCTGTGGACCGGGCTGTTCGCCCTGTTCGGCCTGGTCTACTCGGGTATCTACCCGGGCTCGATGGTCGGGGTGCCGGGTGACAAGTGGTCGAACATGGCGCCGCCCACCTTCGTCATCGTGGCGCTGCTGCTTTTCCAGATCGGCCTGGTGGAGGTGTTGCGGCCGTCGATGGAGCGCGTCCTGGAGAAGCCCGGGTGGCGCCGGGTCAACGGCACCATCAACCGCTACGCCCTGCCGCTGTTCCTCTTCCACACCACAGGGATGGCGATCGCGCTGGGTCTGCTGTGGTGGTTCTTCGGCACGCTCGGCGGCGAGGTGCCACCGGACCTCAGATGGTGGCTGGAACGCCCGCTCGCCATCCTGGGCCCGCTGATCTGCACCCTCCCGGTCATCTACCTCTTCGGCCGCAAGCGGGCTCCTGCCGAACAAGTGCCGGACAAGAGTTGACCATGGCCGCTAGCTTGAGCCCATGACGTCCGACGTCGAGCACACTGTCACGCTCTACCTGGGCCGCTGATCCTCCGGGTCCTTCGGGATGCGGCAAGCGTGTTCCAGGAAGAGGGCGGCGCAGATCAGCACCACGAACGCCAGCAGCGAGCCCACCGCGATGAAGAACTCGAACCGCGGCGTCTCCCTGGTGAACAGCTGGACCGTGTGCAGGACGAACCCACCGAAGACACCCGCGAACACCGCACCCACATAGGCCGACGCCTTGCCCAAGGCCGCCAGCCGGGCCACCGCCAGCGGCTCGACCGGCTTGGTGTCAGGTTTGCGGTCGATCCGGGCCTTCGTCACCCATCCGCTGTAGGCCTCTCCGAGGGCCAGCAGTAGGACGGTGGGGATGGCGGTCCACGGCACGATGGGCAGGTCGGCGTAGAACTCCCTGACCACCATCCAGGCGACCAGCGCCACGACGACGATGATGCCGACCAGCAGGCCGGGGCGAGTGGGCCTCAATCCGGGCTCTGCAGCTTGAGGTCAGCACGCAGCCGTACGCCGCTCTGGTCGAGGTCCGTGAGCAGGTCGGCGACCTGGCCCTGGCCGGGCAGCACGCCGTCGGGGTCCACATCCGCCCACGGGACGAGGACGAAGGCCCGCTCGTGCGCGAGCGGGTGCGGCAGCGTCAGGTCGGGGTCGTCGGAGACCGTGTCACCCACGACGATCAGGTCGATGTCGAGCGTGCGCGGGCCCCAGCGTTCCTTGCGCTCCCGCCCGAAGGCATTCTCGACGCCCTGCGCCCGCTCCAGCAGCGCCTGCGGTTGGAGCGAGGTCTCGGCGATGACGATCGCGTTGAGGTAGGGGCGCTGCCCGGCGGGACCGCCGACCGGGTCGGTCTCATAGACGGGCGAGCTCGCGACGAACTCCAGCCCCGGTGCGTCGAAAAGGGTGTCGATGGCGTCCTGCAAGGTCTGGAAGCGCCGTCCGAGATTGCTACCGAGAGACAGTACGACGTTCACGTGCTACTCCTCTCGCTCACCTACTGCTCACCACGTTCTGCTCACCAAAGTTCATTCGCGACTCCGATGGATGGTGACGACCACGTCGTCGAACGGCAGCGGGATCGGTGCCGCGGGCTTGTGCACACTCACCTCGACCGACTCCACCAGGCCGGCGGCCAGGCACACGTCGGCGAGGCGCTGCGCGAGCGTCTCGATCAGCTCGACCGGCTCGCCTTCCACCACGGCGACCAGCGCCTGGGCGAGCTCACCATAGTGGACCGTCTTGCCGAGGTCGTCGGAGGCGGCGGCGGGGGCGGTGTCGAGGAACAGCGTCGCGTCGACCACGAACTCCTGCCCGAGCTCACGCTCGGCCGCCAGCACGCCGTGCCGGCCCCGGGCCCGCAGGCCCTTCAGCGCGATGCGATCAGACCTCAAGCTCGCCTTCCTCCTCGTCGTCGTCACCCTGGAGCACCGGCGAACCGTGATGCATCCACAGCCGCCAGCCCTGCGCCGTGCGCACGTAGACGTTACTGGCCACCACCTTGCCGGCGGCGAAGCTGGACTCGCCCTCCTCGCCGGCGGTGAGGATGTTCTCGACGCAGGTGAGCACGGCCACATCGCCCAGCACGGTGGTGTTGACGTCGGTCAGCACGAACTGGATGTAGGTGGTGTTGGCCATGATGAGCGCCCAGGAGCGCAGCACCTCGGACCGCCCCGAGAGCAGGGTCCAGCCCGGATGTACGCAGCTGACCTGCTCGTCGGCGGAGTCCTCGGCCCAGATCTCGGTCATCTTGTCGAGGTTGGCGTCCTCGATCGCGAGATAGAAGTCCTGGTTGACCGTCTCGATCGCGGCGGTGTCGACACTCATGTGTTGGCTCCGGGTCTCTTCCATGCGGCGGCCACGCGCACGGCATCGGCATTGGGACCTACTTCGTGCACTCGTACGCACCAGGCACCGGCGTGCGCGGCCAGCGCCGTCACGGCCACCGTGGCGTCGTCACTGCCGCTGAACGGGCGCGGCGTGCCGTCGGCGTCGGCGAGCAGCCGCCCCAGGAACCGCTTGCGCGAGGCCCCGATCAGCAGCGGATAGCCGAGCTCGGCCAGCTCCCCCATCCCGGCGAGCAACTCCCAGTTGTGCGCGGGGTTCTTGGCGAAGCCCAACCCGGGGTCGAGCACGATCTGCTCCTCGGACACGCCCTCGGCCAGCACCAGGTCGACCCGCTTGGCGAGCTCCTCGCGCACCTCGGTCACGACGTCGTCGTAGACGGCCCGGCGGTCCATGTCATGGCTGTGGCCGCGCCAGTGCATGACCACATAGTCGACGCCGGTGGCGGCCACCACGCGCGGCATCTCGGGATCGGCCAGGCCGCCGCTCACGTCGTTGACCAGCCTCGCCCCCGCCTCCACCGCCGCCTTGGCGACCTCGGCCCGCATGGTGTCGACGCTGACCGCCACTCCCTCGGCGCTGAGCGCCCTGATCACTGGCACGACGCGGGCCAGCTCCTCGTCGAGCGGCACTCTGGCGGCGCCGGGGCGGGTGGACTCGCCACCCACGTCGACGATGTCGGCCCCCTCACCGACCAGCTCCAGTCCGTGCCGGATAGCGGCCGCCTCGTCGAACCACAGGCCCCCGTCGGAGAACGAGTCCGGCGTGACGTTGACCACGCCCATGACGAGGCACCGCGCCTCTGCTCCGACAACCATGCCCCAAGCCTAGGCGGTCGTGGTTGATGGGGTCTGTGGAGGGTGCCCACACACAAATAACAATCCGATCAGTGCCATAGGCCCGCTGACTGGTGCTTATCAGGGCAGCTGCCTATCGGTGCAGGGTCAGCGCCCCAGGCTGACCGGCTGGCGCTTATCGGTGCAGGATCAGCGCCATCGCCTCGGCGCGGGTCTTGTCGCTCGTACGGAAATCGCCGCGCACCGCCGAGGTCACCGTCTTCGCGCCCGGCTTGCGGACCCCGCGCATGGTCATGCAGAGGTGCTCACACTCCACCACCACGATCACCCCGCGCGGCTCCAGCACGCGCATCAGCGCGTCGGCGATCTGCGAGGTCATCCGCTCCTGCACCTGCGGGCGGCGGGCGAAGACGTCCACCAGGCGGGCCAGCTTGGACAGCCCGGTCACCTGGCCGCGCTCGTTGGGGATGTAGCCCACGTGGGCCACCCCGTGGAAGGGCACCAGGTGGTGCTCGCAGGTGGAGTAGACCTCGATGTCCCTGACGAGCACCATCTCGTCGTGGTCGACGTCGAAGACCTTGTTGAGCACGCCCTCCGGCGTCTGTCCGAGGCCGGAGAACTGCTCGGCGTAGGCCCGGGCCACCCGAGAGGGCGTGTCGAGCAGGCCGTCACGGTCGGGATCCTCGCCGATGGCGTAAAGGATCTCGCGGACGGCCTTCTCGATCCGGCCCAGGTCTACGTCTTGCGAACTCACGCACTGTCTCCAGAGGGCAGCGCGTCCTGGTGACTGGCGGCGGCGAGCGAGCCGTTGGCCGACTGCTCCTTCGGGGTCAGGATCGGCGGGCGGTCCGAGGGGAGCCGCTTGCCGTAGCCCGCGTAGGACGGGCGGTGCTCCTTGACCACGACCGGGGCGAAGACCTCCAGCACCTGGTCGCGGGAGAGCGTCTCCTTCTCCATGAGCTGCAGCACCAGGTTGTCGAGCACGTCGCGGTATTCGACCAGGATGTCCCACGCCTGGTCGTGCGCCGTCTCGATCATCCGGCGGACTTCCTCGTCGATCGTCGAAGCGATCTTCTCGGAGTAGTCGCGCTCGTGACCCATCTCGCGGCCCAGGAAGACCTCGGCCTGGCCGGAGCCGAACTTACGGGCGCCGAGCTGCTCGCTCATGCCGTATTCGGTCACCATGCGGCGGGCGACCGCCGTGGCCTTCTCGATGTCGTTGGAGGCGCCGGTGGTGGGCTCGTGGAAGACGAGCTCCTCCGCCGCACGACCGCCGATGAGCATCGCGAGCTGGTCCATCATCTCGGACCTGGTGGCCAGGAACTTGTCCTCCATCGGCAGCGTCATGGTGTAACCCAGGGCGCGGCCACGGGACAGGATCGTGATCTTGTGGACCGGGTCGGAGTTGGGCAGCGCGTGCGCCACCAACGCGTGACCGCCCTCGTGGTAGGCGATCATCTTCTTTTCCTTGTCGGACATGACCCGCGACTTGCGCTCGGGTCCTGCCATGACGCGGTCGATCGACTCCTCGAGGATGTCCATCGAGATCAGCTTCTTGTCGGCGCGCGCGGTGAGCAGCGCCGCCTCGTTGATCACGTTGGCCAGGTCGGCACCGGTGAACCCGGGCGTGCGACGGGCGATGACGTCGAGGTCGACCGCCGGCTCGAACGGCTTGCCGCGACCGTGGACCCTGAGGATGCCCTTGCGGCCCTCCAGGTCGGGGCGGTCGACGGTGACCTGCCGGTCGAATCGGCCCGGACGCAGCAGCGCCGGGTCGAGGATGTCGGGCCGGTTGGTCGCGGCGATGAGGATCACGCCGCCCTTGACGTCGAAGCCGTCCATCTCGACGAGCAGCTGGTTGAGCGTCTGCTCGCGCTCGTCGTGACCGCCGCCCAGGCCCGCGCCGCGGTGCCGGCCGACGGCGTCGATCTCGTCGATGAAGATGATCGCCGGCGCGTTGGCCTTGGCCTGCTCGAACAGGTCGCGGACCCGCGAGGCGCCGACGCCGACGAACATCTCGACGAAGTCGGAGCCGGAGATCGAGTAGAACGGCACGCCGGCCTCACCCGCGACCGCGCGGGCGAGCAGCGTCTTGCCGGTGCCGGGCGGGCCGTACAGCAGCACGCCCTTGGGGATCTTCGCCCCGATCGCCTGGAACTTGGCCGGGGCCTGCAGGAACTCCTTGATCTCCTGGAGCTCCTCGATGGCCTCGTCGGCGCCCGCGACGTCGGAGAAGGTGGTCTTGGGGGTGTCCTTGGTGATCAGCTTCGCCTTGGACTTGCCGAAGCTCATGACCCGTGAGCCGCCGCCCTGCATCTGGTTCATGATGAACAGGAAGATGAGGACGATGAAGACGATCGGCAGGAAGCTCACCAGGATGCTGACCAGGAAGTTCTCCTGGGGCACCTCGGTGGTGAAGCTCTTGGTCGTGCCCGCCTGAACCTGCGCCTGCAGCTCTTCGGTCAGCTTCGGCCCGTAGCCGGCGACCCAGTCAGACTGGATCATGTTGGTCGCCGTGTCACCCGGCCTGACCGTGATCGGCTTGATCAGCGTCAGCTCGATGCGCTGATCCTTGTCGACAATCTTGGCGTTGCTTACATTGCCGGTGCGAATCTGCTGGAGGACTGTGGACGTGTCGGCCTGCTTGAAATTGCCGCCGCCGCTCCAGAGCTGGGTGACGAGCAGGAGCAGCACGACGATGCCCAGGATCCACAGCAGTGGCCCACGTGTAAATCGCTTGAGATCCATCCGATGCGGAACCCCTTGCGGGCCCGTCCCTTCCTGACCATGGCCTGGAACCCCGGGAATTCCCGGGGCCGCGGCATCCGACGCCGCGACTTCTGACTACCCGAAGGGGACGCTTGGTCACCCTCCCGGAGTCAGAAGGTACACCGGGGAAGCGCGCGGAGGGACCGCCCGCTACACCGGTCTTGCCCTACCAACGTACGTCAGGTGGCGCGGTGTTCCCGGCGGCTACTTGTAAACATGGGGAGCCAAGGTGCCGATGAAGGGGAGATTGCGGTAACGCTCCGCGTAGTCGAGGCCATAACCAATGACGAACTCGTTGGGGATGTCGAAGCCGACGTACTTGACGTCGATCGGCACCTTTACCGCGTCGGGCTTGCGCAAAGCGGCGCAGATCTCCAGCGAGGCCGGGTTGCGCGACTTGAGGTTTTCCAGCAGCCAGTGAAGGGTCAGCCCCGAGTCGATGATGTCCTCGACGATCAGCACGTGGCGGCCCATGATGTCGGTGTCGAGGTCCTTCAGCACCCGCACGACTCCGGACGATTTGGTGCCCGCGCCGTAGGACGACACGGCCATCCAGTCCATCTGGACGGGCACGTGCAACGCCCTGGCCAGGTCGGCCATCACCATGACCGCGCCCTTCAACACGCCCACGAGCAGGAGCTCCGTGCCCGCGTAGTCGGCGTCGATCCGCCCGGCAAGCTCTTTCACCTTGGCCTGGAGCTCGTCCTGAGGAATCAGGACTTTCTCGAGGTCCTTGCCCATATCGGCAGCGTCCACCTGTGGTTCCTTACGGGATGGGACTGATGGCGAGTATCAGGGTGTCATACCGCCGCACAGCGGCCAGACCCCCGGGTAGATCCACGGCCTTCTGCCCGCGCCACGCCGTGATGAGCCGGTCGACGGCACGCACGTGGGTCGCGGAGAGGGCTCCGGACGGCGTTCCCGCCGCGATGGCCGCCCGCCGCAGGACCCGCCGCCTGACGGCGCCTGGGAGGCGTTCCAGTTCGGGTACGGACAGCGTCACCGAACCGGTGATATCGCTTAGAGCGCAATTCTGGTACGCCGTGTCGGCCCATTCGTCAAGGGCGTCGGCGTCGTCCCGAGCGAGATCGGCGGTCCTGGCGAGCGCCTCGGCCACGCCGGGCCCCAGCTCCGACTCCAGCAGCGGTAGCACCCTGGTCCTTACCCGTACACGGGTGTAGCGGGGGTCCTCGTTGTGCGGATCGTCCCAAGGGCTGAGGCCGAGCGCCGCGCACGCGGCGACGGTGGTGGCACGGGAGAGGGACAGCAGCGGCCTGCGGTAGCGGCCGGTCACCGGGGCCATGCCGGACAGTGATCTGAGCCCGCTCCCCCTGGCCAGGCCGAGCAGCACGGTCTCGGCCTGATCATCCCTGGTGTGGCCGAGCAGCACGGTCGCGGCCTGGAGCCGGTCGGCCGCCTCGGCGAGCGCGGCGTAGCGGGCGTCTCTGGCCGCCGCCTCCGGGCCGCCGGACGTGCCGACGTCGACGGTGAGGATCTCGGCCTGGTCGAGGCCCAGGGCCGGGGCCAGCGCGGCCACCGTCTCGGCGCGGGCGGCGGAACCCTCCTGGAGTTGGTGGTCTACCGTCAGCAGCCCGGCCTTCAGGCCCGCGCGCGGCGCGACGAAGCCGAGCGCGGCGGCGAGTGCGAGGGAGTCGGCTCCCCCGCTGCACGCCGCCAGCACGAGCGCGCCGTCACCGACGTCGGCCAGCGCCTCACGGACGGCCCTTCGGACGTCCGCGACGGCCGGGTGCGGGCCCATGACGAGTCAGGCGGGCAGGGCGTTGCTGCCGATGACGCGGCGTACCCAGGCGCTGGGGTCGGTGATCTCGGGTGTCGTCGGCAGGGTCTCGGGCGAGGTCCAGACGCGGTTGAAGCCGTCCATGCCGACCTGGTCCACCACCGCGCGGACGAAGGCCGAGCCCTCGGCGTACTGCTTCATCTTGACCTCGATGCCCAGCAGCCGCCGGACCGTACGGTCGAGGCGAGAGCCGCCCTCGCGGCGATGGGCGAACTTGGCGCGGATGTCGGCCACCGACGGCACCACCGAAGGACCGACGGCGTCCATGACGTAGTCGCCGTGCCCTTCGACCAGCGTCATCACGGCCGTGAGCCGGTCGAGGATCTCCTTCTGGCCGGGCGACTGGATGGCGTCGATGAGGTTGCCCTCGCCGCCGCGCACCACGTCGGCCACCGTGTCGGCGGCGCTGCGCAGCCGCTCCAGCAGCGTGCCCAGGTCGAGGTCGGAGGCCAGCAGGAACTCGGTCATCTGCGAGCGGATGTATTCGCGCAGCCACGGCACCCCGGTGAACTGCACGCGGTGCGTCTCCTCATGCAGGCACACCCAGAGGCGGAAGTCGTGCGGGTCGACGTTCATCTCGCGCTCGGCGTGCACGATGTTGGGCGCGACCAGGGTCAGACGCCCGGCCGGCTCGCGGCCCGTCGGGTCCGGCGGCAGGAACAGCTCATACTGGCCGAGCACCCGCGAGGCGAGGAAGGCGAGCACCGCGCCCACCTCGACGCCGGTGATGCGGGAGCCCACGGCCGTGACGATCGCCGGCGGCGGGTTGGCTCCGGCGCCGACCCGCTCGGTGAGCGGTTCGAGCACCACACGGAAGCCCTCGACGTTGGCCTTGATCCAGCCGGGACGGTCGACGATGGTCGCCGCCTGCGGCGCGGTCTCAGTGTGAATCTTGGTGAACTCGCGTACGTGCCCCTCGGCCTCACGCGACAGCGCACGGAGCTCGGTGACGGCCTGCCTGGCCTCCTCCCGGCTCACCTGAGGACCGGGGCGCACCAGGCGCGTGCCGGTCGTGACGGCCAGATCCCAGTCGATCACCTGCATACCGTCCACCGTACGTGGTTCTCTTCTCGCCCGCGAAGACCTGCCCTCATGACCTTGCGACGATGGCCGCGAGTCTGTCCAGTACTGGCTCGGCGGTGCTCGGGACGCGGTCGGCCAGGAAGGCGAAAGTGACCAGGCGCCCTTCCTTGGTGGTGGCCATGCCGGCCAGCGTGTTGACGTTGTTGAGGGTGCCGGTCTTGGCGCGTACGAGGCCGACCTGGCCCTTGCTGTCGCCGCCGGTGAAGCGTCTGCCGTTGCCCAGGGTGCCGGAGAATCCGGCGATCGGCATGCCGGAGGCGATCGGGTGCAGGTCGGGGTGGGACGCGGCGGAGGCGACCGCGATGACCCGGGCCATCGCGTCGGCGCTGATGCGGTTGCGCGCGGACAGGCCGCTGCCGTCGAAGACCTGTACGCCCTTGGCCGCGCCGAGCCGTTGCAGCACCCCGACCACCGCCTTGGTCGCGCCCTCGAAGGACGCCGGCTGCCCTTCCTTGATGGCGATGT
Source organism: Nonomuraea sp. NPDC048901 (assembly GCF_040649695.1). Taxonomy (NCBI): domain Bacteria; kingdom Bacillati; phylum Actinomycetota; class Actinomycetes; order Streptosporangiales; family Streptosporangiaceae; genus Nonomuraea; species Nonomuraea sp. NPDC048901. The sequence continues at coordinate 505,422 of NZ_JBEZFW010000001.1, read as the reverse complement.
GCCTGGCCAGCGCCTCGGCCAGGTCGTTGTCGCTGAACGTCAGCGTGTGCTCGACCAGCGCGTAGAGCGGTGCCGAGTCGACCCGGCCGAGCTCGGCGGCCCCGGCGGGTGCCTTGCCCGGTCGTACGGACTTGGCGACGCCCACGCCGTACTTGGTCAGGAGGCGGGCGAACGCGGCGGCGGCGTACTGCGGCGGGTTGGACACGCGCGGCTGCCTCGCGGCGGGGTCGCGCCGCCCCTCGTCGATCGCCAGCGCGTAGACCGGCGCCACCTCGCCGTCGGGCACGTAGCCCGGCTTCCATCCGGGTGCCAGCGTGGAACCGGTGAACAGGGAGGCGTCGTACGAGAGCGTGACCTTGGTGACGCCCTTGGCCTTGAGCGCGGCGGCGGTGCGCGAGGCGAGCGTGGCGAGGGACGCCTGCTTGGGATAGGACAGGGACTTGGCCGACGGCCCGGCGAGCGTCGGATCTCCGCCGCCCACCAGCACGATCGAGTTGGCCGACTGGCCCTGCGTCACCCGGGTGGACAGACGGGTGTCGGGGCCGAGCGCGGCCAGCGCGGCCGTGCAGGTGACCAACTTTGTGGTGGAGGCGGGAGTGATGCCGACGTCGGGGTTGGCGGCGAATACCTGCTCGCCGGTGGCGGCGTCGAGGACCACCGCGCCCACCCGAGCGCCCAGCGCTTCGTCACCCAGGGCGCGGGTGAGCTGCTGGGTCAAAGTACGCTTAGTAGTGAGAGGTCCGTCTCCGGCCCTCACCTGGAGTTGGGCCAGCACCGGCCCCGCGGTGACCACGGAGACGGGGGGAGACCCTTGAGGAGACGGTGTCGGCTCGGTCGGTGACGATCCCCTCGTCAGCGCGCCCAGGCTGAAGTCATTGGTCATCGCATAGAGGCCGATGACGATGGTCAGCACCTGGAGCATGGCGAGAGTGGTCAGCATCACCCACCGCTCGTGCCGCGCCACGTCGCCTTACCTCTCTCCTGGTGTTCGCCTACGAGACATTAACGCCCACTCGGCGTGAGCGGAGGAACCGCGGTGGAGTTCGACGTTGTCGTTGAGATTCCCAAGGGACAACGGAACAAGTATGAAGTGGACCACGAAACCGGTCGCATCAGGCTTGACCGGCTGCTGTTCACCTCTACGCAGTACCCCGCCGACTACGGCTTCATCGAGCACACCCTCGGTGAGGACGGCGACCCGCTCGACGCGCTGGTGCTGCTCCAGGAGCCGACCTTCCCGGGCTGTTACATCAGTTGCCGCGCGGTGGGGATGTTCCGGATGACGGACGAGAAGGGCGGCGACGACAAGGTTCTGTGCGTCCCGGCCACCGACCCGCGGATGGAGCACATTCGCGACATTCACCACGTGCCGGAGTTCGACCGGCTGGAGATCCAGCACTTCTTCGAGGTCTACAAGGACCTGGAGCCCGGCAAGTCCGTCGAGGGCGCCAACTGGGTGGGCCGGATGGAAGCCGAGGTCGAGATCAAGCGCTCCTTCCAGCGCGCCAAAGACGAAGGCCATAGCTGAGTAGGTCACTGAGGACGGGTGGCACCCACCAGGTCCCCTCGCCACATGGAGGCGACCCGCACTACGTCGCCGGTCTGTGGCGCGTGCACCATCAGCCCGTCGCCCACGTACATGCCGACGTGGTGGATCGTGCTCGGGTCGCTGGTGACGTAGCCGAAGAACAGCAGGTCGCCGCGGCGCAACTGGTCGAGCGGCACGTGCGGGCCCGAGGTCCACTGCGTGCCGGTCCAGTGGTCGATGCCGACGCCCGCCTGCTCCCAGGCTCGCATGGTCAGGCCCGAGCAGTCGAAGCTGTCCGGGCCATCGGCCGCCCACACGTACGGCTTGCCGAGCTGGGTCAGCGCCCAGTTGGCCGCGACGTCGCCCATGAGCGAGCCGGACGCGTGCAGCCCGCCGCTGAGGCGCGCCTGCGCCAGCGCCGCCTCCCGCCGCCTGGCCAGCAGGTTAGCGTGGGTGCGCGCGGCGTCGACCCGCCGCTGCCACGCGGCGCGCTCGGCCTCCAGCCCTCTGGTCTCACGCTTCTGCGCGGCGACGGCCGCCTCCGCGGCGACCTTCGCCTGCCTGGCGCGCTCGGACACGGCCTGGTGCTCGGCGTACGCGTCGGCCGCCGCGCTCCGCAGGATGGCGGAGACCTCCTGGGCGTCGCGCATCCGGTCGAGCACCGCGCCCTGCTCGCCGCTGAGCTGCTCCAGGACGCTCGCCCGGTGCAGGAAGCCGTCGGTGTCGCCGATGTCGGTCATCATGCCGAGCATCGGCGTGATCATGTCGAGCCCGCTGTAGCCCTGCGCCGCGAGCAGCGCGACGGGCGCGCGGGCCTTCTCCACCTCGGCGTCGGCCAGCGCCAGCCGGGCCTGGGCCTGGTCGCGGGCCCGCCTGGCGCGTTCGAGGTGGACGAGCTCCCCGTTGTACGCCTCCACCAGCCGCTCCGCCCCGGCCGCCAGGTCGTCGAGCCGTGACTGGGCCTCGGCGAGCCGCGCGCTCGCGGTGCCCAGTTGCCGCGTACGATCCCGTACGGCGTGGCGGGCCTGCGTCACCTTCCGGCGGGACGGCCCGGGAGCCGCGTCGGCCGGCGGGCACAGGGTGACGACCAGGCAGACTGCCATGAGTCCGGCTCTGAGGGCGTGCATAGTGCACACAGTTCCCGCCTGTCACTCTGCGTAATCCTGGTCACTTTCGTAACATCGTCAACGCAGGCGGAACAGGCGCTCTATCCACGGCCGCACACCGACCGGGATCGGGCTCGTACCCCGGGGATAGGTGAAGACCGGCGTCTGCGTGCCGTAAGCGGCGTGCAGCTCGGCCGCCCGGCACCAGTCGGCGCCCGCCCGAGCCGCGGCCCAGGCGGCCGCGATGGCCGGGCGGGACTCCGGATGGCGGTCGAAGGTCTGGTAGAGGGTCATCGTGGCGGCGGCGGCCACCGACCCGTCGCCGGGGTAGGCGGTGCCCGCCAGGTAGGGGGCGGCGACCCGGCCGCCGTGGCAGGTGCCGAGCGCCCAGGTCCAGTTGGCGAGTACGAGGCCGAGCACGGGCTCCGGCACCGCGGCGGCGGCCGCGTACAGGCGCTCCTGGCGCTGCCCGGTCAGGCGGCGTGAGGACCAGAGCCAGCCGAGCTCGGCGGGCGGGCCGCCGGGCGGCTCGCTCCCCGAGAGCCAGGACAGGACGGCGAGGCCGCGGGCGGTGCGCAGGCGGCACAGTTCGAGGACGTCCCGGAGCATGCGGGGGCCCTGATCGAGCCAGGTGGGCCAGGCGACGTGATGGCTCCTGGCCATCAGCTCGGCCCGCTCCTCGCTGACCGGGAGGGGGCAGACCCGGCAGCCCAGTTGAGGGTCCTCGCGCAGTTGGTACGCCTCCATGCAGGGGCCTCAGCCGGCCGGGACGGTGGCGGGCGGCGTCGCGGTCGGCGTCTGTGCCGGCGTCTGGCCGGGTGTCTGGGCCGGTGTCTGTGCCGGTGTGACGATCGGCGGGGCGACCGGTGTCTGGGTCGGTGTCGCGGCGGGCGTCGGGAGGTCGTTGGGGCGGGGTGTGCGGGAGTGCTTGTGCGGGTGTCTGCCGGGCTGCTTGTCCGGCTCCCTGCCCGGGTGCGCGCCCGGCTCCCCGGGCTCGGCGGACTGGTGGTCGGGGGTGGGGGTGACCTGGTCGGACTGGGGCCCGGGCGTCTCGGGGGCCTTGGACGAGGCGGAGCTCGCCGGGTCGCCGATGGTGGGCACGCTGCCCGTTGACGGCGTCGCCGTCGGGGGCAGGGCACCCAGCGGGACAGTGGCCGTGCTGTCCAGAATGGGCTCGACGCTGATCCGCGGGTCCTGGGGCTCGGGCTGCCAGGGCAGCCTGATGCCCGGCGGCTCGCCGGGCGCGGGGAAGGCGGCGGACGCGAGGCCCGGCACTCCACCCTCGACCCCGAACTGCTGGAAGATCATCATTATCGCCACCACGGTCGCGGCCGCCGCCATCGCGCCAGCCAGCGCCTGAGGCCACCTCCGAGCGTTCTTGCGCGGGGCAACGGGAAACCCGGCGGCGTCCAGCGCCCCCGAGCGCCGGGCCACGTAGCGGCGGTAGGGCTGGAGTTCGGGGTCGGCGAAGCAGCTCATCACCCTGACCGCGAGCGACTCCGGCAGCGGGATCCGGGGCAGCAGCTCGAAGACCTTGGCCGCCGACACCTGGCGCGTGCGGTGGGGGGAGCAGGTCAGGCAGCCCGCGAGGTGCCCGACCAGCCGCGCGCGCGTCTCTGGCGTCAGCCTGCCGGAGAAGCCCTTGAGGATGCCGGCCCGTGACGCGCAGTCGTAGGGGCTCTTCCTGGCCAGGAGCTCCGCCGTGATCGCGTCGCGCAGTCGTTCGCGCGCCTCCTCCTGGGCCGCCTCGACGTGGCGCGCCGCGACCCCCAGCACCGCGGCGAGCTCCGGGGTGGGCAGCTCATGCCTGGCCGACAGCTCCAGCACCTCACGGTCGTCGTGGGACAGGCTCTGGATCGCGTTCCAGGCCACGACGCGCAGGTCGGCGTCGGCCGGATTGTCGGGGGGCGGAGCCTGCGCCAGGGCCTCGTCGGCGTTCGGCGGCTCGGCCATCCGCCGTCGCAGGCATTCGGCGCGGGCCAGGGCGTACAGCCATGGCCGCAGGCGGCCGGGATCGGCCAGGGAACCGGCGTGGGCCTCCGCCGCGATCATCGTGTCGCGGAGCGCCACCTGGGCGCCGTCGGAGCTGAGGAGAAGGGACCAGCAGTATCTGTGGATGCCCTCGGCGTAGGCGTCGTAGAGCGCGGCGAGGGCACCCGGGTCACGGGCGCGGAGTGACTCGACCAGGGCGCGGTCATTCATATGACTGAAGGTAATGGATTAGTAACTAGTAGTTCCACTCCTTCTGTGAGAATGAAGCCCTTGCCGACGACACTCCGCCTAAGGAATTTGTTGCGCTCGGCCTGGTTTGCAGCTAATGGCCACTCTGTCCGATTTATCGGCTTATTTGATTGATATTTGATGAGCAATTCACTGCTGGTGCTCGGTCATGGCCTGACTGCCGCGGTCTATCGCGAACGGCTCGGTGGTCGGCTTGATCGTGTGCAGCGGCACCGCGCCACCGAGCGCCAGGTCCTCGAAGGGGCGGCCGGTCGAACCCCAGGTCCGGGCGGTCACATCGGTCTTGGCCACCACGCTGCCCGCGGGCAGGCCGCTCACGGTCAGGATGAAGCGCGGCGGGCTGCCCGCCTTCACGTCGTCGACGAACGTACTGCCGCCGCCGAGGAGTTTGCCCGCCTTGTCGCGCAGCAACACGTTCACCACCAGGCTGCTGGCGGGCAGCTGATAGGGATTGTCGACATAGCCGGTAATAAGATAAGAACGGTCCTTTTGCCGGAGCGTCTGCACCCGCGAAACGGGAAACTCCTTGAACGCCGACGCGATGCGAGCGGCGGGCCGCCACTGGGCGGGGCGATAGTCGATGGTCACCTTGGCCGGCTTCTGGGGCGCGTTGACCTGGCCGGTGAAGGCCAGCGAGCCGCCCGGCGGCACGGCGTCGAGCGACTGGTCCATCCGGACCACCTCGGTGCCGGCGGCGTCACGCCCGACGATCGTCGCCACCACATGCTCGCCGAAGTGCCACGGGTTGGCGTTGGTGAGGATTCCTGCCCAGTTCACGGCGTAGCCGTCGGACGACTTGACGACGTTCGACACCTGCTCCTTGAGGACGAGGGGCTTGAGCTGCTGTTTGGACGGTTCCTCGCTGGAGCACCCGGCTAGGCAGATCGCCCCGAGTGCGAGGAGGCTGACGGTTCGGCTACGCGGGATCACTTTGCCGTGATAGCCGGTCTATGGGCACGGCAGGGGCGGGACACGCGCCTGCCGTACCAACTCTTTATGGAGCTCTTTAACGCGTTCAGCGGGGACGGACGACCCTGGCCTCATCCCAGACCGGTTCGGAAGCCTCGTAAACGGTGCCATCCGCGCCGAACACCAGGAAGCGATCGAAATCCGCCGCGAACCAGCGGTCGTGCGTGACCGCCACCACCGTACCCGCGAACGCGTCCAGACCCGCTTGGAGCGCTTCGGCACTGGCCAGGTCGAGGTTGTCGGTCGGCTCGTCGAGCAGCAGCAGCGTCGCGCCGGACAGCTCCAGCAGCAGGATCTGCAGCCGCGCCTGCTGACCGCCCGATAGCGTGTCGAACCGCTGCTCCGCGATCTGCCCGGCCAGCTCGTAGCGGGCCAGGACCTTCATGGCCTCGTTCTTCAGCCTGGCGTGCTCGGTCATGACGATCTCCACCGGCGAGCGACCCAGCAGGTCGGGCCGGGCGTGCGTCTGGGCGAAGTGACCCGGGACCACGCGGGCGCCGAGTCTGGCGACGCCGGAGTGGCCGATCTGCTCGCCCGCGAGCAGCCGCAGGAAGTGGGACTTGCCCGAGCCGTTGGAGCCGAGCACCGCGATGCGCTCGGCGTACCAGACCTCCAGGTCGAACGGCCGCATCAGGCCGGTCAGCTCCAGGCCCTCGCAGATGACCGCGCGCTTGCCCGTGCGACCGCCTTTGAGGCGCATTTTGATGTTCTGGTCGGCGGGAGCCTCCTCGGGCGGCCCCGCCTCCTCGAACCTGCGCAGCCGGGTCTGAGCCGCGTGGTAGGCGGGGGCCATGCCGTCGTTGTACCTGGCCTTGTTCTTCAGCATGATGACCAGGGCCTTGAGCTTGGCGTGCTCCTCGTCCCAGCGCCTGCGCAGCTCGTCGAGGCGCTCGTTGCGGGCCTTGCGGGCCTCCGCGTACGTGGCGAAACCACCACCATGGATCCAGATATTTCCGGACTCGACGGTGACGATCCGGTCGGCCGCGTTGGCCAGCAACTGCCGGTCGTGGCTGACCAGCAGGACCGTCTTGGGGGTCTCCCTGAGCGCCTGCTCCAGCCACTCCTTGCCGGGCACGTCGAGGTAGTTGTCGGGCTCGTCGAGCAGCAGCGTCTGGTCCGGTCCGCGGAGCAGCGCTTCGAGCACGAGCCGCTTCTGCTCGCCGCCGGACAAAGTCGCCACATCCCGATATTTCACGTTGTCGTACGGCACGCCGAGCGCGGCCACCGTACACGTGTCCCAGAGCACCTCGATGTCGTAGCCACCGGCGTCGGTGTAGTCGGTGATGGCCTGCGCGTAGCGCATCTGCGCCTTCTCGTCGTCGCGCTCCATCATCACCAGCTCGGCCCGCTCCAGCCGCGCGGCCGCCTCCCGCACGGCCGGCGGAGCGACGCTGAGCAGCAGATCGTGCACCGTGCTCCCGTCACGCACACTGCCGATGAACTGCCGCATCACCCCCAGCCCACCGGAGCTGGCCACACTCCCCGCCACCGGCTGCAGGTCCCCGGCGACGAGCCGCATCAGCGTGGTCTTGCCCGCCCCGTTGGGCCCGACCAACGCGGCCTTGACGCCTTCGCCGATCCGGAAGGACACGTCGTTGAGCAACGGCCGCCCGTCGGGCAGTACGTATGTCAGATGTCCTACTTCGACGTGCGCCACGGCGATTCCCTTCGCAATTCCCCCGCGCAGGGTATCTACCGAGAACTCCGCACAGCACCTCCTTTTACTCCCCCGGCCTGGCGGCGCTTCGCGCGGTTCTTCGGACGTGACGGTATGAGCCGCGTCGATCACATAGAGTGTTTGACTTGCTATAGATGCATAGTAGTATGCATCTATGAGGCCAATCTCGCCCTTGCTGTTGCCTCTCCTTCGCTCCAACGCTGTCGGCGAGCTGCTCGCCTGGTTGTACCTCCACCCGGAAAAGGAGTACTCAACCACCGATCTCGCCGCATGGACCGGAACGTCGCAGTCGACGGTGAGCCGAGAAGCGGACCGGTTCGCCGCAGCCGGCCTGACCCGGGAAAGGCGGCATGGCAACCTTCGCCTGATCCGCGCCGACATGGACACGATCATCGCGAAACCCCTCACCGATCTGCTGATCGTGACCTTCGGTCCGGCCGCCGTACTGCCCCCACTGCTCCGGCCCATCTCCGGTATCGACGAGGCGTACATCTACGGCTCCTGGGCCGCGCGACACGCGAACCAGCCGGGACCACCGCCCCAAGACGTCGATGTCCTCATCGTGGGGTCAGCCGATGAGGACGAGCTCTATGACGCGGCGAGGACAGCCGAGCGGGCCCTCGGTCGCGAGGTGAACATCACCCGGATCTCATCGACGTCATGGACCAGCGACAGGCCCGAACCGTTCATGGCATCCCTGCGAGGCAAGCCCCTTCATCCCCTGATCCAGAAAGAGGACAGCCCATGAGATGGATGCAAGGCCGCGACCAGATCGACATGATGCTGTCGTCAGGGCAGTTGGAACGCGTACCGGCGAGCCGGGAACATGCCGAAACCCTAATCGCCCAAGCCAGGCGACATGTCGAACTCGCGCGCAGCGGTTGCCGGACAGATCCTACGGGCGCCTATCAACTTCTCTATGACGCCTCTAGGAAAGCCCTCGCATCCATCTTGGAGAATCAAGGGCTGCGAGCCACCAGCAGGGGTGGCCACATCGCAGTGCTTGATGCGGTCACAGCCCAACTAGACCCGCCTCTCGGGCAGTCACTCCGCCCCTTCGACCGGATGCGCCGCCGACGCAACGGCGCCGAATACCCGCTGCCCCGATAGCCCGGAAATCTCTGCCGACGATGTCAACCGAGACTTGCCGAAGGCTGAGGAGTTTCTGACACTAGCCACCAAGGTGCTGGACCAGATGCAGCCGTACTAAAACGATCGCCGGCCCCAATCTCCATGAGAAGCCCGTGCCGACATCGGTGTGGGGGTCAGGTCGGCTAATGCTTGTTGCCGTGGGTCTTGCCGAGCTTGGCCGCCTGCTTGGCTGCCTTCTTCGCCGCCTTCTGAGCTGCTTTCTTGGCTGCTTTCTTGGCCTTCTTCAGCGCGGTGGCGGTCTTGCTGGAGGAGGTGGCCGGGGCCGGGTTGGGGCGGATGTCGGCTCGTTCGCGGCCGTCGGATGTCTCCGTGAGTCGCTGGCGAGACACAGCGTGGACCTGCGGGATGCTGGTCAGGTCGAATGCCAGGGCGGGTGCGACATCGGGTGCGATGTCGGCTGGTGTGCTTTGAGCCGGGCTGCTGGGAACGGTGTTCCACCAGGAGCCGGTGGCTATCACACTGACGATCAAGGCGGCGATCAAGGCCGTCTCGCGCCAGTGCTCGGTGATCAGCCGCCGCACCGCCTCTGACCGCCGCAGCGCCGCCGAGCGCCGCGCTGCTTCCGACTGTCGGACCACGCCTGACCGCCGCATCATGCCGGACCGCCACATCACGCCAGACTGGGGCATCGCCACCCACCCTGGCGTCGAGCCTGACAGTGACATCGTCCCTAACCGTGGCATCGTCGCTGACCGTGGCATCGCTCCCGACCAGCGCACCAGCCCTCGCGCCCTCTTCGACGAGCGCGGGCGCGGGTGCAATCTCGGGTGCGGATGGTGGGGCTCATCCGGCGCGTTCGCAGCGCGGCCCCCCGAGTACGACAGCGCCGCGAGGGCCGGCTCGCTTCGGGTGGCCACTCGCCGGAGTTGGTCGTGGGCGCGGGCCACGTCGCTGCGCTGGTCGGGGTCCTTGTCCAGCAGGCCGGCGATGGCCGGAGCGAGCGGGCCCGCCAGGTTGAACGGATAGGCGGTGCTGGTCAGTATCGCGGTCAGCGTGGCCGTCTCGGTGCTGCGGCCGAAGGGTGAGTGGCCCTCCACAGCCGTGTACAAGGTGGCGCCCAGCGACCACAGGTCGGCCTGTGGTGTGGACGGGGCGCCGCCGGCCCGTTCGGGAGCGATGTAGGCGGGGGTGCCGACGACCATGCTCGTCCGGGCGACCCGGGACTCGTCGTCCACGGTGGTGGCCAGGCCGAAGTCGGTCAGGACCGCGTGCCCGTCGTCGGTGAGCAGGATGTTGGCGGGCTTGATGTCGCGATGCAGCACCCCGGCGGCGTGCGCGGCGCGCAGGGCGTCCAGGAGTTCCAGGCCGATGCGGGTGACGGTGGCCACGGGCAGCGGGCCCTGCTCGGCGATCACCTGGGCGAGGCTGCGGGCGGGGACGAGCTGCATGACGATCCACGGGCGCTCGTCGACCAGCACCACGTCGTAGATGGCCGCAATGTGCGGATGGCTCAGCCGGGCGGCGATGCGGGCCTCCCGCATCGTCCGGCCGATCAGCTCCTCGTGCTGCGGGCCGACGATGGTGACCTCTTTGACCGCGACCTGGCGATCCAGGAGCTCGTCATGAGCCCGCCAGACCCTGCCCATGCCGCCCCGGCCCAGCTCGGACAGCAACCGGTAGCGCCCGGCCAGCAGCCATCCCTCGTAGCGCGCAAAGGACATGGGGGCGGGTTACCCGATCATCCTCACGTCATGCCCGAAAAAAGCCACAAGATGGCTACGAAACCCCGGAAACCCCGCCTTCCACAACATTTGGATCATTGCGCCGTGAGGCCCTAGACACAAAGTGATCAAATGACTAGAACTGTAGGGAACCCCCCTCCCTTAGGACGTGTGATGACGCGATTCCGGTCCGCCCTCATCCCCCTCGCCATCGGATTGCTGAGCCTCGCGGCTGTGCCGCAGCAAGCGCTGGCCGCACCGCCCAAGCCGGTGCCGTCCGTCTCCGCCACCACGACGCAGCAGGCCACCACCCGTGCGACATGCGGGCCGACGGTGCGGGGCGCGTCCGTGGACGCGAGGCTGACCAGCCTGTTCACCGCGTACGGCAACGACAACAGCCGCCTGGACGACTGGACCGGCGCCGACGGCACCTACTCGCTGAAGCTGCCCAGCGGGAAAGAGGTGTGGGTCTTCTCCGACACCTTCCTGGGCAAGATCAACCCTGACGGCAGCCGCCCGCCGGTGGTCGAAGAGGGCGGCACGACCGTCTTCCTGAACAACTCCTTCGCCGTGGAGCGCGACGGCAGGCTCTCCACGATCCACGCCGGCACCACCGAGAAGCCGACCGCGGTGATGCCCCCGCGCGACCAGAACCACTGGTACTGGGCCGGCGACGCCACCCTGGCGGGCGGCATCGTGGAGGTGACCTACCAGGAGTACGAGCGTTACGGCACCGGCGCGTGGGACTGGCGCTGGCACCGGAACGTGCTGGCCAGGTTCGCGCAGAGCCGGCTCGACCGGCCGATCAGCGTGACCGACCTGCCGTCGTCGGCCGGCGTGTCCTGGGCCTCCGGGATCCTCAAGGACGGCGGCTACACCTACGTTTACGGGGTGGAGGATCTCGGCTCGCCCAAGTACATGCACATCGCCAGGGTGTCCGGCCAGAGCCTGCTCGGGCAGTGGGAGTACCTCAAGGCCGACGGCACCTGGTCCACCAACGAGGCCGACTCGGCCCGGATCATGAGCGGCGTGGCCAACGAGTACAGCGTCACCAAGGTGGGCAACGGCTACGTGCTGATCACCCATGACACGACCGAGGTCCTGAGCTCGCACATCGTGGCCTACACCTCGTGCTCGCCGTTCGGCCCGTTCACCGGCAAGCAGGCCGTCTACACCACCCCCGAGACGAACGGGAACATCTTCACCTACAACGCCCACGCCCACCCCGACGTGGCGGGCAACGGACTCGTCGTCTCCTACAACGTCAACAGCTTCGTCAACACCGACCACTACCGGGACTCCTCGATCTACCGGCCGCGCTTCATCGATGTGACTTTCGGGTGAGTACACGGAACTGGGCGGCTCGCCTGCGGCACGTCGTGATCGACGGGCTGCGGGCGGTCGTGCTGGAGAACGAACGGCTCCGCGTGACCGTCGTGCCCGACAAGGGCGGCGATGTCATCGAATTTCTGCACAAGCCAACCGACACTGACTTCGTCTGGCTCTCGCCGCAGGGGCTGCGCGACCCGCACGACCACCTCCAGGGCGCCGCCGACGACGTCGCCCAGTTCATCGACCACTACGAGGGCGGCTGGCAGGAGATCTTCCCCAACGGCGGCGCGCCCAGCGAATACCGCGGCGCCCGGCTGGCGCAGCACGGGGAGGTCGCCGGGCTGCCGTGGCAGGCCGAGGTCGTGGCCGACTCCGAGCAGGAGGTCGCGGTACGGCTCAGCGTGCGCACCCGGCGCCTGCCGTACCGGATCGAGAAGACGTTCCGGCTGGCGGCGGGTACGGCCGCGCTGGAGATCGAGGGGCGCGCGACCAACGAGTCCGGCGTCGAGCTGCATGCCATGTGGGGGCAGCACATCGTGTACGGCCGGCCGTTCCTCAAGCCGGGCGCCCGCGTACGGCTGCCGGCGGGCGTGACGGTCATCCCGCACGAGAGCGCCATCGACGCCCACGGCCGCCGGGTCAAGGCGGGCGGGCCGTGGGAGTGGCCCGTGGTGCCCGCCGACGGTGGCGGCGAGACGGATCTGAGCGTGGTGCCGGAGCCCGGGTCGCCGAGCGAGATCGTCTACCTAACCGGATTTACCGAGGGCTGGTACGAAATTTCCGGGGATGTAGGTATTCGTGTGGAGTGGGATGCGACGCTCCTGCCGTACCTGTGGATGTGGCAGGAGGTCGGTGCGACCACCGGCTATCCCTGGTGGGGGCGGGCTTACACGGTCGGGCTCGAACCGTTCTCCAGCATGCCCACCAACGGGCTGGCCGAGGCGGTGGCGAACGGCACGGCGCTCACCCTGGGCCCACACGAGACGAAGGTGCTGAGGTTGCGCGCGGAGGTGTTGGCGTGAGTGAGTTCGATGGGAAAGTCGCTCTGGTGACGGGCGGTTCGATGGGCATCGGGCGGGCGGTGGTCGACCGGCTGGCCGACGGCGGGGCGTCCGTGGTGTTCTGCGGGGCCGACAAGGGGGCGGAGCTCGACAGCGAGCACGTGACCGGGCGGGTCGCGGACGTACGGCGGGCGGGCGACATGCGCGACCTGGTCGACCTGGCCGTGGCCAGGTACGGCGGGCTCGACATCGTGGTGACGTGCGCGGGTGTGCAGCGCTACGGCACGGTCGAGGACACACCGGAGGACGTCTGGGACGAAGTGCTCGACATCAACCTCAAGGGCGTCTATCTGGCCTGCAAGGCCGCCATCCCCAGGATGCGGGCGCGCGGCGGCGGCTCGATCGTGGTGATGTCGTCGGTGCAGGCGTTCGCCTCGCAGGCGCAGGTGGCCGCCTACACCGCCAGCAAGGCCGCGCTGAACGGCCTGACCAGGGCGATGGCGCTCGACCACGCGGCCGACGGCATCCGGGTGAACGTGGTCTGCCCCGGCTCGGTCGACACACCGATGCTGCGCTGGGCCGCCGACCTGTGGCGTGGCGGGCTGTCGCAGGAGGAGCAGGTGGCGGAGTGGGGCCGGGCGCACCCCCTCGGCCGGGTGGGCAGGCCGGAGGAGGTGGCTGAGCTGGTGGCGTTCCTGGCGGGGCCGCGGTCGTCGTTCATCACCGGGGCCGAGCATCGGGTGGATGGTGGGCTGCTCGCCCGCAACCCGGCTGTGCTGCCTGAGCAGGCCTAGCGCGTGCGCCGGCGCGGCAGGAGGACGATGAGGACGGCCGCGGTCACCACGTGCAGCGCGGCCAGTGACGCCTTGGCCGCACCGGTGGTGCCCATCGTGAGTGGGCCGGCCAGGGACATGATGAGGAACACGGCGGCGATCCACGTCCAGATCGCGCGCGGCCGTTCCGTGACGCGTTCGAGCACGGCCAGGAGGCCCCAGCCGGCCAGGCCTGCGATCAGGGCGGCGACGATCACAGAGGCCGCGGTCACCTCTCCGGAGGTCGAGGCCAGCTCGACGCCGGCGAGGACGTGGACGACCGCCCAGACGGCCAGGGCGGCGGCGGCCGCGCCGAGTACGGCCAGGATGCGGGGGACGGCCAGGGTGCGGGGGGCGGTCACGCGGGTCTCTCCTTGGGCGGGAATCACGCGGGTGTCTCCTTGAGCGGGAAGTACAGCGGGGACCAGCGGTTGTACAGGCCGGTGGGGACGAGGTAGCACGCCATCACGACCTGCATCAGCACCATGAAGACGCCGTACTGCAGACCGCCCAGGCCGGGGACGACGTCGGGCGGCAGGGTGTAGGCCATGGTCACGCGGACGGCGGCGTCGGCCAGCAGGCCGATGCCCCAGATGACCGTCGCCACCCGCCAGATCCTGCGGAAGGCGGGCAGCCGCTCCCACAGGACGTCCCAGGACTCGCGGCCCGAGCCGTCTCCCCCCTTGAGGGGACCGATGCGGCCTTCCAGGACGAAGCGGGTGAAGGCGAAGGCCAGCGGCTGCCGGCCTCGGACGCTGGCCAGGAACCACAGGCCCGAGATGGCGGTGATCCAGCCGTCCTTGGCCAGCAGGAAGCGGGGGTCGTGGACGAGCAGGGAGACGGCCGCGCTGCCGACCATCATGGCCGTCATGAACAGGCCGAGCCCGTCGGGCCGGCGGCGGCGCACCAGGCTGGCGACCACGCTCAGACCGGGGAGCAGGGAGCTGATCAGCAGCGCGGAGTGATAGCTCACGTCCATCGCGCGCAGTACGTAATAGAGGCCGATGGGCAGGGCCAGGTCGACGAGGACGAGCAGCAACGTCTTGGCGCGAGAGCTCACGGCGTGGCCCGGGTCGCCAGGCGGAAGAGCTCGACCAGCTCGTCCGCGTACACGTCGAGGTCCGCGCCGGGGTCGCCCTCCAGCAGGAACGGCAGGCCGTCCATGGCCCGCTGGATGGCCATCGCCATCACGCGGGTGTTGAACCGGCGGAACTCGCCCGTCTCCTGCCCCCAGAACAGCAACCGCTCGATGTGCCCCAGCGAGGCCGGGTCCATGGCCGCCTCCTGCGCGGTGGTCCCCTTCTCCGGCCGGAAGTTCAGGAAGATCTCGGTGGCCGCGCGCATCTCACGGCGGTGGTCCCGGATGAACCCGATCAGCGAGCGGATGTAGGTGTCCAGCGCGGCGCCGGGGCTGGTCTGGGCGCTGACCCGCTCGGTCATGAACGTGGCGATCCCCTCGTAGATCGTGACAATCGCCTGGCCCATCAGGTCGTCCTTGCCATCGAAGTGGTACGAGATCAGCCGCGTACTGCTGAGCCCGGCCCGCTCCGCGATGCGGGCGAAGGACGCCTGGTGGTAGCCCAGGTCGGCGATCGTCTCGATCGTGGCCGTCACGATCTGCGCCCGACGGGCAGAGGTCGTGACGGAGTCTTCCTTCCTTACTTGCATGAGTAATTTTTAACTCACGCGAGTAATTCTGGCAAGTCCTCCTCCTCCAATAGCGTCAGCCTCCGATGGCGTCGAGCTCCTCGATCGCGTCGGCCGGGAGGACCAGGCTCGCCGCGGCGATGTTCTCGCGGAGGTGGGCCACGGACGAGGTCCCGGGGATGAGGACCATCGTGGGCGAGCGCCGCAGCAGCCAGGCCAGCGCGACCTGCTGCGGCGAGGCGTCCAGGCGGGCGGCCACGTTCGTGAGCGCTTCGGACTGGAGCGGGGTGAAGCCGCCCAGAGGGAAGAACGCGGCGTAGGCGATGTTCTCGGTCGCGCATCGGTCGACGAGAGCGTCGTCCTGCCGGTTGGCGAGGTTGTAGAGGTTCTGCACGGTGACGACGGGTGCGATGGCCTGCGCCTCGGTGAGCTGGGCCCCGGAGGCGGCGCTGAGACCGAGGTGGCGGATCAGGCCCTCCCGCTGCAGCTCGGCCAGGGCGCCGAACGGCTCCGCGAGCGACTCCTCGCCCGCGCCTCCTTCGGCCAGGCGCAGGTTGACGACGTCGAGGGCGTCCAGGGCGAGACGCTGGAGGTTCTCGTGGACCTGGGCCTTGAGGTCCTCGGGCTCCAGTGCGTGATTCCAGCTGCCGTCCGGGCCACGGCGAGCGCCGACCTTGGTGACGATGCGCAGGTCCGCCGGGTAGGGGTGCAGAGCCTCCTTGATGATCTCGTTGACGACGAAGGGCCCGTAGAAGTCGCTGGTGTCGATGTGGGTGATGCCCAGCTCGACGGCCTCGCGCAGCACCGCGATGGCCGCGTCGCGGTCCTTGGGCGGCCCGAAGACGCCGGGCCCGGCCAGCTGCATGGCGCCGTAGCCCATGCGGGTGATGGTGAGGTCGTCCGCGAGTGTGAGAGTCCCACCGGGAAGGCTGCCTGCCATGTCCGTACCTTTCATCTGAAATCCATCTCCAACGGTGCGGTTGCTTTTGATGCTAGCGGCGGAAAACTCCAACCGCAACGTTGCAGATGGGGTGGCGCTAGGATGTCGCCATGGCGTGGGACACCGAGGGGACGCGGCGGCGGCTCAAGGAAGCGGCGACGGTCGAGTTCGCCGAGCGCGGACCGGACGGCACGACCATGGCCCGCATCGCCGAGCGGGCCGGGATCAACAAGGAACGCCTGTACAAGTACTTCGGCGACAAGCAGGCCCTGTTCGAGACGGTGCTCACCGACGAGCTCAAGAAACTCGCCGAGACGGTGGGGCCACCCCCGGGTGACTTCGAGAACATCGGTGAGTTCGTCGGGCGCAACTTCGACTACCACGTGGCGCATCCCCATCTCGTCCGCCTGCTGCTGTGGGAGGGCCTGGCCGGTGGCCCCGTGGCCGACGAGGCGCAGCGCACCGCCTTCTACCGGGGCAAGACGCGGGCCTACGCGGCCGCCCAGCGCGCCGGGATCCTCGACGACGACGTCGACCCCGATCATCTGGCGTTCATGGTCATCGCGCTGTCCGCATGGTGGGTCTCGGCGCCCCAACTCGCCCGCATGCTCACCGGCGCCGACGACGACGATGCGACGGAGCACGCCCGGCGCCGCGCAAGCGTGGTGCGCGCGGCACAACGCCTCGCCCGACCGCCAGGCGTCGACAGGCGGTAGTTGTCAGCGGGTCTCCTGGAAGACCTTGGACGCGCGCGCCAGGCGGCTGCCGAGGTTGGCGCGGAGGGCGGCGAAGCGGTCCGGATTGCCGACGACGATCTTCCGCTGAAGGGCGGAATCGGCGGCGAACCAGGCCGCCACCAGCCCCGACTCCCACTTGCACCTGGTGTCGGCCGTGGCGGTGCGCTTCTCCTCGGCGGTGACCGTGGGCTGATCCAGGTTCCAGCGGGCGTCGGCGATGGCGGCCTCGGCGGTGGGGTAGGCGTATCCGCCCTTGACCATGCAGGCCCGCCAGCGGGTGGCCGCCTGGACGACGGCCGGATCAGTGGCGGCCTTCTCCAGGGTCTCGGCGTCCTGGACGGCGAGCCAGGGCCAGTCGGCCGGCTCGGCGCCTCGGTTCAGGACGGCTGCGGCGCGGCTTATGCAGCCGGAGTCGGCGGTGTCGCCGTACAAGTGGGTTCTGGCGGTTTTGGAGAGGTTAGCCGCCCACTGGGGTGGTCTGCCGTGTGAGTCCGAGCGGGACAGGTGGTAGCCGGTGAGCGCGGCCTGTGCCGGGTCGGCGACGCCGTAGCGGCGGGCGTTGCCCGGATCGCCGGCCTTCACGGCGGCCACCGCGACCATGGGCGGGGCCGCCGAGACGCCGTGGCGGCGCATGCACCGCGCGACCAGCTTGGCCTGGGCGTTGGCCAGCAGGACGCGCTGCTCCGGGGTGGGCTTGTAGGCGTCGAACGGAAGCACGAGATCGGCCACCGACGCCACAGACACAGACGCAGAGTCCGGGCGCGGCGCGGCCGCGCAGGCCGTGACGACCAGCAGCAACGACGCCCCGGCCCAGAGAGCGGCGGCGGGTGGGGATGGCAGCGCTCTCCAGCGGCCGGTCTCCGGTCGCCCCAGGCGGCCGGTCTCCGGTCGGCCGCTCCGGAACCCGGCTTCGCCGTCCATGGTCAGCGACACCAGATGTCGACGGAGCTCGGGACGACCACGGTGCAGAGGGCCGCCACGACGCTGCTGATGAGCCGCACGTTGCCTCCTTGCTCGCGTGAGTACCCCCACCCTGATTCAGGGCCCGGGGGCAGCAGAAGCAGACTCACGCGAACAAGGACGATTCTTTTCCTATGTGCTGACTTCCAGGGATACGGTCGGGTCAGCGAAGCGTTCGTTCGGCACCTGGGCGTACCAGCCGGGGCGTCCCGGGTCCCGGTCGTAGGGGTATCCGCCCAGCTCCTGGTAGAGCTCGGCGTAGCGGGCGACCCGGTCCTTGTCGAGCCGGACGCCCAGCCCCGGCCCGGTCGGCACCGCTATGGCCCCGTCGGCGTAGGACAGCTTGCCGCCCTCGATCACGTCGTCGCGCAGCTGGTGGTAGTGGGCGTCGGCCGCGTACGTGAGGTTGGGCAGGACCGCGCCGAGATGCAGCATGGTCGCCAGCTGGATGCCCAGCTCCCCGGAGGAGTGCACGGCCACCCCGAGCTGGAAGGTCTCGCACACTCCTGCCGCCTTGACGCACGGCCGGATCCCGCCCCAGAACGTGGTGTCCAGCAGCACCACGTCGGCCGCCCGGCGCAGCACGTTGGAGGCGAGCTGCTCGAAGTTGACCACGACGGTGTTGGTCGCCAGCGGCACCCGGACCTGCTCGCGGATGGCCCTGAGCCCTTCCATCCCCCAGACCGGGTCCTCCAGGTATTCGTTGTTCAGTTCCTCGATGGCCCGCCCGAACCGCAGGCCCTCGGCCACCGACAGCACCGCGTTCGGGTCGTAGCGGAGCCGGTCGTCGGGGAAGGCCGCCGCCAGCGCCCGGTAGCACTCCAGCTCGAAGTCGGGCGGGAACACCCCGCCCTTGAGCTTGTGCACGGTGAACCCGTGGGCCGCCTTGAGCTGCCTGGTGTGCTCGACGAGCTGGTCCGGCGTGCGCACCTCGGCGTACCCCTCCGCCGCGTAGCGGAAGAACAGGTAGGAGGCGAACGGCACGGTGTCGCGCAGCCGCCCGCCGAGCAGGTCGCTGGCGGGTACGCCGAGATGCTGCCCGATCAGGTCGATGCAGGCGAACTCGATGGCCGCCAGGAGCTGGGTGCGGTTGTTGTAGAGCGACGCGGTCGGGTTGGCGATCTTGAACCGCAGCGCCTCCAGCTGGAACGGATCATGCCCCTGCAAGTACGGCATGAGCGCCCGGAACGCCGCCTCGGCGCTCTCCCCGCCCCCGCCCATCTCCCCCAGGCCGATCAGCCCGTTGTCGGCCTCGACCTCGACGATCGTGCGGACGAACCGGCCCCAGTGGGCGCCGTTGCTGTGCCGGAGTGGCGCCTCCAGCGGAACGGCGACCGTGGTGGCCCGGATGTCAACGATCTTCACTCGCACGTCCCCCAAATAGCGGCCACACCGCACGCGGGCAGCCGTACCTTGACCGATTCAGCTGAGACCTCCAGGGGCCGCAGCTCCCGCTCCAGACCGGCGCTCACCAGAGCGCGCCGCAGCCTCGGCAGCCGGACCGTCGCCTCGACCGGCTCGGCGGCCAGCGACTGCAGCCGGACCACGATCTCGTTGTCGCCGTTCTGCCCGAGCGAGGTGACCAGCACGTCGGGGTGGTCGACCGAGACGAACGACTTGACCGCGTCGGGCGCGCTGGTGAGCAGCGCGCCGACGAACTGGTCCGTCAGCCCGGCCGCCGCCCGCGCGCCCAGCCGTCTGCCCTCGATCCCCGGGGCCGACATGATCGAGTAGCGGAACGTGGTCTCTCCCTGCTGCTGGGCGGGGAAGTTCGTGTCCCAGATGTTGTTCAGTGCCCAGGAGTAGACCGTGCCCGGCTCCTCGTCCAGCGTCGGCGGGAACGGCGCGTACGGCATGTGGATGGTGCCCAGCTGCACCAGCGGCGCCTCCAGCGTGGCCCAGGCGACGGTCAGCTCGGGGTCCTCGAAGGCGATCCAGTGCCTGATCGGCAGCATGTACTCGGCGGAGCCCGGCACCCGCGGCACGTCCGGGCCGCCGACGCCGCCGGTCAGCTCCCAGGCCGTCGCGGGGCCCGAGGCGAACGGGAAGGCCAGGAAGACCGCCTCCTTGGCGGGCGTGCCCTGCTTGGCCAGCTGGTAGGTCAGGTCGAGCCGGGCGACGCCGTTGTGCAGCTCGATCGTGGTGCGCAGCCAGTCGACGCCCTTGCCCTGCAGCTCGACGACCAGCTTCTCGCCCACGGCGGTCCGCTGCGCCTTGACGATGGTGGCGTTCCTGCCAATCGCCCGGTCGCCGAGCAGGGTGCGGTCGTGCGCCCCGACGTGCCCGGACAGGTGGTTGAAGTGCGGGGCGGTGGCGTAGCGGTCGTAGACGTACTGGCCGAACCCGGCGGCTGCGCTGTCGTTGACCAGCTCCCGCCCGGCCGCCTTGTCGAAGATCGAGCGGATGACGCCTTCGCGGACGTCGTACCCAACCCGGTAGAACTCGTTCTCGATCACTCCGCCCAGGTCGAGCTCGACCGGCTCGGCCGCCCGGACCTCACCTCTGACGACGTCGATCCGCGCGTAGCCGTAGCCGGGGACCTCCGGCACCACGGCGTGGAGGTGCCGCCCGATCGGCCTGGTCGGCCAGTCGGCCGGATCCACGAGCTCCTCGTGGTGCGGGATCGTCTCGCCGGTGCGCGCGTCCACGAGGGCGATCGGGACGTCCGCCGGGACCACGTCCCGGGGGAGGAACGCGCGGACCACGTCGGTCCTGCTCGCCGTCCCGGGATTGAAGACGGCGAAGGACGCGAGCGCCGACGCATCGGCCACACCGTCGTCGGAGAGCGCGCCGCCCCCCGAAAGCACACCGCCGTCGGAGAGCGCCGCGCCGAACCGGCGGGCGGCGGCGTGCAGCAGGTCGGCGGCGTCGTCCTGCGCGTCGTAGGCGCCCGACGACTTGCGGGTCCACTGCAGGCCGCCCGAGTCGCCCGCCTCCTCGGCGTCCTCCCAGGGGTTGGCCGCGCCCCAGGTGTGCTCGTTGAACAGCGCCACCTTGTCGTAGGCCTCATCGATCTGCTCGGTGGCGTCGGCACCGGCGATCGTGTGCAGCGTCTCGGCGATGCGCAGCGCGGACTGCGCCCGCCGTACGTATCCGAGGGGCCGCGCGCCGGAGCCGAGCCCGTCGGCCCACCAGTCGGTCCAGTCGCCCTCGTGTACGGCCAGCCGGTCGTGGTAGCGCTCTTCCACGTGCTCGAAGAAGTCGCTGTTGACCGCGGACCGCAGCCGGGGGAAGGCCCACTGCTCGTTCCACCTGCGCGCGATGGAGGCGGGCACGATCGAGGGTCCCGCGTTGTCGGCGTGCGCGCCCTGGACCCGCAGGTGCAGCACGTCCAGCTCGTACGGCTCGCGCGGCGCGTCAGGACCCTGCCAGCCGAACGTACCGGGACCGTAGGGGTAGCCGCGCGAGGCCAGCGCCGACAGGTAGCGCGGCAGCAGGTCGTCGGCCAGCTCGTAGGAGTCGGTGAGCCCGACCGTGTTGCCCTCCATGTACGCCATGCCGTGGGGCGTGTCGGTGAACCAGACGATCACCTCCTTGCCGCTCGGCGCCCGCCACCGGAACGGCCGGGTCAGCTTGTCGCCCCCGTGCAGGTACGGCACGGACCGCCCGGCCCAGTTGTGCGCCGCGGCGAGGTAGCGCACCCCGGCGGCGTTCAGCGCGTCGATCACGCCGACGACCGCGCCGGGCACGTCGGTGTGCATGGCCGACTTGGTGGCGAAGCCGTACTTCTCCTGGAGCCGCGTGGTGAAGCGGAGCTGCCGGTAGAGCTCCTCGGTCGAGCAGGCTTCGGTGTGCAGCTGGAACGGCAGCGCGGTCACCTCGATGACGCCGGCGCGGGCCAGCGCGGCGAACTTGGCGACCTGGTCGGCGGGCCGGGCGTCGAGCCACTTCAGCGCCGGCATCGACGACTCGACCGACCACCTGAACCTGGCGTCGTCCGGCCAGGAGGCGGTCTCCTCGGCCAGCCGGAGTGCCGCGTCGAGGTAGTCGAGGTGGTGGCGGAGCACCGTGCCCTGCGGGTCGGTGTAGCCGATGTCGAGGTGGGAGTGGTGGACGACGAACACGCTCCACTTGCGCTGGGGGGTGATCGTGATCTCCGCGGAGCCGATGAGCCCGGCGTCGTCGCGCGACTCCAGGGTCAGCACGCGGGGGGCGGTCACCTCGGGCACGAGCAGTGTGACGTCGGTGCCGGAGGCGCTGTCCTCGCCCACCAGCACGTGCGTCAACGGCACGGTGCTCGTCACCCTGACCGCCTGCCGGCCGTCGTGGGTGAACAGCGGCAGCACCGCGACACGCACCTCCACTCCGCGCACGCCGATCACCGCGGTCGAGGTGTCGTTGCGCAGCGCCTGCCTGATCCCGTCGTAGTCCGGCGAGCCGAGGCTCCGCTGCAGCAACCGGCTGGTCATCAAACACTCCCTAGAGACAGGCCACGGGCGAACAACCGCTGGGTGGCGAGGAACAGCAGGACCGTCGGCAGCGAGACCATGAGCCCCGCCGCGAGGCCCACGGGCACCGGGGTGCCCGCGTAGACGTCGGTCATCAGTCCGGCCAGCGCGGTCATCACCGGCCGTACGTCCTCGGTCTGCGTGAGTGTCAGGCCGAAGATGAGGTCGTTCCAGATGAAGGTGAACTCGAGGATGAACACGGCCGCCAGCGCGCTGACGGACAGCGGCAGGTAGATGCGCCAGAAGATCCGCCAGGTGGTGGCCCCGTCCATGCGGGCCGCCTCGAAGATCGAGAACGCCACTCCACTGTAGAAGTTACGCAGCACGAAAGCGGCCAACGGCACGTTGATCGCCGTGTAGACCAGGAGCAGGCCGCCCCTGGTGTCGTACAGGCCGAGGTCGCTGTAACCCACGAACAGCGGCACCAGCAGCATCTGCGACGGGAAGATCGTGCCGCCGAAGATGAGCAGGAACCACCAGAAACCGTGCCGCAGCCGGAGCACCACGATCGTGTAGCCGGCCAGCGCCCCGATGAGCACGCCGAGCGTGGGCGAGACGATGCTGTAGAGCGCGGTGCTGGCCAGGCTGTCCGACAGGTTCGCGCTGTCGACGGCCCGGGCGATGTTGTCGAACAGCGCGAAGCTGCCGGACGGCTGCCACGCCTTCGACGGGTCGTACGACGCCGCGGGCCGCGCGGCGTTGACGAGCAGCAGGTAGGTCGGGCCCAGCCAGATCAGGCCGAGCACGATGAGTACGGCACGCCGGATCATCGCACCTGCCTCCTGAGGTAGAGGTAGGACGCCAGCCCCGTGACCACGGTGAGCATCACCGCGACCGAGGCGCCGTAGCCGTAGTCGCTGGCCACGAACGTGTCCTTGTACATGGTCACCGCGAGCGTCTCGGAGTTGCGCCCAGGACCACCCTGCGTCAGCACCCAGACGATGTCGAACGTCTTCAGGCTCGCCACCAGCGCCAGCCCCACCACGACCGCGGTGAGTGGCGCCATCAACGGCCAGATGACATGCCGGAACAGCGTCCATCCCGAGGCCCCGTCGATCCGCGCGGCCTCGATCGGCGCCTTGGGGATGGACTGCAGCCCCACCACGAACAACAGCGTGTTGACGCCGAGCTGCTGCCAGGTCCAGACCAGCAGCATGGCGATCGTGTTGTGCGGCGCCTTCTGCAGGAACGCGGTGTCGACGCCGAGCAGGATGTTCGCGATGCCGTCGTGCGAGAGGATCGGGCTCCAGACCATGGCCAGCCCGGCGCCGCTGAGCGCGTAGGGCAGCATGAACGGCACCCGGTACCAGACGCCGCCCTTGAGGTCGTACGACAGCACCGCCACCAGCAGGCCCAGCCCGACCGGCAGGGCCATCGTGCCGACCACCCAGATGAGCGTGTTGCCCAGGGCGGTGAGCAGCGCCGGGTCGTCGAGCAGCTTGCCGAAGTTACGCAGGCCGACCCACTCGGGCGGCGCGAGCCCGTCGTATTTGGTGAAGCTCAGGTACGCCGTCCACAGGAAGGGCACGTAGAGCAGCCCGGCGACCAGCAGTGCGGCAGGAGCGACATAGCCGTACCGGAAACGGCCAAGCATAGGCGCGCGCGTGCTCATGGCCTCACTCCGTTCGGCGGGCTCACTGGTGCGTACTCCAGTAGTCGTCAGCGGCCTTCTGGATGGTCTCCAGCACTTCCTTGTACGTGCCAGGCTCGGTCACGAACTTGCTGAAGCCGTCGAGCGCGGCCGTCAGGATCGGCGGTGGCGTGGCCTCGAAGTAGCGGTTGACCAGGCGATACTTGCCGCCGCCCGCGTCCTTGGTGACCTGGCCGAGCGCCTCGTCCTTGATCGTCACCTTGGGGTTGGCGCTGACGTCGCCGCGGGTCGTGGCCCACTTGTCCTGGGCGGGCTGCGTGGTCCACCACTTGAGGTACTTCTGGCCGGCCTCGGGGTCGGCCGCCTTGGTCAACGAGCAGAGCGGGCCGCTCTCGAAGATCATCGAGGTCTTGGGGAGCGAGGCGTTCACGTTCGGGATGGCGAAGAAGCCGTAGTCGGTGCCGGCCTTCAGATCGCGCTGGGTCATGCTGGTGTTGAACCAGGTGCCGAAGGAGACCATCGCCGCCTTGCCGTTCTTCAGCACATCGCCCGGGTCGGTTTTATCACCGGGATTGATGAAATATCCGGCGTCGATGAGCTGCTTCCACTTCTCCATCACCTGGACCACGCCGGGGTCGGTGTACTTGGCCTTGCCCGTGGAGAGGCGGTCGTACAGGTCGGGGTCCATGCCCGCCATGAGCTGCTCGAACCAGACGAAGGAGAACAGCACGCTGGTGTGGTAGAAGGCTTTGACGTTGTTCTTCTTGAGGGTTTCGGCCACCTTGACCAGCTCGTCCCACGTGGCGGGGGGCTGCAGGCCGTACTTGTCGAAGACCTTCTTGTTGTAGAACATGCCCCAGTAGGCGACGTTCATCGGCACGCAATACTGCTTGCCGCCCACCGTGTAATAGGGGGCCAGGTCCTGCGACAGGTCGCCGGCCTTGATCGCCTCCTGCCAGATGGCCGAGGTGTCGGCCACCTGCTTCTGCTTGACGATCTCTTCCAGCATCCCGCCGGTCTGCCAGGTGAAGAGGTCGGGTTTGACGTTCGTACGGAACGACGCCTTGATGAACGCCTGATACTGGGCCGAATCGGTGTAGCCGACCGGCTTCATGCCTAAGCTGATCTGCTGCTTCGACAGAGCGCCCATCTCGTCGAAGTATTTGCTCCAGGCGCCCTTGTCGTTGTACAGCGACAGTTCGGACTTCTTCTGCGGCGCCTCGGTATTGCCGCCACAGGCGGCGAGAAAGAGAGCTGCCACGCCGAGCGTGACAACGCGTGACCGGATCATGCCCCGGCCTCCTTGTTTCATTTGGGGGGGTCTTGCAACCTCTGCTCTATTACGGTCTTGACGTCCACCAGGTGAGCCCGCATGCGCTCCTCGGCCGCCGCGGCGTCACGCGCCTCGATGGCCTCCAGAATCGCCAGATGCTCGTCGTAGTCACGGCGCCGGTCGTCGAAGAGCTGCAGGATCTCCCGCTGCTCGGGACCGTGGACGGTCAGCAGCGAGTCGACCACCTCGTGCAGCACGCTGTTGCCCGCCAGCCGGGCCGTCGCCCGGTGGAAGGTCATGTTGGTGTCGTGCAGCTCGGCGTCCTGGCCGCGCAGGTGCCTGGCGGCGGCCTCGAGCACGCGCTGGAGCGCGACCAGCTCCTCGCCGGTCGCGCGTGCCGCGGCCATCGCGGCCAGCGGCGGCTCGATGACGATGCGCGCGCCGAGCAACTCGAGCAGCTGGGCGGCGTGCATCTCCCGCATGTTGGGGTTGGGGAGCACGAGCCGCTCGATGTCGGCTCCGACGTAGATGCCGGACCCGTGCCGCATCTCGATGGCCCCGGTGGCCTCGAGTCTGCGCAGCGCCTCACGCAGGGTCGGGGTGGTGACGGCAAAGCGCTGGGAGAGCTCCCGCGTCGAGGGCAGCCTGTCGCCCGGCCGGTGCCCACCTGTACGGATGAGCTCCAGCATGCGCTCGGTCAGAGCGTCGGAAAGGCTTGGCCGCGTTACCTCGGACATATCAAGTCATCTAATCACTTTTCCTCATGGCCGTCTATGAGGAGATTAGCTTTGAGTAAAGAACCTCAGTGCTCAGGCCAGGTCGCCGCCTGGCGGGGTGCTCGCGCAGGCGGCGACCAGCGGCCTCAGGGCGTCTTGACATGCCGGTGCGGCTTCACGGGATCTATGCGCTCACTCCGGAACGCGTTGTCCACCAGCGTGGCGAACGCGGCCTCATTGGGCACCGCGTCGTTGTTCTTTATGACGTCATCGATGACGTTCGCCCGGGTCTCGGTGAAGCTGTTGTCTAATTTCTGGACGTAGTACTTCGGCTCCTCCGCCCAGGCGACTCCGGGGGTGAGGAAGGAGTAGAAGGGGGCGAACGCCGAGTCCCGGTCCCCTTCGGGGACGGCCGTCTCGATAGCCGAGACGAGCTGCTTGCCGACGTCGTCGTCGGCGGCATTCGGGTCCTTGAGCGCGTAATAGACGACCAGTTTGTCGTATTTGACGGATTTTTGGGTGTCCGCCTTGCTGGACAGGAACACCTTGAACGACCTGAAGAACGGACCGACGTTGCCGTCCTTGAACAACGGGACGAGACCGCGCACCGCCTTCAGCGCGGCCGCCTGGTTCTTCACGTTGACGATGAGGCGCCGGGCGCGGTTCGCCAGGGTTTGCGCTTTCTGCGCGCTGGGCAGCGGGTGGGCCTCGTTGGTCAGGTGGAAGTAGTCGCCGGCCCGTAGTCCCCTCCAGTTGTCCGACGCGCTCTGAGCCTCCACCTTGTAGTCGCCCTGCGTCTGGCCATTGAGCAGATTTTGGAACTCCGAGTTGCCGATCGGCGTGTTCAGGTAGCCGGGCGGACCGTCACCCATGAAGGAGTACACGCGCTTGGTCCGCGAGGTGGGGCGTCTGCGGCCAGCGCTGTTGTAGTACTCCCGGTAGGCCTTGGCGAGGAAGTTCCGGTTGATGACGGCGTCACTCGGGCGGCGGGCCGGGGCCGAGGCCGGCCTCGCCGGCTGGGAGACGACACTCGAGCCCGCCCCGCGCTTGGTCTTGCTCACCGACTTGACGACGCCGTGTGAGGCACCGGAAACGCCCGGAGTGGTGGAACGCTTGTTCTTCTTCTTCTTTTTCTTGAGCGTGTTCTTCGGCATCGACCGTCTCCGGGGGTCAGGGCGTCTTGGCGAGGTGGGTGTGCGGCGCGGCCGGGTTCACGCCCTTGGCCGTGAAGGCCGCGTTCACCAGGTCGATGAACGCCTCCGCGCTGCCCACCTTGTCGTTGTGCTCTATGACGTCCGCGATGATGTCGCGGCGGTTGCTGGTGAAGCTGCCTGCCTGCCTGTCCAGGAAGTACTTCGGCTCCTCCGCGAAGGCGACCCCCGGAGTGCGCGTCTTGTAGAAGGGCGCGAACGCGCTGTCCAGTTCGTCCGGCTTCACCGTGTCGGTGATGGTTTCGGCGATGCGGTCCCCGACCAGGTCCGACCCGTTCTTGTCCGCGTCGGAGGTCGCGTAGTAGATGACGAGCTTGTCGTATTTCACCTTCTTCTTCGCGGCCGCCGTCCCCGATAGGTAGATCTTGAACTTCCTGAAGTACGGCGAGACGTCTTTGTCCTTGAAGAGCGGTGTCAGGGCCTTGGCCACCTTGAGCCCGGCTGCCTGCGTCTTCACATTGACGATGATGCGCCGCGCCCGGCCCTCCAGCGGCATCTCTTTGTAGGCCTTGTTGCTGACGTGGAAATAGTCGCCTACTGCCAGCGCCTCATCCAGGAGCTTCCCGTTCTGGCTGGACACCCTGTAGTCGGGATTGTCGGCGGTGAAGTCGCGGAACTCGGCGTCCGTGACCGCGTGCTCCAGGTAGCCGGTCTCGCCTTTGCCCATGAAGGAGTACAGGCGTTTGCGCAGCTTGGCCGTCTTCGTATGGACCCCGTTGACGTAGTACCTCTGGTAGGCGTTCTCCAGGAAGGCCCGGTCCGACGGCGGGTTCACCGGCGGCTTGGGCTGGGGGGCGAGGGGCTCCAGGTCGACCAGCGAGTCCGACCGTTTGGGTTTGGTCAGGACGACCGTCCCGGCCAGCTCTTTCGCGGTGGTGGGCTCCGGGGACTGACGGGTCTTCTTCCTGGTCGTGGCCTTCTTGAGCTTGCTCAATAGCGACATGTCCGGCTCCCCTACTGAACGCTCGCCCGGTACGTGAGCACCAGGCCGAGGTTGGTGAGAGCCGCCTTGTCACCCTCCAGGACCAGCACCCACGGGTTCCCGCCGACGCTGAGACCGGGGGTGCGCAGGAGCTTGCCGTCGTTGAGCGCGAGCCTCTTGTCGCCGTTGAGCAGGAAGCGCACCGAACCGCGCCCGGCCAGCTCGTACCTGGGGTAGACGCCGGTGATCTGCCGCCCGCTGATGGCGGGGAACAGCTCCGGCGTGAACGGCAGGACGAGCTGGTCGTCCTCGCCCTCCTGGAACTGGGCCCACTCGTCGGGGAACTCGCCGGCCACGTCGAAGTAGCGGGCCGACGCGTACGGCTTGAGCATGCCCTTGACCGCGTTGGCGAAGACCTCCCCGCCCTGGTCCGCGCTGTACTTGACGGTGACGACCACGTCGCTCAGACCGGCCGGAGCCGGGCCCGACAGCTGCAGCCGCCACCGCGAGACCGCCCCCGTGCCCTCGAACGGCAGGTAACGGTCGTCGTCCAGGCGCAGCTCGAACAGCCCGTTGTTCTCCTTGTACTCCTCGATGTCCGACAGCGCGATCTGCTGGCCGGAGCGCCAGTCCGGGCGCAGCGTGTCGGGCGGCGCGCCCTTCGGGTCGAGCAGGAACTTGACCGCCTTCGGGTCGGCCGCCAGGACGGTCTTGCTGTCGAGCTGCGTCAGCGTCGCGTAGACGCCGAGCGGCCCGTCCGCGCCCAGGAAGGAGACCGACAGCGTCCGGATCCGGCGCCGGAAGTGCCCGGGGAAGTCCCGGTCGAACAGCGCCTCGGTCAGCGCGAACTCGCAGCGCCCCTCGCCGCGCAGGGCCAGCAGGGCGAGCGGGTCCAGGCCCAGCAGCGAGACCTTCTTGGTGATCTCCATCCCACGGCTGTCGGTGTCGACGTACGCCTTGCCCAGCCGTTCCAGGTCGAAGCCGAGGCTGTCGCCGGCGAGCAGGCCGTTGCGCCGGCTCTCCCAGTACATCGGCTGGATGTAGCCGCCGTCGCCGTTGGTCTCG
The DNA here is from genome assembly GCF_040649695.1 of Nonomuraea sp. NPDC048901. Classification (NCBI taxonomy): domain Bacteria; kingdom Bacillati; phylum Actinomycetota; class Actinomycetes; order Streptosporangiales; family Streptosporangiaceae; genus Nonomuraea; species Nonomuraea sp. NPDC048901. Next base: position 476,432 of record NZ_JBEZFW010000001.1, on the reverse strand, counting down.
CCCCGCTCGAACTGGTAGGCCCGCTCGGCGGATCGCGCCATCTCGTACGCCAGGTTGTAGGTCTGGAAGTACAGCCCGGACATCCGCCCGGCCATCCAGTGGTAGAGCTCGGCGCCCGCGAACTTGTCCTTCATGAACGCGGCCACCGCCTCCTGGTTGGCGATGTCCTGTGCGACGACGGCGAGCTCGCGCTGGGCGATCGTCAGCTGGTGCTGGGCGCTGGTCAGCTGGTGGCCGAGCTGGGTCACGTCGCTCTTGGCCATGTTGAGCTGGAGATCCCAGTCCTGCGCCGTGCGCTGCTGCTCCGACCGCACACCGATCAGTTCGCCGAGTGTGCTGTATCCCTCGGCCAGCGTGGAGGAGACGTCGGCCACCTTGTCGAGGGCGTTGCCGACCTGCTCGCCGCCGAAGCCCGTACCGAAGATGAACGGGCCGAGCAGTGCCTGCGGCACGCCCAGGGCGATCGAGGCGGCGATCTTCAGGCCGCCCGCGACGAAGTGCGCGTCGGAGCCGCTCTTCATCCGGGCCAGCTGCTCGACCTGAAGCGCGGAGAGCCCGTCGGCGATCAGCTTCTCGTAGTGCTGGACCCGCGCCGTCGCGCCGTCCCTGCTGGCCTCCAGCTCGGCCAGGTTCTCCTCGGCGACCTTGATCTGCGCCTCCTTGATGCCGCGCGTCAGGGCGAGGATCGTGCCCTCCTGCCGGTTCTGCAGCAGGGCGAGCTCCTCCACGTCCCGCCGCTCCAGCACGTTGAGCAGGTCGTTGCCGAACTGCCGTACCTTGTCGGCGAGGTCCTGGGCCTTCCTGAACACGAAGGCGAACCGGTAGTAGGGCACCGGAGCCGCCATCCCCTGCGTGAGCTGGTCGAGCGAGGCACCAGATGCGGCGCCGCGGACCAGCGCCATGACATCGGCGGGCGGCTCGAACAGCGGCAGCGGCCGGCTGACGCCCATGATGTCGAGCGACTGCCGGATCTTGCGCAGCCGGTCCTCGACGCGGGTCCAGTACTCGAAGAAGACGCTGTTCTCGGGCACGTAGAAGTACGGGCTCGCGACGCTCCTGTGCACCTCCCCGGGTCCCTCCAGCAGCGCTCCCCCGGCGGTCAGCGCCTTCAGCTCGTCGTCCAGCCCGTCCAGCTCCTCCAGGGGGAGGTGGCGGAGGTCCTCGTAGGTCAGCGCGGCCGGCAGCGGGCGCGGGCCGAGGACGTCCGGCCGCTCCCCCAGCAGGTCGTAGGCGAAGATGTAGAGCATCCTGGCCTCGTCGACGCTCTCGGCCGTGTACTGGCGGAAGAGCAGGTCACCCCAGTCGAGCAAGTTGTCGATGTAGGCCATCACCACGGCCCGGCGGTAGGCGGACGGGCGCAGCTCGGCGATCGCGTGCGGGTCGAACGGATCGTCCATGTACGCCTTGATCAACTTCCCACGGTCGCCCATGAGGTCGTACTGCCGCCGGAGCCAGGCGATCATGGCGATCCGCTCCCGCAGGCCGGACGTCCCCGGCAGGGCCTTCAGCGCCTTGTCGATGTCCTTCAGCCTGGTGTCCGCGAGGCCGGCCAGGAAGTCCTTGTCCTCCTGCGAGAGCTCGCCGGCCTGCTCGAACGCCGGGGCCAGCGCCGCCAGCCGGTCGAGGATCGGTTCGAGTGCGGTCGCGACGGCCGAGCCGTCGAGGCCCAGCCCGGCCAGGTCGGCGCGGCAGCTGTCGACCAGCGCCCGCAGGTCGACCGCCAGGAACGGCAGGAACCGCCAGTACCTCACCCGCTCCGTCGGGTCGAAGACGTACTCGTACCAGATTCGCGCGTCCTCGAAGCGCTGGGCGTTGTTCAGCGCCTGCGCGATGAGCAGCGGGGCGTGGAAGAAGATCTCCCAGTAGTAGATGCCGTTGGCGCTCTGGAAGTCGAGGTGCGAGCTGGACGGCGTCCCGGCCACCTGCGGCCGCACCTTGATCGTGGTCGCGTCGGAGTCGTCGAAGCTGAAGGCGGGCAGCTCGTCCGTCTCCTGGGTCTCGGGGGCCAGCAGCGCCGCCACGCCGCCGGTCAGCAGCTCCTTGTTCAGCCGGTAGGCCGTGCTCGACGTCAGCCGGACGATCTCGTGCGGCAGCCCGGCGAACTCGTACGGCCGCTGGGCCGTCGGCTCCGACGAGTAGACGACGTAGTCGGCGCCGAGGAACAGGTAGAGCTTGGAGCCGTCGAGCACGCCGGTGAACTCGGTCTGGAAGCCTTCGGGCAGGCCGCCCCAGTTGCCGGCGACCGGCCGGTACGCCAGCTGTCCCGTCGGCTCCTGCCCCGCTTCCAGAAGCGCGTACTCGCTCGTGCCGAGCACGTAGCGCTGCCGGTTGCGCTGGATCACGGCCTTGACCTGGCTCTTCAGCTGCTTGGGGTAGCCGTCGTCGACGTAGTCGGGGACGGTTCCGTCCTTGGCGAGCGTGTAGCGGATCAGCTCCAAGCCGCTGGTCAGGTAGAGCTTGCCGTCGTCCACGTACGCGGCGTCGACGGACTCGGTCGTGCCTATGGCCGTGGGTATGCGGCCCAGCTCCCTGGTCGGGTAGGTCCGGCCGTCCGGGGCGAGGTAAGTGCCCGCCGTGTTGTCGAAGAAGTAGCCGCGCTCCTCGTAGGAGAACGCCGCGCCGACAGGGCCGCTCTGGGGCAGGCCCTCGGTGTTCTCGCTCAGCGGCTGCGGGGCGTCGGCGGTGTCCGCGCCGCTGAAGCGGATGTACGTCTCGCCCGTGAAGACATAGAGGTGGTCGCGGTGGACGAAGGCCGAGTCCGCCACGGCGTCCTTGGGCAGTTCCCAGCGAGTGTTGATCCGCTTCACGTCGCGCAGGTTCGAGGAGTCGACATACACGTTCTCCGAGAAGGAGAGGAAGTACTCCGTGCCGTCGAGCGTGAACGCGGCGTCCACCTTCGCCCAGCGCGGCAGGTTGTCGGGGTTGGTGTCGAGCTGCTTCGGGTATCCGGCGTCGGGCGCCCCGAACGGTGCGCCCGAATAGCGGTAATACTCGGCGCCGGAGAAGACGTAGATGTGTCCGCCGCGCACGAGGACGGCGTCGACGACGCCGGACCTGAGCAGGCCGGTGCCGACGATCCCCCACCGCTCCTTGATGGGGGCCAGTTTCTCGGTGCCGAGCTTGAAGCGCTTGCCCGCGTTGTCGAAGAAGCATCGCCGGCCATCGGGCAGCTCGAACGCGGCGTCGATCCGCTTCCATTTCGGCAGCCCGTCCGGGTTGCTCCCCAGCGGGAGAAGTGGCTCCGCCCCGCTCGGCGCGGTCACCGGCCGGCACAGGAAGCTGCCGCCCTTGTGGTCGACGCTCAGCCAAGGCCGGTCCAGGGTCCCGGCCGGCATGTTGAACCGGACGGCACCGGGCTCGTCCACGGGGCTGCTGTCGGGCTCGGCGAAGATCTTGTCCAGCCGGATGGCGCGCGGGGGCTCCGCCACGCCTTCCGCGTTGACCGCGTACAGCTCGGGCGTGAGCGCGAACGCCGACCTGACCCCGGCGGCGTCGGAGCAGGTGACGATGATCGAGTCGTGCAGGCCGTCCGGCCCGCCGGGGACGGTCCTCGACGCCTGCACGTACAGCCGGACGCCGGTGATCTGCTTCGCCTGGGCGCCGTCGGCGGCCAGCAACTGCGCGGCGCCCCATTCCCCGTTCAGGTTGAGGAAGGAGTAGTAGATCTTGACGCGGTACATAGGCGGCGGGGTCTTGACGTTCTGGGTGTCGCCGGTCTTCGTGGCGTCGATGGTGGTGTCGGACGTGACCACGACCGGGACCGTCTCCACGACCGTCCAGAACACGAACACGCGGCCGAAGGCGTGCACGGGGTAGACCCGGTCGGCGTCGATCTGGACGTCCACCTTGAGCCACGGCTCCCAGGTGGCGGAGAGGTTCACGCCGTCCCTGAACTCCGCGCCCCGGTAGTAGTAGCGGCGCGGCTCGGTCCGCGTCCGGCCGAACAGGACCAGGCGCCGGGTGCCCTCGTCGGCCCCGTCCTCGGGGTAGACGTACCCGCCGGCGATGGCCAGCCTGGACACCTCTGTGTACTCGTCCAGATATCTCTTGTAGACCCGTTGTACGGTCTCCGGTGTGATCTCGCCCTGCAGCAGGTCGCTCTCCAGCGCCTTGAACGCGGGCGTCTTGTCGGAGCGCAGCTCGGGGCGCAGGTAGTTCTCGGGATAGAGGAAGACCTTCCTGTTGGCCTCCCAGAGCCGGTAGTTCTTCAGCCAGCCCCACCAGGTCTTCAGCCGCCGCCTGACCTCGTCCTCGTCGCGGCCCGGCGGGAGCGCGACCTCCTCCAGGTCGAGGAGGTAGCGGTGCACGAAGAGCTGGGTGGCCGCGATGGCCTCCCGGACGCGCGAGGTCCGGCCGGCGCCGCCCATGTCCGCGTCGATCAGGAACTTCTCGTACAGGTCGCGGGTGGATCTGAAGCCGTCCAGCCGGATGATCGCCGACGGGGCGAGGGCGTCGCGCTTGAGCAGGTTCAGCTCGTCGTGGAGCCGGCCCGACAGGGTGACCCAGTCCGCCGGGGCGCATGTCCGTTCGAGCAGGCCGGACAGGGCGGTGTTGGCGGCCTCGGGGGCCGGGGTCGCGCCGAAGACGCGGGACCAGACGTCGGTGTAGATCGTCGACGGCCCCGCGTCGAACTTGTCGGCGACCGCGAACACGTCGACCAGCTTCAGCACGAACTCGATCTCGAAGCGGTCCTCCTCCGGCGTGTCGGGCGTCAGCAGGGCGGCGTTGCGCTTGGCCCACCGCAGCTCGTCGGCGTCCCAGCCGAACAGGTCCGCCAGGTACCGGTACGGATCCTCGACGGCCGCCGGACCGTTCAGCAGGAACGCGGCCAGGCCGTCGGGACGCGACCGGGCCAGTTCGACGAACCTGACGATGGTGTGCAGATCGCTCAGCCGGTAGTCGGCGCTGTCCGACCAGCGGTGCTTGATCGGCTGCGGGAAGGTACGGTCCATCGTGTCGTAGGCGCCCGAGTAGCGGACGTACTCGTCGTCCCTGAGCAGGTACGTCCGGCCCTCGAAGACGAAGGCGCCGTCGGGCCCCGCCTCCTCGAAGGCGGCGGGCAGGTCGCCCCAGTCGTCCTTGACGGTCCGGGGATAGCCGGTGGCGACGTCTTCGAGGTCGTTGGGCTGGTATCTGATGTACTGCCCCTGCTTGAAGGCGTACAGCTCGCCGGTCGGCGCGGCGAAGGCGGCCTCGATGCCCGGTCCCTCGGCGAACGCGTTGCGCACCTTGCCCCACAGGCTGTTGACCGGCTGGTCCGGCTCGGCCCGGTCGGCACGCAGGTATCGGGTGCCCTTGAACAGGTACGTCCCGCCGTCGAGCCCCCGGAAGGCCGCGTCGAGCCCGTCGGCGAACGCGTCGGGCAGGTTCGGCAGGTCCAGGTCCTGGCTGAGCGAGCCGTCGATCGTGCGCGGGTAGCCGTCGTCGACGGTGTCGTACTCGGTACCGGTGTAGCGGACGTACTGGTCACCGGAGAACAGGAACGTGTGCGGGCCCCTGACCAGTGCCGCGTCGACCTTCTGCCGCTCCACAAGCGTGTTGCGCACGCCGCCGAGCAGCCCGAGGTCGTAGTCGGCCTCGGCCGTCACGGACACGACGTGGCAGGCGCCGCCCACGAACAGGTACAGGTTGCGCCGGTTGGCGAGCACCGCGTCCAGCGGCCGGTCCGTCACCGCGTCCTCGAACGCCTCGGGCAGGCGGGCGAACGCCTCCTCCTGGCGCAGGTTCCCGATGATCTTCTTCGGGTAGCCGGGGTCCACGTAGCGGTAATCCGCGTTGGTGTAGCGGACGTACTGGTCGCCGGAGAACAGGAACGTGGTCTGGCCCCCGTACACACAGGCGGCGTCGACCGTGGTGAACGGGTGGAGCGCCCGGCCCCACCGCTCGCGGATCGGGGCGAGCGGCGAGAAGGCGCGGTCGGCGTAGCGGGCGTAGCTCTCCCTGAAGAAGAAGTACGTCGCGCCGTCGGTCGCGGTGAACGCGGTCCTGAGGGCGTCGCCCGGCTCCAGGCCGCGGCCGAAGTCCCGCCAGATCCGCTCGGTCGGCCGCGGGTAGGACCACCGCCCGGTCGCCTCGTCGAACTGGACGCACCGCTCCCCGTACAGCAGGAGCATGGTGCCGCCCTCGAACAGCACCGCGTCGGGTACCGCGGCGCGCTCTTCGCCGGGGACCTCCCAGAAGCCGGCGTCCGTGACCATGGGGTAGCCGTCGTCGGGCTGCCGGTAATCCTCCCCCGAATAGACCAGGTAGCGCAGCATGCCGTCGTCGTCCGGGTGCTCGAAGACGTAGGTCTTGCCGTCGCGCACGTACGCGAGCGCCACGCCGGTCAGCCCGGCCCAGTGGTCGGCGATGGGCAGCGGGTCCCCATCGATCGTGTCGCTGGTGCCGGTGTAGGTGACGAACTGGTCCCCGCTGAACAGGTAGGTCTTCCCGTCCTGTCCGGTGAACGCCGCATCCACCGCGTTGTCCTGATAAATCGTGTTACGGGGTCGGCCCCACTCCTCTGTGAGCGGGTACGCCCGGTTCAGCCGGGTGTTGAAGCAGTTCGGGCCCTTGAACAGGTACGTGGTGCCGTCGGCGCCCTCCAGGACGGCGTCCAGGCCGGTCCTGAACTCCTCCGGCACCGGGCGCAGCGTCCGCGGCCGGACCGGCGTCGCCCTGACAGTCGTCCCCTCGATCGCGGACAGCCGCCGCCAGCCGTCCGGCCCCTCGACCAGCACCGCGCCGTCCTCGACGAAGGCGCAGCTCACCGGCGCGAGATCGTCGTAGCTCCGGTACAGCTCGCTGGAGACGACGTGGCACCGCGCCCCCCTGAACAGGTAGACGTTGCGCCGATCGGCGAAGGCCGCGTCCACGCCGTCGAGCGTGACGCTCAGGTTGCCCAGCCGCGGCTCCCGGTGCAGGTCCGCGAGGGCGCGCGGGTAACCCTCCTGCACGGTCGTGTAGTCATAGCCCTCGTAACGCACGTACTGGTTCCCGGAGAACAGGTACGTGTACGTACGCGTGACCTCGACGCCCTCGACCAGCTCCGTCGCGTCCATGACCAGCGTGGCGTCGACCCGCCCGGTCCTGGCCAGGTTGCTGATCACGTTGCCCCAGAACGCCGGGACACTCGCGGGATAACGGTCGTCGATCCTGGTGTAGTCGCGGGTGGAGTAGCGGGCGTACTGGTCGCCCGAGAACACGTACGTCCGGCCGTCCTTGCCGATGAAGGCGGCGTCGACCCTGCTGAAGGGGATGCTGTCCCAGTGCTCGCGCAGCGTGCGGGGCTCGGACCACCAGCGGTGCCGGTGGTCGAACACCACGAAACGCTCGCCGGAGAAGAGGTACGTCTGGCCGTCCCCGGCGCTGAAGACCGCGTCGATCGTGGTGAAGGCGGGGTCGTCCGCCAGCGCGGCGGGCAGGTTCCACCAGTTGTCGGCGACCGGTTTGGGGTAGCCGACGTCCGGCGTGGTGTAGTCCCTGGTCGAATAGCGGACGTAGAAGTGGCCCGCGTCGGCCTGCACCCGGATCCGCTTGGCCTCGCGGACGAGCGTGACGTCGATCCGCTGCTCGGTGACGACGTGCCAGTCCGTGGCCGTATCGCTGCCGCTTCCGCCGATGATCACGTTGTCGGCGAAGGTCAGTCCGTGCTCCATGAACCGCCGCCGCAGCGCGGGCGACAGGCGACCGGCTTTCAGCTCGTTCTCCTGCTCCAGCGGCACGTCGAAGAGCTCGCCGCCCGAGCCGAACAGGTACGTCTTGCCGTCCATCACGAACGAGGCGCCCACCGCGCGCAGCCCGCCCCAGTCGGGGGCGATCGCGCGCGGGTAACCGAGGTCCACGACGGAGTAGTCGGCGCCGGAGTATCTGAGATATCTCCCGCCGCTGAACAGGTAGGTCTTCCCGTCCAGCCCGGTGAACGCGGCGTCGACCGTACCGCTGGGCAGCACGGGGGCCTGCACGCCCCAGCGCTCGGCCGTCGGGACCGCGGCGCCGTCGCCCTTGGCCGTCCGGCCGTCCTTGAACAGGTGGACGGCCCCGTCCCAGTCGGCGAAGGCCGCCTCGATACCCGACTCGAACTGCCCGGGGATGCCGGGATAGTCCGACTCGATGCGCCGTGGGTAGCCGTCGTCCACACGTAAGCCGTCGTTCTCGATGCTGCCGGAGTAGCGGATCACCTGGTTACCGGCGAAGAGGTGGACGCCGGTCGCGTCGGCGTAGGCCGCGTCCACGCGTTCGGCGCCGTCGAAGACGTTGCGGACCCGGCCCCACCGGTTGGCGATCGCCTCCTCCGTGCCCCCTACCGCGAGGTAACGCTGTCCCGTGAAGAGGTGGATCCCGCCGTCGCGGTCCTGGAAGGAGGCGTCGACCGACTTCCTGAACGCCTTGGGCAGCGGCGTGTCGTGGCCCTCCCCCTGCCACCACTCGTCGATGCCGCGCGGGTAGCCCTCGTCGACCACCGTGTAGTCAGGGGTGGTGTAGCGGATGTACTGATCGCCGGAGAAGAGGTAGGTCTTGCCGTCTTCATCTACGAACGCGCTGTCGATCCGCTGGGGGTCGTCGAAGTTGTTCCTGACCTTGCCCCAGACCTGCTCCTTCGCCGCCCAGCGGGTGCCGCCACGCTCCCTGACGAAGGCGCGTGAGGCGCCGTCGCCGCCGTGGCCGATGATCCACTCGGTGCCGTCGGGGTGCGCGAACGCGGCGTCCACGCCGGTCAGCCCGGTGAACCGGGTCGACAGCTCGATGAGCTGTTTCGGCCGCGGGTCGGCCAGCGCGTACGTGGCCTTCGCGTAAGTCCAGTAGCCGCCCTCCCCGAACAGGTAGATGTTGCCGTCGGAGCTGTCCAGCACGGCGTCGAACCGGTCGAGTCCCGGCGGCAGCGCCAGCGGCTCGGGGTATTTGCCGACCAGGTCCTGGTCCTGGAAGGACACGGTGACCTCGGTGGAGTCCAGGCCGAGCTTGGCCGCGAGCAGCGCGAAGCGCCGGATCCGCCGGTAGGCCTGCCGGAAGTGCGGATCCGGCGGCACGGCCGTGACCTCGCCGCTCTCCTCGGCCGCTATGAGGGCCGGCGCGGCCAGCACGTCGAGCGCCTCCTGGACGCCGCCGGTCACCGAGACGCAGATCGCCTCGACGGTCGCCGCGGGCACGCCGAACGCGTCGGCGAGCACCGACCATAACGCCGCCTGCTGCTGCTCGGCCAGCCGCTCCAGCGTGTCCGTGATCTCGTCGACCGCCGCGCTGAGCTCCTTGGCCACGGGGTGCAGCAGGAAGAACAGCTCCTTGGCGTAGTCCTCCACGCCGGGCACCGTGAAGTCGAGCGCGTTGGTCGCGACGCGGAAGTAGTCGAGCCGGTCCTCGGGCACGGCCAGCGCCTCGTCGAGATGCCCGGCCGCGACGAGCACGCTCACCAGGTCGGCCCGCTCCCCGTCGTCGAAGCCGAGCTCGGTGACCGCCTGGAGGTCGAGCCGGTACGGCTGCTCGTCCTTCAGGATCTCCGCGATCCGGCCGGCGACGATCACCTGCTCGGCGGGCCGGAACCCGTCCCCCAGGTCCACCTCAACGCTCTCGTTGAGCACCCGGCCCTCCTGGAGGTAGGGGCCTTCGAGGGCGTCGATCACCCGCTGGGCGATCGCGTCGTCGGCGACGTCCACGAAGTCGTCGGGCGTGAAGGCGTACGTCTCCTTCTGGAAGGCCGCGATCTGCTCCTTCATCGCGTCGAGGATGGCCCGTCGGCGCGGATAGAACTCCAGCGCCAGCCCGAAGTCGTCCAGCCGCAGCCCGGCGAGCGCGACCTTGTCGAGATAGCCGCCGTCCTCGTCGAGGTAGCCGTTGAAGCGCAGACTGGCCAACAGCGCCGCCTCGTCCACCCGCAGCTCGGCGAAGATCTCGGGATCGAGCGTGAGCCGCTCCCGCCGGAACCGCTCGACCCGGTCGAGCAGCTCGGCCAGTACGCCCGGCGCGACGTCGTCGAGATCCGCGTTGACCATGAACCGCCCGGCGTTCGCCTCGTCCGCGAAGAAGCCGGGGTCGAGGACGTCGCCCTCGCTGTCGAGGTAGCCGTTGAAGACGAGGTTGTCGTACAGCTCGGCCTGCTGCTCCTCCCTCAGATTGCCGAGGGAGGCCAGGTCGGAGGGGAAGAAGGACGCGGTGCCGTTGCCGAGGCTGTTGATCAGTTTGAACAGCGGCTCGGCGAACGAGCTGTAGTCCCTCGCCAGCCGCAGCTCCGCCACCGTCTTCGGCAGCCCGTCGGCGACGAGCGCGCCGTCACTCTGGAGGCGGCCGGCGAAGACCAGGTTGGCGAAGATCTTCGCCGTCAGCCGCTCGTCCAGCCCCAGGTCGACGAAGTCCTCCTTGACGATCACCCCGAGGTCGGTGACGGCGTCGTAGGCGGCCTGCCGCGCCTTGGTCCGGTCGAGGCGGAGCAGGCGCTCGTCCCGGTCGGAGACCACGCCGTCGTCGTACGCGGTCAGGACGTCGTGGATCACCTGGGCCGCCCGTTCGCCGAACCGGCGCGACACGAACAGCTCGGGGGTCATCGCGACCGACTCGAACCGCTGGTTGATCCCGTCGAGCACGGCCACCTGGTCGTCGTCGGCCGGCGCCCCGCCGCCGAGGATGTCGGCCAGCTCCTGGGCGCTGAACCCGCCGGCCTGCATCCAGCGCCCGACGGCGAGCAGCGTCTGCGCCAGCCACAGGCTCGACGCCACGTCCGAGCCCTCGAGGATCCGGTAGCAGTCGCGGGTCCGCGGCTCCGTACCGCCGAGGATCGGGAAGGTCGTGTACCGCTGCAGCGACGGATCGCTCTCCAGGACCTCCAGCAGGTCGAACAGCTCGCCGACGGACAGGCCGAGCGCCGCGACGAGCCGCCCGGCCCGTTGCAGCAGCGCGATCGCGGACAGCCCGATCTCCCCCCGGTCGAACGGGCTCGGCTCCAGCGCGGCGTACCTGTCGCGGTAGCGCAGGACGATGTCGACGATGTCGTTCTCGGCCGTCTCGATGGAACGTGCCAAACGGCGACGGTACTCCTTGTTGTGTGTTGCCAGGATGTCCCCGGACACCTCGGGCAGGTCCTCGAGTTCGGCCGGTTCGATCGGCACGGCCAGGCCGCACACCCCGTCGACCGTCAGCTCGTAGCCCTTCTGGAGGAACACGACCACGGCGATGGTACGCAGCGCGGCCGCGTCCAGCTGGTTGTCGCAACAGGTGGTGAGCACGCGGTCGAGGTCGGTCATGCTCAGACCGGTCTTGCGGGCCAGCCGGACGAACCTGTTGACCCGCTCGAACCACGCGAACCCGGCACCGACCAGTCGCCGGCCGTCTATGGCCGTAGGGGCCTCATTTCCCCCATTGACGAAGAACTTGGCGGGCGGCCGTTGCGGATCATCGCCCTCGTAGACCAGCTCGCGTACCTCGACCGTGGTCAGCCCGGTCGCCCGCCTGAACCGCTCGACGTCCTCCAGCGCGCTGAGCGGCTCCTCCGCGCCGAGCCCGTAGTCGGCTCTGAGCTGCTCTTCCGAGGTAACCGGGACGGTCACGACCTGGACGTCCTCGGCCGAGAGCGCGAGAGACAGCCGCGCGACCACGTCGGGATCCACATCGGGAGCGAAGAGCCGGTAGAACTCCTCGGGCGCGACCTTGAGCTGGCGCAGGTACATCTTGAACTGCTCGGCCAGCAGGGAGAACGGCATCCCGAACGGGTGGCGGGCCGCGCGCAGCGTCTCGTACGGGTCGCTCCCGACGACCGTCTCCAGCACCTCGTTGACGATGTCGAGGTAGGGCGACTCGGTGAACGTGTGCTCGGCGTCGAGCGGGATCCTGGCCAGATCGGGCCGCCGGGCCAGCAGGTCGGGGTCCCGGAAGACGCCTTCCAGGAGCCTGAGGAGGTCTACGAGATAGGCGGCCGGTGAGTAGACCGACCGGGCCTCGTCGCCCTCGTAGAAGTCGAGTTCACCGAAGAGCTGCTCATAGCTGGGTAACGCGTCGTCCCTGCGCAATGTGATCCCCCCTGTTTGGATCCCCGTGTGTGCCGCCCCATGCTCGCCTAGCCATGGGGGGAGGAATACTGGCCGCCGAGGTAACTGTTCGGTGCCGAAATAACCCAGACTCGTCTGCGGTTGCACCATTCATGGCTTTCCCGCTCTCCATCCTTGACCTTGCACATATCGGCGACGGAGAGACGGCTGGCGACAGCTTCCGCGCCAGCGTGACCATGGCCCAGCGCGCGGAGGAGTGGGGCTACCAGCGGATCTGGTACGCGGAGCACCACAACATGCCCTCCATCGCCTCATCCGCGACCAGCGTCCTCATAGCCCACGTAGCCTCACAGACCCAAACGATCCGCCTCGGGGCCGGCGGCATCATGCTGCCCAACCACGCCCCGCTGACCATCGCCGAACAGTTCGGCACGCTCGAAACCCTCCACCCCGGGCGCATCGACCTCGGCCTCGGCCGGGCGCCGGGCAGCGACCAGCAGACCATGCGCGCCCTGCGCCGCAACCCGGCCTCCGCCGACGACTTCCCGCAGGACGTACTGGAGCTCCAGGGCTACCTGACGGGCGAATCCCGCATCCCGGGCATCGACGCGACCCCGGGCAAGGGCACTGACGTGCCGCTCTACATCCTCGGCTCGTCCCTGTTCGGCGCCAAGCTCGCCGCCATGCTCGGCCTCCCGTACGCCTTCGCCTCCCACTTCGCCCCGACCGCGCTGGAGGACGCCGTCGCGCTCTACCGGCGCGAGTTCCAGCCGTCCAGGCAGCTGGCGGAGCCGTACGTCATCGCCGGGGTCAACGTCATCGCGGCGGACACCACGGAAGAGGCGGAGGCGCAGTTCCTGGAGGCCAAGCGCAGCCGGGTGACCCGGTTCCTCGGCCGTGGCCAGACATTCACCCCCGAGGAGGCCGACGTCATCCTCGCCTCACCGGCCGGGCAGCAGCTCCTGCAGATGGCCAAGTACTCCGGCGTCGGAACCGCCGCCGAGGTGCGGGACTACCTCGACCGCTTCGCCAAGCAGGCCCAGGCCGACGAGCTGATCGTCGTCTCCATGGCCCCCGACCGGAAGGCCTGGCTGCGCTCCCTCGAATTGCTAGCGCCGGGAACAATCGGCGGCTGACCATAGTTACATAACTCGTGGCCGGTGTGCCCAGTGTCCCCGGGCCTCACCTATTGCCTTCGCGGAATACCGTTCGGCTGGAGCCGCGTTGCGCCTTTCGCCGAGAGGCGACACGCACACCGGTACGCACTCGTAAGGCCGAGGCCCCGCCAGAACATTGGCGGGGCCTCAGCTGTTTCTCGGCCGGAAATTAGTTGCCACGCCGCATCCTTCACTGAAGGATGTCTTCATGATCAAGGTCGAGTCACTGACGAAGGTCTTCCGCCGGCCTCGAACCTTCTCCGGCCCCATGGGCACCCTGCGTACCCTCCTCACCCGCCAGTACGACGAGCGGATCGCCGTCGACGACGTCAGCTTCGAGATCCCCGAAGGCGAGGTCGTCGGCTACCTCGGCCCCAACGGCGCGGGCAAATCCACCACCGTGAAAATGCTGACCGGCATCCTCACCCCCACCAGCGGCCTGATCGAGGTGGCCGGACGGGTGCCGTGGCGGGACCGGAAGGCCAACGCCAGGTCCGTCGGCGTGGTGTTCGGCCAGCGCAGCCAGCTCTGGTGGGACCTGCCGCTGATCGAGTCGTTACGCCTGGTCGGCGACCTGTACGACGTACCCGCCGACCGTTTCACCACCTCGCTGCGCCGCATGCGCGATTTGCTCGGCCTCGACGACTTCCTGGACACCCCCGTCCGCCAGCTCAGCCTCGGCCAGCGGATGCGCGGCGACCTGGCGGCCGCCATGCTCTACGAACCGCCCATCCTGTACCTGGACGAACCGACCGTCGGCCTCGACGTCCTGGCCAAGCAGGCGGTACGCGAGTTCATCTCCGACACGAACCAGGCCGGTCGCACCACGGTCGTCCTGACCACCCACGACCTGGCCGACGTCGAGGCGCTGTGCAAGCGCATCATCGTGATCGACAAGGGCCGGGTGCTCTATGACGGCGGCATCGACGCGCTCGTCACCGCCTACGCCCCGCCCCGGCGGCTGGCGATTCACCTGGCCGACGGCCAGACCCGCACCTTCGACATCGCCGGCGGCGCCTCCGTCCCCGAGTTGATCGGCCAGGTCGCCGCCGAACAGACCATCCGCGACCTGTCCATCCAGGAGCCCGACCTGGAGGGCGTGATCAAGCAGCTGTACATCGAGGGCGCGCGATGATCCGCCCCCTGATCGGCCCTTTGATCGGCCCTTTGCTCGGCATGGCCCGCATCGGCCTGCGCTTCCAGCTCGCGTACCGCAGCGACGTGATCATGACCGTGCTGACGCTGATCGCGCAGGTCTTCCTGCTGCGCATGGTCTGGACCTCGGTATACGGCGCGCAGCAGCAGGCCCAGGGCATGACGCTCCCGCAGCTCCTGGCCTACCTGAGCCTGGCCAACCTCCAGGCGTTCGCCACCACGCCGGTCATCTCGTACATCGCCCTGTTCAGGATCCGTACCGGCATGGTGTTCTTCGACCTGTCCCGGCCGACCGGCTACCTGCCGCAGCTGGCCGCCTTCCAGGCCGGACACACCTCCGGCGGCCTCCTCCTGCTGGCCCCCGCCATACCGGTGGTCCTGCTGGTCGGCTCGATCACCCCCACCGGCCAGCCGCTCGCCTACGCCGGGACGCTGCTGCTCGGCTACGCCATCTCGGTGCAGCTGTCGCTGCTCATCTGCCTGATCGGCTTCTGGACGCTTGAGACCAGCGCGATCGCGCTGCTGTACCGGCTGACCAGCCAGTTCTTCGCCGGGACCCTGGTCCCGCTGTCGTTCTTCCCCGGCGCGCTGGGCACCCTGGCCGAGGCGCTGCCGTTCAAGTACCTGGGCTATGTCCCCGCGGCCGTCTACGTAGGCCACCTGTCGGGCGCGTCTGTCCTGCACGCGCTGGCCGCCGAGGTCGCGTGGGTCGCCGGGCTCACGGTCCTGCTCTGGGCGGTATGGCAGCGGGCCCACCGCAGGGTGGTGATCAACGGTGGCTGAGCTCACCCGCACCCTGCGCCTGTACTGGCGACTCCAGCGTGCCACCATGCGCGGCGCCCTGCAGTATCGGCTCAACGCGCTGATCGGCATCGCGACCGGAGCGGTCTACCAGGGCAGCGGCTTCGCCTTCGTCTGGGTCGTCATGCACACCTTCCCCTCCATGGCCGGCTGGACCTTGCGGGAGATCGCCTTCCTGTACGGCCTGCGCCTGACCGCCCACGCGCTCTGCATGCTGCCGCTGAGCAGCCTCATCTTCATGGAATGGCTGGTCCGGGAGGGCGAACTGGACCGCGTCCTGCTCCGCCCGCTCAACCCACTCCTCCAGATCATGACCAAACGCATGGGTGTCGGCCAGGTGGGCGACCTGCTGACCGGCCTGGTCCTGTTGCTGGTGGCGGCCCCCGCCTGGAGTCCGTCCATGGCAGCTCTCTGCCTGCTGGCCGTCATGGGCGGCGCGCTGGTGGAGGCCTCGGTCCACCTGTCGCTGGCGTCCCTGTCGATGCGCATGCTGGACACCGCCGCTCTGCGCGGGTTCCTGGATGACGTGTTCAGCAAGTTCGGCTCGTACCCGATGAGTGTGTTCGGCGGGGTTACGCAGTGGTTGCTGACGTTCGTGCTGCCGGTCGCTTTTGTGGCCTACGTACCGGCGAGCGTACTGCTGGGCAAGGCAGCGTCGCTGAACGTACCCGCCTTCGTGGCGTACGGCAGCCCGTTCCTGGGCATCGCCCTGTTCGCCCTCGCCTACCGCTTCTGGTGTCACCAACTCCGGCACTACCAGAGCGTGGGCAGCTAGGACGTCGGGGCCTCATCCCACGGTGACCAGCTCCACCTCGGCGTCCTTCAATGCCACGGCGAGGTCCTCGGGCGGCGGCGCGTCGGTGACCAGGACCGATACCCGGTCAAGGCCGCAGATGTGCACGAAAGCGCTCCTGCCGAACTTCGACGCGTCGGCCACCACGACGACCCGCGTGCCCGCGTCGATCATCTGGCGCATCATCTGGGCCTCTTGCAGGTTGCTGGTGGACAGCCCACCACTGGCCGAGATGCCGCCGACGCCGATCACCGCGGTGTCGGCGCTGATGCCCTGGGTGTCGGCGAAAGTCACCGGCCCAATGGTGACATTCGACGAGATACGGCAGCTGCCGCCGATGACATAGAGGTCGCGCACGGCGTCCTGCGGGATCTCGGGGGGCAGGCGCAGATTGTTCGTCACCACCGTGAGGTCACGCTTGCCGGCCAGCGCCCGGACCACCGCGAGCGTGGTCGTGCCGCCGTTGACGATCAGGGTCTCGCCGTTGGAGATGAGCTGCGCCGCCGCGATGCCGATGGCCTGCTTGGCCTGGTGGTGCACGGCCGCGCGGCGGTCAAAGGGGATGTCGGCCGTGGCCAGTTCGTCCGTGCGCATCGCGCCACCGTGGGTGCGGGCGATCAGCTGCCGCTCCGCGAGGTGGTCGAGGTCACGACGGACGGTGTCCATTGACACGGCGAAACGTTCTGCCAGCTCGGCGACGGTGGCGTGACCGCGTTCGCGGACGTGCCTCACGAGTTCGGCGCGACGCTTCGCGGGCAGTGCCGTGTCCTGCATGATTCACTCCTGCGATGCGGCTAATTGCGGCTAGTTTCAGGTTCCTGCGATTTCTTGCAACCTAACCATTGACCCATTCGCAATAACCAGCATACTGTGGAAGATGTAGGCAAGTCTGCCTGAGCGAATACGGCAGGAACCCGCAACCTTGTCATCCCCCGGACCACTGTGTTCAGACTCCTGCGTCTTAGGAGAAGCGATGACAGCCAGCAGGCCTCGGCCCTTCATGCGGCGCGCCGCACTGCGACTTGGCGGCGCAGCGGCCACGGCGCCGCTGCCGGCCTGCTGTGGTTCCCGTCAGGCGGGCCGACGCCGTACCTGGCCCATCCGGGCCCACCACGATCGGGCTCGACGACACGTTCGTCGCCGGGGTGCTGCTCTCCGACTGCCCGCACGATGAGCGGGGGAGCCGGAGCAGGCCACCGCTTGAGCCCTACGTTCAAGTAGCACCTGGAGACACCCAGTGAACTCGATCATTGATCCTGGCAAGATCCGTGGTCTGCAGCGCGTCACCAGCGCCGATGGTTATTTCCTCATCTGCGCTCTCGACCACCTATCCGACTTCGCCGAACTGCTCGCGCCCGATCCGGCGAGCGTCACCTTCGCCGATGTCGTCGCCGCGAAGGACGCGGTCGTCCGCGCCGTGGCCCCGTCGATCTCGGCCGTGCTGCTCGACCCGTTGTACGCCCTCGGCCACCTCGTGGCCTCCGGCGCGGTGCCCGGCACCGTCGGGCTGATGTCGAGCATCGAGGACGAGGACTACCGGCACGCGGACGGACCGCGCCGTACCCGGCTGCGCGCGAACTGGAGCGCCACCCAGATCAAGATGACCGGCGCCGACATGTGTAAGTTGCTGTGGTTCTACCGCCCCGACGGCGGTCGAGTCGTCGCCGAGCAGCAGCGGCAGCTCGTGGCCGGCCTCGTCGCCGAATGCGCCGAGCTCAGCCTGCCCCTGGTGGTCGAGCCGATCTGGTACCCGCTGCCGGGCGAGGACCCGACCACCGCCGAGTGGAAGGCCGCCCGGGTGCGCGGCATCATCGCCTCCGCCGCGACCGCCAACAAGCTCGGCGTCGACATGCTCAAAGTGGAGTTCCCCGGCTACATCGACACGGAAGAAGGACGCGAGCAGGCAGCCGCCGCCTGCGCGGAGCTGGACTCCATGGTGAGCGTACCGTGGGTCATCCTGTCCGCCGGGGTGGAATATGCCGACTTCAAGACGCAGGTCGAGATCGCCTGCCAGGCCGGCGCCGCCGGCTACCTCGCCGGCCGGTCGATCTGGCGCGACGCCGTGTCCACCCACGACCCCGCCGCCCGCGAGGAAGCCACCGCGGCGGCCAGGGCGCGACTCGAGGAGCTCAACGAGGTGACGCGGCGGTATGGGCGCCCCTTCACACCGGCCCGGCCACTCGACGTAGTGGTCAAGGAACTACCCAGCGAATGGTACCGATCATGGAACAGCTGACCTCGGAGCACATGCATGCCCAGCTTCCTTCTCCCCGCGAACACTCCGCGCTCGTTCTACCGGGGTGCCGGGCGCATCGGCCGGTTCCGCGGGATTCCGTCCGCCGATGATCCCTACTACCCGGAGGATTGGGTCGCCTCGACCACCAGCCGGCACGGAGCGGCGCCCGCGGGACTGACCACGCTGCCCGACGGCCGGACACTAGCCGAGGCCATCGCCGGCGATCCCGTGTGGTGGCTGGGCGAACAACACGTCGCGGAACACGGCGCCGACCCCGCGATCCTGGTGAAATTGCTGGACGCGGGGGAACGGCTACCGCTGCACGTGCACCCCGATCGGCGATTCGCCGCCGACCACCTGGCCTCGCCGTACGGGAAGACCGAGGCATGGGTGATCGTCTCGGCCGAGCCGGAGGCGGCGGTGCATCTCGGCTTCGCCAGGGACGTCGAGCCGGACGAACTCGCCCGTTGGGTCGCGGACCAGCGAATCGATCAAATGCTCGACGCCACGAACCGCGTGCCGGTGCGGGCCGGCGACGCCATCGTGTGCCCCGCGGGTCTGCCGCACGCCATCGGAGCCGGGACCCTCATGGTGGAGGTACAGGAGCCGACCGACTTCTCCGTGCTGCTCGAATGGGAGGGCTTCGCCGTCGACGGCCCCGCCGTCGGGCACCTGGGGCTCGGGTACGACCAGGCGCTCGGCTGCGTCGACAGGAGCGGCTGGGGCGCGGACCGGCTGAACGAGCTACGCCGCGCCCGCCAACCGGCGGATGACGTCCGGCCCGGGGTCCGCCGCCTCTTCGCCGAGTTCGCCGACGAGTTCTTCGCCGCCGAGAGGCTGCGTCCCGATCCCGTCAGCGTGCTGGAGCCGGCGTACTCGATCATCGCGGTCACCGATGGCGCCGGGATCCTCACGAGCGAACATGCCCCGCCGGTCCCGGTCAAGGCCGGAGACACGCTGCTCCTCCCGTACGCGGCCGGGTGGTGCACTCTGCGCGGGGACGCCGCGGCGGTGCGCTGCAAACCAGCCCTGAAGTCCGCTGAAGGCTTGTAGGTATATTCCGGCCATGGCCGAAGGGGAATCGAACCGTTCCTGCTCATCGGTGGCACCGCGGACGACTTCTGGGACAGCACTCTGGCGCGAGAGCTGACCCCGTACGTGCTCGAGGTCAGCGGCGCCGACCACGGCATGATGCTGCCCGGCCCGCTGCACAAGTCCGCCGAGGTCCTTGGTCAGGTGACGACGGCAGTCGAAACCTTCCTGGACGACGTCATCTGGCCTTGACGGACGTCCCAGAGCCAGAAACCGCCATTTCAGTGCGAGTCGGTGTACGCAATGATTCTCAAATGCCCCCTAGATCGGTTTTACCACTTCTATTACTCCTCGGCCTCCTCTCCGCCTGTGGAACGCCCGAGCCGGTCCAAGGACGCTGGTGGACATGGGCGTCCTCCGAAAAGGAGAGCACTAACCCTGTATCGGACCCGACCGGGAAGTTCTGCGACCGGAATCAGCCAAAGGACATCTGGTTCCTCGCCGGGACCTTCGGCGGCACCGCGCAGCGGACCTGCCGGGTCCCTGCGGGGCGGCCCATGCTGGCCCCGCTGGTGAATCTGGCTTCCACCAGGGCCGGATGCAAGAAGTTCATGGCCGCCGCCAAAGGCAAGGCCACCCTTGACGGCAAGCCGGTCACCCCGGAACGGATGGAAGACGCCGTCGTTCACGTGACCAGCGTGGCGGACAATCCTGCGACCGGCATGGGGGTACGACCACGTTCTACGCTTGTGGCATCTGGGCGCGCTTCCAGCCACTACCGCCCGGCCATCACACACTGAGCATTCGCGGGTCCTCCGGCGCTTTCCACACGGCCGTCGATTACACACTCACTGTCGAGACCGCGCAGCAAGTATGAACACATCCTGCTCGTTCGTTCAGGACAGGTCAGACATGTCGAGCACGAACCGGTAGCGGACGTCGTTGCGCTGGAGACGGCTGAGGGCTTCGTTCACGCGCGCCGAGGGAAGCAGCTCGATGTCGGCGGTGATACCGCGCTCGGCGCAGAACGCCAGTATGGCGGCGGTCGCGGGCCGCCCGCCGCTGCCCGCGGAGCTGAGCCTCTTCCGTCCGACGAGCAGATCGGTGGTCTGCACGGTGACCGGTCCGAGGTGTCCGAGGTGGCTGAGTGTCCCGTCCAAGGCAACCAGCCGCAGGTACGGGCCGAGGTCGTGGGGGGCGGAAATGGTGTCGATGACGACGTCGAACCGGTCCCGGTTCGCGGCCATCTGTCCCGTATCCGTGGAGTCGATGAGGTCGTGGGCGCCCAGGCGACGGGCGTCGTCGATTTTGTCCGCCGACCGGCTGATGACCGTGGTGTCGGCGCCGAGCGCCACGGCGAGTTTGACCGCGAGATGGCCCAGGCCACCAAGCCCCGCCACGGCGACGCGGGTACCCGGTCCCACGCCGAGTGTGCGCAGCGGCTCCCAGACGGTGACCCCGGCGCAGAGCAGAGGGGCCGCGGCGGCGGGGTCGAGGCCGGCGGGGAGGGGGTAGGCGAAATGATCGCGGACGACGTATTCGCGGGAGTAGCCGCCCAGTGTGGTCGACCCGTCGCGGCGGTCGGTGCCGCCGTAGGTCAGGGTCGGGAACTCGTGGCAGAAGTTCTCCTGGCCGGCCCGGCACATGGCGCACACACCACATGAGTCGACGATGTTCCCGACCGCGACCGGGTCGCCGACGCCGAACCGGGTGGCCTCGGGCCCAATCTCGGTCACCACTCCCGTGAACTCGTGGCCCGGCACAAGGGGCACGCTCGTGTCACCAGGATGAGCGCTGACGGCATGCAGATCGGAGTGGCAGACACCGCAGTAGTCCACGCGTACCGCGATGTCGTCGGGCCGCAGGTCGCGCCGTTCAAGTGAGACCCGCCGCAGTGTCGCGGAACCCTCCGTCTGCCATCCCACCGTGCTCCTCATGTACGCCGACTCCTTCGCAAACAGACTGTTCGGTCTATCGCAGACTAACCGGCTACCGACCGCAAAACAAACCGACTGTTCTGTTTGATAGAGTGGACGGTATGGCCGATCAGCCCATGACCTCCCGTGGCGCGGCGACCCGCAGTCGCATGCTCGACGTGGCGACTCAGGAGTTCGCCGAATATGGGATCGCCGGGGCACGCATCGAGCGGATCGTGGCCGCCGCCCGCACCAACAAGGCGCAGCTCTACGCCTACTTCGGCAGCAAGGAAGGGCTGTTCGACGCCATCTTCGCCGATTCGCTGGAGCGGATCGTGAACGTCGTCCCGATCGACGCCACCGACCTCGCGGACTGGGCCGTACGCCTCTACGACGAATATCTCCGCCGCCCCGACCTCATCCGGCTGGCCACCTGGGCCCGTCTGGAACGACGTCCCGCCGGCCACCTCGTCGAGGAGGCCGACCGTCTCGACGACCACAAGCTACGCGCCATCGCCGAGGCGCAGGCCGCGGGCATCGTGAGACCGGGTGACCCCTTCGACGTGATGGCCCTGGTCATCGCGATGTCCATGGCGTGGTCGCCCGTCAGCAACGTCTACGCCGCGACGGCCGAGGAGCCGCCGGAGCTGCATGAGCAGCGCCGTACCCTGCTCCGCGAGACCGTCAGGCGCGCCGTGACGACCGTGCCCTTGAATGGCAGCGGCCCCCCGGACTACCCAAGCCGGGGGGCCTGATGTGTGCCGCCACATGTGGCGCCAGCGGCGTTTAAGAGAACGGATCAGTCCTGACGACGTGCGCTCTGCCATTGAGCCACCGGGGCACGAAGAGCCCCGAGCCGGATTCGAACCGGCATCTCAACAATCACAGTCCATCCTCGGTTGATCTGGCGCTCGACGGCGATGCTGAGGCTAGAGCGAGAATCTGAGTTTGATCGGCTGCCTCTACCATTTGGGCTACCGAGGCGCGTACCCCGGGGAGGACTCGAACCTCCACTTGAGCCGTTCGTCAGCTTCAGCTTGAGCTTCAGCTTTGCGCTTGCGCGCACCCCGCGCTCAACGGGGAGTCTTTGGGTCAGGCGAACAGATACCCGAACACGGCGTCGCCGACCTCCTGCTCATCGACGGCGGTCGCGTTGGCCTCTTCGCGGGCGTACTTGACGGCGTCCTGCAGCTTCTGCACGCGGGACAGCAGCTCGTTCACGCGCTTGGCCGGCAGGGCCCCGGAGAAGGCGGTCTTCGTCCAGTAGCCGACCACGATGTCCTCGGTGAACACCTGCACCTGGGCGGGGTGCTTGTCCGTCGCCTCGGCGAGCACGTGGTTGCGCGGAACCTTCTTGGTGCGGGTCGTCTTGACCGGTTCGGTACGCCATGTCTCGGCGTTGTCGTCGAACGACCACGTCTCGGCCGGGTCGAGCGTTGGCAACTTCGACACGAACGTGTGCAGGTCGACGAGCTGCTTCTCCAGGAACAGCAGGTACGTGACCGGGGCGCCGGAAATGAGAGTCTCGCCGTCGACCACGACGTCCGCCTTGGCGGTGGCGTTGGTCCAGTCCTTGGTCGCGGTCACGTCGAACAGCCGCGTCAGCGCCTTCGCGACGTCGGCGATGATCGCCTCGGTCTTCACCTGGACGCGCGTCGACTCGGGCGGCAACTGCTCGCCCTCGTCGTCGATCGGCTGATAGGTGCGCGACAGGCCCGACAGGAGCGGCGCCTTCTGAATGGCGTGATAGGCGTCGGACACCGCGCGCTGCGTACTGGCCTTCACGCCCTTCTCTACGGCGAGGATCTGGTTCAGCTTCGCCACGGAGGGTTTCCGTTCGTTGGGGGTCGGCGGGATAGGGCAGAGCGTACAGCGATGGCGCTATGCGTACGCAACTCATATAGCTCGCTGCCCGAATAGCAAGGCCACCCCGGCTTCCTGCCGCAAATCAGGCCCTTCAGCAGTCTTGGCAGCACCGCCCTACGACAACGCCTCATCCCGTACAGCTGAGGTGGCGAGCGCTACCCGAGCCCCGAGGTGGAGCCCACCGCTGGCGTCCACCACCTGCCCGGTCACCCAGCGGGCATCGTCGGAGGCGAGAAGGGCCACCACGTCGGCCACGTCCTCGGCCCGGCCGACCCGCCCCAGCGCAGCCTGCCCCGCGAGGAAGGCCGCCGCCTCAGGGGGGAACAGCGATGTGTTCGCCTCGGTCATGGTCGCACCCGGCGCGACGACGTTCACGGTGATGCCGCGCTCGCCCAGCGCCAGGGCGAGGGTGCGGCTCATGGTCTCTATCGCGCCCTTGGTCATGGCGAAGGAGGTCTGCGCGGGATTGGCGATCCGGGTGACGGCCGAGGAGACGCTGATGATGCGTCCGCCATCGGCCAGCAGCGGGAGCGCGCGCTGGATGATGAAGTACGGCGCCTTGACGTTCACCGCGAAGAGCCGATCGAACTGCTCGGCCGTGTCGGTCTCGATCGGACCGGCCGGGGCGGCCGCGGCGTTGTTGACCAGGATGTCCAGGCGCCGTCCGGCCAGCCCGGCCGCCAACTCGGCGAACAACGCGTCGACGGCCCCCGCGTCCTCCAGGTCCGCGCCGATCGGGAACGCACGCCCGCCGGCCCGTTCGATCCGCTCGACCGTCTCCTGCGCCGCTGCCGCGTCCTTTCCGTAGTGAACGGCGACGAGGGCCCCGTCGGCGGCGAGACGTTCGGCGACCGCCCGCCCGATCCCGCGTGAGGCCCCAGTCACCAGTGCCGTCTTCTCTGCCAGCCGTCCCATTGCGTACCCCGCAAACTTGTTAGTAACTATCAGCATGGTAGGTTCTATCAGGTGACAGGAGAGACGGCAAGCCTGCGTGAGCGCCGCCGGGCAGAGACCCGGCGCACGCTCCAGGCGCACGCAGTACGCCTGTTCATGGCACGGGGCTATGACGCGACCACGATCAACGACGTCGCGCAGGCGGCCGGGGTATCCGCGATGACCCTGTACCGGCACTTCGCCACCAAAGAGGACCTGGTGCTCTACGACGAGTTCGACCAGGAGACCGCGGCGGCGCTGGCGGGACAGCAGCAGGAGGAGCCACTACGTCAGCGGATCGGCCGGGCCCTGGTGCAGACCGCCGCCATGGCCGTCAACTCCGACCGGGACCTCCTGCTCGCCCGCCTCAACCTGATGATCTCCACACCCGCCCTGCAGGCCCGTCATCTGGACAGCCAGTACGCCACGGAGATCGCCGTTGTCGACGCACTCTGCGCCGGCACCACCGACCCCGAGCTGGAATTCCGCATCCGCAGCACGACTGCCGCATGTCTGGCGGTCATCCATGTCGCGCTTATCCGCTGGGCGGAAGGAGACGGCCGGCAGGACCTCCCCACCCTCATGCGCCAGGCCCTGACCTCAGCCTTCGACACGGCATTCTGAAGGCGCAGATCCGTCCGTCACCAGATGAATGCGAGGATTATCCTCGGGGCCTTTTGCAGGAGGCTGTAGTGAGATGTCGGGATGGACGAAGTGGATCGCGACGCGGTAGCCGCACTGCGGACCTGTTTCGAAGCTCTCGGGGCCGACGACCCTGAAGGCCGGGCGGTCTCGGAGATCACCGAAAACATCCCTCAACTCGCTCGCTTCCTGGCGTTGAGAAGCGTCTGGCCAGAACTGATCGACGTCTGGGCCGCTCCTGGTTCGTTGGAGACGATTCCGGCGGCGAACCGCCTGCTCTCCAATGGCGCATACCGCGACGACCTTGCACAGCTCGTACGCAGCACGACCTATGACGCGATCTTTGGCCTGCTGTACCGCCTCACCACCCACGGCCGGGACGACGAAGCACCGGACGACTCCCCCGGCTGGCGGCTGATGGAGACCACAGCAACGGGCGAACTAACCGGCCGCGCTGTTCAATCGCTCCACGAAAGCCTGCTCAGCATGGACCCGTCGGGTCGCGATGGTCAGGACCTCTTCGATTGACGCGCTCCCCGGCCTGTGCCACCGCACCCGATGGCCCCGGCTCCTACACGAGCGCTTCGTTGAACGCCACCTGGAGAGGACGAACGAGAGCCGGGCCTTCAAAGCGGCGGCGACCCCACGTAGTGGATCGCCTTTTGCGCGATGTCAGGCGTTACTCGGCGAGCCCAGTCGAATACCCTGTTCTGCTCAGGGTTCTGTGCAGTGGCGTACGAATATGGACAGTCGCCCTCCGCCGGACGCCGACTTCGACGCGGGCCCGCCCTTGCATTATTCGCAAGTACTTCAGCATTGGTGCGCCCGAAAATGATGGCGGCACGCGGTCCGGATGAGGATGAGAAATCCGCGCAAGCCGTACCTTGAGCTTCTTATGAGCGTTGCGCATCTGTTGCCGCCGGACGCGAGCGTGACGAGCCGCGACCGGCGGAGAGCTTCAGTGCGGAGCCGGATACGACCGACCACATGACGCCCTTGTTCTGCTGCGGGGCCGCAGACAGCTATCAGCCACGGGACTGCCAGGTACACAGGCACGCCCGGTTGCCTTCCGGGTCGGCGAGCACCCAGAAGCTCGGCGCCTCCGCGTCGCTGACCAGTGTGCCGCCGGCGGCGAGCGCCGCGTCTATGCGTGGCTGGACCTGCGCGGGATCCACCCATATGTCGAGATGCCAGCGCTGGCGGGGTTCCTCGCTGCCGGACGTCTGGAACCACACGGTCGGCAGAACGTCGGCCGGGTCGCGGAGTTCGTCGCCGATGTCGGGGCAGGACAGATGCTCCATCGCCAGCACCGCGGCCCAGAACGGCGGAATCGACTCTCCGGCCGGGGTGTCGAGGGCGAGTTCGAGCCGGGAGACGTTCGAGGCCTCCAGCCGCGCCCCGGCGTCGGCGGCGATGGAGGAGATGACGCGAGCCAGCCGGACATCGCGGTTGGTGACCGCGCCCTCGTCGTGGCTGGTCAATCGGACGTCTACGTGGGTGTAGCGCAGGTCGAGGTCGGGATGATGGCTCATCTGCTCGGCTGCCGCGCCGATGGCGTTGACGACTGAGAGCCCGGCCGCGAAGTTCTTGGTGAGGATGCGGGTCTGCAGGCCGCCGAGCAGGACCCGTCCAGCCCTTCGTCTGCGATCTGCTGTCCGGTCAGCTTGCTCATAAGACATCCTTGCATGTCAGGTTTTGACGACGAATCGGCCATTCGGCCCGTTCTTCAAGGCGTTCGCCGGCATCTTGACAACTCCATTGAGAATCGTCACAGCCTCGACCGGAGACATCGTGCCCCGCGCAAGTGCCACGTGAGCGCCCACTCGCAGACGGGAGCCGGTCACGACGCCGCACAGGTGTTGCCACGGCACTCGCTGACGGCGCTGGGCTGAGCCTGGTGAACCTGACGCTGGCGTCGTGGGAGGCGACCCCTGACCTACGTGAACTCGCCGCATCTCCTGACCTGCCGCACTCCGACGACACAGTCCGTAACCGGCGGATGGCAGCCAACACGAATGCTCTTCGCGACAGCCTAGATTGTCGGGCTCGATAGCTGTATTTCGCTGCCGTACGCCCATGTAAAAGGCCCCTCGCGATCACCGCGAGGGGCCCTCTAGCTGGGAGCCGCCTTCGGGATTCGAACCCGAGACCCCTTCATTACGAGTGAAGTGCTCTGGCCGACTGAGCTAAGGCGGCGTGCCGTACAGCGTGAACGAGTCTACAGGAGCCCAAGGGGTTCTTGCTCCCCCGATCAGCCGATGCCCGGACAGACTGTTCCGTCCTCTGGTGGTGTGCCCGTCAGCAGGTAGCGGTCCACCGTGTCGTCCACGCATGTCGAGCCGTTGAAGTACGCCGTGTGACCGTCACCGTCATAGCCGAGGAACACACCCGAGTTCAGTTCGCTCGCCAGGGCCTGCGCCCACGCGTACGGGGTGGCTGGGTCGCGTTCGGTGCCGATGACCAGGATCGGGGCGGCGCCGTTGGCGGTGAGTGGGCGGTTTGTGAGTGTCGGCTTGGCGGGCCAGAAGGCGCAGGGGAGCGAGCTCCACATGAGGTAGGAGCCGAACCTGGGTGCCTGGCGTTCCGCCTCCGTCGCCGCGGCCGCATAGGCGGAGACGTCCTTGGGGTAGAAGCCGTCTACGCAGTTGATGGCCATGTTGGCCTCGGTCTGGTTGGAGTAGGCGCCGTTGGCGTGTCTGTCGATCAGTTGGTCGGCGTTGCGGAGGAGCAATCTGCCGTCGCCGTTCAGGGCCTGGCGGAACGTTTCGGTTAGTTCAGGCCAGGAGCCACGGTCGTAGAGCGGCGTCAGGGCGCCGAGGGTGGCGAGTGACTCGCCGGCCTGCCGCCCGTCGGCCGGCAATGGACGGGCGTCTGTACGGTGCAGTAGCTCGGTCAACTCGGCCAGAGCGCCGTCGACGGTACGGCTGCGGAACGGACAGTCGCCCTCGGCCAAGCAGGACTCCAGGTAGGCGCGGAGGGCGCGTTCGAACCCCATGGCCTGGTCGGCGTTGAGCTTCAGCCGGGAGATGGCCGGGTCGAGAGCGCCGTCGAGCACGAGGGCTCGGACTTTGCCGGGGAACATATCCGCATAAACAGCGCCCAGGAAGGTGCCGTAGGACTTGCCGAGATAGGTCAGTTTCTGGTCGCCAAGTGCCTGGCGCAGCCCGTCCATGTCCCGCGCGGCGTCAACGGTGCCAACATGCGGTAGCAAACGGCCTGACCCGGCCTGGCAGCCCTTCGCGAACTCGCGTGAGCCCTGCTCGAGCGCGGCCCGTTCCTGCGGCGTGTCGGGAGTGGTGTCCAGGGCGATGAACGCGTCGAGCCGCGAGTCACTCAGACACTCGACGGGCGACGACTCACCCACACCGCGTGGATCGAACCCTACGATGTCGAACCGTTCGCGCACCTCCTCGCTCACGATCGATCGGGCGGCTCGCGCATACGTGACCCCGGAACTTCCTGGACCGCCTGGGTTGACCACGAGAGACCCGATTCGGTCGCCGGTGGCCGGCAGCCGGACCACACTGATCTTGATGTGCTCGCCGTTCGGCTGACCGTAGTCGAGCGGCACCGACAGCTTCGCGCAGTCGAACCCGTCACCACAGTCGGACCAGCTCAGCCCATCCGCCGGTGCCTCTGTCCCGGCACAGGCGGAGGCGAACAACACAGTCGCGGCGACGACGGTCAGTGTCCGAACCCACACGCTCCGAATCTTACGCGTGCCCCGTCTCCCTCCCGCCTGCGGATGGCATCAACCCGCGCCGCATACGGGCCAGGCGCCGCACTGCATACGGGCCAGGCGTGCCTCGCCGACCCTGTGCCCGAAAACGTGCCCCAGCCAAGGAGTACAGCCGAGGAGCACAAAGGCGCGGCGGGCGGGCGCGGAGTTCACGAGCACCGCCCGTGAACTTCCCCGCCTCATGCCCGCTGGCTATCCGCCGCTACCTGTCGCTCCCCGCCGCTATCCGTCAGGAGACGGCGCGCCGCCCTCCTCGCCGTACATCTTGTCGTGCTGCTGCCGTGGCGAGCACACCGAGGCGGAAGGGCACGCACAGCGCCGTCCACCATCGTCCAGACGCACCGTCACCGTGTCCGCCGGAACGTTATGCCCCAGGACACTCCCCTCTCCCTGCGGCGTGCTCACCCGGCTGCCCGTACGCGGCATCCGGTTGCGGGTTTCGACATAGAGCGGATGCTCGTACTTGAGGCAGCACATCAGCCGCCCGCACGCGCCAGCGATGCGCAAGGGGTTGACCGGGAGGTCCTGGTCCTTGGCCATGCGTACGGAGACCGGCTCGAAGTCCTTGAGGAACGTGGCGCAGCACAGGTCGCGACCGCATGGGCCGATGCCGCCCTGTAACCGCGCCTCGTCACGCGGGCCGATCTGCCGCAGCTCCACCCGGGCCCGCAGGTTGCGGGCCAGGTCTCGGACCAGCGCGCGGAAGTCGACCCGATGCGGGGCGGAGAAGTAGACCGTGTAGACGTTGTCCTGGTCGAGGTAGTCGACGCCCACCACCTTCATCGGCAACTCGTGCCGTTTGATCAACCGCTTGGACACGCTGCGGGCCTCGGCCCTGCGGCGCTTGTTTGTCTCGTCGCGGGAGAGGTGTTCCTCTCCCGCTATGCCCGCGCACACCGGCATTCCGTCGATGTCTTCACTCGAATATTGCGGCGCCCACACGCACTCCGCCACCTCAGGACCCGAGTCGGTCGGGACCAGTACCTTGTCGCCCACCTTGGGAGTGTGGCCACCGGGATCGAGGTAGTAGAGCCGCCCGTAGCGGGTGAAGCTCACGGCCATGATCATTCCCATGGGCTCGTGCTCGCCTCCTGACGGCCTCGGGGGTTCTTACGGCCTTCGGTTGCCACATTACGTGTGTCGGCGCGCGCAGCGTGAGAGTCTCTACCCCGGCTAGGAGCCGCAGACCTTGCTCGCCGGCAACAAGAGGCCATAGCGCTGATAGAGGGTGAGCCGCTCAGTCACGCACTTGCTGTTGATGACCGAGGCGACGCCGGGTAGGTGTTGCAGCTGAGCGATCACCTCGCCCGAGTCGGCATCCGGGCGCAGCTGAAGGCGGAACGACTTCGGCATGTCCGATGGCTTGGTGGCCTTAAGGAGGGCCTTGTTACTCACATAGGCGCGCTTGAAATTCTCGTAGGCCTCCTGCTGGCTCTCCAAGTGTGACGACTGGACGCCGGGTGTCTTCGCGATCTCCCGGGCGAGGTCACCCTGCTGTGCAGGCGTGATGGCCTTGCCGTATTTGGTGAACTTGGGGGCATCTTTCGTCCAGCCGGGCGCGGCAACGGCTCCGCACGACGCTTGGCCCGACCCCTCCGTGCAGAGAAAGACTGAGATATCTGCATTGTTGTTCTCCCGCTCTGACGCGAGCAGGTTGTCCGTCTCCGGCTCAGAGGTGCCGGACACGCCTCCTATGGACTTCAACTTGGCCTGCAGCGCCTTCACATCGGCTCCCGGCCTCAGCTGGACGTGGAACGAGGGCGGCATGTCGGCCGCGTCGACCGCGTCGAGCAGCGTCTTGTTGCCGGCGAAGTCTCGGCGGAAGCTCTCATAGGCTCTCGCCGAATCCTCGTAGGTCAGCTCCAACACCCCCGGTGCCGCTTGCAGAGCCTGCTGGATCCTCCCGGTGTGCTGCGCGGTGACGCTGCCCCCAGGGCAGTCCGGGCTTTTCACCGATTTGGAGCACAGGAATACGAACAGCTCCGTCTCGCCTTTCTGATCGGCAGGCGGGTTGGCCACCGCCGCCCGCTGTTCGTCACCGGGAGAGACGAGCACGGCGGCGGTCACGGCCCCCGCGAGCACCACCGCCCCCACCGCCGCCAGCAACCGGAAGTCGACCCGCACCCGAGGCCGCCCCGACGGCTGCAGGGGGCTCAGCGTGCTGGGGTCAACGGTCGCCCCCGCCTCGGCCAGCGCCTCGCGCAGGCGGTCTTCCATCGGACTGTTCATGAATCCTCCCCAAGTGCGCGGCCGAGGGCGGCGAGCCCACGCGCGATCGTGGACCTGGCGGTGCTCCCGCTGATCCCCATGGTCTCGGCGATCTCCTGATCGGACAGGTCGAGGTAGTAGCGCAGCGTCAGCGCCTCGCGCTGCCGGCCCGGCAGCCCTCGCAGGGCGCGCAGCACCTCGCGACGCTCCTCGCTCACCATGGCCGCGCTCTCCGCTGACCAGACAGGCGGTTCGTACGGCACGGCGCGGCGGAAGACCGTCGCCCGCCTCCGCATCACCGACCGGCAGCCGTTGAACACCGCCGATCGCACATAGGCCAGCGCCTTGTCCGGATCTCGCAACCTCCCCCGACCCGCGTGGGTCCGGGCGAACGCCTCCTGGACGACGTCTTCGGCGGTCGCCTGATCACCGACCATGACCAGCGCCAGCCGGACGAGACCCACATGATGCTCGGCGAAGACCGCCGCGACATCGACGCGTTTCTGTATCAGAGCCCCTCCAGGGGACAGCTGCTCGACTTTCACATAACAGAGACGCCCAGCAACCCCATCTGCTGCTCTGGCCACACGACGAACTTCCGCCGCTCTACAGCGCGCTTTTCCGGCCGACAGGGCCGGGCGCGATCGCCGCCGTGGGACCTCCTTCGTCGGCCCCGCCGACCCGGTGAACCCCATCCCTTACGGGACTAGCCACCGTCCAGGGACACGCTCCTGCGGTTCTACGGGGCTGAATGCCGTGACGTGCGTCTGCCTGCTTCGTCGTCCGCTTGCCCGAGCCGACTGGTCGCCCATAAGCCGGACCAAGCCGACAGCCCGCTACGCGGCGGACCGGAGGGAGAGCATCATCGCCTCGACCGCGATCTGCGGGTTGACGTTGGCGTCGAGGCGTTCGCGACACCGCATGATCGCATCGATCCGCCGCAACGTCTCCTCCGGAGTCGACAGCTTGGCCAGCTGGTCGAGCTCGAAGCGGATGTCGTCGTTGGCCAGCTCCACCCCGGCGGCGAACTGCATGGCCAGGACGTCCCGATAGAACGACACCAGCTCCAGCAGCGCCGCGTCGAGCGAGTCGCGTTTGATGCGCGTGGCCCGCGACTTCTGCCGGTCCTCCAGCTCCTTCAACGCTCCCGCGCCGCCCCGCACCAACCCACGATTGAGGCCCTTGCCCGTGGAGCCCTCGCCGTAGATCTTGCGCAGTTCGGTGGTCTCGGTCTCGTTGAGCGCGGCCGTCGCCGCCGCGGCCTCTTCTTCGGCCGTTTTGACCAGGCGTTCGGCGGCCGAGACGCAATCGCCGACCCCGGACAGCGAGCGAGGGATGGCCAGGACGGCCTCCCGGCGCCGACGTACGTTCTCGTCCAGGGCCAGCGCCCTGGCCCGGCTGATGTGCCCCTGAGAGGCGCGGGCGGCGAAGCGGGCGGTCTCCCAGGGCACGCTGTCGCGGGTGGCCAGCACGTGGGCGACCGCCTCCGTGGCGGGGGTGGCAAGGGTGATCACCCGGCAGCGCGATCGGATGGTGATCATCATGTCGTCGGCGGCGGGCGCGCACAGCAGCCAGACCGTACGTGGAGGCGGCTCCTCGATGGCCTTGAGCAGGGCGTTCGCAGCCGACTCCGTGGCCCGGTCGGCGTCCTCGAACAGGATGACCCGCCAGCGGCCCTGCGTGGGCGCGCCCGCCGCCCTCAGGATGAGCTCGCGCGTCTGCTTGACGCTGTAGGACAGGCCCTGGGGGCGTACCGTCTCGAGGTCGGGGTGTGAACCGATCAGCACCTGGTGGCACTGGTCGCAGTGACCGCAGCCGCCGTCCAGGCAGAGCAGCGCCGCCGCGAACGCCCGCGCGGTCTCCTCCCGGCCCGACCCGGGCGGGCCGGTGAACAGCCAGGCATGCGTCATGCCCGCGCCGCGACCACCCCGCACGGCGTCGCCTGCCGCCACGGCCGCGCGGGACAGCACGGCCACCGCCTGGTCCTGACCGACGAGGTCATCGAAGACGCTCACCCGACAAGGCTAGTCGCGGATGGCGGGCATCGTGCCCGTGATGTCCTCGGACTCCTGGGGGACCGGATCGGGCAGGAGCTCGTGCACCCGGTCCTGGATCAGCCGGGTGATCTGCTCGGGCGGCAGCATCCCGTCGACCACCAGGTAGCGGTCGGGATCGGCGGCGGCCAGCGCCCGGAACTCCTTGCGCACCCGCTCGTGGAACTCCAGCGGCTCGGCCTCGATCCGGTCCGCCGCGCCGCCCAGTCTGGTCAGCCCCACCTGGGGCGGCGTGTCGATCAGCACCGTGAGATGCGGGACCAGTCCACCCGTGGCCCAGGCGTTGACCTTGGAGACGTCCTCGGGGTCGAGCGCCCGTCCCGCTCCCTGGTAGGCCAGCGACGAGTCCACGTAGCGGTCGGAGATCACCAGCGAGCCCCGGTAGAGGGCCGGTCTGATGACCTTCTCGACGTGTTCGGCCCGGTCGGCGGCGTACAGCAGCGCTTCGGCGCGCGCCGAGAGCCCGCGTTCGGCCGCGTCGAGGAGGATCGCGCGCAGCCGCATGCCGACCTTGGTCGAGCCGGGCTCACGGGTCTGTACGACGTCGAAGCCCTGATCGCGCAGCCAGATGGCGAGCAGTCGCGACTGGGTCGTCTTACCCGACCCCTCACCACCCTCGAACGCCACGAACAGCCCCGGCACCTGCTCCGCCGTCTCCGACTTCGGCCGCTCGCCGCGCACCGCCGCGATCAGGTCCTCGGAGAGCGAGACGCCCTTCCTGTCGTCCATGTGGCGCAGCGCCAGCAGGCCGACGACCGTCGCGAGCACGCCACCGACCACCAGCACCAGATTGGTGCCGTCGAACCGGTAGACCACGTCGCCCAGACTCAGCGGGTGCGCGCCGACGAGCGCGGCCAGCGGGTTGGCCACCGCCACCACGAACAGCAGCGTGACCCGCGCGGTCGACTGCAGGAACGAGAACGTCCGCCCCCGCATCGAGTCCTCGACCTCGAGGCCGATGAGCGTGTAGCCGATGATCCACGCGATGCCCGCGCACGCCCCGAGCAGCACGGTCAGCATGACCACGATCACCAGGTTGTGGATGATCGCGATCGCGACCAGCACCACGCCCGCCACGGTGATCGCCAGACCGAACAACCGGCGCCGCGACAGCTCGCGCAGCAGCCGCAGGCCGAAGAACATGCCCAGCGCCATGCCGACGAAGACCGCGGCGAACACCACGCCGTAGGCCGCGTCGCCACCGCCGAGCGCGCCCACGTAGATCTTCGCGACGCCCACGACCGCGCCGCCCGCCGCGAACGCCCCCAGCATGCCGATGATCAGACCGCGCACCAGCCGGTTGGCGCCCACGAACCGCCAGCCCTCGACGATCTGCTTGAGCACCGACGGGGTGGAGATGGCGCCGTCACGCTTGGGGATGCCGCGCAGCGTGAAGATCAGGAACGCGGACACCAGGTACGCGCAGGCGTTGACGATCAGTGCCGGCCCGGTGGGGTCCATGCCGGACAGGAACGGCACGGCGCTCTTCAGTACGTCGCCCACCAAGGACAGCGCCGTGAACAGGATCGCGGCGACCGGCGCGCTGCCGTAGGTGACCAGCAGGTTGAGCTGGTTGGCCGATTCGAGCTGCTCCTTCGGCACCAGGTTGGGGACCGTGGCGTCCTTGGCCGGGACCCAGAACAGGTTGACGCACTCGACCAGGATCGTCGCGACGATGATCCATTGATAGCTGCCGACCAGCGGAATCGACAGCACCACGGCGAACCGGGCCAGGTCGGAGGTGAACATCGTCACCCGCCGGTCGAAGCGGTCGGCGAACGCTCCCGCGAGGGGTCCGAGCAGGACGGCGGGCAGCATCTTCGCGATGAAGACACCACCGACGGCCAGCGACTGCGTGCGGTAGTCGCCCTGGGTCAGATTTCCTGCCAGGGCGGTCAGTGCCAGGATGTTCAGCCAGTCGCCGAGGCTGCACACCGACATCGCCGTCCAAAGCCGGCGGAAAGATGCGTTAGCCAGCACATGTGTCGGTTGGCGTCGGCCACGGGCGGTCATAATGTCAGCGTATCCAGGTGCTCGCCGGAAATGGGAAGACAGGAGACGAGCCGGATATACCCGGCTGCTCGTCGCTGAGAGTATTACGTATACGGGCCGTCGCGCATGATACACAGCTCGAATAGGCCCCCCGAAAACACCAGACAGATCCCTCTTGTCTCGCTAGTCCCTTTTGTACGGCCGGGCGAGCTCCACCAACGGCTGCCAGCCGGCCCGTACGGGCTCAGGCAGCACCAGCTCGTCCCAGAGCTCCACCAGCAGCAGCCCGTCGAGATGCTCGAGCAGCTCCCGCTGACTCCCTTCCCGCAACAGCATGACGTAGGCGTCCCGGCGATCCCCGCGATCGGCCAGGTCATAGACCCTGTCGCCAAGGCGGACGGTAGCCAGGGCCCGCAACGCCGGCAGGCGCGGCAACCGATTGGGCACGTGGAACGGCCGGCCATCGGCCCCCTGGCAGGTGGCGAACTCGACCTTGGCCTCCAGCACCAGCCGGAACCCGGCGGCGTCGAGGATGCGCCCGGCCGTTTCGAGCGTGGGCGACTTCCGGCCGTGCTCGTAGGCCGACAGCGTCGTCCGCGACGTGCCGCTCATGCCGGCCAGCGCCTTCTGGTTCATGTTGGCCGCGTGTCTGGCCTGTTTGAGCAGCAGGCCGCCGCGCTCCGCCCAGAACGTGACGTCGGGCGTCGGCCCCTCGGGCATCGCGCCCTGCTCAGGCAGCAGGTCGCCGAACGCCCCCTCCACCGGGGAAGAGATCATCCCACCTCCAACGTATCCGCTTGGATACTATCCCCTTGGCGGCTTGAGTGACCAGCGGATCGCGGAAAGTCAGCAGCCCACTTCAAACACCGCGGAACTCGGGAGCACGGTGGAAGCAGCGCGGGTCTCGGGCGCCGCGCCCGCAAAGTCGCCCGCAAGCTCGGGCCGCCACAAAGTCAGGCGCGCAGCTCCAGCAGCGTGATCTCGGGCGGCGCGCCCACCCGGACCGGCGGTCCCCAGAACCCGGCACCGCGCGTGACGTACACCTGCACCCCGTCAACCGTCGCCAGCCCCGACACGACCGGCTGCTGCAGCGGCACCACGAGGTTGAACGGCGCCAGCTGCCCGCCATGCGTGTGCCCCGACAACTGCAGGTCCACGCCATAACGCGCGGCCTGCGAGACCTGAACCGGCTGGTGGGCCAGCAGGACCGTGGAGCGGCTCGTATCGCGACCGCCGAGCGCCCTGTCGAAGTCGGGCCCATCGTTCGCGGTGGCGCCGTTGAGGTCGTTCACCCCGGCCAGGTCGAGCACGCCGCCCTGGTGCCGGATCTCCACCCGTTCGTTCCGCAGCGAGCGAACGCCGAGCCGGTCCAGCTCCTCGATCCACTCACCAGGGCCGTTTCTGGTGTAGTACTCGTGATTACCTGTCACGAAATAGGCGCCATAGCGGGATTCGAGGCTCTGCAGCGGCCTGGCCAGCGGGCCCAGCTCGGCCACCGAGCCATCGACCAGGTCGCCGACGATCGCCACCACGTCGGCCCGCAGACCGTTGATCATCCGCACGATGCGCTCGGTGTGCGCCTTGCCCGTGAGCGGTCCCAGGTGGATGTCGCTGACCACGGCGAACCGCAGGCCGCTCAGCCTGGAGTCGAGCCCCGCCAGCGTGACCTTGACCGGTTCGATCACCGGATCACCCAGCGCGGCGCTGATGCCGTACCCGACCGTGCCGAGCGCGCCCACACCCGCGACGGCGGCGGTGGTCCGTCCGAGGAAGAGCCGCCTGCTCATCGCGTCGCCGCCCGGCGACGACTCCACTCCCGAAACCTGCCCAAAACCCGAAATATCCGAAATGTCCGAGGCGGGCACCGTCACCGGCCGCACCACCTCAACCGGCGACGGCGGCGACAGCGACGACACGGCCACCCGCCCCCGGACCAGCGCTGACCACGCCACCAACCGAGGAATCTCCAGCAGGACCAGAGCGATCACCAGATAGAACATGATCGCGATCCAGAGATAGCCCGGCCACGCCAGCCACTGGAACATCTCCAGCCGCATCCCCGCGAACGTCACGACGACCAGCGCAAGGAGCCCCACCAACCCCCAGGTCAGGCCGGTGCGCACCCGCCCGCGCCGAGTGGTCGAGCGCACCATCCGATGCCACAGATAGAGATGCGCCACGAACACCAGGCCCACGAAGACCAAGACCACCACGCGGCAATGCTACTTACGACTTGGCCGCCGGCTTCTTCGCGGGTGCCTTCTTGGCCGGCGCCTTCCGGGTCGTCGTCTTCTTCGGCGCCGGGGCCCGCTCACGCCGCTCGGCCAGCAGCTCCGCCGCCCGCTCGATCGTGATCTCCTCGACCGTGTCGCCCTTGCGCAGCGACGCGTTCGTCTCGCCATCGGTCACGTAGGGACCGAATCGCCCCTCCTTGACCACGACGGGCTTCTTGGAGTTGGGGTCCTCACCCAGCTCCCGCAGCGGCGGCGCGGCCGCCGCCCGGCCCCTGCCCCGCGGCTTGGGCTGGGAGAACAGCTCCTTGGCCTGCTCGATCGTGATCGTGAACAGGTCTTCCTCCGCGGCCAGCGACCGCGTTTCGGTGGCCTTCTTCAGGTAGGGGCCGAACTTCCCGTTGTACGCGACGACCTCCTCGCCCTCCAGCTCGCCGACGACCCGGGGGATCGACAGCAGCTTGAGCGCGTCCTCGAGCGTCACGGTGTCGAGCGACATCGACTTGAACAGCGAGCTCGTCCGCGGCTTCGCCGCGTCGGCCTTCTTGGTGCGCCGCTTCGGGGTCTCCTCCTCCTGCGTGGGCAGGATCTCGGTGACGTACGGGCCGAATCGCCCGTCCTTGGCGACGATCATGTGCCCGGTCACCGGGTCGGTCCCCATCTCGCGGTCGCCGGTGGGCCGCGAGAAGAGCTCCTCCGCCTTCTCGGCGGTCAGTTCGTCGGGCGTCATGTCCTCGGGCACGTTCACCCGAGCGCCGCCCCTGTCAAGGTATGGGCCATATCGCCCGACCCTGATGACGATGTCGGTGCCCTTGATCGGGAAGGAGCTGATCTCCTTGGCGTCGATGTCGCCGAGGTCGGTGACCATCTCCTTCAGGCCCTCGTCGCCGTCCTCGCCGTAGTAGAAGCGCTGCAGCTCCGGCACCCGCTCCGCCCGGTCGTTGGCGATGTCGTCGAGCACCTTCTCCATCTCGGCGGTGAAGTCGTAGTCGACCAGGTTGCCGAAATGCTGCTCCAGCAGGTTGACCACGGCGAACGCCAGGAAGGACGGCACCAGCGCGGTGCCCTTCTTGAACACGTAGCCACGGTCGAGGATCGTGCCGATGATCGAGGCGTACGTCGAAGGACGCCCGATCTCCCGATCCTCCATCTCCTTGACCAGCGAAGCCTCGGTGTAGCGGGCGGGCGGCTTGGTCGAGTGACCGGCCACGTCGAGCCGCGAGACGCTCAGCGCGTCGCCCTCGGTCAGGTTCGGCAGCCGCTTCTCGGAGTCGTCGCGGTCGGTCGAGGGATCGTCGGCACCCTCGACGTACGCCTTGAGGAAGCCGTAGAACGTGATCGTCCGGCCCGAGGCGCTGAACTCGACGTCCTCGCCAGTGGCCGACGCGCCGCGCACCTTGACCGTGACGGACTCGCCGACCGCGTCCTTCATCTGGGACGAGACGGTCCGCTGCCAGATCAGCTCGTACAGGCGGAACTGGTCACCGTTCAGCCCGGTCTCACCGGGAGTGCGGAACTCCTCCCCGGAAGGCCGGATCGCCTCGTGCGCCTCCTGCGCGCTCTTGACCTTGCTGGTGTAAACACGCGGCTTGTCGGGAACGTACGCAGAGCCGTACAGCTTGATCGCCTGGGAGCGCGCGGCCGCCACCGCCGTCTCCGACAGCGTGATGCTGTCGGTACGCATGTAGGTGATGAAGCCGTTTTCGTAGAGCCGCTGCGCCACCTGCATCGTGTACTTGGCGGAGAAGCCCAGTTTGCGGCTCGCCTCCTGCTGCAAAGTGGTCGTCCGGAAGGGAGCGTACGGCTTACGGGTGTACGGCTTGCGCTCGACGGACTTGACCGCGAACGACGAACCCTGGAGCCGGCCGGCCAGCTCACCGGCGGCGGCCTCCGACAGGTGGAGCACGTCGTTCGTCTTCAGCAGGCCGGTGGGGGCGAAGTCGCGCCCCTGGGCGACCCGCTTGCCGTCGACCGAGGTCAGCGTCGCGGTGAAGTCACGCGGACGCTCCTCGGCCTTGCCCGTGTCGAACAGCGCCTGCAGGTCCCAGTAATGGGCGGACGTGAACGCCATGCGCTCCCGCTCGCGCTCCACCACCAGCCTGGTCGCCACCGACTGCACCCGGCCCGCCGACAGCCGCGGCTTGACCTTCTTCCACAGGACCGGGCTGACCTCGTAGCCATAGAGCCGGTCGAGGATGCGCCTGGTCTCCTGGGCGTCGACGAGGCGCAGGTTCAGGTCGCGCGGATTGGCCACCGCGTCCCGGATGGCCTGTGGGGTGATCTCGTGGAAGACCATGCGGTGCACCGGCACCTTGGGCTTGAGCACCTCGCGCAGATGCCATGCGATGGCTTCGCCCTCGCGGTCCTCGTCAGTGGCCAGGTAGAGTTCGTCGGCATCCTTCAGCAGCTGCTTCAGCTTGCTGACCTGCGACCTCTTGTCGGGGTTGACGACGTACAGCGGCTCGAACTCATGCTCGACATTGACCCCGAGGCGCGCCCATGGCTCCCCCTTGTACTTCTCGGGGATGTCATCGGCTCGCTCCGGCAGATCGCGGATGTGGCCAATGCTGGACTCGACCATGTAGCCGGCACCGAGGTAGTCCCTGATCGTCTTCGCCTTGGCGGGCGACTCGACGATCACCAGACGGCGGGTTCCACCGGTGCTGCCGTTGTTGGCTGGCACGCTGCTTCCTACCTCACTGTTCGCTTGCAATTCCCCCTGCCGGGAGCCGGCACTGATCTGAAAGGTAACCCGACTCGCGGAATTTTCCTTCCCCCGGGACTACCCACTAGCTTCCGGACGCACCCACAAGCACGCAGAATAAGCCCCATCGAGCGGCATCGCGCCCTGACTCACCCTGGAGACTAATCGTTGTGCTCGACTACTCCTACATGGATATCTTCATTCCGCGCGATCTGTCCCGCGAAGCAGCACGTCAGCTGCTCACCGAACACGCGGAGTACGGTAAGTGGGAGCTCTCGCGCGTGCGCCTGCATCCTGACGGAAGCCGTCATGTACGGTTGCGCCGCAAGGTCATGCGCGTCCGTAGCACCCTGTGATCAGACATGGCTTTGCCCGCCCCGGGCCGCGCCCCCGGAACGGGCAAAGCGTCTTTCGCTACGCGCTCACCGGCTGTGAGCGGTAGACGTTCTTGTCCTTACTTCCGGCCGAGCCGGAAGCGGCGGGTGGCCGCGAACAGCGTGGCCGAGGCGGCGAACATCGCGCCCAGGACCAGCGCGAACAGCGAGCCGGTGGTCATCCCGGTGACGCCTGCGGGCTGAGCCGCGCTCATCAGCCCCAGGTCGCCGGTGGGCAGGCTGCTGGTCGCGAGCTTCACCGCACCACCGACAGGGGTGCCGGCGATCAGCGCGGTGGCCGGGGCCAGCGGCGACTGCGTGTCCTCGGCGCGGGCGGCGTGGGTGACCGGAGCCTTGCCGTTCTTGATGTGCTTGGCCGGGGTGACGTGCCTGACGGGGGTGGCGGGCCGGCCGGGCAGACCGGGCAGCTCGGGCAGGCCGAACAGCTCGTGCAGGTCACCGACCAGGGGCATGTCGCCGACGACCGGCAGCTCGGGCGAGCCGCCGCCACGCATCGGAGTGATGTTCCCCACGCCCCGCAGGCTGCCCAGGACCGGGACCGGGGGAAGCGCGGGAAGCACGCCAGCGGGCTTGGAGTCGGCGGCCTGGTGGGAGCTGTAGTGTCCGTAGGGGTGGTAGCCCTCGTGTCCCGGCTTGCCGACACTCGAGCCACCGAGGCACCCGGCCGCGGCGTCGCCGAGCACCGCCACGGCGTTGCCGCAGACGTTGACCGGCGCGGTGATCGGCGCGATCGCCTGGTTGCCGCCGAGCACGGAGCCCTTGCCGGACGTGGTGTTGCCACCCGCGCCCGAACCACCGTTCTTGACCACCGATGCGCCGCCCTTGCAGCGGGCCCCGGACAGCCCGAGCACGGCCACGGCGTTGCCGCAGACGTTGACCGGCGCGGTGATCGGCGCGACCACCTGGTTGCCGCCGAGCACAGAGCCCTTACCCGAGGTGTGGTTGCCCCCGGCGCCGCCCCTGCCACCGTTCTTGACCGAGGCGCCGCCCTTGCAGCCGGCGAACGCCTTGCCGATCACGGCCACCGCGTTGCCGCAGACGTTGACCGGCGCGGTGA
Organism: Nonomuraea sp. NPDC048901; assembly: GCF_040649695.1. Classification (NCBI taxonomy): domain Bacteria; kingdom Bacillati; phylum Actinomycetota; class Actinomycetes; order Streptosporangiales; family Streptosporangiaceae; genus Nonomuraea; species Nonomuraea sp. NPDC048901. The sequence continues at coordinate 435,567 of NZ_JBEZFW010000001.1, read as the reverse complement.
TCGGCGCGATCACCTGGTTGCCGCCGAGCACGGAGCCCTTGCCGGACGTGGTGTTGCCGCCGGGGCCGCCCTTGCCGGTGTTCTTGACCGAGGCGCCGCCCTTGCAGCCGGCGTGCGCGTTGCCGACGGCGTTGCCGCAGGCCACGATGGGCAGGTTGATCGGTGCGATGACCTGGTTGCCGCTGCCGACCCCGAAGCGCCCGTCGGTGTCGTTGCCCGTCGAGCCGTGACCGCCCCGGTAGTGGGTGTGCCCGCCGTTCTTGACCGTGGCGCCGCCCTTGCAGCCCGCGAACGCCTTGCCGATCACGGCCACCGCGTTGCCGCAGATGTTGATCGGGGCGCTGACCGGCGCGATGATCTGGTTGCCGCCGAGCACGGAGCCCTGGCCAGAGGTGTGGTTGCCCCCGGCCCCGCCCTTGCCGGCGTTCTTGACCGAGGCGCCGCCCTTGCAGCCCGCCTCAGACTTGCCGATCAGGGACAGGGCGTTGCCGCAGGCGTTGATCGGCGCGTTGATCGGCGCGTTGACCTGGTTGCCGCCGAGGATGCTTCCCTTGCCGGAGGTCTTGTTGGAGCTGCCGGCCTTGCCGGTGTTCTTGACCGAGGCGCCGCCCTTGCAGCCCGCCTCCGACTTGCCGAGCACGGCCAGGGCGTTGCCACAGGCGTTGATCGGCGCGTTGATCGGCGCGTTGACCTGGTTGCCGCCGAGGACGCTCCCGTCGCCGGAGGTCCTGTCGGAGGTGCCGCCCTTGCCGGTGTTGACGACGGTGGCGCCGCCCTGGGAACTCGCCTCGGACTTGCCCAGCACGGCGGCGGAGTTACCGCTGATGTCGATCGGCAGCGAGACCGGCAGGTTGACCTGGTTGCCACCGCCGACGGAAGAGTCGCCGGAGGTGTCGGCCAGCGCGGTGCCGCTGCCGAAGGACATGACGGCTACAGCTAGAAGAGCCGCGGGGGCCGAAGCCTTCGCCCACGTACGCATGATGAATGCTCCTACTTGGTTCATAGGGGGATACCTGACGGTTCGCGGGCAGCCGAGGGCATGCGAGGTCGCAGTGCGCCGCGCACAGCGGAGACCTCGGGGAATCGCGAACCAAGATGACTGACATGTCACCCGCTGGCGGAGGGGATCTAGCCGCGCTCCGCCGCCGTACTCATCGGAACCTGTGGCGGGGGTCAGTCAGGTGAGAAAGAAGGGTCATCCGCCGCTGTGCGGACGACCGGAGGAAGCACGGACGCCAAGGGGGCGCGCCGAGCCTCGATACGCGGGTCGAAGAAGGACCGCGCGATATCTCCCGTGCTTGGCCCGAACGGGCCGCTGCCACCGCCGCTGGGCACCAGACCATTGGTGTCCAGGATGTCGGTCGCAGGAGAAGCAGGCGGCAGGCCGGGATCGGACTGGCTGTTGAGCCCGTCGACCGTCCGCCCCGCCATCGCCTCGGCATTGTCCGACGCCGAGACCTTTCCGATCGCCTCGGCGTTGTCCCACGCCGAGACCTTTCCGATCATCTCGACGTTGTCCGACGCCGAGAGCCTTCCGTCAGCCGTGGGGAAACCGTCCGTGATGGACCCGGCGACGGTGTGAGAGGTGCCGGCTGCTGTGGCCGTCCCTGTCGCCGCGGTGGAATCCGCGGCCGCCGGAGCGGCGAAGAGCAGTCCGAAGAGAACGGCGAGCAGCCATCCCGCGGCCAGCAGAACGCCAGCCGCGACTACTCGTGCGATGACCTGGCGGGCGCCGGCCGCGAACCGCGCCATCCGGGCGGCCCGATCGGCGATCGCATCCTCCGCGAAGGTGATCACGGGCACGCGCCGGGAAGCGAGGGCGGGCATTGCCCGCCACCACCGCACCGGCATGCGTGCCACGTGAACCCTCCTTCAGAAGCACCAGGACCGACCTCACAATGTGAGGCCGGTCCGTGGACTCACCCCTCAACGATCCGTAACCGTAGCATCACTCAAGGTTGCCGCAAGGGGTTTTCAGCAGTGATCCAGGAAGCGGTCAAGCACCCGCACCCCAAACCTGAGCGAATCCACCGGCACCCGCTCGTCGACCCCATGGAACATCCCAGAGAAGTCCAGGTCCGCAGGCAATTTGAGCGGCGCGAACCCGTAGCCCCGGATTCCGAGCCTGCTGAACGACTTGAGGTCCGTCCCTCCGGACATCGTGTACGGCACGGCGCGCCCGGCCGGGTCCTCGGCCAGCAGCGCCTCCACCATGGCCGTCACCAGCGGCCCCTCGAAGCCGAACTCCAGCGCCACCTGGTGCTGCACGAACTCCCTCGTGACGTTGGGCCCGAGCAACTCGTCGACCGTGGCGAAGAACTCCTCCTCGAACCCCGGCAGGAACCGCCCGTCGATGGTCGCCGAGGCCGTCTGCGGCACCACGTTCGCCTTGTAACCGGCCTCCAGCATGGTCGGATTGACCGTGTTACGCAGCCCCGCGCCCAGCATCCTGGCCACCGGCCCCAGCTTGGCGATCGCGGCCTCGGCGTCGCCGCCGCCTATTTCCTCCAGGAACCTGGTCATGGTCGGCGTCAGCCGTACCGGCCACTCATACCGCCCCACGCGCGCCACGGCGTCGGCGAGCTCGGTCACGGCATTGTCCAGGTTGAGCATCGACCCGTGCCCGGCCCGGCCGTTCGCGGTCAGCCGCATCCACGCCATGCCCTTCTCCGCGGCCTCGATCAGGTAGAGCCGGTGATCCGCCCCGATCGACACGCTGAAGCCGCCGACCTCCCCGATCGCCTCCGTGACCCCCTCGAACACCTCCGGGTGCTCCTCGACCAGGAACTTCGCCCCGTACTCCCCACCCGCCTCCTCATCGGCGGTGAACATGAGCACCACGTCACGCTCGGGCCGGCGCCCCTCCCTGAGCCGCTGCCGCACGACCGCCAGGATCATCGCGTCCATGTCCTTCATGTCCACGGCCCCGCGCCCCCAGACGCACCCGTCGGCCACTTCCGCCGAGAGCGGATGATGCCGCCAGTCGCCCGCGTCGAACGGCACGACATCGAGATGCCCGTGCAACAGCAGCGCGTCACGGCCCGGATCGGTGCCCTCGATACGCGCGACGACGTTCGCCCGCCGATCGTCGCTCTCCAGGATCGTCACCTCGAGCCCTACCTCGGCGAGCTTCTCCGCGACGTACTCGGCCGCCGCCCTCTCCCCGGGCCCCGCGTTGTCGCTGGCGTTGGTCGAATCGATACGGATCAGATCACGGCACAGCTCGACGACCTCGTCCTCGGCCATGAAGGCTCCTTACGATCGGGTACGTATTGCCGTCTCATCCTCCCTCCGGAATCCTGGTATGACGCACCCCTCAGAGTTTGCTAACCTTACGGAGCCGACGCGGGATGACGGTCCCACGTGCAGGCACCAAGTCCGGGTGGCGGAATAGGCAGACGCGCTAGCTTGAGGTGCTAGTGCCCTTTGCGGGGCATGGGGGTTCAAGTCCCCCCTCGGACACACTCGATTCGCCTATGGAGTCCTGGTCAGACGTAGAGCTGACCAGGACTTTGCGCTTGCTGGGGTGATATACCAGCCGCAGCCCCAAGCTGCCGTACAACTGTGCCTTGCGCGTCGGTTCCGCCCGATCCAGCAGCCGCACCATCTCACCGGCCGCGTTCAGCTTTTCGGCCAGGTCCTCGCGGGTGAATCGCGCTCGTCGAGAAGGCGTCCGGCGGAGCCGCGCCTCAGCCTGAACCTTCTTGGCCTGTTCCTCCCGGATCCAGCCCGCCACCACGACGGGATCGGCGCCGGCCTCAAGGGCAGCCCGATGTTGAGCGAGCTTGCGATCACACTCTGCGATCGAACGTCTCGCGGAAGCGAACCCGCCATCGTCCACCAGACCGATGTGATGGGCGGCCACAAGCGCATCGAGGGTTGCGTCTATCCGGTGTGGGGCGAACAACCAAGCGAGCCAGTTATCCAGCCTTGGGACGATGGCATCTTCGCGAACATAGACGTTGCGAGGGTGATGCACCCGGTTGGCCAGGGCGTACTCCTCCGGGAACCTGCACCGGTAGTACGGCGCCTCGTTGACCCAGTTGCCCTGCATTCGTCTTTCGCAAGCGGCACAGAAGAGCAACCCACGCAGGATGTAAGGGTTGTTGGCCCGCTTGGGCCGTCGTCCGGTCTGGTGTCCGCCACGCCCTGCCAGCACCTCTTGAGCTTCCTCGAAATCCTCCGCGCTGACGATCGGCGGGTGCACCACCTCATCGGACCACACCCACTGATCGCGGGTGTTCCAGCGCAGCTTGCTCGCATGGCCCAGGGCCACGTCATCGACGTTGATGAGGACTTCGTCCTTGCGCTGCCGGTTCCACACCTGACGGCCGGTGTAGCGAGGGTTGAGGATGATCGCACGGACGGCGCTCTTGGCCCACGCCACACCGGAACGATGCCGATTTCGCTCCGGATCATGCGCCGCCGGGCTGAGGACGTCATCCGCCGTCAGTCCTTCGGCTATCGCGTAGAGCCCGCGCCCCTTCAGGTATTCGTGAAAGATCCTGGCGACGACTGGCGCGGCGATGGCGTCCAGCTCCAGACGGTGCAGGCGCTTGCCGTCCGCTGCCTTCGCCGGATTGGGATGCGGTCCCGCATCGACCAGGCGATAGCCGTACGGTGGACGCCCGCCGAGGAACCGGCCTTCCATCTGAGCCTGAGCTGACATGGCTGTGCGGACGCGGATCTTGATCCGATTCCGCTCCCCCTTGCTCATTCCACCGAACACGCTCATGACGAGGTCGTGAGCCTCGTTTGCCGGGTCGATGGGACCGCCAACCTCAGGTACCCACAGCGGGACGCCGAAGTGCTCGAAGATCGGGAAGGTCAGTCCGTACTGATTGCCGTAGAACGCTCGGTGTGGTTCGCCGATCACGACCGCATCGAAACCGCGGTCAGGGACCCGCAGTTCGGCCAGCAGCGCCGAGGCATGGGGACGACGCTGCCAAGGGATGGAACGCGACTTGTCCACGTCGAAGAACTCAGCGACGACCACTCCCCCACGTGGCTCGATGAGCGCACGAGAGCGAGTGAGCTGCCAGGCACGGGACGACGCGGGGTCTTGGTTGTCCTCCGTGGAAACCCGGCCGTAGAAGCCGAAACGAATGGTGTCCATGTCGCTCCTCATGCGGCATCGGCGTGGATGTTCTGGGACTCTTGCGCCTCCAGCAGGATCGCAAGCAACTCCGCCGCAGCGCTCGCGTTCAGCGTGGGAAGCCCAGGCGGGAGGACGACCACCAGTTCGTTGACTGCCTTCATGCCGCCCTCCCCTCAGTTGCCGAAAGATCTTGTTCTCCGGCTTCGGCTTGGAGCCGGACCATGTGGGCGCGCCAGCGTTGCCGTTCGGCGACCGACCGAAGAAGGCGTATGGCCAGCGGAGCCACGTTCGCATCACTGGCCGGGACGGGCTTCCAGATGTAGCGGTGTGGGTCTGTCGGCTGGTCGGTCTGGCCGAGGGCTTCCAGGACCCAGGTGCGGCGGTCTTGCTTGTGTTCGGCGAGGGTCTTGTTGGACCACTTGCGGGAGACCAGGACGCGGCGTCCTGCGTAGCCGAGGTGGTCGGGCTTGTGGGCCTTGCCCCGGCACCGGCCGGGAGTCATGCCGGGCTTGGCGCCCTTGGGCTGGACGCCGTAGCGCAGCCAGTTGGGGCAGGTCGGCGAGCAGGGCTCGAAGCGCAGCGCCTCAGCCATCCGTGCGGCGTGGTCGCGCTGGGCCTGGTCGTCGGGGTCGAGGCTGTCGCTGATCGACTTGGTGAGGTACTTGGACAGGTAGCGGATGCACTGGTCGGCGTCCGGAGTACCGGCGAGCATGCCTTGCACGTCCACCTGGACGCCGAAGCGGAGCACATGCAGGGGTTCGGCCGCCTCGTCGGTGTCGAGCTGGTCGAGTGCCCGATCCCAGGTGGGCAGCACCTCGCCCGTTACGGGGTCGAAGTAGCCTGTCCCGTCCTCCCATTCGGGCAGACGGTCACCGTCGAAGATCACCCGGTCAGCCGGCGGCCACCACACTTGGTGGTAGGTGGCGGCGGCTATCTGCTTGATCTCCGCTCTGGGGAGGGTGCCGCGGATGGCCATGTGCAGGTGCGGCGCGAGCCGCTTCTGAGGCTCTACGGCCGCGAAGTACTGCACGTCGTAGCCCGCGACGCGGCGCAGGTTCTGCACGAAGCGATCGACCAGCTTGGAGAAGTGCAGCGCGTCACGGGCGGCGCGGGCGTAGTCGTAGCTGTCCGGATCAACCGGAGTCCCGTTCTTGACCTTGCCGTAGGACGGGAGGGTGAGGGTGACGAACAGCGACGGCCGGTAGATCTTGCCGTCCGAGCTGGTGAAGGTCCGCCCGAGCGTCGTTGCCGCCATCTTGCGCTTGGGCAGGTCGGGGGCATCCTGTCGTCGCCGGGTCGAGCGGTTGCGCTTGGGGACGGTACGGCCGAGGACGTTGCCGCGCATACCCGCCGCGTTGATCTCCTCATCCAGACCCGAGATCAGTTCGTCAAGGTCAGCGGCGTCCTGACCCGCCTGGTCGGCCTGGTCGCGTTGAGCTTGGACGTCGGCGCGGAACTCCACCAGCCAGCGCTGTTCCTCGTTCGGCTCGTCCGGTGTGATGGCCGGTTCGGCCTCCAGGTGCCAGCCTTCCCGGCACTGGGCCATGCGCAGCTGCCGGTTGCGCTTGGCGCACGGCGCGCACTTGGCCTCCAGGGTGGCCCCGCACGGGACATCGACGATCTCCCAGTGCCCGGTGTGGGTGTCGAGCCGCTTGAGCGGGACGGGACGGATGCACACCCCGTACTGCTTGGCGACCTCTTCAGCCACGTCACGGGCCAGGGGCATGGCCAGCCGTTCGGCGCGAGGCAACGCGCGGTCGTAGGTCACAGGTCCTCCTCGTCGTGGTCGGGGTCGATGAGGGCTCCTTGGCCGCACTCGCGGCACTCGACCAGCCCCGCCGCCAGGTCCAGCCAGAGCGTGTTGTCGCTCAGGCAGGCCGAGCAGCGCAAGCCGTCGAGGAGGTAGGCGAGGTCACGCATGGTCGCTGCCCTCCGTCTCGGCCAGGTGGGCGCACAGCCGGTAGAGGCCCTGGTAGGGGTGGCGGCTGATGTGGGTGTGGAAGACCTCGAACGCTCGCACGTGGGGTAGGTCACGAACGGTGAGCATGACGAGGACTGAACGGCCTGCTACGAGCTCGATCTCTTCGGCGGTGCCGTGGAAGCAGACCTTCATCGGGGGTCCTCTCCGGCGGCGAAGGCGTCGGCCATGTCGCGGATGTCGGTGTCGGAGACATAGGCGGCGCGGACGCGGACCGGGTCGGGTGAGGTCTCCAGCCGGACGTAGCCGACACCAGCGCCCAATTCGGGGACGGGTGAGATGTGGTCGGCCAGGGCGCCCCGGTCGCGTGCGCCGTCGCCGAGGACCATGTCCACCTGTTCGGACTCGTCCAGCCGGAGTGCGATCTTGTCGGGGAACAGGTTGCGGATGTTCATGACCTCTTTGCGCGGGTCCTGGAGCGCTGCCAGGACGCCCACGCCCACCGCGCGGCCTTGTGTGGTGAGGGTGGCCAGGGCGGCGGAGATCCGGCGTCTCAGCTCTCTGTCGGACTGGTAGGCGGTCAGGAACGCCACTTCGTCGACCACCACCAGGACGAAGGGGTCATCGACCGTTGGGGTGTGGGAGCGCTGGAGGCCGGCGAAGCGGGCCGCGCGGTTCTGCATGACGGTCACGGCCTGGTCGAGCAGGTCGGCGCAGTCCTCAGGGGTGGCCGCGTACCGGGCGCCGAACAGGGAGCGTCCGTAGGACAGTTCCATCAGCTTGGGGTCCAGCGCCCAGATCTCGACCAGGCCCGCCCGGACGGCCGGGAGGAGCCCGCGGATCGTGGACCAGATGATCGAGCCCTTGCCCGCCCCGGTGGCGCCCGCGACCAGGACGTGAGTGCCGTGCACCTTGAGCAGCCACGGCCGCCCGTCCTCCTGCTTGCCGATCTCGACCGGCCCCACGGTCGGCGTGCCGGGAACAGGTAGCGCTGGGATGCGCTCGGCCAGCGGGTCATGGCGCGGGAAGGTCAAGGTGAGGCGACCGGCCCGCGTGAGCGCCACGCGGCAGGATGCCGCGCCGAAGCCCTGGGCGAGGTGGTCGAGGCGGTCGGCCCAGTCCTTGACCGACTGCCCTTTGAGCATGCGGACCGATACCAGGTCAGCCCACGGAGTGCAGGTGACCTTGCCGAGGTGGGGAAGATAGTCGCGGCCCCAGAGGTGCCTGCCAAGGCCGGAGACGATCATGACGGGTTGCCAGTGCCTGCGGTAGACCCAGACGAGCCGCCACCAGGCCAGCAGTCGCCGGCCGATCAGGCGGACGAAGCTGTTCCAGTTGGTCAGGGCCCAGGCCGCCAGACCTACCGGAACCGGTGTGGTGAGCAGGACCGCCGTCTGCCAGCCGTACAGCAGCGTGAGGACGCCGGGGGTGAGCGTCGCGAGCATGGCGACGGGGTGGCGCCACAGGAGCCGGACGAGTCCGGCGAGGAGACGCCAGGTGTAGATGATCAGGGTCAGGATGGCGGGGGTCCGGATGACGGCCGGGCGGAAGACGATGGCCGTGTCGGGGGTGGTGGTGACGAGGTTGCGTGTCTCGTCGCCAGGCAGCAGCTTGAACATATGCTGGGAACCTCTCGTGAGTGAGATCAGGGAGAACCGAGGGGCCGCCGGAAGTTGCCGCTTCCAGCGGCCCCGCCTTGTCTGTCAGGCCGCCGTCTGGTCGGTGACCGACTGCTCGATGTGCAAGCGCTCGCAGTCGGCCAGGTAGTGGGCAGCAGCGCTGTAGATGTCGCGAGCCAGGGCCAGATCGGCGTCGGTGACTGGCCCACCGCCCGTGGTGGAGACCGAAACGTCCGCCTCCGGCGTGCTGAACCCCAAGTACGGGCGACGCTCGTCAATCACGTGGGCGCGCACCCGCACCTCGTTGGTGTGGAAGGAGACGATGAGACGAGGAGTCTCCGCCGGAACGATCGACAGCGTGACGTAGGTGTACGGGCCGAGGCTCACGCCGCCGCCTCCTTACTGATCGAGGTCTGCTTGGTGCGCGGCGGGCGCATCCCCGTGGCGCGGATGGAGTAGGCCAGTCGCCCGGTCTGGCCGACGTACGGCGTGACGGTCATCCCGACGAACTCCACGGGAGTGATCGGGAGACCGGCCGCAGCGGGCGGCGCGGTTGGTTCGGTCGCGGACAGGATCTTGACCGCGACGGTCTTCTGTGACGCCTTGACGGTCGGGTCTCCGTCCATGACCGGGACCTGCCAGACCAGTTCACCGGTCGTCTTGTCCTTGGCGTAGACGGTCCTGCCGTTGGTCGAGGCGTCGAAGTCCTTGACCTGCTCGACCTGGCCCACGATGTAGCAGCCGTGTGGGAAGACCTGCTCGAAGCCGATCGGGATGGGTCCCTGGATTGCCATGTGGTTCCTCTCGATAGCGGGGAAGAGTGCTTATTCGCTCGTCCACTTGTCCGCATGAGTTGAGAGTACGTCCGGCAACTCGTCCGCACAAGTGGTTATCGCGGAGGGAAGGGGTAAGACTTAGCTAACCTTGAAGACACCCTCAAGCTCATACAGGCTGCCGGGCAGCGCCAGGCTCAATCGCCCGTTGTCGCGTCCGCTCTGCGCGAGTGCCGCCCAATGTCAGGATGTCGGACATGGATGCCTCGGACATGACAGCTGCCGCCTACGAGGTACATCGCCGATGGCGTGCCCGGGAGGCGCCTGACGGGGACTTCATCGTATTCGCCGATGGTTCTCTGTCAGTGATGCGCCTCATGCGCTTCTCCCAGCTCCACGGCCTACAGGCCGAGAAATGGCAGTGGGTGGAGCTCCTACGAGCCACCGCGTGGACGGCCAACGATTGGATGGACGTCGACTGTGTGCTCGCCTCGTGTACCTACGCCGATGGCCGCGCCTTGGCAGGAGAATCAGCTGCCCACGGCAGTATCGGCTGGGTTGCCCTCACACGAGACGATGACGAGGGCACCTTGGAATGGGTCGCGGTCTCCAGTGAGGCCGATCCGTTCGCCGAGGTCGCCTTGGATGCGACCACCGTGACGGCCATCACTACCGCAGGGCGTGTCTGGGCCTTCCCCCGGAACACTCCTCAGCAGGTGAAGATCACCTGAGATCCGCCCTATCCCTGGTGCCCGGTAACACCGACCGCCGAAGATGATCCTCTGGCTCACTGGCCCAGCGGATCACAGGGAGCTTCAGGCCGCCCGATACAGAGCATCCGATTCGACTCGCGGCCTACGTGGCGAAGCCGGAGGAGGGCGGCAAGGCTCACCCGACCTTGTAGACATCCTCAAGTTCGTGCAGGCTGCCGGGCAGCGCCAGGCTCATGGCAAGCAGTACGGCTCCCGAGGGGTCGTGCACGGACGCCAGCACGCCGAGCACCGGGTTGGACGAGCCGAGCAGCTCGGCTTCCTCTTTGGTGGGCTTGCGGGCCGACAGCCGCTCCGTGATGTGATCGAACCGCAGGTGCTTGACCGCCTGGAGATGCCGGCGGATGCCGTTGCGCAGCGGCTCGGGCTTGTCCAGGTCGGTACCCACCGCGATCTCCAGGGGAATCCACACGGTCTCCACCGCTGACGGGACCTCCCCTTGACGGGCCACCCGCCTACGCACGATCACCGGCGTCCGCTCTGCCACACCGAGAAGCCGAGCCACGTGCCGAGGAGCCGCAACGCGCGCCACCTCCACCAGGCCGTCAGCGCTCTCACCCTGCTCCGCCGTGCTCAGACTCGGCCGGACGCGCTCGCCCCCGCTGTCGGGACGTCCCTTCACGAACGAGCCGCGCCCGTGCTCCCGCTCGATCCAGCCCTGCATGGCCAGCGTCTGGAGAGCCCGCACCACCGTGGTACGGCCCACGCCGAGCTCACGCACCAACTGCGTCTCGGACGGCAGCATGTCGCCAGGGGCGTACTCGCCCGACTCGATCCGCTCCTGAATCGCCCGCATGACCTGGGCGTATTTCGGCGGGGCGAAGTCCATGCTCATCTTGGCCGTCCGTTCACTCTTGCGCTCGTCCGCACAAGTACAGTACTGGCTAAGACACGGCCTGTCAGGGCCCTTTCACGGCAGTCTTCTGTGCCCCATTGAGGGCACGTTCCCACTTCCGAGCACATTCCTGGCACGAGGTCGGACAGGCCGGGGCGAACGGCACATGCCAGCCGTCGATCATCACCGGCCGGACCGACACCCCGCACCACGCCTTCCTGCCGCCCGTACGCACTGCATGCTGCACCAGCACAGCGTTTCGCCGGACGGCCTCCACGCCACATCCCCAAAAGGCCGCTTCGCTCATGGCTCGACCTCACGCACGAAATCAGCTAGCGGCCCTTTGCCCGAATGCGCGGCCCGCAGGTCTGCATACTGCATGGAGATACGGTGAGCGGCCCGGACCGGATCAATCGCAGGATGCCAGGCATAGATGACGCGCCGACGCGTGGCATTCCACCCCGTTCGCCACCAGAAGTGCCGGCCATCGCACCACACCACCAGACCGACCCACACCGATACCAGCGCGAGCCCGTAACCGTCGTGAACGTCGGCAGCGATCCCTTTCCCCGCCAACGTTTGCCGGAGAAGTTCGGCCGAATGGCGCGGATCAATCGGGATCAATGTCGGCGCGTTCATGCGGCCACCCGCTCGAACCGCACCATGCCCGCCGGGTCAAGGTAAGCGCGGAAGATCTCGCGGCGGGAGCGGTCATCGGGGGCCGCACCGAAGTCGCAGACGCTGTGCACGATGCGCCCCCGCACGCAAGCACCGTCAGGCATGCCCCGCATCGCCGTGCGCAGCGCGTCCATGGAGGTGGCCTGGAACGGGCTCGACCCGCAAGGGCCCAGCTCGTCACCGTCACCGATGCTGATGCGGACTTCCCACTCGAACAGCTCGCCCAGCACGCCGCCCTGTCCGGGGCCGTCGCAGTACAGGCAGTCTTCCTTGGCGGACGAGGCCATGCCCAACCTCGATGCCGCGACGTGACCGCGCCGAGTGACGATCTTCCATCCTCGGCCGTCGCATTCGGTACACCTGACCGGAGTTGTCATGCCCGACAGCATGAGCAGCCAGACCGTTTATACATATCCCACGGCGTTATACATCGAAGCCATATAGCGTCTGCGGCACATCAATACACCACCTGGAAGCCGACTTCCGGAGGTCCACATGCGCAAAAGCGCTTTCGACCCCATCGACATACCAGAATGGGTGTGGGATCGCGACGAGTGCCGCGAAATCCTCCAAAAGCGCGACATCACCGGGCTATTCCGGATGGCCGCCAAATACGGCGGTCTCAGCCAAGTACGCATCGCGACAGCAACCGAGATCGCACAACCACGCGTCAACAAGATCTTCAACGGGACAGCAGGCCCCATCGAAGAACTGGCGGTATTCGAACGCATCGCCACCGGACTCGGCCTGCCCGACCACGCCCGAATGCTCCTCGGCCTGGCCCCGCTCGACCTCGCCTCACCGACAGGCGATCACGAGGACGAGCACCAGGAGCAGACCAGCGAACTGGCCGCCCGCCTGGACGCCGCCGCAGCCATCGACCCCACCATGGTCATGATCCTCACCACGGACACCAACAACCTCCGCCTACAAGACCGCCGACTCGGCAGCATCGCCATCGCAGACAAGATGCGCGCCCAGATAGCCCAGATCGAACGCGCCCATCACCACGCCGTACGCCCCCACATTCGTGCCCAACTCGCCCACCTCCTCGCCGAGACCGCGTCACTGGCCGGATGGCAGGCCATCAACACCGTTGCCCTCAACGACGCCTGGAACCACTACGAACGCGCCAAGGCCGCCGCCCGCGAAGCCGACGACCCCGCTGTCCTCGCCTACGTCTCCGGCGAACAGGCATACGTACTCATGGACTTGGGGCGACCGGCCGAGGCTGCCGAACTGCTCCAGTACATCCACGCCACCCACCGCGACCACGTCCCCGTCCGCCTCAGAACCTGGCTCGCAGCTGCCGAAGCGGAAGCCGCCGCCGTCCTTGGGGACGAGGGAGCCTGCCGTCGCGCTCTCGACCAGGCCGCCGCGGTGTTGCCGAAAGGCGACGGCGACCCGGAGATGCCTTACCTGTCGATCAACGTCCACCACTTCGCCCGCTGGAGAGGCAGCTGCCTCCTGCGCTTCGGCGACCCCGGCACTGTCGAGGACCTGCGCTCAGCACTTGCCGGGATGGATGGCACCTACAACCGCGCCGAGTCCGGCGTCCGTTGCGACCTGGGGCATGCGTTGCTCGCGGCTGGCGAACCAGAGGCCGCTCAGCCTCACATCCAGCGAGCGCAGCAGCTCGCCACCATGACCGGCTCCCGCCGTCAGCGCCGACGGATTGACGAGCTGTCGCGGGCGGTCAGCCGCGCCCTTGGCCGTTGAGCCGCTGTTGCGCCTGGAGAAGGCCGATCAACGTCCCCGACGTCCAGATGTCACCGCGGGAGATCATGCCGGGGATCTCCGCCATCGGAACCCACTCGATCCGGTCGGCCTCCACCTCACCCTCCGGCTTGCCGACCAGCTCGGCTCCACGCACCAGGAAGAGACTGTGCTCGGAGTCCACCATGCCGGCCATCGGCTGATAGCTCACCAAGTGCTCGACCTGCTTGGGCCGATACCCAGTCTCCTCCTCCACCTCCCGCACAGCGGTGGTCATCGGGTCCTCACCCGCCTCGACCAAGCCGCCGGGCAGCTCCCACCCCCACCGATCGAACACGAACCGATGCCGCCACATCAGCAAAACCCGGTCTTGCTCGTCCACGACGACGGCGATGGCGGCCCGATCCAGATGCACCACATGATGCTCGAACCGCTCCCCGCCAGGGATCTCCACATCGGCCATGCCGAGCCGGATCCACCGGTTGTCGTAGATCAGCCGTTCCCCGTGCACGACCCAGCGCGTCAGCTCAGCGTCATCAGCCACACAGTGAAGCTACCGGCCCACAACCCCGACGTACACGCACTTCCCAGCGACAGCCTGGGAACGTTGCCGAATAGCGCTCATAGGTATCAAGCGGCGGCGCGGCGCGCCGCCGTACCCCCGGCCCTTCGCCCGCCCGCCGTCCGGGCGTGCGGCCTGGGGGCCGGTCCCGGACGGCGGCGGGACACCGGGCCGGGCACTGCACGCCGCCCCCGCCGTACCGACCGATCGCACCGGCCGGGGTTGCCACGCCGCCGCACAGACACAGCACTACGATCGCCACAGCATGGCCGGTCGCCGTACATGGTCGGGGGCGATCGAAGATCCAGGGTTCGTTCCTCACCCTGGCTCACCGGGTAACGTAGCTGGTCGCCGTCGCCATTGCTGGCCATCAGCAGGCAGTCGACAGCGCCAGCCTTAGGCTGATCGTCTATGCAGACATCGCCTGATGAAATCCTTCAACGAGACGTTGTCGACCGCGAGGGCCGGACCACAGCGGCGACCCTTATGCTCTACGACTCTGTACCGGCCCGGCTCGCACTCACGTGCCACAGCCTCCTACTGGATGTGGAGGGCGAGGACCTGCTGGCTTGCCTCATTGATCTCCGTCGCCAGCTGGAAGCCGAAGGCCTCAACCTCTGCTGCCAAGGAGCACGAGCGGATGTCTGGCCATCAGGCCAGCTCCGACAGTTCACCAACGGCCGCTTCGGATACGTCTTGGCATCCAAACTTCCAGGCGAGGCATTCACGGAAGTCGACTTGTTCGCACCGGCTCAGCCCCACGAGATCGCTTCACTCGAGCAACAACGTGGCGCTGTCTTCCGGTTTCACGGGCTGCGTCAACAGCCAAATATAGCCGGGTAGCAGTCTTGATCGTCGTGCCATTAGCGTGCCATTGAGGGCGGTAACAAGGGGTCAACCACGGTCACTCGCGGCCGGTCTCAGCGCCAGGTCAACGCCCCTATAAGCCAAGAACCCTGCAATTCCCAAGCTGACAGCGCGGGTTCGATTCCCGTCACCCGCTCCAAACAAGAAGGCCAGCTCAGGATCAGACGTCCAAGCCCGAGCCTCTTGTTGCAAGCGACTCAGTCCAGATCCTGTCCCGGCGCGATAGTACGATCAGCCAACTCCGCCGTGCTCACGCTGCCATCAGGCTCAACGCTGATGGGAGTGGCTCGGCCATCACTATGGACAAGCCAAGCAAGCACCGGCTCAGTCACCGGCGTTCCGTCGTATCCCTCGTTCCAGTGAGTACGCCACCCATCCCCTGAGATGACACTCACAACGCGCTGTCCCCGTTCCAGATGAGAGAAGTCCGGCCAGTCGGTGACGGGACGCAGCGCACCCCTTTGGGGATCCACTACAAGCGCCACCCCGGTAGCCGAATCCCATGCCTCCACCGGTCGCATACGTCCGGTCTCAGTCTCCGACCCGGCGAAGATCGCAGTCCAGCCCGTCTCACTGAAGTACCGCATAGATCAATTTTTGCACTACTGCTCCCTCAGCGGCCAAGAAAAACGTCGGTGCGGATTTCTGACCAGTAGGTCGGGCAACCCGTGCCCGTTGCGTGCCCGTTCGGATGGCGACCATGGGAAGTCACGGGGACTCACGGTTACTTGGCCGGCATACGGCCAGGTCCGCGTTTCCCCTGATCGAAGGCCATGCTCGTGAAAGATTTCCCAAGCTGACAGCATGGGTTCGGCTGCCAGCTCACAGGTGACCAGTCGGTGCTGTTGGCTCATGGCAGGTTGACTGCGCTGAGGACTTCGCCGATGGCCACTCGGCGCTGACCCTCAAAGAACTCCAAGCGCTCACCGACCTGTAGCACAGCAGGGGGAAGACTGAGCAGGAATAGCAGGGCCTTGCCCGTCTCTCCCGGCCTTATTCCTCGACCGCTGTGAGGGTAGAGCCGACTGTCCCAATGGATCATGTCACCCGACGCTGAACGTTGCCCGATCCACAGTTGGGGACGGTAGCCGGGCGCAATTCGTCCCTGGCGTCCTCCCTCCTCTGTCTTCACGAGGGTCAACTGCACTACGAAGTGCGGCTCGCCACTGGCCAGCATCTCCCGCAGGACGCGTTTCTGATCACCCTGGAACTCATCCACCTTGCCCATCCTCGGGGATGTGGGGCACTCGGGACGCCGTGCAAGATGCGTGCAATGATCATGCTTTTGAGAGCGGCACGGTAGCTAACTAGCGCAGGCCAGGCGCTATGCGGGGCTGGAAGCGGCCACGAGCTGAAAACCATCGGCTCTGCCTAGTCGAGCGCAAGCCATCGTTCTCCCTGCTCAAGGAGATAGGCGAACGGTTCAACACGCCCCTCGGACACGTAAGTTCTACATAGCTGGGTATTTCCGGGCATGACGGTACGTCACCCTGGCCCAGCCGACGGCTGACGCCGAGATCAGGGCTTGCCGACCTTCCTCCTTCCAGCAGGCCGGAGACACCGGAGCACCGTGTCTTGTCCGCTACAAGTCAGCGGGCGGAATCCAGGATGACCTTCACCTCCCCTCGCGTGTCCGCCCTCAGGGCGCGAGTCTCGGGATCGTAGACCAACGCGATGCGCTCGGCGCGCCCGGCCTATATGGCGGCGGCGTTGCTCGCCGGTATCGGGATGGGCGGTTCGCGCGGGGCGGTGGCCGGTCTGCTGGTCCTGGCGCAGATCGCCGTCCTGGCCGTGAGTACCTTCGATGCCGACCGGATGGTCCCGGGCCCCGCTGACCGGCGCGTGGGTGAGCGGCTCCGCGCGTGGCTGGGTGAGTTCGACGGGCCGGTGGCGGTTTTCTCCGATCCGAGACCGAACATGGTGGCCGGGATCCCGCCCTTGGCCCACCGAGCCGCCGCCGCCGACGTCCTGCGGGCACCGACGGCGCCGCCTGGGCGGAGCTCGAACGTAGCATCGCCCGCGCGGTGGCCGAACGGCGGTTCGCCGCGATCGTGGTCGGACGGCCGGCCGATCTCCGGGGATTTCCCCCGACCTGACGCGGTACTACCGCCGCTGCCCTGAGAGGCTCCTGGCGGACGTCCAGAAAGGGGTGTTCCGGCCGATCGGCGGGGCCCTCCGCCGCCTTCGACCCTGTGGCTCCCCCTGGGGCGAGGGTTCCTGCGCGGAGATCGCGCGACGGCTCGGGTGACCGCGGCGGCCGACGTCAGTCGGCCTAGTTATGCGATCCCGAATAGGGGTATTTCCGGCATAACACTTGTTTCGGGGTGATTCGGTGTCAGATCGGAAAAGCGTCACCGCTTGGCTGCGAGAACATCCCCCACCGGGCCCCTTCCGGCCGGAGTTCTGGCGCAGCCCGCTGCGCGGCCCGTGGCTGACCTCGGTTTTCGGCTTCGTCCTGCTGTTCGGGATCCCGATCATCGCGATCACCGGACTGGTGTCCTACGCCGCCTACGATCCGCAGCTGCCCATCAACGACACGACCCCCGAAAAGGGATGGCTGGGCTTCTACCTGTTCGACTGGCCAACACACCCGGCCTGGCTGTACCGGGTCACGCAGGGAGTGCACGTCGTCCTCGGGCTGACCTTGACCTCGGTGCTGCTGGCCAAGCTGTGGTCGGTGATACCGAAGCTGTTCACCTGGCCACCGGCCCGCTCCCCCGCCGAAGCCGTGGAGCGTGCCAGCCTGCTGCTCCTGGTCGGCGGCGCGGTGTTCGAGTTCGTCACCGGCATCCTGAACATCCAGCTCTTCTACGTCTTCCCATTCTCCTTCTACCCGGCCCACCTGTACGGGGCGTGGATCTTCCTCGCGGCCTTCGTCGTCCACGTCGCCTTCAAGCTGCCGAAGATGATCCGATCGCTGCGCTCGCGGAGCCTGCTCCATGAGCTGCGGACCGGACTGGAAGAGACCCGGCCGGAGCCACCCGATCCCGATGGCCTGGTTCCCCCGTCTCCGGCGGAGCCCACCATGTCCCGGCGAGGCGTGCTCGCCTTCGTCGGCGGCGCCTCGCTGCTCACCCTCGGCCTGTCCGTCGGCCAGACAATAGACGGACCGCTGCGCCGCACCGCGCTACTGGCCCCGCACGGACGGGTCTACGGCCCCGGCGCCAACGACTTTCAGGTGAACAAGTCCGCCACCGCCATGGGTGTCCATCTGGCGGACACCGGCCCGGCATGGAGGCTGGAGCTGGCCGGACCGCATTCGGCGCGCCTGAGCCGCGCCGAACTGCTGGCGATGCCGCTGCACACCTACGCGCTGCCGATCGCGTGCGTGGAGGGATGGTCCACCGAAGAGTCGTGGACGGGCGTACGGCTGGCCGATCTGGCCCGGCTGGCAGGGGTGGTGCCCGGCACGGCGGAGGTGCTCGTCGAATCCCTGCAACGCGGCGGCTCCTTCAGCCGGGCGTCGCTGAGCGCGGGTCAGGTGGCCGACCCCCGCTCCCTGCTCGCCTTGCGGGTCAACGGCGCCGATCTGTCCCTCGACCACGGCTATCCCGCCAGGATCATCGTCCCGAACGCCCCAGGCGTCCACAACACGAAATGGGTCCGCGAACTCAGCTTCCATCCGACGGCGAAATGAGTGACGACATGCCTTCCTGGATCCGCAGGAGGATGGCCAGCCGCTATGGGGCCGACCCGTTGCACCTGCTGGCGCTGCTCGCCTGCTTCGCCCTGGCCGGATACGCCGCGAGTCGCGTCGTCGCCGCGGGCATCTGGATCGGCTTCCTGGTGTGGTTCGTCGGCGCCGCGATCATCCACGACCTCCTGCTGTACCCGCTGTACGCCCTCGCCGACGTCGCCGCGCAACGGCGGCCGTGGCGTCGCCGCCGGCGACCGTCCGGCACCCCCACCTGGCCGCCACCGATCAATTACCTGCGCATACCGGGCGCGCTGTCCGGTCTGCTGTTCCTCATCTGGTTCCCCCTCATCCTCCGACTGGCCGAGGGCAACTACCAGCGGTCAACGGCGCTGGACACGAGCCCGTACCTCGGCCGCTGGCTGCTGGTCACCGGCGTGCTCTTCGCTGGATCCGCACTCGCCTACGCCATCGGGCTGCGCCGACACAAGGCCGCGGCTGAGCCGCGACGGCCCCGCCTTCGCGCACCGCAAGCCCCGCGATCCTCGCCGAGTGGATGAGGCGCCCTTGAGCACCAGGCCGATCAGCGACCACGCCCTGCTGGGGGACTGCCGATCCGCGGCCCTGGTCACCTCCGACGGCTCGGTGGACTGGCTCTGCATGCCGCGTTTCGACAGCCCATCGATCTTCGCCCGGCTGCTCGACGAGAACGCCGGGCACTGGTCCATCCGGCCCACCCGGCCCACGGAGATCACCCGCAGGTATCTGGACGACACCCTGGTGCTGGAGACCACCTTCCGTGGCCCCGACGGAACCGTGGTACTCGTGGACGCCCTCGCACTGGGCCACGGAGAACGCGGCCACTCGATGGGCGCGTCCTCACCCGGTGTTCTCCTGCGCCAGGTGACCTGCGTCGAGGGACGCGTGCCGGTAGAGGTGGTGTACGCGCCGAGGCCCGAGTTCGGGCTGGTCAAGCCACTGATAGAGCCGATCCGCAGCGGCCTGATCGCGCACGGCGGCGCCCACGTCCTCACCCTTTCGACACCCATCGACCTGCGGGTGAGCGGTGCGGTCGCCGACACCACCCACACCCTGCGAGCGGGAGAACGCCTGGGGCTGGCCCTGCGGGCCGGCTGGGCGTGGGGTCCCGAACAACCGCCGCTGAATCCCCGGTACATCCGCCGCCGCCTCAGGGACACCGTCACCGGCTGGCGCTCCTGGTCCCGGTTGCACGCGCGCTACCAAGGCCCTTGGCAAGACCAGGTCGGCCAGAGCGGCCGGGTGCTGCGAGCGCTGACGTTCGCACCCACCGGGGCCATCGTCGCCGCGGCCACGACCTCCCTGCCCGAGAGCGTCGGCGGAGAGCGGAACTGGGACTACCGCTACACCTGGATCCGCGACACCAGCTTCACCCTGCAGGCACTGGCCACGGCGGCGTGCGAGATGGAGGAGACCGCATTCTTCGCCTTCCTCGCCCGCGCCTCGGCCAGCCAACTCGACCACGACGTCGACCTGCAGATCATGTACGGCGTCGGCGGCGAGCGGGACCTGAGCGAGCGACCCCTGACCCACCTGAGCGGCTGGCGGGGCAGCGCCCCGGTACGCGTCGGCAACGACGCCTGGCAGCAGCGCCAGATCGACATCTACGGGGAACTGCTCGACGCGGCCCACCAGATCTACCAGGACGCGGGCCCGATCGACACACTCACCCGCTCCTTCCTGACCGGCGTGGCCGACGCGGCCGCCCACCACTGGCGCGAGCCGGACCAGGGCATCTGGGAGATACGAGGCCCCAGCCGGCACTTCCTGCACTCAAAGCTCATGTGCTGGGTGGGCCTGGACCGGGCGATCGCCCTGGCACCTTTGCTGGACGCCACCAGCCGCGTCCCCGGCTGGACCCGCGACCGCGAGCAGATCCGCGCCGCGATCCTGACCCACGGATGGAACCAGCAGGTGGGCGCCTTCACCCAGACGTTCGCCGCAGCCGATCTGGACGCGTCCGTGCTGATGATGCCCATGGTCGGATTCCTGCCCGGCGACGACCCGCGCGTCCGAGCCACCATAGATGCCGTGGCCGCGCGCCTGACCGATGCCCGCGGCCTGGTGCACCGATACCACGCCGCCGACGGACTCCCGGGAGAGGAGGGCACGTTTCTGCTGTGCACCTTCTGGCTCGCCCACGCTCTGGCACTCGCAGGCGAGAGCGCCCCGGCCAAGCAGGCGTTCCAGACCGCGGCCTCATACGCCAACGACGTCGGCCTGCTGGCCGAGGAGGTCGACTCCGCCACAGGCGAACCCATCGGGAACTTCCCGCAAGCCTTCAGCCATATCGGCCTGGTCAACGCCGCCCGCGCCATCCGCGACACGACACAGCCGCCGGCTGGGTGACCACCCTCCATAACAAGGACCCGGTGAGCTCGTCCAGTGCCACCCTGGCTTCCTGCGGCTATCCAGTGGCCCTGCGCCGAGCTGATCGTTCAGCCGCGGGATCCGGGTCGAGGCCCCCGATGGCGCAATGGATTCGTTGAGGTATGTCTGGTGTGGAGGGGTCGGTGCTGTTAACGTCGATCCTGGAGCGCCGGGAAGTCTGGTCGGCAACGTCATATCGGACCGGCTTCAGGGAGGCGCCCATGCCGGGCAATCCTGCCATTCTCATCAGTGGGCTGACCAAGTCCTTCGGGCGCGTGCGCGCCCTGGACGGGCTCGATCTCACCGTGGACACCGGCGAGGTCCACGGCTTCCTCGGCCCGAACGGCGCGGGCAAGACCACCACCTTGCGTATCCTGCTCGGCCTGCTGCGGGCCGGCTCCGGCCACGCCGAACTCCTCGGTGGCCACCCGTGGCGCGACGCGGTCGAGCTGCACCGGCGCCTGGCCTACGTACCCGGCGACGTCGTGCTCTGGCCGACGCTGTCCGGCGGCGAGGCCATCGACCTGCTCGGGCGCCTACGCGGCGGGCTCGACCAGCGGCGCAAGAAGGCGCTGCTGGAGCTCTTCGACCTCGACCCGACCAAGAAGGGCCGCGCCTACTCCAAAGGCAACCGGCAGAAGGTGGCCCTCGTCGCGGCCCTGGCCTCCGATGTGGAACTGCTGCTGCTGGACGAGCCGACCGCCGGGCTCGACCCGCTGATGGAGGCCGCCTTCCGCGAGTGCGTCACCGAGGAACGCGGCAACGGCCGTACGGTGCTGCTGTCCAGCCACATCCTGTCCGAGGTGGAGGCCCTGTGCGACCGGGTCACCATCGTCCGCGACGGCCGAGCCGTCGAGAGCGGCACCCTGGCGCAGTTACGCCACCTGACCCGCAGCTCCGTCACCGCCGAGCTGGACCGGATCCCCGACGGCCTGGCCGAGCTGGCGGGCGTGCACGAGCTGGCCGTCAGCGGCGCGCGCGTGCGCTTCGAGGTCGAGGCCGATCGGCTCGGCGGCGCGCTGCGACTGCTGACCGACGCGGGCGTACGTAGCCTGACCTGCCAGCCGCCTACGCTGGAAGAGTTGTTCCTGCGGCACTATCAGAGCGCGTCATGACGGGCACGTTCAAGCTGGTACGGCTGGCGTTGCGCCGTGACCGCCTCCTGCTGCCGGTCTGGATCGTGATGATCACGGGTGTCGTCGCGGCCACCGCCGCGGCGATCGGCGAGCTCTACCCCGGCATGGCACAACGCCTCGCCCTGGGCGTCACCATCGGCTCGACCCCCGCGCTGCAGGCGCTCACCGGCCCGGTCTTCGACCCGACATCGGTGGGCGGACTGACCGCCTGGCGAGCGACCACCCTGGCCACCGGCCTGGCCAGCTTGATGAGCATCATGGTGGTGACCAGGCACACCCGCGCGGAGGAGGAAACCGGCCGCGCCGAGCTGATCGGGGCCTGCGCGGTCGGCCGCCACGCGATCCCGGCGGCCGCGGTGATCGTGGCAGGTGGCGCCAACCTCCTTATCGCGCTCCTGCTCACTGTGGCTCTGACCGGCCAAGGACTTCCCGGCTCCGGCGCGCTCGGGTTCGGGCTCGCGGTGGGCGGCACCGGGTGGGTGTTCACCGGCATCGCTGTGGTGGCCGCGCAGGTGACCGAGCATGCCCGCATCGCCAACGGGCTGGCCGTCTCGGTACTCGGCCTGGCCTATCTGCTGCGGGCTTCGGGTGACGCCGCCGGTGTCGAGGCGCTGGCGTGGCTGTCGCCGTTGGGCTGGGCTCAGCGGGTACGTGCCTTCGCCGGCGAACGCTGGTGGGTGGTCGGTCTGCTGGCGCTGGCCGGACTCGTCCTGGTCGGGCTGGCCGCGCTGCTGTCCAGGCGGCGAGATGTGGGCGCCGGGCTGCTGCCGCCCCGGCTGGGCCCATCCGACGCGGCGCCGAGCCTGGCCGGTGCGCTCGCGCTGGCGTGGCGGTTGCAGCGGGGCGGGCTGCTGGGCTGGGTGATCGGCTTCGCGATCGGCGGGGCCATGTTCGGCTCGCTGGCCCAGAGCGTGGGCGACATCGTCAACGACAACCCTCAGCTCGCCGCGATCCTGGAGCGGATAGGCGGCGCGGGGGCGCTGGCGGACACCTTCCTGGCCGCCGTGATGGGGCTGCTCGGCCTGGCCGTGGGCGGTTTCGCCGTACAGGCCACGCTGCGGTTGCAGGGTGAAGAGGCCGGCGCCCGCGCCGAGCCCGTGCTGGCGGCGGCCGTACCCCGCCGGCGGTGGACGCTCAGCCACCTGGTCATCGCACTGGGCGGCACCCCGATCATCATCACGGCCGGCGGCCTGGCGGCCGGGCTGGCTCACGGCGTGCGAACGGGCGAGGTCGGCGAGCAGGTCCCCCGGCTGCTCGGGGCGGCCTGGGTACAGGTGCCCGCAGCATGGGTACTGGCCGGGATCGCGATGCTGCTGTTCGGCCTGCTGCCCCGGCTGACCGCCCTGGCCTGGGCGGCTCTGGTGGCCTTCGCCCTGCTCGGCCAGCTCGGCGAGCTGCTCCAGCTCGATGACTGGATCAGGAACCTGTCGCCCTTCGCCCACCTCCCCCAGGTGCCCGGGGGCGAGGTGAGCGCCGCGCCGCTGCTCTGGTTGACCGCCGTCGCGTTGGCGCTCGTTCTGGCCGGTGTCACCGCCTTCCAGCGGCGCGACCTGGCCGGCAACTGACTCGTGGGAGATGTCCGGCAAATGCGAGACGAGGCGCCGTCCGCCATCCCCGGGGCTCTGCCGCACAGGATGGCGGGACTTCAGGGGAGTATCGCGGTGAGCAATTCACCGGCCTTGCGGACATCGGCGTCCAGCGGGCGGTCGGGATCGACGGGAGGGATCGCCTCGACCAGGGCGTCGAGGAGTGCCGCGCAGCCTGGGGCCGTGGGGCGGCGGGCGCCGACGTACGCTGCCTGCCGCAGTCCCACCGCCAGCGAGCCGCAGAGCAGGTGCAACAGGGCGGCCATGTCATAGGCGCGAAGGGCGGCCTGGGTACCGAACGGCACGACATCCTGGTTGTGCAGGTTGGTCGGCAGGCTCTGCATGCCGGCCGGAACGGCAGCGCGGCGGATCTCGGCGACGAACGCGGTCGTGGCGAGCTGTACGCCTTGCATACCGTGTTGGCGGCCGGGCCCGGCGGCGAGCATCGGGGGGAGCCCGCCATTGCGGGCCGGGTCGACGAGGAGGTCGAGCTGCCGCTCGGCGAGGTTGCCGAGCTGAGCGGTGACCATCGCCAGGACATCGGCCGCGAACGCGGCCGGCTGCCCGAAGAAGTTACCGCCGTGCACCACCAGGTCGTCGTCGGGGAAGAACAGCGGGTTGTCGCTGACGCTGGACAGGTCGGCCTCGACGACACCGTCGACGTACCGCAGGGCGTCCTCGGCGGCGCCCAGCAGTTGCGGGGAGCAGCGAATGCTGTACGGCTCCTGCAGCGCACGTGTGCGGGTCGGGCTGATCCCGGAAAGGGTCTTGCGCATGCCGTCGGCGACGTCGATCGCGCCGGGATGGCCATAGGCGTCGAGCAGACGCGGGTTGAGGAAGCCCGGGTCGCAGCCGAGCAGATCGACCAGCAGACAGGTGAGCGCCTGTATCGCGCGGTGGGAGGACCGGATGCTGTCCAGGGCCAGGGCGGTCGCGGCGGTGGTGAGGGAGGTGCCGTTGACGAGCGCGAGGGCATCCCGGCCGTCGAGCGTCAACGGGGTCAGCCCAGCATGGCGCAGCGCCTCGGCGGCGGGCATCCGCCGGCCGTCGACACACGCCTGTCCCCGGCCACGCAATGCCTGGGCGGCATAGGCGAGCGGGATCAGGTCTCCGCTCGCGCCGACCGAACCGTAGCGTGGGATCACCGGAACGAACGTCGTGGCGAACATCGCGGCCAGCCCGTCGACCACGTGAGCCGACACCCCGGACAGTCCCTGGGCGAGAGACCACACGCGCACGAGAATCGCGGCGCGGCTCACGTCATGGGCCAGATCCGGCCCCTGCCCGGCACCGAGGTGGGCCAGGGTGTTGTCACACTGGTCCGCCTCCTCGTCCCGGCCGGCGAACCCGACCAGGGCGCCGAAGCCGGTGGTCGCGCCGTAGACCGGGCGTTCCTCCTCCTTCAGCACGCCGCGCAGGTGATCACGGCCGCGCTCGACGCGGCCGCGGACGGCCTCGTCGACCACGACGGACACCGGTGTCGCGGCGCGGTGCAGGTCGGCGGAGCGCAGCGGGGCGCTGAGGTTGATGGAGCCTTCGACGGCGGGCATGCCTGGACCATAGGCGGTGAATTCTCAGAATCCTCTGAGAATCCGTCCGTAGCTTCCGGATCATGGCTCATGACTATTTGATCATCGGGGCCGGACCGGCCGGGCTGCAGCTCGCCGCGCTGCTGGAACTGGGCGGTCACGACTATGTCGTCCTGGAACGCGGAGCCGGGCCGGGTACCTTCTTCACCCGGTTCCCACGGCACCGCCAGCTGATCTCCATCAACAAGGTGCACACCGGGTACGAGGACCCGGAGTTGCGGCTGCGGATGGACTGGAACTCGTTGCTCAGCGACGATCCGGAGCTGCTGTTCACCCGGTACAGCGAGCTGTACTTCCCGCAGGCCGACGATCTCGTGCGCTACCTGTCCGACTTCGCGTCGGCGAGCGGCGTTCGGGTGCACTACGACACCCACGTCTCCCGGATCAGCCGGGACGACGATGGGTTCACCGCCGTCGACCTCGGCGGACGTTCATGGCGGGGCCGGCGGCTGGTCGTGGCCACCGGCGTCTCCCAGCCGTACATCCCGCCGATCCCCGGCATCGAGGCCACAGAACGCTACGACACGTTCGAGACCGACCCGGCGTCCTTCGTCGACCAGCGGGTCCTGGTGATCGGCAAGGGCAACTCGGGGTTCGAGACCGCCGAGGCACTCATGGCCAAGGCCGCGGTCATCCACGTCGCCGGGCCGCACTCCATCAAGATGGCCTGGCAGTCGCACTTCGTCGGGCACCTACGCGCGGTCAACAACAACTTCCTCGACAGTTACCAACTGAAGTCCCAGAACACGGTCCTCGACGGCACGGTGGAAAGCATCGAACGCCGTGATGACGGTCGCTACCGGGTGATGTTCCGCTACGCCCGTACCGTGGAAGCGCTGCGCGAGCTTTTCTACGACCGGGTGATCGTGTGCACCGGTTTCCGGTTCGACGCCTCGGCGTTCGACGACAGTTGCCGGCCGGCGCTGGTCATCAACGACCGTTTCCCCGAGCAGACGTCAGCGTATGAGTCGACCACCGTGCCCGGTCTGTACTTCGCCGGCACGCTCACCCAGCAGCGCGATTTCAAGAAGTCCACGAGCGGGTTCATCCACGGCTTCCGCTATGGGGTGCGTGCGCTCCACCGGATCCTGGCCACCCGCTACCACGGTGGGACCTGGCCTGCCAGGAAGGTCGAGCCGACCCCGGTGGCGATCAGCGACGCGATCATCGCCCGGGTCAACCGCTCTTCCGCGCTGTGGCAGCAGTTCGGCGTGCTCGGAGACGTGGTCACCGTTGAGGGCGACACCGCGCTGTACCAGGAGGAGGTCCCGGTGGCGTACGCCGCCGACGGCGGCCTCGGCCGTGCCCGGCACAGGTTCGTCGTCACCCTGGAGTACGGAAAGGATCACGACGCCGTCGACCCGTTCGACATCTCGATCCGGAGGGTCGTCGAGAACGACGTCGCCAACGCTCACGACGCGAACTACCTGCACCCGGTGGTGCGGCACTACCGAGAGGGGACGCCGACCGGCGTCCACCACCTCGCGGAGAACCTGGAGAACCAGTGGAACCTGCCGGAGGTGCACCAGCAGCCCCTGGCCGTCTTCGTCAAGGAGTGCCTTGCCGACGCCGGCTGAACCCTACCCGCGTTCCATTCTGGACCTCCTTGGCGCGGCTGGAGACCGATCCGTCTTCGAGCATGGTGCCCGTACCGTCACCGGCGCGCAGATGCTCGACCTCGTCCGGCGGATGGCCACCGGACTGCGCGCGGCGGCCATCGGGCCAGGGGACGGCCTCGCCATGCTGCTGGGCGTCACTGCCGAAGCGTTCGCCGCGATGATCGCCGGCTACGTCGTGGGGGCTCGGGTCGTCGGTGTGCGGCCCGGGCTGTCCGACGGCCAACTGCGCCACGTGCTCCACCAGGACGTCGCCGCGGTCGTGACCGACGCGGCCACCGGGCCGGAGCACGCTCCGCGCACCCTGACCGTCTCCGAGCTGCTGGCCGCACCCGACGAGGACGGTCCGCTGCACCTGTCCGGCCACCCGCACGACGTCGCCCGACTCGTCTACACCAGCGGCAGCACCGGCACACCAAAGGCATGCGCACAGACCTACGCCGCGCTGAACGCGGCGTGGACGGCCCGCCCGGCGGCGTGGCCGCCGGCGATCCGAGAACTGGCGTCCCGCCTGCGGCGCTACCTCGTGTTCGGGTCGCTGAGCAGCCAAGTGATGATGGAGTACGGTGTCCTCACCCTTGCCGCGGGCGGGACCATGGTCGTCGCCGACCCGCCCGTGTTTCCCGACGCGATCACCAGACATCGGGCGTCCGCCAGCGTCATCACCGTGCCCCGCCTGTACAAACTCGTCGCCGCGCAGCGTAGCGCCCCGGCCGACCTGAGCAGCCTGCGGGCGCTCATGGTGTCCGGGTCGCCGCTGGAGGCGTCCCGGCTCCGCGAAGCACTCGATGTGCTCGGCCCGATCGTGTTCCAGGGCTACGGGCAGAGCGAGACCGGCACGATCTCCATGGCCAGGCCGTCAGATGTCGCCCCTTCGGTCGGGTTCCCGCCCGACGTCATCGACGTCGTGATCCGGGACGCGGACGGCAGGCCCGTCCCGCCCGGTGTCGACGGCGAGCTGTACGTCCGCACGCCCTCCCAGGCCACCGGGTACTGGGCCGAACCGACGCAGACCGCGGAGGTGTTCATCGACGGGTGGGTGCGCACCCGGGACCTGGGCCACTTCGACCAGGACGGGCGACTGTACCTGGTCGGGCGGACGCGGGACGTCATCATCGTCAACGCGAACCTCTACTACGCCGGTCCGATCGAGCGGGTACTGGCCGCTTCCCCTGACATCGCGGAGGCGTACGTGATCGGCGCCCCGGACGAGGACACCGGCGAGGCGGTGCACGCATTCGTGGTACCAGTGGCGGGCCGGGCCTTCGACCTCGCCTCGCTGCGGACACTGGTCAGCGAGCGACTCGGTGACGCATGCGTACCGGCGACCATCACCGTCATCGACGAGGCGCCGACGGCGCCGAACGGCAAACCGGACAAGCGCCTCCTGATGGCCGCGATCCCCCGGACCGAGCCCTGCCGGAAACCGCCAGAAGGGTACTGACGTGAGATCTGCCTCGTACGAACATCCTCTGGCGTTCTGGTCCGGCGTAACGATCACCACGGTCGGCGTGCTGTTACAGCTGCCGAGCTACTTCATGGCCCATGACATGCACTATCACCTTGCCGGCATGCCCGTGACGACCGAGATGGCCGTCGGCATGGTCCTGCTGTTCATCGGCGTCGGCATCACCACCTACAGCCTGTTCCCGAAGTCCCGAGGCAGCCGGCCCGAGCTGAGCAAGGTGAGCATCACCCCTCTCGACGACGCGCCGATCAGGCCCGCCCACATCGGGCTGCTCCTGGTCATGGCGGCCGCCATCACGATCGACGTGATGAAACCGACCGCCTTCGCGTTCCTCGCGCCCGGCGCCGCGGCGGAGTACGGGCTGCGCGGACCGCTGAACCCGACGGCGGACGCGCTGCCGATCGGCCTCTACCCGCTGGCCGGCATCTCCGGAACCATGATCGGCTCGTTCATCTGGGGATGGCTGGGCGATCGCATCGGCCGACGGGCGTCCATCCTGCTGGCGGCGATCATCTTCATCGCGACGTCGACGTGCGGCACCATGCCCGAGTTCTGGATGAACCTGATCACATGCTTCGTCATGGGTCTCGGCGTCGGCGGCATGCTGCCCCTCACCTTCGTGCTGCTCTCGGAGACGGTACCGAGGAGACATCGCGGCTGGATGATCGTGCTCATCGGCAGCGACATCGCCGGCGCCTACATCATCGTGAGCTGGCTGGCCTCCACCTGGGCCGCGCCGGACCAGCTCGGCTGGCGCCTGCTGTGGCTGATCGGCCTTCCCACCGGTCTCATCCTGCTGCTGCTGAACCGCTGGATCCCGGAGTCGCCGCGCTTCCTGATCAAGCAGGGCCGCGATGAGGAGGCCCAGTCCGTCATGCGCAAATACGGCGCCACCATCGTCGAGACGCCGTCCGAGCTCGCCGTCGAGCAGGACCTGGGACGCGGCTCCCGGCTGGCGTTCAGCAAGCCGTTCCTCGGCCTGACCGTCGTCGTCGTCCTGCTGGCCCTGAG
Organism: Nonomuraea sp. NPDC048901; assembly: GCF_040649695.1. Taxonomy (NCBI): domain Bacteria; kingdom Bacillati; phylum Actinomycetota; class Actinomycetes; order Streptosporangiales; family Streptosporangiaceae; genus Nonomuraea; species Nonomuraea sp. NPDC048901. The sequence goes on along the minus strand of NZ_JBEZFW010000001.1, from coordinate 406,282 downwards.
CATCGGCACCACCCAGTACGGCTTCCAGCAGTGGATGCCGTCCAACCTCCAGCGGCTCGGCTTCTCCGAGGTGAACGCCAGCGAGATCCTCCGTAACGCCGCGATCATCGGGTTCCCGTTCAGCCTGCCGATCGCGCTGCTGTACGGATTCTGGAGCAGCAAGAAGACCATCATCCTCGTGACCGCGGTGATGGGCGGCTCCCTCGCCACCTTCGCGTTGCTGGGCGATCAGGTGGCCGCCAACCGCACTCTGCTGTACGTCCTGCTCGTCGTGCCGGTATGGGGAATCAGCATCCTGAACGCCGTGCTCGCCGCCTACACCGCGGAGATCTATCCGACCGTGATCCGCGCCCGCACCAGCGGTCTGTCCGCTGGCGCGACCAAGGCCGGTGGCGTGCTGATCCTGGCCCTGGTGGTCACCGCCGTCGCGATCCCTTCCGTACGAGTGACCGCCGCTGTCGGCGTCATCCCGATGGCCCTGGCCATGATCGCCCTCATCGCCTTCGGCCCGGAAACCCGGCACAAGCAACTCGAACGCATCACGGCCGAGGAGCTCATGCCGTCCTCCCGACGATCCGGCGAATTGTAGGCAGCTCCGGGCTGGGCGATCTTGTTCGCCGGGCACGAAGCGTCATCCCCCGCACCGCAGCCCCAGACCGAACGGTAACCTCTGTGATCTACAAATGAAGGGACCGATCTACGGCTCTACGGCCGCGTTCTTGATCCAGCGTCCCCAACGAGGACTGCGCGAGCGATGACCTTCCGGGACGGGAGAGCCCCATCTGGACGTCGGTTCTCTTGCGCCCAGCCCAGGCAGCCGCACCCGGCGCACGCCAGCCACCCGCGCTCGTCCTCTCACAGCCCGGCGCCGTACCCCGACGAACGACAGAACCCTCACGCTGTGCTGCGCACTGGCGCAGGCGGGACGGATGCGGGAAACTGCCTCGATGCCTGCTGACTACGCCCAGAGTGACCAGTTCCGTGGTGCCCGCATCCACCTATGCGATCTTGCCGGCCTTGAGATTCGCGATTGCGAGGTCAGCGGCCTGAAGATCGTGGACTGCTATGGGGGCGACGTCTACCTCGGTGGCGACTTCGAGCGTCTTGTTGTTAACGACGTCGACGTGACCGCCTATGTCGAGGCCGAGCTCGACCGGCAGCATCCCACGCGGGTGCTGGCGCGTGACGCCGCGTCCTGCGTCGACTACCGGGCTGCTTGGGATGCCATCGAGACGCAATGGGAGGCGACGCTCGACCGCGCCAGGCTTCTGCCCGAGGCCAAGCTGCACGAGCAGGTCAACGGCGAGTGGTCGTTCGTCCAGACCCAACGGCACCTGCTGATGGCCGGCGATGCCTGGCTTGGTAATGCCGTGCTCGAGGAGGATGCGCCGTACCACCCGTTGGGCCTTCCTCATGGCGGGATGCCGCCCGACGCAGCGGCGAAGCTCGGGCTCACCCTCGAAGCCACCCCGACGCTCGACGAGATACTCGTGCCGCGGCTCGCCCGCATGGCCACGATGCGGCGTGTCGTCGACGGGCTCACCGAGGCCGAGCTCGATCGGGTGTGTGGTCGCAAGCCGGCGGACCCATATCCCGACCAGGAGTACGTCGTGCGCCGCTGCCTCAAGGTGGTGCTCAAGGAAGAGGCCGAGCATCACCGTTATGCGGTACGCGACCTCGCCGTACTCGAGGCCGGTGCCTGAACCGGAGCAAGGTCGCGGGTCCCGCGGGCTGCCTCCGCCGACCGATTGCGTCGCACGGCTCACGACCGCGTCAAGGACGCTTCGCGCCGGGGCGGTACCGGAGTCGCCGAGGAGTTGGACGGCGCCGTGGGTGATGCGGGTGCCGGGGCCGATCAGTATGACGGCGGGGATTTGTACGGTGTCGCGTTGTTTGCTTTCGCTTCGAGGCTCACCCAGAGTTCCGGCCACAGCCAGGCCGCATTTCTCCGGAGCGGAGTGCCAGTAGCCGGTCGACCAGCACAGCCGGGGTGCTCGGTTCGGCGCCGAACAGCAGGGCGGTGTAGAGCGGGGCGATGACGATCTCCATGATCTCGTGCAGGGTCGGCGGGTCCTCTCCACGCGCCTTCGCCTGGTCCAGCATCTCCTGCACCTCCTCGTAGCGGCGGGACAGGGCGGGCGGCAGTTCCATACCGGGCTGGCCCAGCCGGGCCGCGACGAGGGTGCGCAGCAGCAGCTTTCCGTCGGGCCCACCGATGTCCTCGGCCGCGCGCCGGACGTAGTCCTCCAAGTCTGTGCGCAGGTCGCCGGTGTCGCGCACGCGTGAACGCGTGGTCAGCCTCTCGGTGACCGCGTCCAGCAGGAGTCCGTCGAGTGAACCCCAGCGGCGGTAGAGCGAACCCAGGGCCACGCCGGAGCGCTCGGCGATCTGGGCGAGGGTGAGCTGGGCCAGCGGTTGCTCCAGTGCCAGCTCGTCAATGGCACGCAGGACGTCGGCACGTACGCGGGCGGTGCGTCCACCGGGGCGCGCGGAGCTCTGATTCGGCATGTCGCCATCTTAACGAGAAGAAGTTGACGTTTAGGCGATCCCTGACCTATCTTAAAAGAGAAATTCTTCTCCTTAGTAGCTGGAGTGCACCATGACCGTTCGCGACGCCGCCCAGCAAGCCTTCAAGAACCACCTCGAGTACCTGTCCTCCGGCCGGATCCCAGACTGGGTGGAGCTCTTCACCGACGACGGGGTTCTGGAGTTCCCCTACGGCCCTGCCGACTTCCCCAAGGAGGTACGCGGCAAGGCCGCGCTCTTCGACTACATGAAGAACTTCCCGGAGCACTTCAAGGTGGACTTCGTTGACCTGCGTTTCCACGAGACCGTCGACCCGTCGCTGGTCATCGCCGAGTTCAAGAGCGTGGGCACTGCCATCAGCACCGGCAAGCCGTACCACCAGACCTACATCTCGGTCGTCGAAACGATCGACGGCAAGATCAGCCGCTACGTCGACTTCTGGAACCCGCTGGTCGCCGCCGAATCCCTGAACGCGACCGACGGCCTCTACGCGGCCTTCGACAAGTAGGCCCGGTGGTAAGCATCGCGTCACACGGCCCAAACGAGCGGCTTCGCCGCAGGTCACGGTGCGCAACTCCGTCTACCCGCTGAGAGGTCCAGGCCGCCGCCCGCGACCGCCAGGACTTCGCCGACGTCGACCACGCCGGCGAAGACGTCCCGCAGGACGTCCGGGACGTCCTGCGGGACGTCCCCGGGCCCGCGGGGCGGAACTGGGACGAGTCCGATCTGCGCCTGTGGCGGGAGGACGGAGAGTGGAGCCTGCAGGGCCCGGACGGGGTGATCGAGGTGGACGGGTTTCGGCTTCGTCGGCGGCATCACGGCCCGTGAGGTGGACTCCGGTACGCCGGTCCCGGGGTACGGCAGGCAGACGGCAGGGCGGGGCGACAGGCCCGGGGCGACATGGGCGGGTACCTGGTGGACCTCGCCGAGCAGCGACGCGGCAATCCGAGTGACGACATGCTGTCCGCCTTCGTCAAGGAGCTGGACCCGGCCATGCGGCTCACCCGCGCGAAGTAGCGCTGAGTAGCCGCGATCACGCGGCGGGCCGCCCGCTCCCGGCTCGGAGCGGGCGACGGTGCGGCTAGGCGCAGTTGAAGCCGACGACCTCGCTCGGAGTCCTGCTGGCGTAGCCGGCGCCCTTGTTGGGGCCGGCCAAAGGCGAGCCCAAAGTCATGCAGCGGTCGTACTGACTACCCAGGCGACGGAGAGTCGAGAGGTCATCCGCAGGGGGCGGTGGTGACGCCGGAGGTGTTCGGGTCCGCGGTCAGGCACCGACTGTGCCCACTGCTCCGGGTCCAGATCTTTCCCTGCGGCACGCCGTCGAACTCCATGAACCACTGCTGCCCCGGGGTGCTGTTGCCGCACGGGGCGGTGGTGACGGCGGAGGTGTTCGGGTCCGCGGTCAGACACTGACTGTGCCCACTGCTCCGGGTCCAGATCTTTCCCTGCGGCACGCCGTCGAACTCCATGAACCAGTACTGCCCCGGGGTGCTGTTGCCGCACGGGGCGGTGGCGATGGCGGAGGTGTTCGCGGTCAGGCACTCGCTGTGCCCACTGCTCCGGGTCCAGATCTTTCCATGCGGCACGCCGTCCAACTCCATGAACCACTGCTGCTCCGGCGTTTGGGCCGCAGCAAGCGATGGGTTGACGAGAGCCAACCCGACCGTCGCCACGGTGACGGCCAGGGTCAGACCGGCCAGCGAAAGTTTGATCACGAGGATTCCCCTTTTCGGGTCTCGGAAGTGTCGACTCCTCAGATCTATCACTCTCTGTAGTTAATCAGCGACATATAGTTAGATTGCGTTGCCGAGCCTCGCTGGTGGACCGCTTCCAGCGGCTTAAAGCCTGTACGGAGTTGAGATCACAGGGATGGTCACAGTGCTGAGCCGAGATCGAGGATCAAGCTGAACAGTGGGGCATACGGGCTCTAGCATCCGATCATGGATGATCCGGCCGCTGCTGTGCTCGACGCCGTAGCCAGAGGCGACTCAGCCGCTCTCATCAGACTGTTCGCGCAGAACGTCGATCCCGCCGTAAGCGGCGAATTCCACCTGGTGGCGTATGACGCGGCGGACACCGGCCAGATCGATCTGGTGCGGCCATTCCTGGATGCGGGCCTGCCCGTGGACGCCGAGGTCAGTTCATCGGGGTGGACGCCGCTCATGTGCGCGGTCGGTGCCCGCAGCCTTCCGCTGGTGGAATTCCTGATCAGCGCGGATGCGGACGTCAACAGGACCGGGCGCGGGGCAGAGGCGGCCACGGTCCTGACCCTGGCCCTGGAACTTGCGGAGTCGCAGGCGATCGTATCGGCGCTGCTGCGCGCGGGCGCCGACCCGAACCTGTCCCGGCCGGACGGCTGGACGCCACTGATGCTGGCCGCCTTGGAGGGGGATGTCGAGGTCATCCAAGCCCTGGTGGCGGCCGGCGCGGACGTGCTCGCGTCCAAGGACGATGGGAAGGTCACGGCGGCCGGTGTCGCCGACAGGGAAGGACACAGCGATGCCGTACGCGTGCTGCGCGAGCTGGGCGCGGCCGACCCGGTCGACCTGTGCGCCGCACGGCTGACCCGCTTGGTATCGGAGATATCCGCCTGGCTCGCCGAGCACGCGCGTCCCGACCACGCATCACTGGTCAAGGCCCGAGGCGCCGCGGACCCAGCGGCGGTGGCCGAACTCCAGGCGGCGATCGGAGAGCCGCTGCCCGCCGACTTCCTGGCGTACCTGCGGCTGTTCGGCGGCCACGGTGGACTGCCCTACTACGAGTACGAGGGGATGTCGGTCGAGCAGATGCTGAGCCGGTGGCGGAGCCTCAAAGAGCTGCACGATCAAGGGATTTTTGACGACCTGGAACCCCGCGAACTCGACCCGATCGAGGGCTATGTGCGGTACGTGTGGTGGCACCCGGGCTGGATACCGTTCGCCGAGGACAGCGGTGGCAACTTGTTCTGCATCGATCTCGCGCCCGATGACATCGGACGCCGTGGCCAGGTGATCCAGTGGGAGATCCACGGCGGCCCGTTCGGCCCGCAGGCCCAGTCATTCGAGGACCACCTGCGCGGACACCATGACGTGCTGGTCAGCCGGCGGCACACCCGTGATGAGGAGGGACGGCTGGAACGGCCCTGGCCCTAAGGTCAGCATTCATGCAGACGTCGTCTCCCCAGGGCTAGGGCCCTGTTGGCCCCGCACTCCGGGGTCAGCTTGCATCGATCATCCCCGGTCCAGGTCTCGGCGAGATCCTTACACCTGGACGAAGGGTCGTACCGCTGATCGATCCGGGTCAGGGTAGAGCTGTCTCGATAGTGGCGGCTGTAGTCGGCGTGGCGTTGGTGGCGGGAGTTGTCTAGGTGCTGGGCCCGGGGGCGCACTGGGTGCTGGAGCACGTCGATGGGGTGGCGGTCGGTGGATCGGCGGGGTTGACCGGCAAGGACCTGGCGGCCGCCCTGGACGCGGTCCGCGGCCGGGTGCTGGCCCTGGCTACCGGTCTGGCCGCGCTGGTCCGCGATCTACTACACCGCGCGCAACGCCAACACCGCCCGGCGCACCTTCCAGCTCGGCGAGCGCGGCCATGTGACCGACCGCTACGGCAAGGCCATCGAGCAGCTCGGCAGCACCCAGGCCCCGGTCCGCCTCGGTGGTTGTACGCCCTGGAGCAGCTCGGCCAGGACAATCCTGACCCCGAGTTGCGGCAGACGATCGTGGATGTGATCTGCGCGTACCTAAGAATGCCCTACTCCCTGCCCTCAGAGGCGACCGGTCCAGTTGAACCCGCCGTGCCACGCACCGCCCTCGGCGGCCCCCACTCGGGTCCGTACAATGAGCCCCAAGGTAGCTCTGAGTGACGAAGCGATCCCAGCCCTACTTCTGAAGCTGTTCCAGCACTGCCATGAGCGCGCCCACCCGGCGGCCGCCCCGGTCGCCCAGTCGAAGCATGCCGATCCGCCAGATCGCATCCCGGGCCGCGGCCAGGGCGTCCTCATCGACCGAGGCCTCAAGGACGCTCGACGCCTGGTACCGCGCGCGCCAGCGTTCCACGGTCTCAACGGAAGCATCGGCCGGCGGCCTCTGGGCCAGCAGTTCCTGGCTGAGAAGACGTACTTCGGCGCGGAGCTCGGCGAGAACGGCCGGGCTCGGCGCCCCCGCCAGAGCGGCCAGAACACGGTCGGCCACCGGCACGTGCAGGCCGCTCAGCTCGCACGCGGTCTCCGCCACCAGCGCGGCGATCTCACGCGCGCGACCGGGGCCGGGAGCGGCGATGAGGTCGGCCACGCGTGGGTCGCCGGCGAGATAAGCGAGATGGTCGCGCTCGTCCTGGCCGGACAGAACCGCTCCGGCCGGTTCCGCGTACGCGTCCAGAACGGCGCTCTGGTGCTCCGCGGCCAGCCACTCCGCCTCCAGACGCCCGCCGGCGAGCATCTCGCCCAAGGTCAGGGCCGCGCTGCGGAGATCGTCCTGTTCCGCCAGCTCGGGCCAGGCCGACAGCACGTCGGGCAGGTCTTCGAGGTCTTCCAGCTCTTCGGGGTCGAACAGATCCGCCGTGACGAGGACGCGACCGTGCTCGGCATAGGCAAGTTGCCCGTCCCCGTTGGCGTTCCAGAACACGCTGAGCGCCCGCCCTTGCCGCGCCAACCGGGCCAGAACCTCTGGACGCGTCCCTTGAAAGCCATTGGGCTCGACCAGGACGGTCCAGGATCCCAGGCTTCCGGCCATCGCCGCGCCGGCCCGAGCGGGAATCGCGTCGTAGGCCGCCTCTACGGTCTGCGCGAAAGTGCGCCTGCCCGAGCCGTCCTCCTGCCCTCCCGCCGCGACGAGCGCCTCAGTGGCCGGCATGCACTCGATCCACGTGACGCACAACGGCACGTCCAGGTTCTCCTCCAGCAGCTTGCGATAGTGCGTCAGCGCATCGGAGTCCAATGTCGTCTCCCGGCAAAGAGAAAGGGCCCGGCCCACCGGAAAAGCCGGAAGCCGGGCCACACCTTATGCGACACGGTTACGCCCGAACCACCAGCCCATTCAGGATCCCGCGGTGGAGTTGTCGGTCGCCAGAATCGCGCGAGCCGAATAGTTGGTGCCCGCCAGTGACGCTCCTTGGCGAGTGGCGGAGAAGGGGAACTCATCGCACGATCGGGTGATCGTGTTTCCCTGGGGGTCCTTAAGGTTCTGGGTGTGAGCGACTGCAAGCGGACGGGTTTGTGATGGAGTCCAACCCGCTGCGTGGCATCACCTCGACACCACCTACGTCGCCAGCGTGATCCGTGGACGTGACCTCGCCGAGAAAGTGACAGCGGCCGACGGGGTGCGGTCCCTGGTTCCTCCGGCGGCTGTGGTGCTCGCAGGGTTCGGCGATGCGCGGGCGGACGTCGAGCAGGCTCATGTGCTGGGAGCCGCGCCCTGCCCATGACCAGGGCGGATAGTTTGACATACTTGTCGAAACAATTATTGTTACAACGGCTGTCACCGTGTCGCGGTGCTGGCCAAGCCGCAAAACCAGTTACTTCCACATCGACAACAGGAGTGCAGTCATGGGTCAACTTGAGGGCAAGACAGCTGTCATCACCGGCGCCACCACCGGTATCGGCCTGGCCGCCGCCCGGCGCTTCGCCATGGAGGGAGCCCACGTGTTCATCACCGGCCGCCGCCAGGACGTCCTGGACTCCGCGGTCGCCGAGCTCGGCTCCAACGTCACTGGTGTGCGTGCCGACGTGTCAGATCTGGCCGACCTCGACCGGCTGTACGCAGCGGTCGCCGAGCGCGGCCGCCCGGTGGACGTGCTGTTCGCCAACGCCGGTGGCGGTGAGTTCGCTCGCCTGGAGCAGATCACCGAGCAGCACTTCGACACCACCTTTGGCAGCAACGTGCGCGGCATGCTGTTCACCGTGCAAAAGGCCCTGCCGCTGCTGGCCGACGGAGCCTCGGTGATCCTGACCGGCTCCACCGCAGCCACCAAGGGCGCCGAGGCGTTCGGCGTCTACGCGGCATCGAAGGCCGCCGTCCGCTCTTTCGCGCGCACCTGGGCGAACGAGCTCAGGGACCGCGGTATCAGGGTCAACACCCTCGTGCCCGGCCCGATCGAGACTCCCGGTATCACCGGTCTGGCCGCCAACGAGGAGAAGGCGCAGCAGCTCAAGGCCCACCTCGCCAGCACCGTGCCGCTGGGCCGGATGGGCCGCCCCGAGGAGTCCGCCGCGGCCGCACTGTTCCTGGCCTCCGACCAGAGCACCTTCACCACCGGCAGCGAACTGTACGTCGACGGCGGCCTCAACCAGCTCTGACATCGAGGGGCGGCAGGAGGTGGCGGCCTGGCTGAACGCGGTGATCTACCAGTCACTGCTGGGGCTGCTGACCTCACCGGCCTGCGCATCGGCGAAGCGATCGCGCTGGACGCGGCCGCCGAAGGAACAGGGATGGAGGCTTGACGCCGATAGTAGCAATAATTAATGTTACGACGCCGAGGAGGTGGCGGAGTGGGCGCCAACAGCAGACTTACCATCGCGGTCCATGCGCTGACCTGGATGGAGGTGCACCGACGCCAGGGGAACGAGATCTCCACGTCGGAGCAGATCGCGGGAAGCGTCAACACCAATCCCGTGGTCATTCGCCGACTCCTGGGAGAGCTGCAGAAGGCTGGCCTCGTGGAATCCCGCCGTGGCGCGGGAGCCGGTTGGACGTTGACCCGCGAACTGGAGTCGATCACACTGCTCGACGTCTATCGGGCGGTGGAGCCTGGCGTTCTGTTCGCGATGCACCGGTCGACGCCGAATCTGGAGTGTCCGGTGGGTGTAGGCATCCAACCGGCCATGCAGGAGATCTACGACCACATTGAGGAGACCCTGCGAGCCGAACTCGCCCGCACCACCCTCGTCGAGGTAATGCGGGAAGTACTGGCCGGCGCCGACTGAGGCTGTTCGTCGCGAGCAGGGCCGAGATGTCGATCGACAAGATCCTCATCGCCGGCTCCGACGCCGTCGTCCTGGCCCATTTGGGGCAGACGGTCGCGAGCAACGGCCGCCAGTTCCGCATGCCCGTCGCCTTCCACTTCACCGTGACGGACGGCCTGATCACGCGCATGCACTTGTACGAGGACACCTTCCTCGTCGTGAAGTCACTGGGCATTCTCGACTCACAGTGACGGCTTCGGGGTACACCGCCCGCTTCTCGCGTTCGGCCAGGGCCCGGTAGATGCTGCGCCCACCAAGGCGGTCCACAGCACCCGGTCGGTACGGATGCCGGCCGCCCTGGCCGCGTCCACGTTGCCGCCGATGGCGTACAGGGCACGGCCGTTTGGGTTATGAGGGACTCATTGAGCACTTCCAGGGGCGGCCGATCGCACCCTGGAAGGTCACGAAAGCGCCCGCGAGAACGACACGACCATCGGCGGCGCCACCGTCACCCGCCAGGTCTCCATGAGTCAGTCGGTGTCGAGCGGCTGGTTCACCGCGTTGCGCGGGCGTAGCCCGCTCAGCGCGGCACGGACCTCGGTGAACACCCCATGGGTGAGGTCCGCCAGCGACTCCTCGGAGTAGAAGCCCGCGTGCGGGGTCACGATCACGTTCGGCAGACCAAGAAGCTCCTCGTGGACCTGCGGAGGTTCGGCCGCCAGGACGTCGAGGGCCGCGCCCGCGATCCGGCCGGCCCGCAGTGCCGCCACCAGTGCCTCCTGGTCGACGAGGCCGCCCCGTGCGGTGTTGACCAGGTAAGCAGTGGGTTTCATCGCCGCCAGCCGCGCGGCGGAGATGACGTGCGTGGTGGCGGGCGTCAGTGGGGCGTGCAGGCTGAGCACGTCGGCTTCGGCCACCAGCCGCTCGAGCGGCACCAACTCGGCGGCCCCCGCGCGAGAATCTCCAGGGTCGATCACCGGATCGGTCGCCAGGACGCGGAACCCGAGCGCGGCGGCTCGGACAGCGACCGCATGGCCGGCATGGCCCATACCGAGCAGGCCGAGGACCTGCCCCCGGGTACGCCGGAGCGTACCGGCCTGGCGGTAGTCCCATCCGCCACCCCGTACATGATCGTGATATCTGACGATGCCCCGGGTCGAAGCCAGGATCAGCGCCACGGCGTGGTCGGCCAACTCCTCCACACAGTAGGACGGCACCCGCGACACATAGATCCCGGCCGCCGTCGCGGCGGGCACGTCGATGTTGTCGACGCCCACGCCGTACTCGCAGATCAGCCGGCACCGCTCCAGCCCCGCCACCAGCGCGGCGGGCACCGGAACGGTGTCGGTGACGATCACGTCAGCCGAGCGGCACAGCTCGAAGGCGTCGTGACGCCCGGAGGCGTCGATCAGCTCGGCCTCCGGGCCCACCAGGGCGGGATCCAGCCCCTGCGGCTCCGGGTGGTCGAGCACCACCACCCTTTTCAGCATTGCCATCATTGTCCCTTCCGGAAAACTCAGAGGATCTCGTGCTTGCGGAAGGCGTCGACGATTCCCATACCGGTCCGCAAGTCGTGACGCATGGCGTCTTCGCGTGCCAGCTTGTCCCGGACCGCCGAGACGATCGGCTCGATCGCCTCGGCGGGCACCACCACGATCCCGTCGGCGTCGGCGACCACCAGGTCGCCCTGACGCACGGTGACCCCGCCGCACTCGACATCCGTGCCCAGGCTGTCGACGTCGAGCCGTCCCAGGCTGTCGAGCGGGTTGAAACCGGCCACGAAGGACGGGAAGTTCATCTCGGTCAGGGCGTGCGAATCGCGTGCGTAGCAGTCGCCGACCAGTCCCACCGCGCCCTTCCTGGCAGCGGCCGTGGCCAGCAGTTCACCCCAGAACCCGGCCTTTCGAGCGTGCGACACGACCAGCAGGTCACCTGGGCGCAGCCCGTCCACCGCGGCCAGCTCGTTCGTGTAGTAGTTCGCGGTGTCGGCGGGCTTGGCTTCGACCTCCACCACGTGCATGGTGGCGGCGAAGCCGGCCACCCGGAAGTCCGGGGACACGGGCCGGATGTGCGGCGCCATCACCGCACAGGGGAGCCCCGCCTGGTCGAGGCAGTCCGCGACGGGGGCGGAGCGCAGCTCGGCCAGCGCCGCCAGGAACGCGCTATCTCTGGTCATGGGCAGTTCTTCTCCTTGCGTCGGGGGGTGGGGGCGCCGGGATCCGGGTCTCATCGCAGCGGGTCGATGCCGGGCGCCGCTCCCATGTCCAGGGCGCGCCCTACGACGTCCGCCAGATCCTTGGCATCCGGAACGGCGATCGTGGCGAGCGAGGGGTCATGGCCACTGCGGTCCCGGTCGATCCACACGCGCGGCAGTCCGAGCCGGGCGGCGGACACGATGTCGGCCATCCAGCTGTTGCCGACGTGCACCCAGTTCGACGGCCCCGCGCCGGTACGGGCGGCGAACTCGCGGAAGTGGTTCAGCACCGGCTTGTAGGAACGGACCTGCTCCGCGGTGACCACCTCGTCCAGCGGTTGACCGAGCGTACGGGCCGAGTGGGCGAACAGGTCGTCGTCGCAGTTGGTCAGTACGGCCGGCCGCCATCCGGCCAAGCGCAGCCCGGCCAGGGCATCGGAGGCGTCCGGGAAGGCCGGCAACCGATCCCAACCGTCCGCGAGCAGGTCGTGCTGCTCGGCCGTCAAGGGGATCAGCTCCCGGGCGGCAGCCTGTTGCAGCGTTTGTGAGAGCACCTGCCGGTAGGACAGATGCGGCTGCCGGGCGGCGATCGGCGGTTCCAGGTAGGCGAGCGCGTCGACGAGCGCGTCGGTGCGCTCGCCGGCGAGCGGCTGGACGATCTCGGCCAGACCTGCCTTCCAGTTCATCAGCGTGCCGTAGCAGTCGAAAGTAACCCAGCGATCCATCTCATCTCCTTTTTGGTTCCCGCTCGGGACGTGCTCGGCCGCGCGGCTGTCAGGCGGGTGTCGTCGCGGCCACGAAGGGTCAGTGAACGGTGTGCGGCTCGGTTTCCATGCCCGTGATGAAGGCGCGTGTACGCGGGTGCTGCGGGTTGCCGATCACCTCCTGGGCGTCCCCCTCCTCGACGATGACGCCGTCGTCGAAGAACGCCACGCGGTCGGCGACGTCCCTGGCGAAGCCCAGTTCGTGGGTGACCACCACCATGGTCATGCCTTCCGCCGCCAGCTCCTTGATGACGCCCAGAACCTCGCGGGTGGATTCGGGATCGAGCGCGGAGGTGGGTTCGTCGAAGAGCAGCGCGACGGGGTTCAGCGCGAGGGCCCTGGCTATGGCCACGCGCTGCTGCTCCCCGCCCGACATGGTGTCCGGGGTCCGCAGCGCCTTGTCCGCGAGGCCGACCCTGTGCAGCATCCGCAGCGCCTGGTCGACCGCTTCGGGCTCGGGCACCTCGGCGCCGTGCACCAGCGGCAACACCACGTTCTCGGCGGCCGTCAGGTGGGGGAAGACCTGGAAGTTCTGGAAGACCATGCCGACCCGGCGGCGCAACCGTACGAGATTCTGGCCCCGAACGGCCGCACCATCGGCGAAAATCGTCTCGCCCTCGATCTCGATCGTGCCGCTCGTCGGGCGTTCCAGAAGATTGACGCAGCGAAGTACGGTGCTCTTGCCTCCCCCGCTGCGGCCCAGGACGCTCATGACCTCGCCGTGGCGGATGTCCAGGGCAACGCCCTTGAGCACTTCGTGGCCGCCGAAGCTCTTGCGCAGACCGCGCAGCCGGATCGCCGGCGATTCGCTCTCCACCACCGGTCGGGAAGGGGACGTGCTCATCACAGCTTCTTTCGTGTGGATTCGGTGTCAGGACCGGCTGGACGCGTACAGGGCCGTGCCGTCCTGTTGCGCCTGCCGGATCAGGCCACACACCCGGCGGCGGCTGGGCGACAGCGCGTCACCGGCGTGCATCCGGCGCTCAAGCCGCAGCATGAGGCGTGACAGCGGAGCGCACAGGGCGAGGTAGATCAGACCGATCACGATGTAGACCTGCAGGGCGCGGAAGGTGTCCGACGCGATGAGCGTGCCCTGTGTCATCAGCTCGCCACCACCGATCGCGACCATGAGCGAGGTGCCCTTGAGCAGGTCGACCATCATCGTGCTGGTGCCGGGGACCGCGATCCGCGCGGCCTGGGGCAGTATCACGTGCCGCAACGTCCGGCCGGATGACAACCCCAGCGCGTAGGCGGCCTCACGCTGGGCCTTGGGTACGCCACGCAGGCCGGCTCGGAAGATCTCGGAGAGGTAGGCGCCGTAGAACAGGGCCAGCCCCAGGCTCCCCGCCTGGAAGGCGCTGAGGTTGACGCCGACCGAGGCCAGGCCGAAGTACAGGATGTAGAGTTCGGTGATCAGCGGGAGGTTTTTGAACGTCTCGGTGTAGATCTGCGCTGCCGCGCTGACCGGTCTGAACTTCGCCAGCCGGGCCAGCGCCGTCACCAGGCCGATGACGGCCGCCGCCACGAAGCTGACCACGGTGTAGCTGAGAGTGCTGAGAAACGCGGCCCACAGATCCGGCACGTAGTCGGCCCACGGCACGCCCTGGAACAGGTCGTTCATGCGTCATCCTCCTTACGAGCGCCCTCTGATCAGGGAATGCTCGGAGCTTTCCAATCCGCGGGCCGATCCGTCGCGCGCCGCTGGGCGCTGAACTCCCGGTAGGGCTTGAGCATCGTCTCCGGATCGCCGCCGTACTTACGGACGATCTGGCCGGCCTCTCCCGACGCGTAGAACTCGCGGATGATCTTGCTGAGCTTGCCCTCCAACGCGCTCTCGGCCTTGTTGAGGTACCACCCCGTCATGAGCGGGAGGAATGCCGAGTACTGGGGCTGGGCGGCGAGTTGTGCCGCGTCCGGTGGGGTGAGCGGCACGACATCGTAAGTGGACTTCGGGTCCCGCTGCCGGGAGTAGGAGACAGTGAGCGGGTCGAGGAAGGCTACGTCGATGCGGCCGGCGTTCAAATCTTGCAGCGTGTCCTGATAAGTCGGGTATGTGTGGACTTTCGCGCCCGGCACCTTCTGCAGGGCCGGAACGTAGACGAAGCCCTGACCGGTGCCCAACTGCTTGCCCTTCAGCCCGTCGACGGTCGTGACCTTCAGGCCTTGCCGCTCAGCGAGCACGACCGGCGAGTAGAAGGGCGGGTCGGTGAAGATCCCTTCCTGCGCCCGCTCGGCTTTCCAGAAGATGTCGCCGATCCCGATGTCATAGCGGTGGGCCTGGACGCCGGCCATCAGGCCGGTGAAGTTGACGGTGTACGGCTTCACTTCCAGGCCGAGCTTGTCCGCTGCCTTGTTGAACAGCTCACCGTCGAGGCCGATGAGCTTGCCGTTCTGTACGCCGATGTAGGGCATCGTGGGGACGATCGCCACCTTGACCACGCGGGCGCCGGAACCTTCTTCGGCGGCGGAGCCGGTGGTCCCGCAGGCGACGAGCAGAGTCGCGAGCGAGACGCCCGACATGATGGCAAGGCTCCGTCGCATCTGGCCGATCGTGGTCCGGGCGCGCATGTCGTCTCCTTCTAGCAGCGAGGCTTCTAGAACGTTAAAGCTTCGATGTCCAGGATGCTAACTGTTGCTACTAGAACGTTCAAGGGGGTGCGGGCGATTATCAGGCAGACGCGCGGAGAACCAGCTGATTGCTCAGGACCACGTGGGGCTCGCTGATGGGCCGCCCGGCCAGGCGGTCGAGCAGCAAACCAGCGGCCTTCCGGCCCATCTCGTACGCGGGAACACGGACCGTGGTCAGTGGTGGATCGACGAAGCGGGAGAACTCGAAGTCGTCGAACCCGCAGATGGCGACGTCATCCGGAACCCGGCGCCCGAGTTCCCTGGCCGTGTGAATGGCTCCGATGGCCAGCACGTCGCTGGCGCACATGATGGCCGATGGCGGATCGGCCAGCTCCAGCAGCCGGCGGGCCATCCGCTCGCCGCCATCCGCCTGCCAGGTCGCCTCGAAGAGCTCCAGGTGCGGCGACACGCCGCGCCCGGCGGCGGCCAAGGCGTCCCGGTAACCGAGGTGACGCTGCTCCACCACCGCCCACGGCAGCTTCGCCGCGATGAACGCGATCCGCTGGTGCCCCGCGGCCAGCAGATGCTCGGTAAGCCTGCGCGCGCATTGACGCTCGTCGGTCCGTACCGAGAGCAGCGCCGTATCGTGGACGACCTCATCGAACAAGACGAACGGCACGCCCGTCCCGGCCAGCTGCCCGATGTAGTCCTGCCGCAGCCCTGGTTCGCCGGACATCAGCACGACCGCGCCGTCCACCCGGCCCGCGTGCAGCGGACGCACCAGCGAACGTTCGGCCGCAAGGGGGCGCTCGGCGCGCAGCAGCAGCTCATAGCCCTCGTCGCGGGCGATGTCCCCCACCCCCGCGACGAGCAGACTGGTCAGCGGGTCGGCCATGAAGCTCGGAGCCTCATCGAGAAGCAGAAAGCCGAACGTCCGCGTGCTCGACGAGCGCAGCCCACGAGCCGCGGCGTTGGGGTGGTAGGCCAAGTCCTTCATCGCCTGCTCCACCCGCGCCCGCGTCTCGGGGGTCATCTGGCTGGACCTGTTGTGCAGCACGTTGGAGACGGTCTGCATGGAGACGTTGGCCAGCTTGGCCACGTCGCGCACCGTCGGCCGACGGTTGCCCGGATTAGATGACTGAGCCATGGTTACTTGAACGTTACAGATTCCGTAGCACGCGGACAAATCGCTGAGCCTGGATGAGCGCTTCGGGGCGGCGGCAGGAAGCCCAGACGGGGGATGAGCGCTTGAGCGCATGCCTGCCTCCACACGCCAAGACCTGGCCGACCGCCTGCAAGCATTCACCCTCGCCGCGACACACCACTGGCCCTCCACCGGTCCGTGATTGGTACATCGCCCTGCCAGGCGATCTTGATGGGCCTTGCGCTGACATGCCCCTATCGGGATATCATCGCTATATGGCGATTGATTCTGAAAGTGGCCGGTGCGTCAGCGCTGACATCGCCGCCGGCATCTCTCCGGCGGCGGCGCTGTTCCACTCTCTGGCCGATGAGACCCGGCTGCGCATCGTGCAGCGGCTCGCGCGCGGCGAGGCCCGCGTCGTGGATCTGACCAGCCAGCTCGGGCTGGCCCAGTCCACGGTGTCCAAGCACCTGGCCTGCCTGCGCGACTGCGGCCTGGTCGACTACCGGGCCGAAGGACGGCAGTCGTTCTACAGCTTGACCCGGCCCGAGCTGATGGACCTGCTGGCCTCGGCCGAGCACCTGCTGGGCGCCACCGGCCACGCTGTGGCGCTGTGCCCGGTCTATGGTGTCGAGAGCGGCGACGGGGTAGCGCTGTCATGAGCGCCGTGAACCTGCCCGGCATCGGCATGCCCCCGGCTCCCGACCCAGCCCGGCGCGCCATGCTGCGGCGCCGAATCCGGCTGCTGGTGGCAGCGACCATCACCTACAACGTGATCGAAGCCATCGTGGCGATCACCGCGGGCACCATCGCCTCCTCCGCCGCGCTCATCGGGTTCGGCCTGGACTCGATCGTGGAGGTCGCCTCGGCTGCCGCGGTGGCCTGGCAGTTCTCCGTCGCCGACCACGAGAGGCGGGAGAAGGTGGCTCTGCGCGTCATCGCGATCTCGTTCTTCGCGCTGGCCGCGTACGTGAGCTTCGACGCCGTACGGGCGCTGCTCGGCGTCGGCGAGGCCGAGCACTCCACGCCCGGCCTCATCTTGGCCGCGCTCTCTCTGGCGGTCATGCCGTTCCTGTCGTACGCCCAGCGCCGCGCCGGCCGCGAGCTCGGCTCGGCCTCGGCCGTTGCCGACTCCAAGCAGACCCTGCTGTGCACCTACCTGTCCGCGGTGTTGCTCGTGGGGCTGGCGCTCAACAGTCTGTTCGGCTGGTCCTGGGCCGATCCGATCGCCGCCCTGGTCATCGCCGCGGTCGCGGTCAAAGAGGGCCGCGAGGCCTGGCGCGGCGACGCCTGCTGCGCCATCCCCGCCGCCACGGCACTCACCCCGGCCGCCGGCGCCGCCGAGCCCGCCGCCGGACCCGACGGCTGCGCCAGTGGCTGCTGCTCGTCCGCACAGGAGGAATCCCGATGATCGGCCGTCCGATGCCCAGCCGCGTGCGGGCCGCCTACCGCACCGAGATGCGCGCCGCCCGCACCACCACCGGCCCCGAGGCCAGGTGGCGGCATCTGGAACGGGCGCACATCATCTCCCAGCCCTGGCCCTGGCCGCACACGGCCAACCACATCGCCATGTTCGCCCTGGCCGTCCGCCTGCGCGACCGGCGCGAAGCCCTCGGGCAGGTCGTGCGCATCATCGTGGCCGCGCCAGGCTCGGCGCTGGGCCGCTACCCCGAGGGCAACACCGGGCGCGCCATGGTGGGACTGACCCAGCCCATGCCGATGCCCGCCGACCTGGCCGAGCTGCTCCAGACCGCCTGAACCGGCCGGAGACGCCGATCACGGACACGACGCGGGCACTTCGCCTCCACTGTGCCGGCCGCCCGGCCGGACTGACCCGGCTCCTCCCTCGGCTCCCGTATGTCACGACGCGCCGTGCGGGAGTCATCGGCTCATAGCAGCACGCCGGTGACCATACCGAGCAGGATCGGCACGCTCCGGTGGCGGGGTCGTCGTACGCGGGCAACGGTCAGCCGCGGCCAGGATCCGACCGGCTTCCACCGAGAGTAGTCGACACACCACGAAGCGCTTGAACATCTGATGTGATGTTCATATGTAGAAGCGAGAGAGTTTGGCGCCCTGACGCATTGACGGCGGGTCCCTGGCATCGCAATCATGTGCATATATGAACACTTGGGCAGATGTCGATGTGACGACGTTCTACAAGGAGCTCAGCGCATGTCTGATCAACACACGCACGACCGAACCCACGGCCATGGGCATGGGCATGGGGTCAGCGCGCAAGCGGACCGGCGCTATCTGAGCGGTGCGCTCGCCCTGATCGTCGGTTTCATGGCCGTCGAGGTGGTGATCGGCCTGATCGCCGGCTCCCTGGCGCTGATCTCCGATGCCGGTCACATGCTCACCGACGCGATGGCGCTCATGTTCGCGCTGATCGCGATGCGGATCGCGGCCCGCCCGCCCCGCGGCGGCTTCACCTACGGCCTCAAGCGCGCCGAGATCGTCTCCGCCCAGGTCAACGGCATCACCCTGCTGCTGCTCGCGGCCTACTTCACCTTCGAGGGCATCCGCCGCCTGATCGAGCCGGGCCAGGTCGAGGGCCTGTTCGTGGTGGTCACCGGGCTGGCCGGCATCGCCGTCAACGTAGCA
Organism: Nonomuraea sp. NPDC048901; assembly: GCF_040649695.1. Classification (NCBI taxonomy): domain Bacteria; kingdom Bacillati; phylum Actinomycetota; class Actinomycetes; order Streptosporangiales; family Streptosporangiaceae; genus Nonomuraea; species Nonomuraea sp. NPDC048901. The sequence goes on along the minus strand of NZ_JBEZFW010000001.1, from coordinate 387,602 downwards.
GCCACCTGGCTGCTGTCCAAGGCCAATCGCTCCAGCCTCAATGTCGAGGGCGCCTTCCAGCACATCCTCAACGACCTGTACGCCTTCATCGCCACCACCCTCGCCGGGCTCGTCGTCTGGCTGACCGGCTGGACCCGCGCCGACGCCATCGCCGCCCTGGTGGTCGCCGCCCTGATGCTCAAGGCCGGCTGGGGGCTGGTCCGCGACTCAGGACGGGTGTTCATGGAGGCCGCACCGCCCGAACTCGACCCGGCCGAGGTCGGCCGCCAGATCGTCGCCCTGGACGCCGTCGTCGAGGTGCACGATCTGCACATCTGGGAGGTCACCTCCGGATACCTCTCCCTGTCGGCCCACGTGCTGGTGACCCCGGGAGCCGACTGTCACGCCGCCCGCATGGCCGTCGAGGGCTACCTCAATGACGAGCACGGCATCGAGCACACGACCCTGCAGATCGACCACGCCACCTCCGACACCCACGCCTTCGACGACGGAGCCCTGCGCCGCCTCGTCCAGCACTGCGCCGACCCGCACGGCCCCACCCACCACAGGCTGAGGCCCGGACCGGTGGCGAACGCGGACGGCCACGCCGGCCACTGAAATACCGGGCACGGCCGGGCGGCGACGCGATCCCGGCCGTGCCCGACAGCCGCCTGGCCGGAAAGGGAGATCACGTGCCGGAAGCGCGGTTGGAGCCGCTGCCGTCACTGCTCTGGAGCTCGCCGCCCAGTTTCTTGCGCAAGGTCTCCAGGACGGGAGGCGGGGCTGTGACGACCCACTGGCGTCCGACGAGATCGGTGCCTTTGTACATCAGCGCATAATCCAGCCAGTCTTTCCGCCCCTTTTCCGTCGTGAAGCTGGTGACCGCGTAGTTTCCGTCGGCCGTCTTGCAGATCCCCTGGCGAAGCTCGGCGGCCTTGGTCCGCATCTCGGGCTTGCAGCCGAGCTTCGCGGCGAGGTCCTCGGCGCTCAGCACCGCATTCTGGTAGAGAGGGTTAAGCCGCAACCTTGGGCTGGTCGTTAGAACCGCACCCGGCGACGAGAACGAGCGCGGCCAGAGCGGTGATAGCGCATTTCAACGGAGCAGACATGGCGTAGCCTCCCAAACTGCGATCGATGGGAGATACGTCAAGGGACGGGCGCCAGTTCGGCGCCTGAGCAACTTTTTCTACAAGCTATAGAAGTTCAGGCGTGCGCCCTGTCAAAGGCTGCCTGCCCACTGTGTCCAGTACGTCCAGAACCGCTGGAGAATGAGCCCAGCGATGACGAGCCCCCAAGCCATCACCACGACCGTGTGATAGCGCGCGGCCACCGCCGCGAGGTTGCGTACGGCGGAGGGGAGCCGGATCCGGCCCGCCTCGACGTTGGCCAGGCTCACGTACCAGAAGACGACGACTGTGGCCACCCAGACGAGCATGCAGTACGGACACAGCGCGCCGATCCGGTACAGCGATTGGAAGATCAGCCAGTGCACGAAGACGACGCCCGCCCCGGAGCCGAGGTGCAGGCCGTGCCAGAACCACGCGCGAAAGCGGGCACCGGCCAGGAGAGCCATGCCGACGGCGAGCACCAAGGGGAAGGCGGCGATGCCGATCAACGGGTTGGGGAAGCCGAAGACCGAGGCCTGCTCGGTTCTCATCACCGAGCCGCAGCTGATGATCGGATTGATGCTGCAGGCAGGGACATGGTCGGCGTTCGCCGCCAGTTTGAGCCGCTCGACGATGAGCAGGAACGCCGCACCGAATCCCAGTACCCCGCCCAGGACGAGAACGTACGGCAGCGAGCGCGTGACGATCGAGCCGGGGACCGCCGTCATGACGTCAGAGCCGCGTCGATCTTGGCCTTGAGGTTGTCGTAGCTGGGCTCGACATCCAGCGGCGCGCCGTTGAAGAAGATCGTCGGCGTGCCCTGCACGCCGAGCGCGAGTCCGTCACCCTGGTCCTTCTTCACCCGTTCGGCGGTCTTCGCGGCATCGAGGTCGCGCTTGAAGACAGTCATGTCGAGGCCGGCCTGTTTGGCCAGATCCAGGAAGAACGACTCCTTCGATGCGCTTGCCTCACCCCACTGCGCCTGGGTTTGGAACAGCTTGGCGTACATCACCTCGAGCTTGCCCTGCTGGGCCGCGGCCTCGGCGACGCGTGCCGCCAGTTCGCCATTGCGGTGGCCGGGCATCGGGAAGTAGCGGACGACCAGGTTGATCCGCCCGGCGTACTCGGCACGGATGCGTTCCATGTGCGGAAAGACCGCGCCGCAGGCCTCGCACTCGAAGTCGAGGAACTCGACCAGCGTGACCTTGCCGTCGGGGGCCGTTGCGAGCCGGTGGCTGTCTTCTCGTACCAGGAACCGCTCCGGGACGGTATCCGTACCGGATGCGGACGCCGGCGCGTTGGCGGGCTCGGGGCCGAACATCGCGACCGCTCCCACGATCAGCGCCACGATCAAAGCCGTGACCGCGCCCATGCCGAGGGTTACCTTCAGGTTCGTCGTCATCTTCCGCTCTTCGGGATGGTGCGGGTTTCCGCGGCGCCGCGGGCCGCGAGCATGCCCGCTCCGGTCAGCGAGAGGCCGATCATGATGGCCCGGCGCCGCAGCTCCTCTCTCCGTTGGCGGGCCCGCAACACGGAGAGCCGCTCCTTGATCGAGCCCTGCGGCTTCTCGCCCATCCGACCTCCTCCGACCGCTAGCTTCTACGCCTTGTAGAACTTCTACCGTACGTCGAATATATAGAGGTCATAAGGCGAGACGCGGTCAGAGCGTGATGCACACCAGCGGCGCGACCAGCACGGCCACCGGGCCACTGAGCAGGAGGCCGGCGGTCGAGTACGCCGCTGCGGGCACCCAGCGAGGCTGCGCGCGTTCGCCGAGCAGTCGGTTCAGGCGCTCGACGACTCCCGCGTCGGCCAGGGAGAGCGCGGCGAGACCCGGGCCGGATTCGGCGGTCGCCATGCGGACAAGAGCGCGCGCCAGAGGCAGCGCGCCGTGCGCCCGGCACGCGTGATCGTCGGCGATCATCTCCACCAGCACCGCGACCGCGTGCCGCGCCGTCCGGGCGGAGGCCAGCCATGGGAACGCGTGCACCAGTGCGACGAAAGGCAGCAGCGCCAGGTCGTGGTGGCCCCGGGCGTGGGCCCGCTCATGCCCGAGAACGGCCTGCAACTCCTTCGGAGCCAGCAGCTCCAGAGTGCCCCGGCTCAGCACGATCCGCCGGTCTCTGCCCGGTACGCAGTAGGCGACATGTTCGGAGACAGGCAGCACATAGACGTCATGCGCCGGTGAATGATCAGCGACCACGTCGACCAGCAGGCGCTGCCGGCGTCGCTCCCGGATCGTCTTGGTGGCGACGCGCACCGTGTGGATGACGAGCCAGCCCATCAGGCCCGCCGACCAGGCCAGGGCCAGCAGATGCACCGGCCCGAGCCCGTCAAGGCCATGCCCGCTGACGATCTGGCTCACCAGGGTGTGCGCTCCGTGCGGAAACACCGCGGCCAGCGGCGCGACGGCGCCCACCAATCCGAGACCGACCGCGCTCAGACCGGCGGCCAGCCCGATCGCCTGCCACAGCGCCAGCGCCGCGCGGGGGCAGCGGTGCGTCCACGCCGCCCCGGCCAGCCTGCGCGCGGCCCGGTCGCCGAGCGCCACCGGTAGCAGCGCGATCCCGGCCACGACCAGCCAGGCGATCATCGCGCCGATCCGCCCCGCTCGCCCAAGGCCGCGCGCAAGGCGGCGGCCACCTCCGGCGTCACCGTTCCGACGAAGCGTTGCACGGCTGCCGCGACGTCGCCGGCCTCGTTCAGGGCTGCGCGCATGGCCTCGGCGACGAAGGCGTCCTTGTCCGCGGTGGCCCTGTACAGGTGTGCTCGTCCGATGCGCTCGCGGGAGACCATGCCCTTGTTCGAGAGCCGCATCAAGACGGTCAACACCGTCGTGGTGGCGGGCCGGGACGGCAGCTCCGCGGCGAGGACGTGGGCGAACATGCCCTCGGGATGCTCCCACAGGGCTTCCATGACCGATCGCTCCAGGTTGCCGAGCTGCACCGTCACCCCTCCTGCCCGCGTTCTACTCAAAGTAGAAGACTACCGGCACTGCCCTTAACGGCCGCGCTGTGCGACATATGCCGGCAAAGACCGCGCGCTTGACATGCCGTCCAGGCGACGCTTTATCTTGCTCATATGAATGCTTCTTCAGATGAGGGTGTGTTGGCGATGGACGGTTGTGCCGCCAAAGTGGTCGACGCCGATCGCGTAGCCGCGGTCTGCGAGCGGATGCCGGCCGCCGAGGATCTCACCGACACCGCCGACATCTTCGGGCTGCTGTCGGACCCGAACCGGCTGCGGCTCCTGGTCGCCCTGCTGGACGGCGAACTGTGCGTGTGCGACCTGGCCGCCGTGACCGGCCAGAGCGAGTCCGCCGTCTCCCACGCCCTGCGACTGCTGCGCGCCCACCGCATCGTCGCCGCGCGCCGCTCCGGCCGGATGGCCTACTACCGTCTGGAAGACCCGCACGTACGCATGCTGCTCGACCTGGCGCTCGCCCACACCGAGCACACCGACGCCATCCATCCCGAACGTGGCGGGAACACTTGATGGGCGTGGGACACGGGCACGGGCACGCGGGCGGCCGCCATCGCTGGCGGCTGGCGGTCTCCTTCGCGCTGATCGGCGCGTACTTCGTGGTCGAGCTCGCCTTCGGGCTGATCTCGGGCTCGCTGGCGCTGATGTCGGACGCCGGGCACATGGCGGCCGACGTCGTCACCCTCGGCGCGGCCCTGGTCGCCACCAGGATCGCCACCCGCCCCGACACCACCGGCCGCCGCAGCTACGGCTCCTACCGGGCCGAGGTGTTCGCCTCCCTGCTGGCTGTGATCATGATGCTGGGCGTCGCCCTGTACGTGGTCGCCGAAGCCATCGGCCGCATCGGCGGACCCGCCGAAGTCTCCACCGGTCCGATGCTCGTCGTGGGCGCGATCGGACTTGCGGTGAACCTGATCGCACTGCTCCTGTTGCGCTCCGGAGCAAGTGAGAGTCTCAACGTCAAGGGCGCCTACCTGGAGGTCGTCGCCGACACCGCCGGCTCGGTCGGCGTCATCATCGCGGGCTGGCTCGTCGCGACGACCGGCCAGGCGTTCTGGGACACCGTCGTCGCCCTGGCCATCGGCGTCTTCGTGGCCGTACGCGCTGTCTCGCTCGGCCGTCAGGTCTTCGCCGTCCTCGGTCAGCACGTCCCCGAAGGTCTCGACGCCGCCGCCGTGGCGGCCGACCTGGCCGCCATTCGCGGCGTACGCGATATCCACGACCTGCACCTGTGGACCCTCACCTCCGGTATGAACGTCGCCACCGCCCATCTCGTCACCGTGGACCAGGAGAACAACCACGCCGTCCTGGACCAGGCCCGCGACCTGCTACGACAGCGCCACGGCGTCGCCCATGCCACTCTGCAGGTCGAACCCGTGGACCACACCGGCTGCGACGACCTGGGCTGGTGACCCGCCCAGCCTCTCTTGGCGCACGGGGGCGATGCCGAGGGTCGTATACGCGCTGAACAAGATCACCCCAACTGTTGGTGCGACCGTACGTGTCGCGTGCCGCCGCGTGCCCTCGTCGGGTGAGGCTACCGTCCGGCGCCGGTGCCGTTTTCCGGTCCGGTGGATGAAGGCAGTGCTCTGCGACGAGAGGAACATCACGATGAGGCGCATCCGAGGGATGTGTTACCCGGTCGCCGCCCTCGCGGCGGCGGCCCTTCCGCTGACGCTGTTCGGCGCGGTCCCGGCTGAGGCCGCACCTGCCGTCACCGCCCCGGCGGTTTCGCGGGTCGCGCCGGATCCCGCCTCATGCCCCGACCAGGTGTCGCTGGTCAACGGCGGTTTCGAGCAGCCGGTCGTCAGCCGCGGGACGTGGGCCTCGTTCCCCGATGCCTCGCAGACCGGCGTGCCGAACCATGTGCCCGGCTGGCTCACCACCGCCACCGACCACATGATCGAGCTGTGGGCCAGCCCGCCGAACCCGGCCAACACCCCGCCCAAGGAGGGCAGACAACTCGCCGAGCTGAACGCCAACCAGGTCTCGACGCTGTACCAGGACCACGCGACCACCCCGGGGGCGAAGCTGTACTGGCGGCTGTCCCACCGCGGCCGGCTGGGGGTCGACTCGATGGCCTTGGACATCGGCGCTCCGGCGTCCCCGGTGCAACAGAGGGTCATGTCGGACGGCACCGGGAGCTGGGGCACCTACTCCGGCATCTACATCGTGCCCGCGGGCCAGACGACCACCAGGTTCGCCTTCCGTTCCGTCTCGGCGGCCGGAGGGAACGCCACCTTCGGCAACCTGCTCGACGACATCTCCTTCGCCACCGCGCCGTGCGTCGTCGTCAGCAAATCCGCGAGCCCGCAGGGGCCGGTCGACGTCGGTGATGTGATCACCTACCGGCTCACCGCGGTGAACAGGGGCGGCGCCCCGGCGGAGAACGTGCGCCTCACCGACACCGTCCCGGCGGGGACCACTTACGTGCCCGGCTCGCTCCAGGTGGTCGACGGCCCGGGCAGCGGGGACAAGACCGATCAGGCGGGCGACGACCAGGGCGAGTTCAACGCCGCGGCCGGCAAGGTCTCCTTCACCCTGGGCAACGGCGCCACCGCCGCGGCCGGCGGCTCGCTGCCCAACGCCGCGAGCCTGCCCGGCGGCACCACCGTGCAGTTCAAGGTCAAGGTCGGCCGGGACGCCGCGGGCGGAGAGGTGACCAACCAGGGGACGGTCGGCTACGAGAACCGGCTCGGTCCGGAGCCGGAGCTGCTGACCTCTACCAGCGGCGACGCCGTTACCAAGGTCAACCCGGCCGTGGACCTGAGCGTGGTCAAGTCCGCCGATTCGACCAAGGTGACCGTGGGCCAGACCGTCACCTACCGCGTCACCGTACGCAACGCCGGCCCGAACGACGCGACGGGGGTCACGGTCAAGGACATGCTGCCGTCCAACCTCACCTTCGTGTCCGCCATGGCCTCCAACGGGACGTACGCGCCGGCCAGCGGGATGTGGACGGTCGGCACGCTGGCCAGTGGCGCCTCGGCCACATTGACCATCCACGCCAAGGCCACAGCGATCGGAGAGACGACCAACGCGGCCACCGCCGACGGCAAGGAACTGGATCTCGATCCCGCCAACGACTCCGACAGCGTCAAGGTCTGCGTCGACCCTGAACCCTTCTGCCCGTACTGCGTCAAGGCGAAGAGCTAGCGACAGGACGCCGGCCGACGCATCCGACCGGAAAGCGTCCCTGCCACCGATCGCCTCGTGGCAGGGACGCGGTCGCCCAGGCCGGGCATCGGTGACTCTGGCGTTCCCGAGGTCGCTCCTGCGGGGCCGCCGGTTCATTCGTACGGCTCGGCCGGTTGGTCGATCTTCGTGACGTCGGTGGCGGTCATGGCGGGGATCACGTACCCGTTGGGGATCTTGCCCTTCCACGGGATCCAGCTGCCGGTGACCGGCACCCCCGCCACAGTCGTCAGCCAGGGCTTGGGCACCAGCACGTTCAGCGTCGCAGCGGCCAGCGCGCCAACGACCAGGAAGCCGCCGGCGTGCAACAGATCGTGGCACATCGCGTCCACGAACGCGCTCCACCGGCCCTGCCCCGGCGAGCTCGTACGGCGAGGCGTCCGCAACCACTCCCCGCGCCCGAACCGCGCCCACATCCAGCCCACCAGCACCGCCACCGCCAGCGAGGCGCCGAACCGGGCCAGCACCATCTCAGGATCGCCGGGAAAGGCCACCGCGGTCGCCACCATCACCACCGGGTTGATGGCGGGTGAGGCCAGCAGGAACCGCCCCGCCACCAACAGCCCGACCAAGACGATGAACGCCCACGGAAGCGGAGAGTCCGCCGACTGTCCACGCCCCTAGGTATCGGGCGGAAGCTCGTCCTCCTGGCCCGGCCAGTTCGTTGCGGTTGGCTGCGTCATGGATCATTCCGACCGGTATCTAGGCAAGTCTGCCGCAGCACAGTAACTGCTTGCGCGACGTTTGTCGCTGAAGCGCCGGATGAGGCTGAGGAGCCGGCCGCCCCAAGCCATGAAGGAACGGCGTGGAACGCCTAAAGGGCAAGACTGCCTTTCAGGGGGATCCATGCGCATCTCAAGACCGCGTCTCTTCACCGTCGCCGCGATCGTCTCACTCACCGCCATGCTCGGCATCCCGACCCCGGCCTCCGCCGACGCCGCCACCGACTCCAGGATTCTGTCGCTCACGTCGAGCTCGCTCTTCGCGCGAGGGGCGTTCGGCAGCCCGTGGAAGGTCGGGGACTGCCATCTGGAGTTTCCCAGTTACGTCTATATCGAGAGCGGCACTACTCGCGTGCACGTGCACGCCGTGAGCGACACCGACTTCACCAAGCACGCCGACGTCTGGCACAGCCAGCTCGTCTTCATGGACGCCCAGCAGCGCGTGGTGGCCAGCGTGGGCAGCACGGGCTCGAGCCCTCTGGACTCGCCCGACATGGTGCCCGCCGAAGGCGACGAGGGACCGAGCATCGTCTACGAATGGGACCACGTCGTGGTGGTGCCGAACGGCATCCCGTCCAGGGCTGTGTTCGTCAGATGGCTCTCAGCCTGCTGAGCACCTCGCACTTTGAGTTGTTCTTCGTGCGTTGCACAACCGGGACTTCACCCATTGCCATGCCCGGCACCAATCTCCTACGCTACTCCGTAATAATGGAATAACGTAGGAGAGCCCGATGAGCGAGGACAGACTCGCCGCACTCGAACGCCGGATCGCCCACCTGGAGAGTCGGCTCGACACCGCCGGCCCACCGCGACGCTCGCCGGAGTCGCCGTCACTCAGCGCGGCGGCCACCGGCATGCTTCGCCAGGCGAAGAAAGAGGACAAGCTCGGGACAGTGGGCTACATCGGAGCCTCACGGCTGGCCGCCGGCGAGACTCTCTGGGACAGGCAGCTCTCCCTCGCCGATCTGCTGTCGGCCGATTGGGCGCCGGTGGCCCACGTCCTGGAGACCCTTGGCAGTCAGCCGCGGCTGGCGCTGCTCGCGGCGCTCCTACGACAGGGGCGGCGGACCAGCACCGACCTCCAAGACTCCCTTGCCGGAGACGGTGAGCAGACCACCAGTGGCCAGCTCTATCACCACCTCCGCGCGCTGCAGAGCGCCAGGCTGATCACGCAACGACGGCGCGGCGAGTACGAGCTGGCGCCTCAGGCCATGCCTCAGGTCGTCAGCATCCTCGCCGCCGCGTTCGACCTGGCCAACGACCCCCCGCTCTTCCCACCTATCGATCTCCCCAGCATGGAATGACCCGGGTTGGCCTGACGGTCGCGGGGTGCTCTCAGCGTCGATCGTTAACCTGCGATCATGTCGTTCATCTATCGATCATCCGGCGCGATCGCGCTCGCTGCCGCCACCGCACTGGCCACCACCACGACCTCGATCGCGCAGGCGCAAGCGGCGCCCACGGCCGCGGCCGACCGGGTCCTGCGCGTCTACAACAACAACATCGAGAACCTGGTGCGAAACAACGCCGACGGCTCCTGCACCCGGATCTCCGGGCCGGATCACCTAACGTCGATGCTGGTCGACGACAACGGCAAGACGGGCACCTCCGGCGTGCAGGCTCCCGATCTCCTGATCGTGCAGCAGGTACGCGGCACCGGACAGGCCACGGCCTACGCCGACCAGCTCTCGGCCAAGTTCGGATATCCGGCGGGCACCTACAAGGCGATCGTGGCCTGGGACGACCCCGAGGCGTGGGGCTCCACGCACAAGTGCGCTCAGCAGGCGCTGGGCGACCTGAAGAAGAAGCAGACCAACGGCATCGTCTACAACACCAGAACGCTGAGCCTGGCGGCGGGCGACATTTCCGCGTATTGGAGTGCGGGCTGGTTAAAGCCCGGGACATCGTACGGCGGCGGAGCCGGGTGCACGCTGTACAAGCCGCCGAGCAACGACGACGGCAGCACCAACGCCTACAAATGGAAGCGTACGAGCGCCATCGCGGCGAAGTTCACGATCAAGGAAACGGGCACCACGGTTTTCGCCGCGACCATGCACCTCCCGGAACAGAACGGAGCGAACGCCTGCGCGGGCGCCGGCGACACGGGCATCGCCAACTCCGGTATCCACGTCGGCGCGGACGCCACCAGCTTGATGAACGCCTCGACGATCCGGGTGATCGGGATCGACGCGAATCGTACGAACATCGCCTCCACGACGCTCAGCGGCTTCGGCATGACCGGCTATGGGGCAAAGGTGACGTCCGGCTCCAGGAAGATCGACTATCTGTTCGTCAAGGGCGCTGTGCAGCCGTCGAGCATCGATCACACGGTGAGCAGCACGAAGTCGAACCATATGGCGCTGTACGGATTCATCACCTACTGAACCGGCCGCCAGTGGCCTGACCCCGCTCGGGTCGAGGTCACGCCGCCGGCGTCGTAGGTCAGCGCCAGTCGCCGATGACGCGCCGGAGGTCGGCGGCGGCCTGCTCCAGGTCGTACCCGGGAAGGGTGTCGCGCAGGAGGGCGTCGGCCTGGCGTTGGGCGTCGGCGCCCGCCAGGTCGAGGGTCGCCATGACCTCCTCTGCCAGGTCCTCGCTGCCCATGCGCAGAGCGCGGGGGCCGAAGGAGACGTTCAGCACGCGGCCTTCGGGGTTCACGGATGCCTCGACGTGGCCCGACCGGCTCTTGGCCGTGCCGACGATCTTGTCGAGGTCCTCCTGGGCCGCCTCCAGGGCGGTCAGCATCCGCGCGCCCTCGCGGGCAGGCCCGTCCACGTCCCGGACGCCGAAGTCGTTCTCCGGAAAGTACACGCTGCGCCTCCTGGATGAGCTAGATGAGATCGCGGATGGCCTGCTCGCCCCGTGCGCGGACGAAGGTCGCGTCGAGCGGTTCCGGCAAGGCGTCGGCTCGTCTCGACGCCTTGTCCACGACCTCCTGCGCCTGCCGTGCGGCGTCGTTCTGGGCCGCCTGGAGCACCTCGGTCACCTCGCGGCCGAGCTCCCGCTCGTTCTTTCGCAGCGCCCGCGGGTTGATGCTCAGCCGTGTCACCCGGCCCTGGCCGTCAGCGGTGGCCCACACCAGACCGTCGGCGCTCTCCGCCTGACCCTCGAGCCGTCCGATGGCCGTCTGCGCGGCGTACAGGCCACGAATGACCTCCCGGCAACGGTCCACGTACTCGGCCAGGAACGCCGCGTCCTGCTCTGGGGTGGGTACAGACACGTCGACTCCGTGCGGGTTCGGTGAAGGGGGCCCGCCGCAATGGCGCAAAGCGCGGGCACTCGGTTATCGCTTTCCTAACTGGTCGTGACCGACGTCGGAGAATGTTAGGAGATCGCTCTTCCGTTTTTCTTCCGCTCTTCTTCCGTACCGATGGACGATGAAAACTGTCGGCGCCGCATTTGCCGGTCCATCGCAGGAAGCTGCGTATTTGGCGAAATGTCGAGGTATGGTCATCCGGCATGACGGGATTGGAGATCAGCCTGGGGGCTGTGGGACAGGATGCCTCTCGGCTCAGAACCCACGCAGAAGAGCACAATTCGGCGCTCAACCCTCTCGTGCAGCGGGGGGACGGCGTCTCGTCCTGGGGGGACGACGGCATGTTCGGCATGTTCGCCGGCATTTACGCCGATGCCCGCGAGACCTCGATGGCCGCGCTCACCGCCCTGTCCACGGCGCTCGGCGAAACCGGCGACGGGCTCCACCGCGTGGTCAGGAACAACTCCGAAGCCGAGGCCGCGAACGCGCGGAACGCCGGTGACATATGGCGGTGATGCTCGACCCGGCCGCCGCCGGGATGATGCAGATGATCGGCCACTGGCCGAACATCAACGAAGACGAGATGCGGGCCGAGGCCAACGCCATGCGCGGCACCGCCGCGACCGCGCTCACATCGGCGACACAGGCGGAGACGGCGGTCCGCGGCGCCCAGCAGAACTACCACGGCGGCTCCGCCGAAGCCATGCAGACCCAGTGGAACAGGCTCGGCGTCAACGGCGGATCCCTCGGGCAGGCCAGTCAGGCCTTATCCGTGGCGCCCGCGGCCCTGGACGGCGCCGCCTCCGTGGTGTCGGCGGTGAAGGTCGTCTCGGGCATGCAGGCGGCGGCCACGGCGGTCACCGTGGCGAAGCTGCTGGCGGTCGGGGGCGTGACCGGAGTCTCGTTGGCCTTGGTACGGATGAGACTGGCCCGGGCCCAGCTCAGGAGAGCCCAGGCCGAGGGCATGGAGATCACGGGCAAGCGAGTAGGGGAGGTGGTCATCAGGAGGCTGAAGGAGCCGATGCGCCGCATCCTGGACGATCTCCCGCGCCGCGGCGGCGGGCCCGGCGGGCGCATGGCCTTGGCCGGCCCGCGCGGCGGAGTGCCCCTGCGGCCCGCCGGCATGAGGGCGTCGTCCGGCCCCCGCTCGGCCGAGAACGGCATCGCCCGGATGTCTCCCCGCAACAACAATCGAGGGAACGGGGGCAACCGAGGTAGAGGCCGCGGCTTTCTCGGCAGAGGAAGAAGCAACAAGAGCTACCGCGTGGAGAGAGACGGAAGAATCCATGAGGAGACCCCGACCAGTGCCAGGGGCATGACAGAGGCGGAGGCGAGGAAGGCCCTGTCCGAGATGAAGAGAAGCCTCAAGGTCAGAAAGCAAGAAGAGGAGGTCAAGGGTTATGAGGTCGGGCACGCGCAGCGAATCGAAAGGGAAGAAAAAAATCTCAAGCAATTTGAGGAGAGCATCCAACGGCGGGAGTTCCACCAGGATTCCGGGAGCGGACCCAGCGCCGGGGGGAGCCCGGATGCCAGCGAGTTCGAGAGAACTATGGGCCGGAAGCCGTACTGGAACGGCGAATACTGGGAGTAGTCGATGCAGACGCAAACAGGCGACGATCTGATCGAGCGTATTCGTACGCATCCGGCCGACGACGAGATCATGGGCGAGGCCGCCAATGACCTGCTGAGCGAGCTGTACGCGGGATACCCCGTCGAGAACCTCGCAAGGCTCCTTCGCAGCGGCGAAGAGGTGGTCGTCGGCGTGGCCTCCTGGCTGCTCTCCGAGCTGGCCGAGCTCGCGGCCCCGATGATGGACGAGCTCCCGGCCCTGCTGTCCAGCCCGGTCCGCAACACCCGGTACAACGCGATCACCGTCGCGCTGGCGAACGCCGACGGGCGGCACGGGCCCATCCTCGCGCAGGTCATCAACCTGAGCCTCGACCCCGATCGCGCCATCCGCTGGAAGATCCTCGAGTTCCTGACCGAGGCCTCGATCGAGCAGCTTGAGGCAGGGGCGTCATGTCTGCCCCCGGGCCAGCTCAAGGAGCTGGTGGAGTGGCTGATCCTCCAGGACGAGGAGGAGTCTGACCGGACCGGCATCGTCATCCGGATGGAAGAAGGCGACCCGCTGACCCGGCTGTTCGCCGGGGCGGCCGCCGCGAGCCTGTCCCACAAGGAGGACACGTACCTCCTGGCGCACGCGGCCATGGCCAGGGATGAGGCGATCCGCTCGTTCGCCCAGACTCGGCTGGAGCGGCTCCGCGAGGACGATTAGCGCCCCTCGGGGTTCATCACGCCCGCGAGCTGGGTGCCGGCCTCGACGGCCTGGCCGCCCGGCCCACGCGCGTCGTACCCGTCAGTGGCCGTGTCCGTGCCCATGGCCGACGAACGCCGCCGCGGGCTTGCCCGGTGGCACCAGCCACAGCGTGACGGCTGCCGCGACACCCGCGGCGACGGCGCACAGGGTGAGCCCGGAGACGAAGCCGCCGATGCCCGCCGCCGAGCCGGGTACGAGGCTGGACGCGGCGACCGTGGAGATGACGGCCACGCCGATCGAGCCGCCGAGTTCGTGGAAGGTGTTGATGACGCCGGAGGCGACACCGTTCTCGCCGGGCGGGATGTTCGCCATGGTCGTGGTGGTGGCCGTCACGAACGCCGGCCCGATCCCCAGGGCGGCCAGCACGAAGCCGGGCAGCAACGTGGTGTACGCGCTCGCGTCGGGCGAGATGCGGGTCATCAGCGCCGCCCCGGCCGCGGTCACCACGAAGGACGCCACCGCCACCGGCCGGCCGCCGATCCGGCCGATGAGATGCCCGCCGAGCTGCGCGCCGATCGTGATCGCGATGGCCACGGGCAGGAACAGCAGCCCGGTCTCCAGCGCGCTGAACCGCAGCACGTTCTGGAGGTAGAGCGAGCTGAGGAAGAACAACCCCAGCATCAGCCCGGTGGCCATCAGCATGACGAACGTCCCCGAGATCACCGGCCGTCTGGCCAGGGTCTCGGCGCGCATGAGCGGTGCGCGTACCGACCGCTCGACGACCACGAACAGCGCGTACAGCAGCACGGCCCCCACCAGCGGCAGCACCGTGCCCGCCGCGCCCCAGCCGGCGTCGCCCGCCGTCACCAGCCCGTAGATCAGCAGGGCCGTCGCCAGCGTGACGACCAGGGCGCCGGGTACGTCGACCCGTTCGCTCCGGCCGGGCGTGGGCGGTACGACGGCGGGCACGGTGGCGAGCACCACCAGCCCGATCGGGACGTTGACGATGAACACCCAGGTCCAGCCCGGCCCGGCGGTCAGCACGCCGCCGAGCAGCACGCCCAGGGCCGCCCCCGTACCACCGATGGCCGCCCAGACGCCGAGCGCCCGGCCGCGTCGTTCGCCCTGGTAGGTGGTGGTGATAACGGCCAGGGCCGCCGGGGAGAGCAGCGCCGCTCCGACCCCCTGGAACGCGCGCCCGGCGATGAGCATCGCGCCGCTCCCGGCCAGCCCGCACGCCAGCGAGGCCGCCGTGAACAGTCCCAGCCCCATCACGAGCGTGCGACGGGCGCCCCACGCGTCGGCGAGCCGCCCGCCGAGCACCATGAGGCCGCCGAAGCAGAGCGTGTACGTGGTCACCACCCAGGTCAGCGACTCACGGTCGAGCGCGAGGTCCGTACCGATGGTGGGCAGCGCCACCTGCACCACCGTGATGTCGACGATCAACATGAACTGGGCCAGGCACAGCAGCACGAGCAGGCCCCACCCGCTCGTGCGTGTCTGGGCGGAAGGCATGCCATGACTCATCCGAAGTCTCCTTAACTCGAACACTGATGTTCAAGTTAGCAGCCGTGAACCATACACGGGTAGGGTTCATTCGGGATGAGCTTCTGGGGGGAGCCCGCGGAGGCCGTGGTCAGGCGGGCTTGGAGAGCAGCGCCAGCATCGTCTTGATCAGCACCGGCTCGACCTCCTCGGCCGCCAGCCGTCCGGTCTCACGCTCCTGCGCCGCGCTGTGGATGATCGAGAAGAACGTCGTCACCAGCCAGGCCAGCGGCAGGTCCGTACGGAAGTCGCCCGCACGCTGACCGCGCGCGATGAGCCGCTCCACCCGCTGCAGCGGCCGGTCATGGTGCTTCCTGATCTGTTCCGTGGCCAGCGTCCGGTCGGCGGCCAGGAACAGGCGGCGGTGCCGGTCGAGGATCTCCCAGGACGACCGCAGGAGCTTGGCCATGGCCTCGGGCGCGGGTGCCGTGTCGATCGAATCGTCCGCCAGCACCGCCTCCGCCACACCGACCGCGTGGTCGAGCACCGCGTCCACCAGCGCCTCCCGCGACGGGAAGTGGCCATAAAGGGTGACTCTGCCCACCCCGGCGGCCTTGGCGATGTCGGCCACGCTGGCCGTGGGGTCGGCGCTGAGCAGCCGGGTCCCCGCTTGGAGGATCGCGGCGATGTTGCGCTCGGCGTCCGCACGCCGGGCGGGTACCGGCTGCCGTGCCGCGGTCTTCACCATACGACCAGCCTACGACCCGCCGTTCCGCGCTCCTCACGGTTCGGCTTGCCCACCGGCCCCGGCCACGGCCCGCACGCAGGCGGCGAAAGGCCCAAGAGCGTCAAAGCAGACTGGTCCGAGACGGACGGCACCATCAACCTCGACTGGGGCACCTGCACCCTGCGGGCCACCCCGGAAGGATTGACGGTGCGCGTCGAAGCCGTGGACGAGGACCGGTTACAGCGTGTCCAAGCCCTTCTCACCAGGAACATCACCAGGATGGGCAGGCGTGACCACCTGAGCGTGGACTGGCGCCGCCCTGACGGAACCACGAGCCCCGTCCCGGCCACGGGCACGCCGCGCCGGAGCCGGTACCTGACGCTCGGCCTCGCGCTGGTCGCCGTCCTGGCCGTGGCCGTGCACGTGGGGCTGGCCGCCGGAGTGCTGGCGATCCCGCAGTGGGCGGGACTGGGTTCGGACGCCGTCCTGGGGATCATCCTGGTGATGGCCCTGGCGAAAGCCGTCCTGATCACCGGCCATCTCCGGCGCCGCCGCCGGTCCTCCGCGGGCTCTCACTGAGTCCCGCTGAAGCCCGCCGGAGCCGGCCGAGGCCCGCTGAACGCAGGTAGGGAGATCAGCTCAGCGCGGTCGCAGCCCGGCCAGGGTAAGGGAGACGAGGCGCTTGACCGCGGCCTCCGAGGGCAGGTCGACGGCCGCCTGCAGCGCGTGCGTGCAGAAGGCGGCGAGCTCGTCCGCCGCCACGTCCTCACGTACGTCACCGGCCCGCGCGGCATCCGTCAGCGCGTCGCGCAGCATGTCATGCAGCCGCCGCTGGGCGCGGCCGGCGTCCTCGGACCGGTGCAGGAGCATGACGAGATCAGGGCTGAAGCCATGCCGCGCCATCCGCCGATGCATCAGGGCGTACGTCTCCAGCATGGCTTCGAGCCGCACCCGGGCGTCGCTCTCGCGCTCCACCGCCTGGGCGAGGTGCTCCAGATGCCCGGCGACCATACGGCCGTGCCAGGCCAGCAGGATGGTCTGGACGTCGGGAAAGTACTTGTAGAGCGTCGCGCGGCCGATACCGGTTTTCTCGGCGATCTGCGACATCGTCACCGCCAGGAGCCCACGCTCCCGCACCAGCTCGACGGTGGCGTCCAGGATCGCGTCATGCACGGTACGGCGGTGCGTCTCGATCGTCTCGTTCCACAGCTTCGGCACCCGGCCAGTTTACGAACCGGCGAGCTGGATACACGCCGCCGTACCAGCGACAAATGCGATGAGATACCCCCTATGAGTATGCTCAAGGCTTGACGCCAGCTAAGGAGCAGCATCATGGACCACAGCGATCAACCGGCCACCGGTCACCACGCCCCTCCCACGGCCACGTGGACGGTGGCCGCGCAGGCGACCCTGCACTGCCTGACCGGATGCGCCATCGGCGAGGTGCTGGGCATGGTCATCGGCACCGCCGCCGGCCTGTCCAACTTCACCACCGTGGTGCTGTCGGTGGTGTTGGCCTTCGTGTTCGGCTACGGGCTGACCATGCGTGGCGTGCTGCGGGCCGGACTCGGCTTTCGCGACGCGTTGAAGGTGGCGCTGGCCGCGGACACCGTCTCCATCGCGGTGATGGAGATCATGGACAACGCGGTGGTCGTGGTCGTGCCCGGTGCCATGGACGCGGGGCTGACCAGCTGGCTGTTCTGGGCGTCGCTGGCCGGGTCGTTGGTCGTGGCCTTCGTGGTGACGACGCCGGTGAACAAGTGGCTGATCTCCCGGGGCAAGGGCCATGCGGTGGTGCACCAGTATCACCACTGAGTGGCCGAAGGCGATGAGCGCCTTCGGCCACGCGAATGGATTACTTGAAGCGGCGCAGGCGCAGGCTGTTGCTCACCACGAACACGCTGGAGAACGCCATCGCGGCCCCCGCGATCATCGGGTTGAGCAGGCCGAGCGCGGCCAGTGGCAGGGCGGCCACGTTGTAGGCGAAGGCCCAGAACAGGTTGCCCTTGATGGTCGACAGCGTGCGGCGGGACAGGCGCAGCGCGTCGGCCGTCAC
Organism: Nonomuraea sp. NPDC048901; assembly: GCF_040649695.1. Lineage (NCBI taxonomy): Bacteria > Bacillati > Actinomycetota > Actinomycetes > Streptosporangiales > Streptosporangiaceae > Nonomuraea > Nonomuraea sp. NPDC048901. The sequence goes on along the minus strand of NZ_JBEZFW010000001.1, from coordinate 369,837 downwards.
CCGCAGATCGCCCCTGACCAGGGTCAGGTCGGAGGCCTCGATGGCGGCGTCGGTGCCGGTGCCCATCGCCAGGCCCAGGTCGGCCTGGGCGAGGGCGGCGGCGTCGTTGACCCCGTCACCCACCATGGCCACGACCTTGCCCTCGGCCTGCAGCTTCTTGACGGCGTCGACCTTGTCGGCGGGCAGCACTTCGGCTATCACGTCGTCGATGCCCACCTCGGCCGCCACCGTACGGGCCACGGCCTCGTTGTCGCCGGTCAGCAGCACCGGTGTCAGGCCGAGTGCCCGCAGGTCGGCGATGGCCTGCTTGCTGGTCGGCTTGACCACGTCGGCCACCACCAGCACGGCGCGGGCCTGGCCGTCCCAGCCGACCGCGACCGCGGTGCGGCCCTTGGCCTGCTCGTCGGCGAGCTCGCGTTCCAGGTCGACGGGCAGGTGCTGGGACCACTCCGCCAGCAGCCGGGGACGGCCGACCAGCACCGCGTGGCCGTCGACGATGCCCTGTACGCCGAGCCCTTCGACGTTGGCGAAGTCCTCCACCGTGGCGTCGGATCGGGCCTCGCGGGCGATGGCCTGGGCGATCGGGTGCTCGGAGGCGTGCTCCAGCGCGCCCGCCAGCCTGAGGACCTCTTCGCGGTTCTCTCCCTCGGCGAGGTGGACGGCGACCAGGGTCATCTTGCCCTCGGTGACCGTACCGGTCTTGTCCAGCACGATCGTGTCGACCTTGCGGGTCGACTCCAGCACTTCCGGGCCCTTGATCAGGATGCCCAGCTGTGCGCCCCGCCCGGTGCCGACCAGCAGCGCGGTCGGCGTGGCCAGGCCCAGCGCGCAGGGGCAGGCGATGATCAGCACGGCGACCGCCGCGGTGAACGCCGCCGCCGCGCCGTTGCCCGTGCCGAGCCAGTATCCGAGTGTCCCGACCGCCAACGCGATCACGATCGGTACGAAGATCCCGGAGATGCGGTCGGCCAGCCGCTGCACCTGTGCCTTGCCGGTCTGCGCCTCCTCGACCAGCCTGGCCATCTGCGCCAGCTGGGTGTCCGCGCCCACTCGAGTGGCCTTGACGATCAGGCGTCCGCCCGCGTTCACCGTCGCACCGGTGACCGCGTCGCCGGGCTTCACCTCGACGGGCACGGATTCGCCGGTCAGCATCGAGGCGTCCACGGCGGAGCTGCCCTCGGTGATCACGCCGTCCGTGGCGATCTTCTCGCCCGGCCGTACGACGAAGGTGTCACCGACCTGCAGTTGCTCGGTGGGTATGCGGCGGCCGTCGGCCAGTTCGACCTCTTTGGCGCCCAGTTCCAGCAGCGCCTTCAGTGCCGCGCCGGCGCGGCGTTTGGCGCGGGCCTCGAAGTAGCGACCGGCCAGGATGAACGCGGTCACCGCCGCCGCCGTCTCGAGGTAGATGTTGCCCGAACCGTCGGAGCGCTCAATGGTGAACGTGAAGGGATGCGTCATGCCGGGCGTGCCCGCGGTGCCGAAGAACAGGGCCCACAGCGACCATCCGAGCGCGGCCAGCGTGCCCAGCGAGATCAGCGTGTCCATGGTCGCGGCGCCGTGCCGGAGGTTGGTCCAGGCGGCCTTGTGGAAGGGCCAGCCCGCGTACACCACCACCGGCGCGGCCAGCACCAGCGACAGCCACTGCCAGTTGGTGAACTGCAGCGCCGGGACCATCGCCATCGCCACCACCGGCACGCTCAGCACCAACGAGGTGCGCAGGCGCTGACGCAGCGGCCGCAGCTCGTCCTCCGGCTCCTCCTGCCGCTGCGCCTCCGTCTTGGGCGGGGCGGGCAGCGCGGCCGTGTAGCCGACCTTCTCCACCTCAGTGATCAACTGCTGCGGATCAATGCCCTCGGGGAAGGTGACCTTCGCCTTCTCCGTCGCGTAGTTGACGGTCGCGGTCACGCCTTCGAGCTTGTTCAGCTTGCGTTCGATGCGGTTGGCGCAGGATGCGCACGTCATGCCGCCGATGGTGAGTTCGACAGCTCTGCCTTCAGTGAGGGAAGACATCACTCCCCCTTTCTACTCAGTGCGTGTGGTCGCCGTGGGACGGGCTGACGCTCGGCTCCGCCGCGGGCTTGGGCTGTCCGGCCCCTGCTCGGGCGGTGAAATCGGCGGTGCGTACCTTGCCGGCGTGCTGGAAGTCCAGGAACAGCCGGTAGTCGCCGCCGCTGGGCACTTCGGCGTAGAAGGTGATCTCGGGCCCGGCCTTGTCGCTTTCCTCTGGATGTACGTGCAGATAGGCCAAATCCCCCGCCCGCAGCGCCACCAGATGGCCGTACGCCCCCAGATATGGCTGCAGATCCGTCACCGGCTTGCCGTCCTTGCTCACGCTCAGCGTGAGCTTGCTCGCCTGGCCGGGAACCAGGTCACCCGTGAGGGTAACCGTGTAACCGTCCACCTCCGCCGTACGGCTGACCGCAGGCAGTGCCCGCGGCGCGTAGTCGCCCGCGACCGGCACATCCGTACCAAGGGTCAGACCGCTCCCACCCGCGGGAGCGAAGTCGACGAAGGCCCGGTAGGTGCCAGGAGCGTCCAGCGTCAGCTTCACCGACCACACCCCGTCGCCGGCCTGTTCGGGGTGCAGGTGCTGGAACGTCGCCAGGTCACGCGAGACCACGATGAAATGGAGCTTCTTGTCGTGCTGAACCTGATAGTCGGTCACCGGCTTGCCATCGGGCCCTGTCACAGTGAACCGGAAATCGGTGGGCTCGCCGGTCTTGACGGTGGTCAACGGATTGAGGGTGTAGCCGTTCTGGGACACCTGCAGCCCCCCGGGGGTATCGTCCTGCGGTTTTGCGCCGACCTGAGTGGGAGTGGTGTGGGCGCTCCCATGGCTGGGGGGCGCCGGTGCGGGGGTGCCTTCCCCGACCGCGTTTCCGACGCCCAGGGCCCCGCCGAAGACGACGGCCAGCCCCACAGCGTAGGCACCTAGTTTGCTCGCGGTGTTCATGTCATACCGCCTCCTCGGCCGTCAGGATCGCTTTCGACTCCTTCAACATACTATACCCCCCTACCGTATTCCAATCTGGCTACACGAGTTTGTCCGGAGTGATGGGGAGGGAGCGGACGCGTTCGCCGGTCGCGTGGTAGACGGCGTTCGCGATGGCGGCCGCCACGCCCACGATGCCGAGCTCGCCGATGCCCTTGGCGCCCAGCGGGGTCTGCGGGTCGGGCTGGTCGACGAAGTGGATGTCGATGTCGGGCACGTCGGCGTGCGTGGGCACGTGGTACTCGGCCAGGCCGCGGTTGACGATGAGGCCGGTGCGCTCGTCGAGCAGCGTCTCCTCGGTCAATGCCATGCCGATGCCCATGATGATGCCGCCGCGCATCTGGCTGGTGGCCTGCTTGGGGTTGACGATCCTGCCGCCGTCGAAGGCGCCGACCCAGCGCGTTACGCGCGCCTCGCCGGTCTCCTCGTCGACCCGCACCTCGCAGAAGTGCGCACCGTAGGAGTAGGTGCCCCGCTTGATGGTCTGGTACGGCACCGCCGACTTCCCCGCCACCTCCACGGCCTCCTGCCCTGCCCTGGCCAGAATGCGCTCATAGCTCTCACCCCCACGGGGCCCGAACAGGCCACCGTCGCGGGTGTCCACCTCCTCGAACGACCGTCCCGCCAGCGGTGAGTCGGTGTCGCGCACCAGCTTCAGCAGCTCGCGGACGAGGTTGTCGCGGGCGGACCAGACGGCCGAGGCGAGCGTCGTGGTCGCGGCCGAGGCACCGGGGATGCGGGTCCTGGCCACGTTGGAATCGCCCTGCTCGAAGCGGATCCGGTCGAGAGGCAGCCCAAGACGGTCGGCCGTGGCCTGGCTCTGCGCGGTCGAGGTGCCGGCGCCCAGTTCGTTGGTGCTGCTGCGGATGGTGACGGTGCCGTCGGCGGACAGGCGCAGCTTGACTCCGGCGATGAGCACGGCGTCGGGGTTGATCGCCGCGGCCATCCCATGCCCGATGAGCCAGCGGCCGTCCCGCGTCGCGCGGGGCGCGGGTGGGCGCTGTGACCAGCCGAACGCCTCGGCGCCCAGGGCGTACGCCTCACGCAAGTGGCGGCTGGTGAAGCTGATTCCGCTCATCGGGTCCCGCTCAGGTTCGTTGCGCAGGCGCAGCTCAAGCGGGTCGAGGCCGAGCCGCCAGGCCAGCTCGTCCATGGCGGATTCCAGCGCGAAGGATCCGGGGGCCACGCCCGGACCACGGAAGAAGGCGTTCTGGATGCGGTCCAGGCGAACCACCTGCTGGACGACATGGACATTCGGGCAGGCGTACAGATGGCGGGAGGCGACCACGGCGGCCTCGGCGAACTCGTCGGTCGTGCACGGGGCCAGGGCGTCGTGTTCGAGCGCGGTGAGCCGTCCCGTGGCGTCGGCGCCGAGCGCGACGCGGCTGCGGGTCGGGGCCCGGCCGCCGGTCATGGCGAACACGTCGGCCCGCGAGAGCACGAGCTTGACGGGACGGCCGGAGAGCTTGGCCGCCGCCACCGTGAGCCAGACGTGCGGCCAGGCCGGAGTCTTGCCGCCGAAGCCGCCGCCGATGAACGGCGCCAGCACGCGGACGTTCTCCTCGGCGAGTGAGAACTTCTTGGCCAGCATCTCCTTGACGCCATAGGGGTACTGCGCGGTGTCGTAGACCGTGAGGCGGTCGCCCTCCCAGTTGGCCACGGTGGCGTGCGGTTCCATGGCGTTGTGGTGTTCTAGCGGCGTGGTGTACTCGGCCTCGACCGTGGCCGCCGCCGCGCCGAGCGCCGTACGGACATCGCCGCGCCTGGTCACGGGCTCCTCCAGCACGGCGTGCGCGGGAGTGTACGGTTTCCCGTCGGCCATCGACAGCCTGGCGGGCCACGGCTCGTAGTCGGCGTGGATCAGCGACGCCGCGTACCGGGCCTGTTCCAGGGACTCGGCCACGACGACCGCGATGGGCTGGCCGTACCAGAAGATCTCGTCGGTGTTGAGCACCGGCAGGCTCATCGCGGCGGCGCCGAGCGGGCCCTTCATGGTGGCGTACGCGGGGGTGCGCTTCATCGCGGGCGCGTTGTCGTGGGTCATCACGAGCAGCACACCGGGCGCCTGCGGAACGTGGACGGCGGTGATCCGGCCTCTGGTGATGGTGCTGCCCACCACGACCGCGTGGGCGAGGCCGGGGAGGTGCCGCTCGGCCGTGTAGCGGACGGCGCCGGTGGCCTTGGCGCGGCCGTCCAGCCGGTCGGCGGGCCTGCCGAGCTCGGCGCGGTGGTGGGCCAGGGGATCGGGCCTGCCGTCGGGCAGGAGTCTGGCCAGCCTGGTCAGCGCCTTGCTGGCGAGGGTGAAGCCGCGTGCGGCGAGATTCATGATCTGACTCCTTGCAACGCTCGCCGGATCAGTCGCCGGGCCAGCTCGGCCTTGAACGCGTTGTGCGCGCGTGGGCGGGAGCCGGCCAGCGCCTGTTCGGCCGCCTGGTGGATGAGCTCGTCGTCGAGAGTGGTGCCGGTCAGGAGCTGTTCGGCTTCGTACGCGCGCCACGGTTTGGCGGCGACCCCGCCCAGCGCGATGCGTACGGTGGTGGCGCGGCCCGCTTCCATGCGGACGACGGCGGCCACGCTGACCAGCGCGAAGGCGTAACTGGCCCGATCACGCACCTTGAGGTACACCGAGCGGCCCGGCTGAGCCGGCGGCAGGTCGATGGAGGTCACCAACTCCCCCGGCGCGAGCGCCGTCTCCAGGTGCGGCGTGTCTCCGGGCAGGCGGTGGAAGTCCACCAGCGGTACGGGATCGCGGCCCGCGATGTTGACCACGGCGTCCAGGGCGGCCAGGGCCACGCACATGTCCGACGGATGTACGGCGACGCAGCTCTCGCTCGTGCCGAGGATGGCGTGCGTGCGGTTGAACCCGTCGAGAGCGTCGCAGCCGGCGCCAGGATCACGTTTGCCGCAGGCCGAGTGCCGGTCGTAGAAGTAGCCGCAGCGGGTGCGCTGCATCAGGTTGCCGCCCACGGTGGCGCGGTTGCGCAGCTGGGGAGAGGCGCCGTTCAGGATGGCCTGGGCCAGCACCGGGTAGCGATCACGTATCCGCTCGTCGGCGGCCACCCGCGTGTTGCGGACCAGGGCCCCGATCCGCAGGCCGCCTGCGTGCTCCTCGATGTCGGCCAGCGGTAGCCGGGTGATGTCCACGAGCTCGTGCGGCGTCTCGATGCCCTGGCGCATCAGGTCGACGAGATTGGTGCCGCCTGCCAGGTACTTCGCCCCTTTTGCGGCGAGTTCAACGGCCGAGGAGGTGTCGGTAGCCGGTACGTAGGAGAACGGGTTCACCGGGCGACCTCCCGCACCGCCGCGAGGATCCCGTTGTACGCGCCGCACCGGCACAGGTTGCCCGCCAGCCGTTCCCTGATCTCGGTGTCCGTCAGACCGGGCTCGCCTATGGCGCTGGGCACCCCCGCCTCGTACTCGGCGAGCATGGCCACGGCCGAGCAGACCTGGCCCGGGGTGCAGTAGCCGCACTGCAGGCCGTCGTTGCGGACGAACGCCTCCTGCATCGCCCGGCCGACCTCTGACGACGCCAGCCCTTCGATGGTCGTGACCTCCGCGTCCGCGCATTGCGCGGCGAGCACGAGGCAGGAGTTGACCCGCTCACCGTTCAGCAGCACCGTGCAGGCGCCGCAGGCCCCTTGGTCGCAGCCCTTCTTGGTACCGGTCAGGCCGAGGTGCTCGCGCAGGCAGTCGAGCAGGCTGACCCGGGTGTCCAGCTCCAGCTCATGCTTGCGGCCGTTCACCGACAGCCGCACTTGAATGGATGGCATCCGCATTCCTCGCTATCTCGTACATCTATGTACGGGTTGTAGAGTGCGGACTATACCCCTCCTCCGTATGAGGGTTGATTCGTGGCTGATACACGGCTGAGGCGTCGCGGATGTCGGCGGCTTGTATCGTCTGTTGCCTCAGGCCTTTGGGGAGAAATGTCGCTTTCGGTGTCGGCTCCGGTAACCGTGCTGCTCGTCGAGGACGACGAAGTGATCCGCAAGACCGTCGGGATGGTGCTGGAGCGCTACGGCTATCGCGTGAGCACGGCGGGCGACGGCCTGACCGGCCTCGAACTGTTCAGGGAGGAGCGGCATGACGTGCTCCTCCTGGACGTGATGCTGCCAGGGCTGGACGGCATCGGGCTGTGCCGGCAGGTCAGGGAGTGGAGCCTGGTGCCGATCCTGATGATGTCCGCGCGGGGCGACGCTCTCGACGTGGTGTCGGGGCTGGAGGCGGGGGCCGACGACTACGTGGTCAAGCCGGTCGACACCTCCGTGCTGGTGGCCAGGATCCGTTCGCTGCTGCGCCGGGCCTCCTTCGCTCCGGGTCCCGAACACCTCCAGGAGGCCACCGGCCTGGTCTTCGGGGACCTGGCCATCGATCCGCAGGGATTGGAAGTGCGCCGCGCCGGGGAGTTGGTCGAGCTGGCTCCCACCGAGTTGCGGCTGCTGCTGGAGTTCGCCGCGAATCCGGGGATCGTGCTGGACCGGCAGACACTGCTGCGCAACGTCTGGGACTACGGCTGGGACGGGGACAGCCGCGTCGTCGACCTGTGCGTGCAGCGGCTGCGTAAGAAGATCGGCGCCGACCGGATCGAGACAGTCCGCGGCTTCGGTTACAAGCTGCGGCGCTGACGTGGGACAGGCCGCACGCGGACTGCTGAACTGGCGGTCACTGCGCTGGAAGATCGCCGCGCTGGTGGCCGTGACGTCCTGCGCGGTCGCGCTGGCCGTCGGAGTGCTGATCCACCGGAGCGCCTTCGACCGGTCCATGAGCCTGGGCAGGGACCGGGCTTTCAGCGCGCTGCTGGCCGAGGTGGACGCCTACCGGCGTACGGGCGAGGCGCCGCAGCCCGCTCAGGTCCCGCCCGCGCTGCTCCAACAGGCCAGGAGCACCGGCGAGTTCAGCACCTGGTACGACGACCGCCGGCCGGACATTCCCTGGATGTGGGCGGCGCAGCAGATCGACGGCCAGGTGCTGGCCGTGCAGATCGACATGGGCTCGGAGATACGCGGCCTGTGGGCCCTGGACCGGAACATCGTGAAGGCGTCGCTGGTCACGCTCGCGATCGTCGTACCTCTGGCCGTGCTGGCCGCCGAGACGTCCAACCGGCGGCTGAGGCGGGTGGCCCGCACCGCGCGGCGAATCGCGGACGGCGACCTGGAGGCCAGGAGCATGATGGGCGGCCGGGGCGGCGACGAGATCACCGACATCTCGGCCACCATCGATTCGATGGCCGACAGTCTGCGGGACCGGCTGTTGAGCGAGCAGCGCTTCACCGCCGATGTGGCTCACGAGCTACGTACCCCGCTGATGGGGCTGGTCGTCTCGGCCGAACTGCTCCCGGAGAGCGAGGCCACCGACCTGGTACGTGACCGGGTACGGGTGCTACGGGCGCTGGTGGAGGACCTGCTGGAGATCTCCCGGCTGGACGCGGGCGCGGAGTGGGCCGATCGCCGTCCGGTGCCGCTGGGCCGGGTCGTCGAGGAGTGCGTGGCCCGGACGAAGCTTGCGGTCCGGCTGACGGTGACCGGTGAGCCGGTGGTCGACACCGATCCGCGGCGCATCGACCGGATCATCACGAACCTGGTCATCAACGCCCACCGCCACGGGCGCGCTCCGGTCGAGGTCGCCGTGAACGACACGACGATCGTCGTACGCGACCACGGGCCCGGGTTCCCCGATGGGTTGCTGGCAGAGGGGCCGCAGCGTTTCCGTACGGGCGGGGCCGAGCGTGGCCACGGCCATGGCCTGGGCCTGGCCATCGCCGCCGGACAGGCACGGGTGATCGGCGCCGATCTCGCCTTCGCCAACGCCCCGGACGGCGGCGCGACGGCCACGCTTCGCCTTCATTACCCGGTGTAGTTCGAGTTTCCCTTCTCCATCTCTACGGATCACGACCAGTGGTAGGCCAGGTTCACGGCTAGTGCGGCCACCGCGGTGAAGAAGAATCCGCCCCAGTTCACGAGCTTGCGGGAACCCACTCGCAGGTGCGCGAGGAGCGCGCCGACGAAGTACAGCACGAGGCTGTAGGCGGCGAGTGTGCCCAGCATCGGCACGGCGAACCCGCCCAGCAGCCCCAAAGAGCCCGCCGCCAGCATCATGCCCAGCACCGGTACCCACGACCGTGGCAGGCGCTTCATGTCCGCCTGGGCCTTGGGAAATTCGTGGCCGATCAGGTAGACGACGGCGGCGCTGCCGAACAAGAGCGCGGCGAAGATGGTGACCGCGACATAAGCGGTGAACATAAGGTTTCCTTTGTGGTTGTCAGCTGCGAGAACTTCCGTCGAGGAAGCCGGCCCGGGCATTGTTGATCACTGCGATCCGGGTCCCAGCAGTCCGACGAAACAACCGCGGAGAATGTCAGGCGATGCGCCGACCTCACAGTCCCGTGGGCTGTCTCGTCGAACGGGTGAGGGCAGCCGCGAGCAAGGGAGCCATCGTCACCATGACCACCCCATCCGATCCGGGACTGAGCGCGATCATGAGTGAGCGGCGTCAGCTGATCAATCTCGCCTATCGCCTCCTGGGCTCCCTGGCCGACGCGGAGGATGTCGTACAGGAGACCTACGCCCGCTGGTACGCCATGACCCGGCAGCAGCAGGACGCCATCGAAGTCCCCGGCGCCTGGCTGACCACGGTCGCCAGCCGCATCTGCCTGGACCTGCTCGGCTCGGCACGGACCCGGCGCGAGAGCTACGTCGGCGAATGGATCCCCGAGCCGCTGCCCGACCCCACGGAGTGGATCACCGGGCGGCCGGTCGACCCGGTGGACCGCGTCACCCTCGACGAGTCGATCACCATGGCCTTCCTGGTCGTGCTCGATTCGATGACCCCCGCCGAGCGCGTCGCGCTCGTCCTGCACGACGTCTTCCGCTACTCCTTCGCCGAGGTGGCCGAGATCGTCGGCCGTACGCCGGGGGCCTGTCGCCAGCTGGCCTCCTCGGCCCGCCGCCGTCTTGCTGCCTCGCAGGCGCCGACAACTCCGGCGGCGCGGCAGTCCGGCATCGTCAGGGACTTCAAACAGGCATGGGAGGCCAAGGACATCGACGCCCTCATCGGCCTCCTCGACCCTGACGCCACGGCGATCATCGACGGCGGCGGCCTGGTCAGCGCCGGACTCCACCCGATCGAAGGCAGCGAGCGGATCGCCCGCTACATCCTCGCCCTCGCCGGCCGGGCCCCCGACCTGACCATCCTGGAGCGTACGGTCAACGGTCAGCCCGGTCTGGTGGCTCAGCAGAACGACGTCGCCGTGACGGTGGCGGCGTTCGACGTCGAAGACGGCCGGATCAAGCGCATCTGGGCGGTACGCAACCCCGAAAAGCTCCGGCCATGGACGGCGGCCACCTCGCGGTAGCGTGACGCGGCGATCCGGGGTTACCTGGACGGGTGATCGCGCGGGAGGCAGGCAGCATGGTGTGGGAGTACAAGATGAAGCGACTCGGCGACAAGGTCAGTCGCAGCGAGTTGCAGCGGCAGTGCGACGAACTCGGCGCGGACGGGTGGGAACTGGTGGGGTTCACCCCGGTGGTGGAGTTGAAGGATGAGTCGGTGTCGTTCGATCGGCATTCCCCAGGGTGCTTGATGGTCTTCAAGAGGGGGTCGGGGCGGGACCTGGGCTGACCTGGCTGGAGCGCGACGTGACACCCGGAGGGGTGGCGCGAGTATGTCGTCGCGCCACCCCGGGGGTTCCGGTCAGGGATCGTTCGGCTTGGGGTTGTGCGGGCTACCGCCACCACCACCGCTGCTGCCGTTGTTGCCGGCGAACTGGATGGGCTGGTAGTTGGGCAGGACCACGGTGTTGGCCGAGGCGTCGGAGCCGTCGGTGCTGAGCGTCTTGTACACGGTCCAGATGAACTTGGCGAAGCCGAGGACCTGACCCCAGTCGATGCCGTTGTTCCAGTGCACGATCGACACCGCGTACGTCTGTTCGGCGATGTCCGGTGAGACCTGCCCGGACCAGTTCTCCGTACGCTTGGAGTAGCCCAAGGCGGTGCCGTTGACACCCCAGCAGTCGCCGCCGACCTCGCCGATGACCATGCCGTCGACGTTGAGGAGCAGGGCCTTGGCGCACAGGCGGACGCCGGTGAGGTAGACGCCCGACTCGACCGTCGAGACGCCGTAGACGTTGCCGCTGGCGTAGACCTTGACCGTGGTGTCGATGGTCTTGTTCTGGTTGTTGGCGTGCCAGGAGTGGAGCGACGCCTCGGCGACCAGTCTGTCGGCGCTGGCCGGCGGTGACGCGACGACGAAGCCGGTCAGGGCGATGAGGGCGGTGAGTAATGCGGTGATCAGTCTTCTGGGGGTGCCCATGGAGGCCTTTCCGTTCGTGGTGCTCGGGTGATCCGTCCGAATTCTCACCACGCGGCCATTCACCGGCGAAGAGCCACCGACCCGTAATCGGGAAGGTCCGTCATTTCACGGATGCCGCCCTGTCAGGGGGTACGTCGTTCAACGGATCCCGCGGCCGGGCCCGCCCATCCACCATGTCCAGGTGACCTCACGCCTGACCCGACGACCGGCGGACCAGGGCCGCGCGGGTGTTGACGCCGAGCTTGCGGAAGACCCGGGCCAGGTGCGTCTCGACCGTGCGCGGGCTCAGGTACAGCCGCTCGCCGATCTGCCGGTTCGTCAGGCCCTCGCCGACCAGCTCGACGATCTCGCGTTCGCGCTCCGACAGCCGCCCGCCCGCCCCATGGGCCGCGGTGCCGCGCTGCCTGCGCCCGGCCTGCGCCGCCGGCCACGGCGCACCGACCCGCGTGAACAGGGCCTTGGCCTGGCCGAGCTGCTCCTGCGCCGTGCGGACGTCGCCCGCGTCCGCTCTCACCTCCGCCAGCAGCATCCGGGCGAAGCCTTCGCCGACGGGCAGTCTGGCCGTGACGAGACACGCCACGGCCTCGCGAGCCGCCGCGTCCGCCTCGTGCGGGCGGTCCGCGGCCATCGCCAGCGTCGCGCGGGCCGCCTCGACGTCGGCGGACCGGGCGGGCGGCGCTCCCGACGCCACGACCGCGACGGCCCGCTCGTACCACTGCCCGGCCGCCGTCAAGTCGCCGCAGGCCGCCTCCGCCCGCGCGCGACGGGCGAAGACACTCGCCGCGCCGGGCCCCAGCCCCGACGGATCGCCACCGACGCGGGCGGCCAGGAACCGCCGGCAGTCCTCCGTACGGCCGACCGACAGCAGCACCTCCGACACCACGTCGTCGGCGATGGTCCGCCACCACGCCGAGCGCATTCCCGGACCGTGCAGCACCTCCTCCACCAGCGGCACGGCGGCCTCGGGACCCGCCTGCCACAGCAGCGGCCGGGACTTGACCACGTGCGCGAACGCGAGCATCTCGGCGCTGCCGAGATGACGCGCGATCTCCTCCGCCTCCTCGGCGTCGGCCAGCGCCGCCTCGATCTCGCCCAGCGCGGAACGGACCATGGCCCGTGCCGCGTGCAACAGGGGGACGACGTTGTCGCGACCGTGGTCACGGGCGACCTGCAACCCGCGGGCCAGGTGCCGCAGCGCGTCGTCGTGGTGGTCGACCATGAACTCGCCCCACGCCAGAGGTGCCACGAAGCCGAGGTCGTCGCACAGCTCGCGATCGGTCATGGCGTCCATGAGCGCCTTGGCGCGGGCGAGCAGGCGATATCCGTCGGCGAAGTGGCAGCGGTACAGCTCGGCGACCGCGAGCAGCGTGACGGCCGAGGCCGATGTCCCCGGCCGGGGAGACCTCCGCACGGTCGCCCGCTCCCCCTGGGGGCTCTCCTGGTCCAGCTGGTCCAGGGCCTGTGAGGCGTTGTCCGCGGCCGAGTCCCACTGGCCCTGCAAGAGGTCGATCGCCGCCAGCTCCACCAGGAGGGGCGGCCTGCCCGCGGAATCGTCCACCCTGGCCAGCTCGCCGGTCAGCAGCGCCCTGGCCTCTTCCAGCCGTCCCAGCGACCGTTGCATCGCGGACAGCAGCCCCACCGCCCGGTCCCTGCTGCCGTCGCCTTCCCGTACGAGCTCGTCCAGCAGCCCCCGGGCCTCCTCCAACCGCCCGGACACGGCGAGCGCCGCGGCGAGCGACATCCGCAGCTCCGGCGTCGCGTCAGCGGGCGACGCCTCCAGCGCGGCGCGGAACCATCGCGCCGCCGTCGCGGGCGCGTTGACCGACACCGCTCCCGCCGCCGAGACGAGCAGCGCGGCCCCGTCCGCGTCGCCCACGCCTATCGCGTGCTCCATGTGCACCGCGCGGCGGACGTCCGAGGCGCCCCGCGAGAGCAGGTGCTCCGCCGCCCGGCGATGTGCCGCCCTCCTCCAGGAGGGCCCGGCCAGCTGGTACGCGGCCGCGCGAACCAGCGGATGCCTGAACACCAGCGCCCGCCCTGCCGTGCCGAGCACCCTTCGGCGCACCAGTTCGTCCAGCGCCGGCTCGACGGTACGAGGATCCAGCCCGGACACGGCCGCCACGAACGCCACATCCACGTCGTCACCGGCGACGGCCGCCGCCTGGGCCACCAGTTGCCGGTCCGGGTCCAGCCCGGCGAGCTCGGCCACGATCAACCGGTCAAGGACATCGGTCCTGGTGACCTCCGTGAGAGCACCGGTGACCTCCGCGAGGTCGGCGGCCGGGGTGTCCGGCAGCGTGGCCAGGATCTCCAGGAACAGCGGGTTGCCGCCGCTGCGCTCGTACAGACGCCGCCTTCCCGGACGGGACAGTTGCCGCCTCCCCGGACGGGACGGCTGCCCGGCGAGCATGGTGTCGGCCTCGGCGGCCGACAGCGGGCCGAGTGGCAGGTTGACGACGTTCGCCGAGGTCAGCGACCGGGCCAGCCCTCTGGGCAGCTCGCCGGTACGGCAGGCGAGCACGATCACGGCGCTCGTGTTCGGCGGATGTCTGATGTGATAGTCGATCACCTCCACCGAGGCGTCGTCGGCCCACTGCACGTCGTCCATCAGGACCACCAGCGTGCTCGACTCGCCCATTCGCTCCACGCCCTGACGCATTTCGCGGAAGCGGCGGTGACGGTCCAGACCGGCCAGGTCGCCCGTCCCGCTCTCCCGCGACAGCAGCGCGCGCAGCCCATCGAGGTGTCCGGCGAGGTCGGGATGCTGGTGGGCGTCGGCGAGCGCGTCTTGCACGATCCCGTACGGCGCGCTGCGCTCGAACTCGGTGGCCCGTCCGGCGATGGCCGTAACGCCACGTTCGCGGGCGAGGTCGGCGAACGCGCCCAGCATCCGGGTCTTGCCGATGCCCGGCTCACCGGTCAGCAACACGAAGACCCACTGCCTCCGCGCGTCCAGGAGACCCGACAGGTGGGCCAGTTCTGCGGTTCTGCCGACCAGTGGACGCGGGCTCTCGAACACCTGCTGCCTCCCACGGACACGCCGCTCTCGGCCGGGAGGATCGCCCGGACATGATCCATGTCTATCCCACGTAAATCCCCGCCAAAGCAGCGGACGGCATCTGCCTCAAGGCCGTGTGGCCTTCTGGTGCGAGCCGTGGCAATTGACGCTCCACATAATGTCGAACATAAGTTCGCATTAGGTCTTCCCGAGACGACCCGCGCGGATTACGATCTTGGTGCTGGTCGGTCCAGACCGGCTTTCCATGCTGATGAGGCCGTCATGGACGCGCCACAACGGAACGGGGATGATCGATGATCCGACGCAGGCTGCTCGCGCTAGGTGTCGGCGTAGGGCTGCTGGGCGCCACCGCCGTCGCCACGCCCGCTCAGGCCGCGGACGTGGTGTCGGCCCCGCTGGCCAGCATGGCGGGTGGGCAGCAGGTCGCGACGTTCTGGCTCGCCGATGGGGGCGCCAACCTCAAGAGCGCCACGCCCTACGCCCCACCGGCCGAGATCCACGGGGAACGCACGTCCGACGCCGTCGTTCCGTCCGGTAAGCCCGGTCTGGTGGTGCCGGTGCCTCCGGAGGCGGAAGGGCAGCTGCCTCAGACCTCGGGGAAGGTGTTCTTCGTCGGCGCCGACGGTCAGCCGCATTGGTGTTCGGGCACCGCCGTCCAGTCGGCGTACCGCAACCTCGTCGCCACCGACGCGCACTGCGTGTACGACATGGAGGGCGCCTCGGCCACGGTCGACAAGTGGGCCTTCGTGCCCGGCTACTCCGAGGGCGCCACCCCGTTCGGTCTGTACGTCGGAAAGCAGGCGTTCACCCACTACGACTTCACGACGTACAGGGATCAGGACCGCGACTTCGCCTTCGTGAACGTCTACTACGGCGTCGTCCCCTCCGCCTCAGGAGCGCTGACCAGTAATGGGAGGCTGGCGGACATCGTCGGCGCGCAGGGCCTCGCCTTCAATCAGACGATCGACCAGACGACGACGACGGCCGTCGACGTCTTCGGCTATCCAGCCGGTCCCCACCCCGACGGGACTCGGCCCTACACCGGCGCGACCCTCGAGCGATCCACCGGGCAGACCTTTGTCATGAAGCTCTCCGATCCGCCCGCCGACCAGCCCGTCGGCGTCGACTCGCCGTTCACCGGCGAAGGCTCCCTCGGCTCCTCCTGGCTGCAGAGCTACCGCGACGACCAGGGCCTCGGCTATCTCAACGGCATCACGACCGGCGTCTCCGACACCGACGGCGACGGCCGTTACGACACGGGAGTCTCCCCGTACTTCGACAGTGGGCTGTTCACGATCTATCGCGCCGCGGCCGCGACCTGGAGCGGCCGTATCACCATCACCTGAACAACCCGGTCAGTACGGGTGCCGGTCGGGCTTGTTCATCCACGCCGCACAGGCCTTGGCGCCGAGTTCGGGCTGAGCCTGCTGGATCAGGATCCTTCGCTCGTCGAGAGGCCGGGTGAAGTCCTGGTACTGGAACTCGTCGTCGAAGCCGATCTTCTTCGTCGCCGCCAGGTCGAAGGCGAAGTAGACCCTGTCGATACGTGACCAGTAGATGGCGCTCATGCACATCGGGCAAGGGGCGCCACTGCTGTAGAGCGTGTATCCCATGAGCATCCGGGCCCGCTCCGGCATGAGATCCGGGGATCCCTCAGGGCGTGGCACGAGCTCCAGTGTCGATTCGTTCTGTTGGCTCTCCGGTATGGAGGGGGCCCGGGAATTCAAGATCTGAATGGCCTTGCGGATGGTCTCCACTTCGGCATGGGCCGTGGGGTCGCCGGTGAGAAGGACGCGATTCTGCCCTCGGGCGATGATTTCTCCATCGTTGGTGAGGACCGCACCGAAAGGGCCGCCCCAACCGTTCTCTACGGACTCGATAGCGAGCCGCACCGCTTCCGCCATGAAATCCTTGGAGTCCATTCCGAACCCTCCGATCCGTAAAAGGCGGTTGAAGTTTCGGCCCTTCGCCGATCTGGTCAACCGCCGCATCCTGCTCCTTACCCGGGCGTTGCTGCACTACACTCGGCCTTATGAAGCCTGGTGGTGGCCACAGTCCCGACGGTCAGGGCGCGACCGTGGTTATTTCCTCGACAGTTCGCCAAGGCCGCGACAATGATTATGAGCGGTGGCAGAAAAAGACGACTGAGATCGCCCGTGGTTTCCCCGGGTTCGAGGGCACCGAGCTTTATCCGCCGATCGCCGGCGAGCAGAATTCATGGGTCGTCGTATTTCGCTTCTCCAGCATCGGGCAATTGACCGCGTGGCTTGATTCCGAGGTGCGGCGGAAACTGCTCGACGAGGTTCGCCCGATGCTGGAGGAGCCCGCGTCGCAGGAGGTTCTCGCCGGGGGGACGGCGGTCCGGGAAGCCGTCACGGCGGTGATCTCGCACAATGTGCGGCCGGGACGCGAGGCCGACTTCGCGCGCTGGCAGGAGAAGGTCCGTAAAGCGCAGGAGAGGTTCGCGGGCTTCATGGGCACCGAGGAGTTCGAGCCCGTGAGTGGTGTTCAGGATCGCTGGGTCGTGCTGCTGCGCTACGACACGCGTGAGCATCTGGACGAATGGCTCGGGTCCGACAGCCGCGCGAAACTGCTGGAGGAGGGTCGTGACTACTTCGTCGACTACGACGTGCGTAAGGTCCAGTCGGCGTTCAGCGGCTGGTTCCAGTTCGGCCGCGAAGCGGGAGACGGCGCCCCGCCGAGCTGGAAACAGGCCATGACCGTGCTGCTCGTTCTCTATCCCACGGTGATGATCCTCAACCTGACAGCGGTCCGTGGGTTCGCGATGGCGCACCTGCCTGGATATCTCGCCATGTTCCTCAGCAACGTGTTGAGTGTCACTGTCCTGACGTGGCTGGCCATGCCGCTGGTGAACAGGGTCTTCGCGGGATGGCTCGTACCCGGCCGGACGACTTCCGCCCGCGCGAACGTGGTGGGCGTCGTCGTAATCGCGCTCTGCTACGCGGTCTCCATCGCCGTCTTCGGGGTGATCGGCGGTTAGAACCAGTCTGCTCGGACAACTGTCCGACTGGCGGTCGCCCGCTGATATAATCAGGCGATTCGCCGCAGGTGCCACGGCCGGGACGCCGCCGCCATGCGGACAACCGAGCAGAGGAAGACCTCCCATGGCGCGCGCCGAGACCGGACCCGATTTCATCGAGGCGCTGGCCCGTGGCCTCGATGTCATCAGAGTGTTCCAGCCGGGACGGGCGAGCATGTCGCTGACCGAGGTGGCCACCGCGGCCGGGCTGGCCCGTCCGACGGCCCGGCGCATCCTGCTGACCCTGCAGGAGCTGGGATACGCGCGGGCCGAGCAGGGTGGCTTCGCACTCACCCCGCGCGTGCTCGAGCTCGGCATGTCGTACGTGCGCTCGATGGGTCTGTGGGAGGTCGCCCGGCCGCATCTGGAGCGGCTGGTCGAGCAGACCAACGAGTCCTCCTCGATCGCCCAACTCGACGGGTCGGACATCGTGTACGTCGCCCGGGTGGCCGTGCCGAAGATCGTCGCCCTTCGGGTGCAGATCGGGACGCGGTTCCCGGCCCTGCAGACCTCGCTCGGCAAGGTGCTGCTCGCCGCGCTGCCGCCCGCTGAGGTGGGCCGGGTCCTGGCCGAGCCGAGCCGCTCGGGCATCCAGCCGCGCTGGGAGCCGGACGCGGAGGAGCGCGACGCGGCGCTGCGGGTGGTGCGGGCCAAGGGCTGGGCGCTCACGGACGAGGAGCTCTCGCTGGGCATCCGGTCGGTGGCCGCGCCCCTGCGCAACGGGCTCGGCGAGGTCATCGCGTCCGTCAACGTCAACGTGCACGCCGCCGAGACCTCCGTACGGAAGCTGACCCAGGAATACCTGCCGCTGCTGCTCACCACGGCCGGCGCGATCAGCGCCGACTGGGCGCAGTACGAGACGGTGCCCGAGGTCACCGCCTCGTGATCACCGCAGCGGCTCAGGTGGCGATGTCGGGATAGGGCATGGCGAAGTGCGCGAGCCGCTGGGCGTACTCGAGCTGGAATCCCAAAGGCTCGTGGTCCCGCTCGAACATCGCGATGAACAGCGTGAGCGTGAGGAAGGGGTGCGCCCCCAGCCCGAACAGCGCCGGATAGTCGTGCGTGGCCAGCGCCTCGCGCTCGACGTCGTCGAACCGCAGCCAGGTGGAGGACTCGCCGTCGTGGCAGTTGAGGATGCGGTTGGCGTAGTCGGTCTCCCACATCGCCACCGTGCCGCGCGGGTCCTCGCGGTAGCGCTCGACGAGCTCGGGATCGCGGTCGACGGTGAACAGGAACTTGTCGAGCAGGTACTTGCTCATGAGCCGCCTCCGGTGGGATACCAGGTGAAGTAGGCCTCCATGGTGTGGAACAGGTCGTACGTGTCGACGTAGTCGGCCTTCCTGCCCTCGCCCGCGACGCCCATCATCAACATGAAGTCCATGAACCCGTGGGTGGCGTTGCCCGGCGTCCACAGGCTGTCCAGCGTGACCTCGGCCAGGCAGCCCTCGATGTCCCCGGACGCGATCCAGCCGACGGCCTTCTGGTCGAACTCCGGGTCGGGCCCGTGCGGGCCGAACTGGCGGGGGCCGCCGAGCTCGAGCGACAGGTGCCCGGTGCCGATGACCGCGACCCTCTTGTCGGCGGGCCATGCTTCGACCAGCTGCCGGATCGTCCGCCCGAGCTGGACGAACCTGGCCGGGCGCGGTAACGGCGGCGCGAAGATGTTGGTGTAGATCGGCACGATCGGCAGGTCGTTCTGCGGCCGGAGCGTGATGATCGGGCACGTGATCGAGTGGTCGATCCGCAGCTCGTTGGAGAAGGCCAGGTCGAACCCGGCGTCCAGGCCTTGCCGCAGCACGTACGCCGACAGGTCCTCCTGGCCCTTGAACAGCATCCTCGGCAGGCCGAACTCGCGCTCCTCGTTGTAGAAGTTCGCGTCGTAGAAGGGGGCCTTGCCGACCAGGAACTGCGGCATGTTGTCCAGCCACAGCTGGTGGAAGTGGTCCGAGCCGACCATCACCAGCACGTCCGGGCGGGCCCGGGTCAGCGTCTCCCGGAACGCCTCCACCTTGCGTACCCACTCGTCCGCGAACGGCGGGCGGTCCTCCCCTGTGGCGGTGCTGGCCCGGTAGAAGAAGGGATGGTGGGTGGACGCGATCACCGCGACCAGTTCAGCCATGCGAACCTCCTGGGGGATGTGGCTCGGGTGAGACGGACCGGTGGTTCAGGTCGACCGACAGGAAGATCTCGTTGGCCACCGGGCGACGCAGCTCCTCGGCCAGCTGCCCGATCAGCCCCGCCGTCCTGGCCAGCAACGCGAACCCGCGCAGCAGCTCCAGTGGCAGCCCCAGGTCGGCGAGCGCCGCGCCGCAGACCCCGGCCCCGTTGAGCGGCAGCGTACGGCCCAGCACTCGCGGATGAACGCGGCCGATCGCGGCGAACAGCGACAGGTGCGGCCCGAGGAGCCCCTCCTCTTCGGCGATCTGGAACAGCCGCGGCGTCCGGGGGTCGACCTCCTTGTGCACGTGGTGGCCGAGGCCGGGGATGCGCCGCGCCGCCGTACGTTGGGCCGACACGACGTCCAGGGCGACGGCGTCCCACCCGGCGTCGTCGTCCGGCGGCGGGCCGTCGAGCGAGGTCAGCACGTCGTGCAGGAACCGGCCGCTGTCCTCGGTGACCCCGAGAAAGCGGGACCCGCCGCCGAGCAGCCCGGCCGCCAGCGCGCCCTGTACGGAGTCGGGCGCGGACAGGTACGTCAGCCGGGTCACGATCGCCGTGGGCGTGAACCCGTGGTCGGCCAGCGCGGCGAGCACGGCTTCGAACACGCGGGTCTCGCCCGGCGTCGGCCGCCGCTGGGTGGCCAGCCAGAAGGCCAGCTCGCCGAAGCCGACCTTGCCCATGACCTCATCGGCCAGGTCGTGGCCGAGGAGCGTGATCGACGTGGGCGTCGACGCGCCGAGCGCCGTGGGGTAACCGTTCACGGAGTCAGCCATGCGCGCAGCTCCTCGCCGTGTTCGTCGAGGTCGGGCGGTGGTAGCCGGTAGCTCACCGGAGTCTCGGAGAACCTGATCGGATGCCGTGTCGTCGGCATCGCGCGCTCACCCTCCCCGGCGGCCACGACCGGGTCGAGCCCGAAGCGCTCGGCCATCGCGAAGCCCCCGTCGATCGTGTTGATCGGCCCGCTCGGCACCCCCGCCTCGACGAGGAGCTGGAACCACTCCACGGCCCCCCGCTTGACCAGGCGCTCGACGAGGATGGGCCGCAGCTCCTCGCGGTGCGCCACCCGGTCGACATTGCGCGCGAACCGTGGGTCGCTGGGGACGTCCGGGATGCCGAGGACCTCACAGAGCCGGCGGAACGACCCGTCGTTGGGCGCCGCGATGATCAGGTCGTTGTCCGCGGTCGGCAGCGGCTCGTACGGGAACACGCTCGGGTGCGCGTTCCCCATCCGGTACGGCACGGTGCCGCCCGCCACGTACGCCGAGCTGTGGTTGACCAGCCCGGTGAGCGCCGACGACAGCAGGTTGACCTCGACCAGCTGCCCCTGCCCCGCAGCGTCGCGATGCCGCAGCGCGGCCAGGATGCCGATGACGGCGTGGTTGCCCGCCATGACGTCGAAGACCGAGATCCCGGCCCGGTACGGCGGCCCGTCCGCGTCGCCGGTGAGGCTCATCAGGCCGGAGATGGCCTGGACCATCAGGTCGTAGCCCGGCACGTCGCGCCCGGCGCCCGAGCCGAACCCGGTGATCGAGGCGTACACGACGCCCGGGTTGGCGGCCCGTACCGACGCGAAGTCGAGGCCGAACTTGGCCAGCCCGCCCGGCTTGAAGTTCTCGATCAGTACGTCGGCGCGGCGGGCCAGCTCCCTGGCCACCGCCGCGTCGGCCGGGTCGCGCAGGTCCAGCGCGATCGACCGTTTGCCGCGGTTGACGCCGAGGTAGTACGTCGACACGCCCTCGCGCACCGGCGGCATCCACGTACGCGTGTCGTCTCCCTGCGGGCCCTCGACCTTGACCACGTCGGCGCCCATGTCCGCGAGCAGCATCGTGGCGTACGGACCGGCCAGGATCCGGGAGAAGTCGGCCACCAGGACACCTGACAGCGGCCCATCACTCATTGACTCACCCTCCGTCGTCCGTTCAACGGACATTGGTCCGTTGCACTCTAACCGGGAAATCCTCTGCTTGACATCCTCTGCCGCGCTTCTAGAGTTGCGCTGACCGTACAGCGGACACTCGTTCGGCAACACGGCGCGAGGCGGTAAGGAGAGGGCGATGGAGTCGATGGACGGACAGCCCGTGGTGCTGCGCGGCGGCACCGTGCTCCCGATGGACGAAGGGCGGCAGGTGCTCCCCCGCACGGACGTCCTCGTCGCCGGCGACCGGATCGCGGCCGTGGGGCCCGATCTGCAGGTGCCGGACAATGCCGTCGAGATCGACGCGAGCGACGGCATCGTCATGCCCGGGATGATCGACACCCATCGGCACATGTGGCAGACCGCCATGCGCGGCTACGGCGCGGACTGGACCCTGACGCAGTACTTCGTCTGGTACTACCTGGAGCACGGGAAACTGTTCCGGCCCGAGGACGTGCACGCGGGCAACCTGCTGGCCGCGCTCGAAGCCGTCGACGCCGGGGTCACGACCGTCGTTGACTGGTCGCACGGTCTCCAGACGGTCGACCACGCCGACGCGGCCGTGGACGCGCTCCAGTCGGCGCCCGGCCGGTACGTCCTCGCGTACGGCAACATCCAGCAGCCACCCGCGGCGTGGACGGGCACGCCGGAGTTCCGCGACTTCGTGCGGCGCCGGATCACCGGTGACGACCTGCTCGGCTTCCAGCTCGCCTTCGACGTCCTGGGCGACCCCGCCTTCCCCGAGCGGCCGGCCTTCGAGGTCGCCCGCGAACTCGGCGTCCCGGTCACCACCCATGCCGGGGTGTGGGGCGCCACCGGCGACGACGGCATCCGGCTCATGCACGACCACGGCTTCATGACGCCCGAGACCGTGTACGTGCACGCCGCGTCGCTGTCGGCCGACTCCTACCACCGCATCGCCGCCACCGGCGGCTCCATCTCGGTCTCCACCGAGAGCGAGCAGAGCGCGGGCCAGGGCTACCCGCCCACCTGGGCCATCCGCGCCCACGGCATTCCCGTGTCACTGTCGATGGACACCAGCGTCTGGTGGAGCGGCGACCTGTTCTCCGCCATGCGCGCCACCCTCGGCGCCGACCGCTCTCGCCAGCATCTGGAGGCGCACGCCAGGGGCGACACGGTCACGCACTGCAGTCTGCGCGCCGACCAGGTCGTGGAGTGGGCCACCCGCGGCGGCGCCCGCGCCCTCGGCCGCGACGATCTCGGCGTCATCGCCGCCGGGAAGAAGGCCGACCTGGTTCTCATCAAGAACGAGGCTTCGCCGGTGTCGTTCCCGTTGCTCAACCCGTACGGGCACGTCGCGTTCCAGGCTCAGCGCGGGGATGTCCACACGGTTCTGGTCAACGGCCGGGTGGTGAAGCACGAGCACCGCCTGGTCGGCGTCGACCTCGCCGCGGCCCGCGGCGCCGCCGATCGGACGATCGAGTATCTGCGCTCGACGATGGGCGAAGAGGCATGGCAGAAGGGGATGAACCCCGACATTCCCGAGACGACCATCCTCGATAATCCGTATACCTATACCGACTACCACAGCGCCTCGACCCACACCGCCGGGTGACGAATACTATTCATTCTGGAATCGGCCCGCCCGATTTAATGTCCGGCCGGAATAGATGCATCCCCTTGGCTGCTTTCGACGGCTATTGACGTGCGGAATGACGTGGCTATCGTTGAACAGGTTAAGAAGGGTGCGGTCCATGCGCTGACTGCCGCCGGGACCGCCAGACTGCCTGGCAGATTCCCACGAGGAGGCACCGTGGTCGCGGTGAAACCCGAAATGGTCATCGACGACGAATTCACCGAGCTGGACCAGCTTGAGGTGATCGAATCCAGCGAGCTCAAGCTCAGCGGGTCGTACCACTCCTACACCTACAAGGCGGCGGAGGACACCGGCGACCTACCCGCCAAGGGCTGACGAGGCTGTCGGCCGGTCCGGTGGAATCGCGCGACGCCGACGTTCTGCTCCTGTTTCCGCCGCAGACCGAAGCCAGGTTCTTTCCCTATTTGAGCCTGCCTTATCTCACCGGTCATCTACGGCGGCACGGGCGGCGGGTCCACCAGGCCGATCTGAACATCGCCCTCTTGCACGACCTGCTGGCGCATCCGGAACTGCTGGGCGACGTGGTGCGCGAGCAGCCGGACGACGGGGCGGGCACCTGGTACCGAGGGGCGATGGCCGACGTCGTGGCCCGATACGTCGACGAGCTCCGTGCGCATGTCCTGCGGAAGGAGCCGACCGGAGAGCTGGGCCCCGCTCGTGCGGTCAGGCTCGCCCATCACGCGATCGAGCTGCTGGTGCGCGATACGTTCCTGGTCCGGACGTGGCAGGATCTGGCCCAGCTCGACGACGCGGTGCGGCGGTCCGCCCGGTTGCCGCCCGCCGCGTCGGGGATACCGCTTGAGCGGCTGCATCTCATGGTCGAGGCGCTGCTGGCCCGGCACCGGCCGCGCGTGGTCGGCCTGTCCGTGGCGTTCTTCAGCCAGCTCGCCCCCGCGCTGCTCATCGCCGCCTGGATCAGGCGGCTGCGGCCGGACGCCAAGATCTGCCTCGGTGGCCAGCAGGTGATGCTCCGGCACGAGGAGCTGGCGCGGTTGCCCGGCGTACGGGCCGCGGTGGACGCGCTGTGCTGGACCGCCGGCGAGCAGCCCCTCGAACGCTGGCTGGACGCCCTGGACGGGAACATCCCGGCGGACGCGGTCCCCGGCATGACCTGGCTGCCGCGCACCGCGCCCGCCTATCGCTCTGAGGAGCCGGTCACGCTGCGCTTCCACGACCTCGGGCCGCCCGACTTCGCCGGGCTGCCGGTCCGGTCGTACCTCAACGAGACCATGGAGGTCGCGATCATCTCGTGCGTCGGCTGCTACTGGGGGCGGTGCGCGTTCTGCTCGTACGGCAATCGGTCCCTCGCGCCGGGCGCCTACCAGCAGGGTACGGTGCGCCAGATCGCCGACGCCGTGGAGAGCGTGGTCCGCGACACGGGCGCGGCCTTCGTGTCGATCTCCGATGAGAACACCAACCTGCGGCTGATCGTGAAGGCGATGCGCGAGGTGCGCGAGCGCGGCGTCAATGTGGGGTTCGGCGTACGCAGCAGGCTGGACGCCACCCTGGCCGACCCCGAGTTCTGCCGGAGCCTCGCCCAGGTGGGGTGCGAGCTGATGTCGGTCGGCTACGAGGGGACCTCCCAGCGGCTGCTCGACCTGATGGACAGAGGCGTGCGGGCGGCCGACTACCAGCGGATCGTCGAAAATGTCGCGGCGGCGGGCATCGTCCTGCGGTTCTCGGTGATGGGGTACGTCTTCGACGAGACGCCCGCCGAGTTCGAGGAGTCCCTGCGCTTCCTCGCGGCGAACCAGGAGCGCATCGGCATCGACGCGCTGGAGCTCATGGTGTCCGAGCCCGGCAGCAGGCTGGCGGGGGACCCGGACGGCTTCGGCCTTTCGCTGGACACCTCGGGTGCGCTCGCCGGCAATCCGGAGCTGAGCTACCTTTCCGGGCGGGTCGGGCATCCCCTGACGGTGCCCGGCGGGCCCACTCGGGCGGAGGCGCTCGACCGCCTGGTGCGCGTCTTTCACACGGTCAAGCCGGGCAAGGTGAGCGCGATCCTGCCCCGCCGCACCGGGGCCCGAGCCACCGTCGCAGCCGTCAGGCCGTATCCATGGGTACGGACGGTGCCGGCGGGCGTCGACGCGGCCGGGTTCACGGGGGCGAAGCGCGAAGCGGACACGTACCGCCGGATTCTGGTGGCTGATCTGGTCTGGGAGCGGTTCTACGCGCTGCCGCGGCGCGACGTCGAGCAGCGCGCCGACGGCGTGCTCGTGGCGCGCACCTCCCAGGGAGGGCGGTTGCTGGCCCGCCTGGTCGAGGCGACGGCAGGCACAGAACACACGGATGAGGAACACGCGGACACAGAACGCGCGAGCGCGGAACGCGCGGATGAGGAGCATCGGGAGACGCCGCCGGTGGTCGCGGGCGGCGAGCCCGTCAGGAGGCCGACATGACGACCGACATCACGACCGGGACCATGCGGGCCGGCGAGACCGGCCCAGCCAGGCTGGGGTTCGGTCTCCTCATGGACATGCCGTGGGGCGGCGGGTCGCTCGGCCGGCGGGGCGTCGGGTTCGTGGAGACGGACGACGGCGGGGACATCACGCCACGGGTGCGCGCCTTCGCCGAGCGCCATGGCGACGACTTCGCGTACGCCGCCTTCGCCTACCAGCCCCGCTCACGCGCGACCCCGCGAGCGGCCGACTACGTCCGCACCTACGACCGCTTCTTCCAGGCGCTGCCCGCCGGGCTCGGCCGGGCCTTTCATCAGACCGAGTTCAACATGGGCACACCCGAGCGCTACGACCGGCGACCCGCGGCCGAGTTCACCAACGAACTCGCGGCTCGCTACGGTTTCCGCTGGGTGGTCGAGGACCTTGGCATCTGGAACCTCCGGGGCTATCCGCTGCCGTACCCGCTGCCGCCGCCGCTGACCGAGCCGGGCCTGGAGATCGCCACGCGGAACGTGGCCGAGACGGCCCGCCTCCTGGAGCTGCCGCTGCACGTCGAGTTCCCCGGGTTCACCGAAGGCGGGTCGTTCGTTCTCGGGCACCTCGACGCTTTCGGGTACTTCAGGCGGCTCGCCGACGACGCCGACGTGCACGTCACGCTGGACGTGGGCCACCTGCTCAGCTACCAGTGGCTGCGCGGGCGTACCGGCCGCCACATGGTCGACGACATCGAGGCGCTGCCGCTCGAACGCTGCCGCGAGCTGCACCTGTCCGGCTGCCAGATCGTGAAGGGCAAGTTCCGCGACCTGCATCACGGGGTGCTGCTGGACGAGCAGCTCGAACTCACCGAGTACCTGCTGCCGCGCTGCCCCAACCTGCTCGGCGTGACCTACGAGGACCCGATGTTCCGCGACGACGGGCGGCTGGTCGAGAAGTCGCGGCGGAACTACGGCCGCCTGAAGGCGCTGGTAGGCGCATGGCGCGACGGGACGACGTGATGAGCACTTCGGTGGCGCGGTCCCTCGACGGTGAGCAGCTCGCCGACCTGATCATGCGGCTGCTGCTCGACAGCGGGCTCCGGGAGCGGCTCGCCGCCGACGGCGCCGCGGCCGTGGCGGCGGACGCGGGCGAGCTGGAGTGCCTGGAGACCATCGACCTTGACGAGCTCGACGCCGCCGCCCGCCGGTTCCGCTCGACCATCTGGCGGCTCGGTGCGGGTGGCAGCCTGGCGTCGGCGTTCCCGCGCAGCGTGTCCGCCTTGGTCGCGGCTGGCATCGGCGAGGCGGAGTTGCTCGACGGCTTTCTCGGGTCGCCGCGTTTCAGCAGGTTCCGGCTGGTCCCGTACTCGGGGGCCGGAGTGTCGGTGGAGGAGGCGTTCGCCGCGTTCCTGCTCGACCTGACAGAGGAGCGGGTCGCTGACGCCGCGATCCTGCGGGAGACCGTGGACCACGAGTTGATGATCGCCCTGTTCGCGGCGCTGGCGTGCGAGCAGCCGCTGTCGTTCGTCATCGAGAGCGAGGGGATCGTCGAGACCGGCCGCGGTCACGCCGCCCTGCGCCGGTACGCGCCGGCCTCCCTCACTTCCTGGGGCGAGGCCACGCCGGGCACCGGCCAAGCAAGCGTGCCGTACGCGTACTTCGCCACGCCCGCCGGGGTCACTCGCGGAGTGATCTCCGAGCGTGTGGCCACGGCGTTCGCGGCCGAGCCGACGGCCGAGAGCGACGCGGCACGTCGCGCGCTGTCCCGGCGCGGCCTGTGGTGACCCGGTAAGACGTACGACCTGGAGATGAGGGACAAACCCATGCACATCGTGTTGGTGGACATGCCGTGGTCGTCGATCGACGCGCCGTCGCTCTCGCTCGGCGTGCTCAAACGCCGGGTCCTCGACGTGTTCCCGGACGCCGAGGTCGACGTCGTCCATGCCAAGCTCGACTACATCGACTGGGTGGACGAGCACGTGGGCTTCACGTTCGAGGAGTACGACACCTTCGTGAGCTCCTACTTCTCCGGTCACAGCGAGTGGATCTTCTCGGCGGCGCTGAACGAGCGGCCTCGGTGGAAGGTGGCGGAGTTCGCCGAGTTCCTCGGGGGCAGCGTGCCGGAGCCGATGCTCGCCAAGGCGACGCAACTCCACGAGCTGGCGCCGCTGTTCATCGAGGAGACCGCCGCCCGGATCGCGGCCATGACGCCGGACGTGGTCGGCTTCACCGCCACCTTCGCGCAGAACGCCGCGGCCCTCGCGGCGGCACGCGCGGTCAAGAGGCAGGCGCCGGATGCCGTCACGGTGTTCGGGGGCGCGAACTGCGAGGGTCCGCAGGGCGCGGCGATGCACCGCAATTTCCCGTTCATCGATTTCGTCGTACGCGGCGAGGGCGAGCTGGCCTTCCCGCAGCTGCTCTCCGCGATCGGCGCCGACGGCGGGGACGGGGGCGATGTCAGCGAGATCGCCGGACTGTGCTGGCGCGGGCCGAGCGGCGAGTCCGTCGTGAACGCGGTGGAGGCCCGGCCGCTACCGCCCGACGCGCTGGTCCCGCCCGACTTCGGCGACTACTTCGAACAGCACGCGAGGTCCCTCGCGGGCACCTGGGTGGAACCGCGGCTCACCGTCGAAGGCTCGCGCGGCTGCTGGTGGGGCGAGAAGCACCACTGTACGTTCTGCGGGCTGAACGGCTCGCTCATGCAGTTCCGCAGCAAGGACCCCGGCCGGTTCGTGGCGGAGATCCTCAGCCTGGTCGAACGGCATCGGGTCCTCGACGTGTGGGTGACCGACAACATCCTCGACATGGCCTACCTGACGTCGATGGCGCCGCGCCTTCAGGAGTCCGGCTACGACCTGCGGATCGGGTACGAGATCAAGTCGAACCTGCGCCGGGACCAGCTGGAGATCCTGCGCGCGGCCGGCATCGACTACATGCAGCCCGGAATCGAGAACCTCAGCAGCCGGGTGCTCACCCTGATGGACAAGGGAGTGACTGGCTGCCTGAACGTACGGCTGCTGCGTGACGCGGAGACCGTCGGCATCAACCTGAACTGGAACTACCTCTACGGCTTCCCGGAGGAGTCCGAGGCCGACTATGACAGCGTGATCGACCAGGTGCCCGCCCTGGTCCACCTCATGCCGCCGTCTAACGCCACCCGGTTGAAGGTCGAGCGCTTCAGCCCGTACTTCGACCGGCCCGAGCTGGGTTTCGGGGAGCTCCGCCCGGCCGCGCAGTATCGGCATATTTACGATCTGCCCGAAGCCGAGCTCGCCGACCTCGTCTATGTCTTCGACTCCCCGCGCCGCGGCATCGACGCGGACTGCCTCGACCGCCTGCGCGCGGCCGTCGCCGCCTGGACGGACGCCTACCCGCGCAGCCGCCTGACCCACTGCGACCTGGGCGACCACATCGTGTTCGTCGACACCCGGCCCGGCTTCTCCTGGCACCTGCTCGACCTCACCGAACCGCTGGAGCTGACGGTGTTCCGCCTGCTCGACACGCCGCACAGCCCGGCGGCGCTCGTACGCAAGGCCGCGGCCCGGCACGAGGACGTGACCGATGACCGGATCGACGTGCTGCTCGCGCGCTGGCGCGAACTCGGCCTGATCTTCTGCGACGCCGGCCAGGCGGTCCACGTCGCCCCGGCCGTCGCCAACCAGGACCTGATGCGGCTCGACGGCGAGAATCTCAGTCGCGGCGAACCGCTCGTACCGGCACTCTCGAAGGCTGCGGTACCAGTGGGGACACCCCGATGAGCACCGTCGCCGGGCTTCCGGCTCACGTACCGATGACGCTGTGGAAGGATCGCGACCCGGCGGCCATGCGGGTCCGGGGGATGTACGCGGGCCGCGTGAACGTCACCGGCGACCCCCTCGCGACCGTGTCCCGGCTGGCGGCGGACGGCGTCCAGCTCGCCCAGCTGGACGACATGGTCGATCTGGACGACCCGGGCGGCGCGGCGGCGGTGGCCGCCCTCGCCGTCATCCGCGAGCTGACCAGCCACGGGATCGCGGTCGACTGGACCCTCCGCATGTCGGTCGGCCCGGCCGGCTGGCGGCCGCTCAGTCACCTGCACCCTCCGGCGGCCGTGTACGCGGGGTCCGCCGGGGACGGCATCGCGGCCGAGTGGCGCGACACCTTCCACATCGCGAAGTGCGGCTACCGGCTCGGTCCCGGCTTCATCGAGATCCGCGACCGCCGGACGGGCTCGTTCAGACGCCTCGTCATTCGCAACCCGAACCGCGAGGAGGCGATCGCGCCGCTGCTGCGGGGCGTGCGGGCGGCGAGCCTGGCGCCGACGGTGACGGAGCGGTATCTGCGGGCGGAACTGCTGCATCAGGTGGGGCGGTACGTGTGGTGGACGCCGTACCGGATCAGGCGTTGGCCGCTCAGCTCGACAATCCCCTAACGGCTGCTAACGGCGCCTTTAGCGGCCCTTAGCGGTTGGCGCTCACCCATGCTTCGCTTCCGTCCTGGGCACTGTCCCGCTGGAACATCTCCAGCCATCGTTCGGTGACCGCACCCGCCTGGCGCTTGATGCCGGGCTCGGGAAGGGATTCGGGCGGGCCGACGCCCAGGTGCCGCAGGCAGCCGAGGACGGTTTCCGGGTAGTCGGCGAGCATGTCCTCGTAGTAGACGACGTGCGGGACGCGTTCGCGGCGGTCGAAATACTGCTGCCACGCCCTCGTCTCGTCGTCGAGGTGCTGCAGGTGGCGGCGGATCTCGGCGTAGTCGTAGTGGGGCTCGGACTGCGCCCGGCTGGTCGACAGGTAGATCCCGTCCACGATCCAGACGCCGGTCTGCTTCGCCAGGACGTACGAGATGGCCTGCCGGATCCGGTCCCTGCGCCGCAGCCAGATGTATCGGGGTGACATGAGAAGCTCGTCCAGGTCGACTTCGAGCCCTTGCAGGTGCTCGCCATGCACCTTGATGCCGAAAACCCCGTTCGGGCTGGTCCGGCAGGTCATTAATCGGCCGATATAGTCCTTAACCCGGCCTTCCGGATCGACGGTGTCGAATCCCCAGCGCTCGAAATAGTCGAGAACATGGGTGTCCGCCAGATATCCGTCGGCGAAACCGGCCCGCCCGGTGTGCCAGAGCGTACGGACGAGCATATTGCTGCCGGAACGCGGCGCCGCGGCCAGGACATAGCGGGTCGGCGGCAGCCCGGCGAACGGCGGGAAGTCGAATTCCGGGCTGTTGGTCCGGAAAAAAGGGGCCACAGTCCATACCTACCACTGCGCCAGGCGATCAGTCAGGACATGACCGCCGAGCGATATCAGCAACAGCCCCCAGGCCACGGCCGACACGCACCGTCACTCGTCGACACCAAGTGAAGTGTCGTCGCGGGCGGCGAAGGTCAGCGCGACGGCGCGGGTCAGCTTGCGGCACCGGCGTTCGACATCGCGGTCGATTCCAAGCGCCCGTATGTGGTGCATGTGCAGGAATGACGCCACCACCGACGATTCGGTCAGATGCGGGGCGCCGACTGGAAGGCGGTCCATGTAGGCGGCCACGGCTCGCCGCCGGTGCTCCCATGCCCTGGCGATCCGCGAGCCGCCGGGGAGAGCCGCGAGCGTCGCCCGCTCCCCGCCCGGGTCCGCCAGGCCGATCGCTTGGCGGACGACCTCGCGATCATTCGGGGCACCGCGCCCGGCCGGAGGGTGCTCGATCTGCCAGCGCGCGCCCGCCGCCCGGCCTCTCATCAGGGCGGCCGTTAGATCGACCAGGCTCGCCGCAGTGAGCGCGTGCGGGTGTACGTGGCGAGCCGCAGACAGGGCCGCGAGCTGGGCGACCACCGCGACGGAGTCGGCCGCGAAGATGGCCTCCGCGCCGGCCAGGACCTCTCCCGCCCCATACCGTGCGGTTTCCGGGTGGTACGTATCCAGGACCAGGTCACCCACGAGGCCGCGACCGCGCAACTCGGCGGCCCACGCCCCGACCCGGGCGGCGGACGGACCGTAGTCGTGCTCGCCGACCAGGTGCAGCCGCAACCGCAAGTGCGGACGAGGGTCGCGGTAACGCACAAACCACCACATCGGCGGCTCGTCCCAGGTCTCAAGCAGGTCGGGCAGGTGCTTGGTGAGGATCGTGTCGACAACACCGGGATCCCCGTACAGCTTGGCGTACAGGACACGCGCCCCAGGCAGAACCCCGTCCTCCCGCCCGACCAGCGGCAGCGGCCCCGGCACCGTCACGACGGCGGGAGCACGGGCGGGCGGCGCGGTGGCGGCCATCGAGATGACGACCTCATGCGCGCGGCGGCCGAACCAGCCGTGGTCCGCCGGTCCCGTCGCCTCCGACACGACGACGGCCTCGCCGGCGCCGTCCAGGTGGGCGCGGAGCAGCGCCAGGCTCATAGGCTCGTCCAGATCCAGGCGCAGCCGACGGTCCGCAGTACCCACGGACACGACGGCGGGCAACCGCAGGCGGGCGCGCAGTTCTGTCATGGCCCGCACCCACTCCGGCCACGGGGTGTCCGGCCCGGGCAGGACGTCGGTGGAGATGCGCCATCGGGCGGGCGCGAGCACGCTGCGGCCGTAGCGGACCTGCGGCAGGAACGGCAGACACGCCGCCGCCCCCCAGGAGAAGGGCGACACCACAGCTGCCCGAGCACGCGGGATCTCGAACAGCAGGCGCGCGATCGGCGGCATCGCATGCCGCGCCACCGCACTGCTCAGCACCGGCTCCACCACCTGCCGCCGCGACGGCGACAGCAGGTACATGCGGTCGTTGTCCGCCGTGACCGCCAGATCCCGCCAGGGGATCCGCCCGTGGGGGCCGGCACGGTGCTCGGCCAGGGTGATCAGCTCCGGCAACAGGGGTGGGGTACGGGCGACGTCCTGGGCGCGCGGATGCCGGGCCGGAAACGACAACTGCACCGGCACGGCACCGTCCACCGCAACGGGCAACCGACTGTAGACACCGACCATCGGCCTCCGGTCACTGTCCTGCCGATCACTGTCCTGCCGGTCACTGTCCTGCCGATCACTAGCCTGCCGATCACTGGCCTGCCGGTCACTGTCCTGTTGGTCACTGTCCTGTTGGTCGCGGTCGCGATCACGCGGGAGGCCGTCACGCGGGTCGCCGTCCTGTCCGTCGCCGTCCTGCAAGAGATCGGTGAAGCGGCCCGCCAGGCCGGCCGCGGTGCCGTCGACGGCGAGGACCGTCAGGGTGAAGGCTCCGGCGGTCAGCGCGTCGGCGGTGGGCGCGCAGACTTCGGCGACCAGCTCCATGTACGGGAGCGGTCGCGCCCCGTCCATCCCGTCCGCCGCCAGAGCCTCGATCGCGGCGTCGTCCAGTACGATCTCCCGCTCGCCGTCCAGGGCCGCCTGCTGCGCCAGGGCCAGCAGGCGCTGATCCCTGCGCGACAGAGGCGCGGGGACGGCCGGCCCGTCGTAATGGCCAGGAAACCCCAACCCCGCCGTGGGATTGACGAGCTGCTCGATCGGTACGACGCCGCCGACCCCGTACCGGTCCAGGAACATGACGTGGTACTCCCGCCAGGCCGGATGCCCGGCCGGGTCCGGCGTCAGCCGCCATAACGCCCCGGCGGCGGACTCGGCCTCGGCAGCCACCTCCCGAGGAAGTACCGCGGTGCCACCCAGCCGCAGGTCAACCGCGAGCGGTTGAGCGACCTCGACCGGCACCACGTCCCGCATCCGCTCCCCGACCGCTCGCCTGGCCCGTACGGCGGCCTCGCCAGCCTCGTCGGTCGCGCCGGTCGCGCCGGTCGCGCGGTCGGCCGCCCGCAGCCCCACGTGGATCGCCCGCAGTTCCCGAACCAGCCCGGCAACCTCCAACCCCCGGCCCAGCGAGCTAACCTCGGATTCCCGGCCCAGCAGGGCGGCCTCTTGTACCTGATCCTGCGAGACGGCCTCTCGTAGCCGGCCTTGCGGAACGGCCTCTACCTGGTCCTGCGGGACGGCCTCTTGCGCCTGATCCTGCGGGACCTCTTGTGCCTGGTCCTGCGGGACGGCCTTTCGTACCTGGCCCTGCGGGGTGGCGTCGCCGGGCCAGTCCGCCGCCGTGTCTCGCAATCGGTCGAGCACGTACGCGAGCCCGTCGACGCTGGTCGAAGGAGGACGCAGGCTGGTGATCAGCACCCCGCACGTGACCAGTTCCGCGACCATCGCCTCGATCGCCGGGACCCTGGCAGCGGGGAACGTGGCGGCCAGCCCGTCGACCAGGTCACCGGCCCGAACGGGTGCCTGGGCCAGCTCCATGACCGTGCGGACGGCCGCGCTGTGCCGTACCGACACCTCCGTCAGTTCGCTTCGAGCCGGATCGCCCGCGTGCGGTTGCCAGGGCACCACGAGGCGTTCCCCCCGTACGAACGCGAGATCGTTCACCATGACCGGGAGGCGATGCCGCAGCTCCGGGTCCGATTCCAGCCGGGCGATCACCGCGGCCAGCCACACGCCGTCCGCGGTCGTCCGCATACGCGAGACTCCGGCCTGGTACTCCGGTGCCGCGCCGAAGCGGAGCGGGGCCACGCCCGCGAACGTCCCGAACGGCGTGGCTCGGCCGCGCATCCGCACCAGATACCGGGCCAGTGACAGCGCCATGCGCCGGAGGCGACCGGGCCGGGGCCGACGGCCCGCGCAGACTGCCTCGATCTGAGCCGCCAGAACCGGACTGGCCAGCGAGACAGCCGCTGCCACGGGTTCCCGTGCCCAGACCTGGACGAGCCACTCACACCACCGCTCAACGGCGGCCTCGTCATCCAGTTCGCGCGACAGCGGGACATGCGGGATATCCGGCTCGGGACGCGGCGCGACATACGGCTGAGGGGGCGGTGGGACATGCGGCTCGGGCCATGGAGGGAGATCCAATTCAGTCCCGTGCGCGGTGGCGCGGATCAGCGCCGTGTCAAAGTGCCGGTACGGCTGCGAACGCTGCACGCTCACGCTGAGGCCTCCCACATTGCGCGCCTGACCCGGCGGCGGTGGCCGTCCAGCTGCCGCCGGGACGGCTCGGCGGGCCCGTCACCCCCGAGTGTCGCACGCGGGTCGCGCCCGTTCCGTACCGCGAAGACGATCAACCACGAGCTCAGGGCCTGCTCCACCGGCTGCCGAAAATCTGTAGTGGCTGCGGTAGACATTCGCGATGACGGAAGCTAGAGTTTCTGACATCGCAAGGAACGGATCCAACCGGGCAGAACACGAAGACCCCAGCACCACGACGAACTGCCCGGATGAGTTTGACGAAATACCAGGTGATGGCAGCAGGTCGGACTGACGGGGCCAGCGCAGTGGCAAGGGGCCCTGGCCGTGGATGTGCTGCCACACGAGAAGTAGGAAAAGAAGTTCGAGTAAGAGAAGGGAGTGTTGAACGCCATCGGGATCGCCCGCTGCCGGCTGATCACTCGCCGCTCGGGTACCGGAGTTCCACAGATGGGAAGGTGGTACACGGTCACGCATCCGCGATCCCCGCGTCATGGCCGTCCACTACGGCTGATGCGGACGACAGTAGACCGGCCAGATGGCCGGTAGATGGTGTTGAACCTCTTCGGGGCCCCGGCGCAATGCGCGCCGGGGCCCCCTGACGCATGCGGAAGGCATTTATGGATCAAACACCTCCAGCGCGTAGCGACCCCACACTCGCACCCAGCAAAGCCAATGACCGGTTCGACGATGAGGACTATCCCGCCTACAGCATGGGCGCGGCCGCGGAGATGCTCGGCGTCACCGCCGCCTTCCTACGCGCGTTGGGCGCCGCCAAACTGATCGAGCCGCAACGCTCCAGCGGTGGCCACCGTCGCTACTCCCGCTACCAACTACGTCTGGCGGCCAGGGCCCGCGAGCTCGTCGACCAGGGCACCGCCCTCGAAGCCGCCTGCCGCATCGTCATCTTGGAAGACCAGCTCGCCGAAGCGCTGCGGATGAACCGTGCCCGGGAGCGTTCGGACGAAGGCTGACGCCTGACGACGGTGATCATGCCTTAGGGGCTTCGTCGGGGGTCTCACCGGTCGCGCAGGCGCAAGAGGTAGCCGGTGATGTGGTCGTGGGCGGCGGTGACGGCGCGGGTGGCCAGGTTGTCGATTTCCTGCGGTGGCCGGGCGTCTCTTGGGACCAGCGTGGCGTAGCCGTGCGCCATGGACAGATGAACGTAGACGAAGTCCGTCGTCTCGGCCCAGGAGACGTCGTCGGGCAGGGCGGCCGAGGTCAGGGCCATGAGGGTGTCCATGAGGCGGCGGCCCTGCTCCTGAACGGTCTGCTTGTAGGAGGCGCCGAAGTCGTACGAGTAGACGAGGTCGACGCCGGCGCGATGATCCAGGGCATAGCGGGTGTACGCGCCCGCGGTGGCGGCCAGTCGGTCGACCGGATCGGGCCCCGCCTGCTCGGCCGCCTGGGCCAGGAGGTCGGCGATGTCGGCGACGATGGCGGCCGCGCAGGCGGCCAGCAGAGCCTCGCGATCGGGAAAGTGGCGGTAGGGCGCCGCCGACGACACACCCGCGCGGGCGGCGACCTTGGACACGGAGAAACCCGCCACGCCGATCTCGGCCAGGAGTGCGATGCCCTCGCGGATCAAACCGGCGCGCAGGTCGCCGTGGTGGTAACCGCGTTGCGGTGTCGTTGGACTGCTCACGGCGAACGATTGTCCCCTCTTCCAGATGTTAGAGTACCCTTACTTTATGTAAGAGCCTTCTAACATTCGGAACAGAGGCGCATCATGCAGCAGCGAAATCTCGGACAACAGGGCCTGACGGTGTCGGCTCTGGGATACGGCGCGATGGGGATCTCCCTGGCGTACGGACCCTCGAACAAGGAGGAGGGGGCCGCGACGATCCGCCGGGCCCACGAGCTGGGAGTGACGTTCTTCGACACGGCCGAGCTCTACGGACAGGGCGAGAACGAGCGGATCGTCGGGGCCGCGCTCGCACCGGTGCGGGACGAGGTGGTCATCGCGACGAAGTTCGGGTTCGACTTCACCGGCACCCGGGAGGGCGGCGTCGACAGCCGTCCCGAGCACATCCGCGAGGTCGTCGACAACAGCCTGCGCTACCTCGGTGTCGACGTCATCGACGTGCTCTACCAGCACCGCGTCGACCCCAGTGTGCCGATCGAGGAGGTGGCCGGGACGGTCAAGGAGTTCGTCGAGGCCGGTAAGGTCCGCTACTTCGGCCTGAGCGAGGCGGGCGCCAACACCATCCGCCGCGCGCACGCCGTACATCCCGTGTCGGTTCTGCAGACCGAGTACAGCCTGTT
Source organism: Nonomuraea sp. NPDC048901 (assembly GCF_040649695.1). NCBI lineage: Bacteria > Bacillati > Actinomycetota > Actinomycetes > Streptosporangiales > Streptosporangiaceae > Nonomuraea > Nonomuraea sp. NPDC048901. The sequence goes on along the minus strand of NZ_JBEZFW010000001.1, from coordinate 333,199 downwards.
CGAGCGCGAGGTGGAATCCCTCTTCCCCGTCCTGCGCGAGCTCGGGATCGGGTTCGTCCCCTACTCGCCGCTCGGCCGGGGCTTCCTCACCGGCCAGGCCAAGCCCGGCGCCGAGTACGACGCCACCGACATGCGAGTCTGGGACGCCCGCTTCCAGCCCGGCAACTACGAGAAGAACGTGGCGGCCACCGACCAGCTCGCCGACCTGGCCGCCACCAAGGGCGCCACGGTCGCCCAGCTCGCCCTGGCCTGGCTCCTCGCCCAGGGCGACGACATCGTCCCCATCCCGGGCACCCGCGACCCCAAGCGCCTGGCGGAGAACGTCGCCGCCGCCGACCTCACCCTCGACGACACCGATCTGAAGCGCATCGCCGACATCCTCCCGACCGGCGGCTTCGGCGCCCGCTATCCCGAGCAGCACCTCCCCACCTGGGACTGACCACGCTCGAGTACGCTACTTCCGGCCCAGTGTGTCATGACGCACTGGGCATGGTCGGATACGTACAGTAGTGGCCATGAATGCCGTGGATCTCGCACGCTGGCAGTTCGGGGTCACTACGGTGTACCACTTCCTGTTCGTGCCCGTCACGATAGGGATGTCACTGCTGGTGGCGATCCTGAACACGGCCTGGGTGTGGACCGGCAAGGTGGCCTACCTTCGCGCCACCAAGTTCTTCGGGACGCTTTTCCTCATCAACTTCGCCATGGGCGTGGTGACGGGGATTGTGCAGGAATTCCAGTTCGGGATGAACTGGAGTAGCTATTCCAGGTTCGTCGGCGACATCTTCGGGGTGCCACTCGCGATGGAGGCGCTGCTGGCGTTCTTCCTGGAGTCGACATTCCTGGGGCTGTGGCTCTTCGGCTGGGAGCGATTGCCGCAGAAGGTGCATCTCGCGTGCATCTGGATTGTCGCGTTCGGCACAATGATGTCCGCCTACTTCATTCTGGCCGCAAACTCGTTCATGCAGTGGCCGGTGGGCTTCCGGCTCGACGGGCGGGCTGAGCTGGTCGACTTCGGGGCCGTGTTGAGCAACAAGGTGCTGCTGGCCACCTTTCCGCACACGATCTTCGGGTGCTGGCTGGCCGGTGGCGTGATCTTCATGGCGGTTTCCGCCTGGCATCTGGCTAGAAAGCGGGATGTTGACGTCTTTCGTCCGTCGCTTCGGCTGGGCATCGCGGCGGTACTGCTGGGCGCGCTCGGCACCCTCGTCTCCGGGGACCTGCTCGGCAAGATCATGACGCAGACCCAGCCGATGAAGATGGCCGCCGCCGAGGCGCTCTACGAGACACGGCAGCCCGCGCCGTTCTCCCTGTTCACCATCGGGACGCTGGACGGCACCAAGCCGATCTACCAGCTGGAGATCCCGGGCCTGCTGTCCCAGCTGGCCACCGGCTCGTTCAGCGGCAAGGTCGAGGGGGTCAACAACATCCAGGCGGACTACGAGCGCAGGTTCGGACCGGGCGACTACCGTCCCTACATCCCGGTCGCCTACTGGGGTTTCCGGCTGATGATCGGCTTCGGCATGCTCGCCGCGCTGGTGGCGCTCCTCCTGCTCTGGATGACTCGTGGACGACGGATCCACGGCAAGGACTGGGCCTGGAAGGCCGCCGTCTGGTCGGTCGTACTGCCCTTCCTCGCGAACAGTTTCGGGTGGATCTTCACCGAGATGGCCAGGCAGCCGTGGATCGTCTTCAGCCAGATGAAGACCGCGCGTGGCGTCTCACCGAGCGTCGGCGCGGGGACCGTACTCACCTCGCTGATCGTCTTCACCGCCCTGTACGGCGCGCTGGCCCTGGTGGAGGTCGGTCTCATGATCAAGTACGGCAGAGCGGCCCCGCCGCCCGCCGACGGTGCCGAGCCGCAGGACGGCGGCGAGACGTCCTTCGCCTACTAGGGGGATCGGGTAGTGGAGCTCACCGAGATCTGGTTCGTGGCGATCACCATCCTGTGGGTCGGGTACTTCGTCCTGGAGGGGTTTGACTTCGGCGTCGGCATGCTGCTGCACGTCATGGCGCGGAACGACGCCGAACGCGAGGCGATGCTCGACACGATCGGCCCCGTCTGGGACGGCAACGAGGTGTGGCTGATCACCGCGGGCGCCGCCACGTTCGCCGCCTTCCCCGAGTGGTACGCCTCGCTGTTCAGCGGGTTCTACGTCCCGCTGCTGCTCATCCTGCTGGCGCTGATCGTGCGCGGAGTGGCCATCGAGTATCGCGGCAAGCGGAGCTCCGTGACGTGGCGGCGGTGGTGCGACGCGGGCATCGCGATCGGCTCGTTCGTGCCCGCGCTGCTGTGGGGGGTCGCGTTCGCGAACATCGTGCGGGGCGTGCGGCTCAACTCCCATCACGACTACGTCGGTACGGTCGGGGATCTGCTCAACCCGTACGCGCTGCTCGGCGGGCTGACCACGCTGTTTCTGTTCGTCACGCACGGCGCCGTTTTCGTGGCGTTGAAGACCAGCGGCGAGATCAGCCGGCGCGCGACCACGCTGGCGCTGCAGAGCGGCGGCGTCGCGGCCCTGCTCGCGGTGATCTTCCTGGTCTGGACGCAGTTCCACGGCGGCGGGCCCGGCACGGTGATCCTGGCCGCCCTCGCCGCTCTTTCCTTCGTGGCCGCGCTCGGGGCCGTCGCCAAGGGCCGTCAGGGGTGGGCGTTCCTGCTGTCCGCGGTCGCCGTCGGCGTGACCGTGATCTGCCTGTTCGCGGTCCTGTATCCCAATGTCCTGCCTTCGACGGTCAACCCGGCCTACAGCCTGACCCTCCAGAACGCGGCCTCGACGCCGAAGACGCTCGGCATCATGACCAGGATCGCGGCGATTTTCCTGCCGCTGGTGGTGCTCTACCAGAGCTGGACTTATTGGGTTTTCCGCCACCGAATCAGCGCCGGTTGAGGTCTTTTCTCTGCGCCAGTACCACCGTTTGCATACATTGTCGCCGCTAAAAGGAAACGAAACTCCAACCTCCTGTAAAACGCGATTGCCAGCCTTTCTTTCGGGGCACTGAGAATCGAGAGCCGAGGAAAGGATCATCCATGACACTCGCTCTCGGCACGTCTCTCCAGGAACGGGACGAAGCCGGCCTCGCGCTGGCGGAGGATGCCGAGCGGATCGCCCGCGCGTGTCATGCCGTGGCCCTGTGCTTCCATCAGGGCGGTCGGTTGCTGAGCTTCGGCACCGGTCAGTCGGCGGCCGACGCGGCGCATCTCGCGGTGGAGTTCGTTCATCCGGTGATCGTGGGGAAGCGCGCCCTGCCGGCCTTCTCGCTGGCCAATGATGCGTCGGCGATGAGCGGGCTCGCCCGCGCGGGAGTGTTCGCGACCCAGCTGCGGCTGCTCGGGCGCGCCGGGGACGTCGCGGTGGGCATCACGGTCGACGACGACTGTGACGAGGTGGCGGCGGGGCTCGCCGTGGCGCGTGAGATGGGCATGACGACGCTGGCGCTGACGAAGGCGGGCGGGCTCGACAGCGCGGTGGTGGATCACCTTCTCACGGCACGCAGCCGTGATCCGCAGGTCGCCCGCGAGCTCCATATGACGACATATCACGTGCTGTGGGAGTTGGTGCATGTGTTCTTGAACGACCCTCTGCTCGCGGCGACGGAGGTCTCCCGATGACCTCGCCGGGAGATCCGGACCAGTCGAGTCCGGTGACTTCGCCGCAAGGTTCGGACTCGTCGAGTCCGGTGAATTCGCGGGGAGGTTCGGACCCGTCGAGTCCGGTGAATTCGCCGGGAGGTTCGGGCCGGTCGAGTCCGGATTGTCCCGGCGAGGTGTGTGTGACCTGCTCGGACACGGCCGTACCCGTCCGGATCGTCGCCCTGCTGCCCGGCCACCTCGCACTGGTCGACACCGCCGTCGGTGCGGAGGAGATCAGCGTGCGGCTGGTCGACGCGCGGGCCGGTGACGTGGTCCTGGTGCACGCGAAAGAAGCCATCGCGGTGCTGGAGAGAACAGTGCCGGAGAGAACGGTGCCAGAGTGAGCGGTGCCGGAGAGAGCGGTTCCGGGAAGAGCGGTTCCGGGAAGAGCGGTGCCGGAGTGCGCGGTGCTGGGGAGAAGGCCGTGAGTGACGCGCTCTATCCCTTCCTGTCCTCTGCAGCGGGCGATGTCGAAGCGCTGCTGGCCACGGTGACCCGGTCCACGGCGGAGAAGGCCAGGGAGATCGTCGCGCTGCGGCGGGAAGTGCTCACCCTGCTCGGCCCCCGGATCGCCGCGTGCGCCGGGGCGCTCGCCGCGGCATTCTCCGGCGGCGGTCGACTCTTCACCTTCGGGAACGGGGGCAGCAGCACCGACGCGCAGGCCGTGGCCCACCTGTTCCTCGCTCCCGGCCACGGACACAGAGGGCTGCCGGCGATGTCGCTGACGGCCGATGTCGCGCTGCTGACCGCGCTCACCAACGACATCGGCTTCGACGCGGTCTTCGCCCGGCAGCTCGCCGCCCTGGGCACCGGTACGGACATCGCGATGGGCATCTCGACGAGCGGCGGCTCGCTGAACGTGGTCCGCGGGCTCCAGGAGGCCAAACGCCTCGGCATGGTGACCGTCGGGCTCGCCGGCTCGGGAGGCGGCCAACTGGCCGAGTGCGGTGCCGTAGATCATTTGCTGGTCATCCCATCCTCATCCGTACATCGGATCCAGGAGGCGCAGGCCACCGTGTGCCATGTGCTGTGGGAGTCGGTTCGGCGGGCACTGGACGAGGCGGACTGACCGTTGGACCCGATCGTGCGCTCCCGGATCCGGGTCGAGGGCATCGTCCAGGGCGTGGGTTTCCGGCCGTTCGTCCACGGCCTGGCCGTCCAGTACGGCCTGTCGGGCACGGTCGGCAACGACGGTTTCGGGGTGTTCATCGAGGTCGAGGGCCCAGCGGGGGCGGTGAACTCACTGGTCGAGGCGGTCCGATGGAACGCGCCCGCGCTGGCGGTCGTGGACCGGGTGAGCGTGGAATCGGTGCCGCCCACAGGCGCCCGCGGCTTTCGCATCGTCCCAAGCAAAACGGGCAGACCTAGCGAGACGGGCAGACCAAGCGAGACGGTCGAACCGAGCGAGACGGGTAGACGAGGCGGGACGTGCGTACCGAGCGAGATGAGCGTCCGCAACGAGACCGGCGGACCAGGCGTGATCGGCGGCATCCCACGCGCGCATGTGTCACCGGACGCGGCGACCTGTGACGACTGCCTGGCCGAGCTGTTCGACCCGGCCGACCGCCGCTACCGCTACCCCTTCGTCAACTGCACCAACTGCGGCCCCAGGTTCACGATCATCACGGCCATTCCGTACGACCGCGCCGCGACCACCATGCGGACCTTCGCCATGTGTACGGCATGCGCGGCGGAGTATCGCGACCCCCGCGATCGTCGCTTCCACGCCCAGCCGGTGTGCTGCCCCGCCTGCGGTCCCACGCTCGTCCTGCACACCTCCGACGGCACGATGGTCGCGGGCGATCCGGTGTCCGAGGCGGCGGCGCTGCTCCGCGGTGGTTCCATCCTGGCGGTGAAGGGACTCGGCGGCCATCATCTCGCTGTGGACGCCACCGACGAGGACGCTGTGGCGGCGCTGCGGGTCCGTAAACACCGTGGGGACAAGGCGTTCGCCGTGATGGCGCCGGACCTGGCCGCCGTACGCGAGCTGTGTGTGCTGGACGGCGAGGCGAGCGGGGTGGTCGCCGCCCTCACCGGCGCGCGTCGCCCGATCGTGCTGCTGCCACGACGCCCCGGCTCGCCCATCGCCAGCTCAGTGGCGCCCGGCAACCGGGACATCGGCGTGCTCCTGCCGTACACGCCCCTGCACCACTTGCTGGCCCGCGAACTGGGCCGCCCCTTCGTACTGACCAGCGGGAATCTGTCGGGCGAGCCCATCGCGCACCGCGACGAGGACGCGCGGCGGCTGGCCGCCGACGCCTTTCTCACCCACGATCGGCCGATTCACGCGGGCCTTGACGACTCGGTGGTCCGGGTCTTCCGCGACACGGAGGTTCCGGTACGGCGAGCCCGTGGGCACGCTCCCGCGCCGCTCGCGCTGCCCTGGACGTTCCCCCGCCCGGTCCTCGCCTGCGGAGCGCAGCTCAAGAGCACCTTCTGCCTGGCGACGGGCAACCACGCGTTCGTCTCCCAGCACCTGGGCGACCTGGAGAACTACGCGACGATGCAGGCCTTCGCCGGCGGCGTCGCCCACTTCCGGCGGTTGTTCGGGATCGAGCCGGAGGTGGTGGCGCACGACCTCCACCCGGAATACCTGTCCACCAAGTACGCCCTCACCCTCGACGGCGTCCAGCCACTCGGCGTACAGCACCACCACGCCCACATCGCCTCCTGCCTGGCCGACAACGGCGAGAGCGGCCCGGTCGTCGGCGTGGCCCTCGACGGCACGGGGTACGGCACGGACGGCACGATCTGGGGCGGCGAGCTGCTCGTGGCCGACCTGGCGGGCTTCGAGCGGGCCGGGCACCTGGAGCCGGTGCCGATGCCCGGCGGCGTGACGGCGATCCGGCAGCCCTGGCGGATGGCCGCGGCCTTCCTGCACAGCGCGTACGGCCCAGGGTCCTTCGACGACCTCGACGTGGTCCGCCGCAATCAGGACCGGTGGCCGGCCGTGGCGGCGCTCGTGACGAACGGCCCGGCGCAACGGGTGACGTCGAGCGCCGGGCGGCTGTTCGACGCGGTGTCCGCGCTCCTGGGGATCCGCGACACGGTCACCTACGACGGACAGGCGGCGGTGGAGCTGGAGCAGCGGGCGGACCCGGGCATCCGCGGCGGCTATCCGGTCACCGTCACCGGAACGGTCATCCGCAGCACCGACCTGATCCGCGCGGTCGTCGGCGACCTTCGCCGGGGCGAGGCGTCAGAGGTGATCGCGGCGCGCTTCCACCACGGGCTGGCCGAGGCGGTGGTGACGGCCACGACGCGGGTCGCGGCCGCCAACGGGCTGGAGGTGGCGGCGCTGTCCGGCGGGGTGTTCTGCAACACCCTCATCCTCGGCGCCGTGGTCGACGGGCTGCGCCGCCACGGCCTGCGCGTCCTGCTGCACCGGCGCGTCCCCTGCAACGACGGCGGCATCAGCCTCGGGCAGGCCGTGGTGGCGGGGGCTCAGGACCGAGCGACCCGTTGAACGGGTCGCCGGGCGTCAGCAGATGCGCGGCAGCGGGTCGCCGACCAGCAGGTCCACGATGCGGGTGCCGCCGAAGGCGGTCCTCAGCAGCACCAGGCCGGGCGGGTCCTCCCCGACCCACCCGATGATCGCGGCCCCGGCGCCGACCGGATGGCCGCGCATGATGTCCACCGCCCGCTCGGCGTGCTCACCGTCGACAACGGCGACCAGCCGCCCTTCGCAGGCGACGTACAACGGGTCGATCCCGAGGAGCTCGCACATCCCGGTAACGGCTGGCTGGACCGGTACGGACTCCTCGTCCATCACCACGGAGACACCCGAGGCGCTCGCCACCTCGTTCAGCACCGTGGCCACCCCGCCGCGGGTGGCGTCCCGCAATGTCCGCACCTGGGTGGGGAGGGCGTCCAGCAGCTCGGCCACCAGGCCGTTCAACGGGGCGGTGTCCGAGACCGTGTCCGCCTCGATGCCGAGCTCGCCGCGCGCCAGCATGATGGCGACGCCGTGCTCACCGATCGGCCCGGACACGATGACCGCGTCACCGGGCCGGGCCGCGGAGATGGACGGCGTGACCGGACGCTCGACGACACCGACCCCGGCGGTGGTGATGTAACAGCCGTCGGCCTTGCCCCGCTGGACCACCTTGGTGTCGCCGGTGACGATCGTGACGCCCGCCGCCTCCGCCGCGGCCGCCATCGAGGCGACGATCCGCCGCAGGTCGCCGACCGGGAACCCCTCTTCGAGGATGAACCCGGCGGACAGGTACAGCGGACGGGCCCCGCACACCGCGAGGTCGTTCACAGTTCCGTTGACCGCCAGGTCACCAATGTCGCCGCCAGGGAAGAACAGCGGGGAGACCACGAACGCGTCAGTGGTGAACACCGCGCGGGAGCCACCCAGCGCCAGCGTGGCCCCGTCCTCCAGCGGGGCGAGCAGCGGATTGCGGAACGCCTCCAGGAAGACCGCGTCGATCAGCGTCCGGGTCGCCTTGCCGCCGGAGCCGTGCGCCAGGGTGATGCGTTCCTCCCGGACCACCGCGCGGCGGCGCCGTACGCGCTCGATCCGGTCGAGGACCTGCTTCTCGGTGGTCATGCCCGGGTCGCCTCCCGCACTCGTTCCCGGCTGAACCGGCCGAAGTTGTAGTACGCCGCGCACGCTCCCTCCGACGAGACCATGCAGGTCCCGATCGGCGTCTCCGGGGTGCACGCGGTGCCGAACACCTTGCACTCCCACGGCTTGAGCACTCCCTTGAGAACCTCGCCGCACTGGCAGGCCATGGGATCGGCGATGCGGGTACCGGGGATGTCGAAGATCCGCTCCGCGTCGAAGGCGGCGTACTCCTCGGCCATCCCCAGCGCCGAGTGCGAGATGAAGCCGAGCCCACGCCACTCGAAGTGCGGGCGCACGCGCATCACCGTCCCGATCACCTCCATGGCGATCCGGTTGCCCTCCCACGGGACCACCCGCGCGTACTGGTTCTCCACCTCGCCACGGCCCTCGGCCAGCTGGCCGAGCAGCAGGTCGACCGCGTGGAGGATGTCGAGCGGCTCGAACCCGGCGACCACGAACGGCTGCCGGTAGTCGCGCGCGATGAACTCGTACGGCCGGCAGCCGATGATCGTCGAGACGTGGCCGGGCCCGATGAAACCGTCGAGCCGCAGGTCGGGCGAGTCGAGGATCGCCTTGACGGCCGGGATGATCAGGACGTGGTTGCAGAAGACGGAGAAGTTGTCGATGCCCTCCTCGGCCGCCCGCAGCACGGTCACCGCCGTCGACGGCGCCGTGGTCTCGAAGCCGATCGCCATGAACACGACCCGCCGGTCCGGATTGTCCCGGGCGATCTTGAGCGCGTCGAGCGGCGAGTAGACCATCCGGATGTCGGCGCCCTGGGCCTTGGCGTCGAGGAACGTGGCCGCTCCCCCGGGCACCCGCATCATGTCGCCGAACGACGTCATGATCACATCGGGCTGCCGGGCGATGTGGACGGCGTCGTCCACCCGGCCCATGGGGATGACGCAGACGGGACAGCCCGGCCCGTGCACGAGCGTCACGGCCTCCGGCAGATAGTCCTCGATGCCGTGCTTGTAGATGGTGTGGGTGTGTCCGCCGCACACCTCCATGAACTTGTACCGGCGTCCCGGCTCGCACCGGGCGGCTATCCGCGCGGCCAGCGCCCGGGCCGCGTCGGCGTCGCGGAACTCATCGACGAAGCGCATCGCGCTCCTTGCAGAGGAGGGTCATGAGATGTCCGATTCCTTGAGCGCGTCGATCTCGTCGGTGTACGCCTGCCCGAGGCCGTGCAGCATGTCCATCACGGCCTTGGCCTCGGCCTCGGAGATCTTCGACAGGGCGAATCCCACGTGGACGAGCACCCAGTCGCCGGGCTTGAGGTGGTCGTCGGCGAGCAGCCCCATGTTGATGCGGCGGCGTACCCCGCTGACGTCCACCATGGCGAGGTCGGTGTGCTCCTCGACGTCCCCCACCAGCTCACCGGGGATCCCGAGGCACATCGGCTTCCTCCTTGAACTGGACCGATTCCAGGACCAGCTCGTCGCCGCCGCTGACGTCCACGTCGTCGTCGCCGCACCGCGCGCAGACCGCGAGCACGTCGACGGACTCCGACTGGTGACCGCAGGCCCCGCAGTCCACGGTGACGGGCGTGACGACGAGGTCGAGCGCCGCCCCTTCGGCGGCGCTGCCCTCGGCGGCGAGCGCGAAGGCATGGTCGAACGCCTCGCCCACGACGGCGTGGCGGGCGCCGATCCGGACCCGCAGCCCGGTGACCCGCCGGCCCTCCGCCTGCTGCCGGACCAGGTCGACCAGGCCCTCGCACATTCCTAGCTCATGCATGAAGTGCCTACATCCTTCTCATGTTCAGGTAGCGCTTGATCTCCGGCCATTGCGCGGCGATCATCGCGACGGCCGCGCACAGCGTCACCAGAGCCACCACAGGCCCCTTCCTCATCCGTTTCCACCTCCTCGCTTTTCGGTAACCCCGGTCCATCGATGGCTTCGATCAAGTCTCGACAAGGGATCGGACCGTCTTGAGTGCCGGACCGAGGGCCGCGCGTACCGGCTCGCTCAGCTCGACCAGCACGTCTTCGTCCGGCTCCCCGGTCATCACGGTCTCCGGTTCGCAGGCGACGACGAGCACCCGGCGCGGTATCCGGCCCAGCTCGGCGGCCAGCCGGAGCACGCGTACCGGATCCATGCCGTGGGTCTCCATGGGTACGCCCGCCTCCGGCTCGGCCGGTTCGAGTACGGTCAGCGTCCCGGGAGCCTCCCCACGGGGCGCGGCGTCCACGAAGATCACCGTGTCGTAGTCGCGTTGCAGGGCGTAGGCCAGGTCCATGCCGCGGATCCCGAAGTCCACGACGTCCACTCCGGGCGGCAGGTCCTCGGCCGCCAGCAGCCGCGCCACCTCGACGCCGAAGCCGTCGTCGCCCAGGAAGATGTTGCCGATGCCCGCGACCAGGACGCGGGCGGGCCGGCTCTCCGCCACGATCGGCTCGACCTCCTCGGCGGAGTAGAAGAACCGGTGTCCGGGCAGTTTCGCCTCTCCCAGGTCGCGGCCGGGGTCCTCCTCAAGGGTGACGGCCAGGTGGAGGGCGCCCGCCTCGTCCTGTTCGACGCTCTCGACGACGGCCACCCGGCCGCCGAGGGCGAGGTCGAAGACGTCCGCCCGCGATCGTGGGCGCAGCCGCACCCGGCTGCCCGCGCCGAGTGTCACGCCGTCCACGATCACCGTGTCCGGGCCCCGTCGTTCCATCCGGGCCCAGAAGTCATCCGTCGCGGTCATGTACCGGCTCCTCTTCGATCAGCGGACGGATCTCGCGTACCGTGCCGTGCAACCGCATGAGCCGCTCGGGTGTGAGCGAGGCGCATCGGTCGAGGATCTCCCTGGCCCGGGGATCGCCGTCGCGGATCTCCCGCCGCTCCTCCTCGGTCAGGGCGAGCACGCTCAGGGTGAGCAACTGGTCGATCTCAGTGGCGTCGAAGAGGTCACCCGGGCTCTCCGGCGCGATCCGGGGGTAGTCGTACAGGATGATCGGCGCCGAGAGCATGGTGTGCCGCTCGCCCTCCTCGCCCACCAGGACCGGCCAGGCGCCGGCGTTGTCGCAGCCTTCCGCGAGCGGCCGCAGTTCCTCCGGCGGGTCGGTCAGGGAGACGAAACGGCCGCGCGGCGCGTGCAGGACCGTGTGCGCGGAGAGGAACGCCTGTTTCAGCCCTTCGGTACGGCTGCCGCCCGCCCAGCCGGTCGTGTTGGCGACCTCGACGGTGATCCGGAAGAGGCCGGGCGCCGGGCGTTCCGCGCTGATCTCGACCCGCCCGCGCAGCGCCCGCCAGCTGCGCGAAAGCGCTCCGACCCCCCGCCCGTCCGGGCCGATCAGCCATTCGACGTCCCCGCCCTCGGGTATGTCGATGTCCACCACGGCGGCCCGCTGGACGAGACCCGCGAGGTCGAGTCCGAGCGCGGCGACCTCCCGCTCGGTCGCCTCGTCCCTGGCCACGTGACGCTCGCCCCCGGCCGTCAGCTCCGCGACCGGTACGAGCTCCTCGCCGGTGCCGCGCGCGACCTGGCGGGCGACGGAGTGCAGGAAGCACACCCGGACGTCGATCGTGTCGGCCGGGTCCGCCTCGATCAGCACCTGGGTGCGCATCAGCGAGGAGTCGCCCGTCTCGGCGCACCGCTCCGGGTAGACGCCGCCCAGGGTCCAGCGCTGCGCGTTCTTGAGCGCCGAGGGGCGGTAGGGCCACAGCAGGTAGCCCTCGTACAGGACCGCGCGCGCGACCTTTGTCACCTGGTCCATCGATCAGCCACCGTCCTGCTCTTTTCCCTGACGCTCGCGTACCAGCAGCGCCGACACGACGTCGTCCCAGGTCGCCAGCGTGTGCCGGACCTTGTAGTCGTACAGCCGGTCGAAGGCGTCGCGGTCCAGCCGGAGCCAGGCGCTGCGCGGGAAGTAGTGCTCCATGACGTCCTTCCAGACCTGGACCGGCATCCGGAACGCGACGTCGGTGTCCCACGGGATCCGGGCCGCCCGCAGCAGGCCGGCGTCAAGGTAGAAGATCGTCCCGCTGAACAGGAAGGTCAGCGGGACCTCACCGTCCGGCAGGGAGTGGAAGTACTTGGCGACCGCCACCTCGAAGTCATAGGTGCAGGCCACGTCGATGCTCGCCACCGTGTGCCCGTCGAAGCCGGGTACCTGCGTCACCACCCGCGCCCACAGCAGGCTCCTCGACGTCCGGCCCCAATCCTCGGGCGCGCCGAACAGGTCGGTGAGCCGCCGCCGGGTGGGCGGGTCGTACTGGCGCCGGGCGGCGTCGATGCGGATGTGGGTGTCCAGCGCGACGCTGCGGATCGGCGACGAGCCGGCGCCGTCGATCCGCAGCGTGAACCGCACCGTCGGCACCGCGGCGAACTCCACCGCCTCGGCGCTCTCGATCACGAACCTGAGCGCCGGCGGCGGCGCGTCCTCCCGCGAGGCGAAGGCGGAGTCCGGCCTCATGCCGGGGACAGGTTGGGCATGGCCGGGTCGATCGGGTCATGGTCCTTCGGGTTGATCCCGGTGGAACGCGCCGCCGTCGAGCGGCCGTCGGGAAGATGACCCGGTTGCTGCTCGTAGTTGCCGACCGAGTTGCCCTCATGGACGCCCTTCAGATGCGCGGTCATGTTGGGCCGCGCATCTGGGCGGCCCACCTTGATGGAGCCGGTCATCGTGGAACTCCTTTCGACACGCCCACGGGCATGGGCATGGGCTTGGCTCGGCGCCGCAGTTCGGCGAAGAAGGCGCCGACCTCGTTCCAGACGTCCTGGCCGCCGGCCAGGCCCTTCCAGTGAGACCTGAGCACGGCGACGAGGGCGAAGCAGTCGTCGATCGGCACCAGCCAGTGGTCTCGCGCGTCGCGCGTCCGGTTGACCAGCAGCGCCTCCACGTCGGGGGCCAGCCGCCGCAGCACGGGGTTGGCCTCCTCCACCGCGGCCCAGGCGGCCGGCTCGACCGCGGCCTCGACCGCGCCGGCCGGGCCGGGGTATCGGATCACGGTCCGGCCCTCGGCCGAGTCGTGACAGGCGAAGGCCATCTGTACGGGAATGTCCAGGGACGCCCAGGTGGCGTCGTCGAGGACGAAGTCCGGCAGGTACCACCGGCGGTCGGGCACCAGGCGGTAGCGGTCCCCTTCGGCCGGTGGATGCTCGAAGAGCAGCGCGCACGGGCGGCAGGCACAGCGCGGTTCGCGGACCGCCGGTTCGAGCAGGTGCCGGTGGTCGGCGGGGATGGGCGCGGCACACAGCTCACACCGGCAGGGGTTGCCGCCGTGGTCGGCCGCATCCTGGTCAGCCGCCGGCTGGTCAGCCGCGCGTCGCTCGGCCGTCCGGTCGATGAGGCCGCGCAGACCCCCTCGTGCCATGCCGCGCTCCCTCACGACGTCCGCGCGCCGGGGTTGCGGCGCAAGGCGTCGATGGAGATCAAGACGGGTGGCGGGCCGATCTCCTCGATCTCCACCCGGTCGAGCTCCGGGGCCGCGTTGCGGATCGCCTCCTCCAGCAGAGCCGCCCGATCGGCAGTGCCGCAGCCGCCGCGACCGCGCAGGAGCCGTACGCTCGCCACGCCGTCCGCCACGGCCACCGTCTCCACGGCCGCGCCGCCGAGCCGGGGCCGTACACCGCTCACGGCCTTCTCCACCCGGGCGGACACGTCCAGCGGGTGCAGGTCGTGCAGCACCAGCAGGTAGGAGACCAGTTCGTCCTGCGCGAGCGCCGGCCCGAGCCGTTCCCCGCCGATCGCGACGATCCGGGCGAGCGCCTCGCCGTACAGGTCGAGCAGCGCCTGGAGCACCTCGATGGTGGACTCCGGGTCGGGCAGCGACTCGACGCCGTCCAGCAGGGCGTCCACCCGGGCCAGCCGGTCGGCCACCTCACGGTCGGTCAGTGACATCGTCCGCCCCTAACCGGAGATGCTCGTGCCCAGCGTCGGGGAGTGCACCTGCTTGAGCACCTTCCCGTCGCCGAGGTACATGTGGACGCCGCACGGCAGGCAGGGGTCGAAGCTGCGGACCGTACGCATGATGTCGATGCCCTTGAAGTTCTCCGGGCCGTTCTCCTCGAAGATGTGCATGCCCTGGACCGCGTCCTCGTACGGACCGGGAGTGCCGTAGACGTCCCGCGGGCTGGCGTTCCACGGCGTGGGCGGGTACGGGTGGTAGTTGGCGATCTTGCCGTCGCGGATCACCATGTGGTGGGACAGAACCCCGCGTACCGCCTCGTGGAACCCGCAGCCGATGGCGTCATCGGGCACGTCGAAGTCGGCGAAGACCCGCGTCCGGCCGGCGCGTACCTCGGCCATCGCCTGGTCCAGGAAGTGGAAGGCCATCGCGGCGGAGTAGGCGACGAAGTAGATGCGGGCCCGGTTGCGCTCGATCGTGTTTGACCATTTGGGGATCTTCCACTCGAACCGCATCTCCGGCAGGACCGCGCTCTTGGGCAGGTTGATCTCCACGCTGCTGCCGGTCGCCCGGACGCCTCCGGTGTCGACGATGCCGGCCAGCGCCGTCGTCCAGAGCCGCGCGAGGGCCCCGCCCCCGGTGTCGAGCGCGAGGTGATCGCCCGTGCGGTCGTCGTACCAGCGGGGGCTCATCACCCAGCTGTAGTTGCCGCCCGCCAGGTCGCGCTTCTGCGGCTTCGGCAGTGTGGTCTGGTTCCACGGATGACGCCGGTCCACCGGGTTGCCCAGCGGGTCGTGGGTGACGAAGACCTCCTCGTTCACCCAGTCGTCGTAGAACGAGCTGCCCAGCAGGATCCGCATGCCGAGGTTGATGTCCACCAGGCTCGTGGTGCGCAGCTCGCCGTCCAGGACGATGCCCGGAGTGACGAACATGCCCCGGCCCCACTCGCCCATGTTCCGGTAGTCGTAGTCGACCACGGCCGGGTCCTGGAACGAACCCCAGCAGCCCAGCATCGTCCGCCGCTTGCCGACCTCCTCGTACCCCGGCAGCGCCTCGTAGAAGAAGTCGAACAGGTCGTCGTTGAGCGGGACGACCTTCTTCACGAAGTCGAGCACCCTGAGCAGCCGGGACAGGTAGTCGGTGAACAGCTGGGGCGTCGCCACCGTGCCCACGCCACCCGGGTAGATCGTCGAGGGGTGTACGTGCCGCCCCTCCATCAGGCAGAACATCTCCCGGGTGACCCGGCTGACCTGCAGCGCCTCGCGGTACATCGCGCCGGTGAACGGGTTGAACGCCCGCATGATGTCGGCGATCGTCCGGTACCCGTGGATGTCGCCGTGCGGTGCCTCGGTGGTCTCCGCCCTGCGCAGCAGGGTGGGGTTGGTCTCCTTGACGATCTGCTCGCAGTAGTCGACGAAGACCAGGTTGTCCTGGAACAGGGTGTGGTCGAACATGTACTCGGCCGCCTCGCCGAGATTGATGATCCATTCGCCCAGCGGCGGCGTCTTGACGCCGTAGGCCATGTTCTGGGCGTAGACCGAGCAGGTCGCGTGGTTGTCGCCGCAGATGCCGCAGATGCGGCTGGTGATGAAGTGCGAGTCCCGCGGGTCCTTTCCGCGCATGAACACGCTGTAGCCCCGGAACAACGAGGAGGTGCTCTTGCACTCGACGACTTCCTTGTTGTTGAAGTCGATCTTCGTGTAGATCCCCAGGTTGCCGATGATGCGGGTGATCGGGTCCCAGGACATCTCGACCAGTTGCCGAGTCTCCTGAGCCTCCTTGGATCGGATGGTCACCGCGACGTTCCCTCTCCCCTAGCTATGGTCCGGTTGGTAGCCGCTGGTCAGCTCAGGCCGGTTGTGGCGCCACTTCGGCTCCTTGTTGACCGTCCTGTTGGTGATGCCGCGCAGCTTGCGGATGAACGACCCGTACGCCCCGGTGGCGGTGGAGGAGACCAGCGCGCCGGGTGGCTGGTCCATGAACGGCATGAACTTGTCCGGGAAGCCGGGCATCGTGCAGCCGATGCAGATGCCGCCCACATTGGGGCAGCCGCCGATCCCGCCCATCCAGCCGCGCTTGGGGACGTTGCAGTTGACCACCGGCCCCCAGCAGCCGACCTTGACCTGGCATTTGGGGGAGTTGTAGTCCTTGGCGAAGTCGCCCTGCTCGTAGTAGCCGGCACGGTCGCACCCCTCGTGCACCGTCTTGCCGAACAACCAGGTCGGTCGCAACTCCTTGTCCAGGGGGATCATGGGAGCCAGCCCAGCGGCCTGGTACAGCAGCCAGGTCAGGGTCTCCATGAAGTTGTCGGGCTGCACCGGGCAGCCCGGCACGTTGATGATGGGCAGCCCGCCGGCCGAGCGGAAGTCGTGGCCCAGGTAGTCGCCGAGCCCCATGCTGCCCGTCGGGTTGCCCGCCATGGCGTGGATGCCGCCGTACGTCGCGCACGTGCCTATCGCGACCACCGCCCACGCCTGCGGCGCGAGCCGGTCGATCCACTGGTTGACGGTGATCGGCTGTCCGGTGACCGGGTCGTTCCCCATCGACGTCCAGTAACCGTCGCCGTTGATCTGCTCGTTGGGGATCGACCCCTCGACCACGAAGACGAACGGGCGTAGCTGGCCCTCCGCGGCCTGGTGGAAGGGGGCCATGAAGTCCTTGCCCACCTCCGCCGCCAGCACCTTGTTGTGCAGATGCACCTTCGGCAATCCGGGCACCAGGCCGAGCAGCACCGCTTCGAGGCTCGGATTGGAGGCCGCCGTCACCGAGACCGTGTCGCCGTCGCAGCTCATGCCCTCCGAGGTCCACAGCACGTGAACCTCGTCCACAGCGGTTTTCGTCGTGGTTTCGCTCATGTACCCGGCCCTCGTCTCGGCAGCTGGGGGAATGCCGTAGGTATCGCCCCTAATGACAACGAGTAAGCATTCGATGCACATAGTGACCACGTCGATGGAGGAATGCGGACGACCAGGTCACTTCCCTTACCGATTCCTGCATATTCGGGGAGGCGGTCCACATGATGCGCCCTGCGTGGACCAGGGCGTGTATTATCCATACTATTTAGGTAGGAATAAGGGAATGCAAAGGGTCGGTGAGCAGCGGTGTCGCACTCCACGTCGTGGCCTAGCCTCGAGTCCATGTCGAACCCCACGGACGTTCCCGCTGCCCTGCTCCCCGACCCTGACCGCGCGACCGTCGCGATCGCGCCACCGATCGCGGGCGAAGGGCACTGGGCGGGGGGTCCCAGCGCGGTCGCGGCGGACGGGCTGATCTACCTCGCCTACCGGCTGCGCCGCCCCGTGGGGGAGGGACGCGGGTACGCGGTGGTGGTGGCCCGTTCGGTGGACGGCGAACGGTTCGAGACCCTGACGACGATCACTCGCGAGGAGATGGCCGCCGAGTCCCTGGAACGGCCCACCCTGGTACGCACCGAGGACGGACGCTGGCGGCTGTACCTGAGCTGCGCCACCCCGGGCACCAAGCACTGGCGGGTGGAGGTGCTGGAGAGCGACGACCCCGCCGGGTTCGACCCGCGCTCGCGCGAGACCGTCCTGCCCGGCGACCCCAAGACCGGTGTGAAGGATTCGGTGATCGTCCGGCGCGACGGGAAGTGGCACCTGTGGGCCTCCTGCCATCCGCTGGCCGACTCCGACGAGGCCGACCAGATGGTGACCGACTACGCCACCAGCGCCGACGGCCTGGAGTGGACGTGGCACGGCACGGCGCTGAGCGGGCGGCCGGGGCTGTGGGACGGGCGGGGCGTACGGATCAGCTCGGTACGTTTCGACGGTGACCGGGTGCTGGCCTTCTACGACGGGCGGGCCAGCGCGGCCGAGAACTACGAGGAGCGCACCGGGATCGCCGTAGGGACCGACCCCGGCGAGCTGACCCCGGTGGGGACCGCCCCAGCGGCCATGTCGCCGCACGCGGGCGGCGGCCTGCGTTACCTCGACATCGTCGACCTGCCGGACGGGCGGATCCGGCTGTACTACGAGTACACCCGCGCCGACGGAGCCCACGAGCTGCGCACCGAGCTGCGCTGATCGTCAGGACGGGTGCGGGCGCCCGTTCCTGGACTGCCGCTGGCCGGGCGGCCGGCTGCCGACCAGGCCACCCGAACGCTCCCTGGGCCTGAGCCAGTCGCTGAAGTCCTCGCCGGTGACCTGCTGAAGGAGCCGGATGTCGTCGGTGAAGTACGGGATGAGCTGCCGCCGCTGCTCCCAGGTCAGAGGGCGGCGCGGGGCGGCCCGCCGCTGGAGCAGCTGCTCGACGGGATCGGCCAGAGCCCCGGGCAGGAGCCGCCGGACCGAGGACAGCACCGCGTGCCGGGGGCTCGCGTCGGGATGCGCCGTCACGTTCTCCCTCGGCATCTCGGTCAGCAGCCCCCGCTCCACCCCGAGGAAGCCGCAGATCCGGTCGAGCGTGTCGGCCGGCCGGTCGACGAGGTCCCGGTAGCGGAAGAGCAGCACCTGCTCGCGCGGGAACAGCTCGTACAGGGCGGCCAGCTGCTCGCCGTACCGGCCGAGTCCCACGTAGTGCCAGAAGTGCGCCCACCCGGCCGCGATCCGTTTGCCCTCCGCCTCGCAGGCGCGCACCACGTCGCCGATCGGTTCGAGCCCGGCCGACCACAGGTGGGTCCAGTTGGAGTGGGCGCGCTCGACCGGGTCCCGCACGATCACGATGAGCCTGGCGTGCGGGATGGCCGCCTTGATGCGCCGCTGCGCGTCCCGGTCGTACAGGTAGAAGGGCGTGCACTCGCCGGCCAGCGTCCCCGCGGGCGCCGCGGCGAACAGCGCCTCGTAGTCCTCGCGGCGCCAGACGTGCTCCCGGTACGTCTCCACGTCGCCGGGCCCGCCCTTGGCCGGTGGCGGGCCGTCGGTGAGGAAGTACTTGGGCTCCTTCACCTGTGGCAGGAAGAGCTGCGGATGCCGCTGGAGAGCGGCGTGCAGGGCCGTCGTTCCCGCCTTCGGAACCCCTACGACCAGGAAGTTCGGCATATCCACGGTCATCCCTCCAAATCCCGGCGCCTAACATCCAATTTCCTACCAGTTATATAGGATGTTCAAGTAGGCAATTGGACAGGGGATGCTCACCGTGTGAGGGCCCGGGGCCGGCTACTGGACGCCGCGGAGGGGGAGTCCCGCCTTGCGATAGATGTCGTCGATGACCGTCATGTTGGCGACGGAGTCCGCAGGCGGGGTCAGCGGCGGGGTGCCCTGCTCCACCGCCGCCACGAAGGCGCGTAGCTGGCAGGTGTACGTCGCGTCGCCCGCGACGCGCTCGCGGCGCCGCCGGCCGTCGACGGTCACGGTCATCCGGTGGAAGAGCTGCGGGGCGATGAAGTTCGTGATGCGCAGCGACCCGCGTTCGCCGTCGACCCGCGCGGCGATCTTGAGCAGGTTTCCCGACCACATGGAGGCGTGGATCCGCCCGGTCGCGCCGGTGGGGAAGCGCAGGTCGGCGGCCATCGCCCGGTCGACGCCCGGCGATCGCAGCAGGGCCGCCGCGCTCACGACCGAGGGCTCGCCCGGCCCGAGCGTACGCAGGCAGTGCACCGCGTAGCAGCCCGCGTCCATGAGCGCGCCGCCGCCGAGCTCCAGCGAGTAGCGGATGTCGGAGAAATTGGGGAGCGGAAAGCACATCCATGTCTCGACATGCCGGACCTCGCCGAGTTCGGTGGCGACGATCTCGAGAGCCCGTTCCATCAGCGGGTGATACCGGTAGTGGAACGCCTCCATGACCACCACGCCGGACTTCGCGGCGGCGTCCGCGACGGACCGCGCCTCGGCGGCGTTGGAGGTGAACGGCTTCTCGGCCAGCACGTGCTTGCCCGCCTCGATCGCCTTGAGCGTCCACTCGGCGTGCAGGGCGTTCGGCAGCGGGTTGTAGATCGCGTCCAGGGAGGGGTCGGCGATCACTTGCTCGTAGGAGTCGTGGACGAGCCGGATGCCGTGCTTGGCCGCGAACTTCTCGGCACGCGACCGATCCCGGGCGGCCACCGCCGCCACCTCGACCTCGGGCACGGCGCGGGCGGGCTTGACGAGCGCCATGGGGGTGATGCGAGCTGCGCCGAGCGTCCCGATTCGCATGATCGCATGATGCCAGACCGGCGTGCCGCGTGTCGCTTTGCCCGGACTTGACAGCTGATCTGTTGGAGTGGACGGGGGTTACCTCGCGTATGGAGGAGCGGATCGCGGGCGTTCAGGAAAGGAGCCGCGTGGAAAGGATCATCTCGGCCGCGACGCGGTTGTTCGCGGCCCTCGGATACGACGCAACGACGATGGGGCAGATCGCCGAAGCCGCCGACCTGAACATCGAGACCGTCATGGAGCTCGCCGGTTCGAAGCGGGAGCTCTATCTGGCGGTGATGGGGCGCGGCTACACCGCGCAGAAGGCCCTGCTGGAGCACGCCCTCGCCCGTTTGGACGAGTCGGGAGCGCCGCAACTGGCGGCGAGTGTCCACGCCCTGGTCGACGACTACCTGAACTTCTGCCTCGACAACCCCGACGTCTCCGCGCTGCTGATGCACCGCTGGCTGGGCGACGCCGCCGATCTGCAGAACCTGGAGCAGATCTACAACGAGCCGTTGGTCCATGCGGTCTACAGCAAGTTCAACAGCGCCGCCGCGGCGGGCCTCATGGACTCCGAGGCCGACGTGGAGCTCTGTGTGCGAGCGATCGCCTGGTCCGTCATCATTTTCGTGCGCTACGCCACGATGAGCACGCCCCTTTCCAGCTTCTCCGAAGGCGAAAGGAGCGTGGACCGCTTCCGCGTCCACCTGCACCGGATCACCACCCGGATGCTCGGCCTGGCGCCTCCGAGCGCGACTTCCTGACTCCCCGCAGGGGCCTGGTTCCGGCCGACGCGAGATTCCGGAATTCACCACCAAGCACGCCGAAGAATGCGCCTTTTACATGGGGGATCGCTCCGCGCGATGATGCCGCGCGGAGCGTCCGTTGTGCGTGGGTCGGTGCTGGTGGGTCAGTGGTCGTCGTCCCACCACCCATTGTCGTGGTGATCCCACCAGTGGTCATGGCCGTGACCGTGACCGCCCATGCCGCCACCGCCGCCGCCGCTCTTGCACCACTGCTTGGACCAGTGGCCGTGGCTCCAGCAGAACTTGCACCAGTTGTGGTGACTGTCCCACATCCACTTGCACTTCTTGGCCACGCTCTGCGGCGTGGTGCCCGCGAGCTGGGCGGTGGGCGGGCAGGCGCTCGCGGCGCCGGCGGCCTGCGTGGTGGCCGTTCCGGTGACGATTACGGTGGACGCCGCCAGGGCGGCGCTGAGAAGCAGACGCTTGAGCACCAGAGATCACTCCCTGAATGACGATCGTTCCCCCGATGATGATGGGGATCGGATGAGAGCGCCGGATTCGGTTTCCCGGGATACGCCGATACGGCATGAACATATCCCACCATAATCCCGGCGAGCGGCCCGGTCTCCCGGCGACAGGCAAAGCCTCATTTCACAACATGGGGCCACATAATACGAATGCATCGGATATGTCGGGAAATGCGGCATCGCGCGAGGAGGGGCGCCCCAAAGCATCATGCCGGGAATTCATCGTCTTCACCGGAGAGGCGATCGGCGCTTCCCCCGGCTCTTCAACGACACACCAGGAAAATGGTAAATGACGGAAAAGGTGATTGCCTGGCGCTCGCCCACGTGCGGCTCTCCCAGACCGGCGGCCCACGCCGCCGTCGCTGTGGCGGCCGGCGCGGCCCGGTATTGGCGCGCCGAACAGGCCGCATCGACGGCGGCGCGGGCCGCCGCCGCATCCATCGACAAGACCTCCCGGGGAATGGGCGGCCGCGTACCATGTACGACGGGTTCGCGGCATATGGTGGGCTTTTACTGCGGAATCGGGCCGGTCGGAGTGGTGGTGAGCGGCGAGGGTTGGCTTCGTGTACCGATCGGCGCCGGGTCTCGCCGTTGGCGCACGGTCGGCACCAGCCGGAACATCCTCGCGGTGGCGCGTACGGTCACCTCGGCGAGCCGGCTGCTGGACGTGCTGCCGCTGTTCCGTTCGGATCCTCGCGTCCAGGTGCTGTTCACGGTCGCCGCGGGTTCGGCGTTCGACGACGGGATCGGCGACTATCTGCGGGACGTCGAGGCACGTGTCGTCTCCTGGGCGCAGGCCGTGGACACTCCCTTCGACCTGGCCGTCTCCGCCAGCGCCAACGGCGACCTGCACCGGCTGAGGGCCCCGCTGCTGCTGGTTCCGCACGGCGCCGGGCACAACCGGCTGCTTCCCGCCGCAGGCGGCGTCTCGGGTCTCGCCCGGCGCCAGCTGGTGCACGACGGCCGGCTCGTACCGGCGGCCATCGCCCTGCCGCACCACGAGCAGCTGACCCGGTTGGCGGGCGAATGCCCGGAGGCGGTGCCTCTGGCCGTGGTGACCGGCGATCCGTGCTTCGACCGGATCCTGGCGAACGCGGCGCGGCGCGACCGCTACCGGCGCGCCCTCGGCACCGACGACCGCAAGCTGGTGCTGATCAGCTCCACCTGGGGCGAACACTCCCTGCTCGGCGCCAACGACGACCTGGTCGCGCGGCTGACGGCCGAGTTGCCGGTGGACGAGTACCAGGTGGTCCTGGCCGCGCATCCGAACGTCTGGTACGGCCACGGCGGCCTGCAGGTCCGGCTGTGGCTGGGGGACGCCCTCGACGCCGGCCTGGTGCTGCTGCCTCCCCGGCAGGGCTGGCAGGCGGCGCTCCTGGCGGCGGACGTGGTCGTGGGCGACCACGGGTCGGTCACCTTCTACGGCGCCGCGCTGGGCCGCCCCACCCTCCTGGCCTCGTCCGGTCGGGAGGCCGAGGAGCTCGATCCGGCCTCCCCCACGGCCGCGCTGTCCCGGGCGCTGCCCCGCCTCGACCCGCGGCGGGACCTGCTGGGGCAGATCGAGCGGATCATGGACACGTACCGGCCGGGTGCCTATGACGAGGTCACCGGGCGGACGCTGGGCGAGTCCGGCCGGGCGGGCACGTTGTTACGGCACGTCGCGTACCGGCTGATGGACCTCGAACCCGGACCCGAGCCCGCCGCCACCGCGCTGCCCGATCCCTTGGGGGAGCGTGGCGAGGTGCTCTCGTTCCTGGTCGAAGCCGAGGTCCAGGACGGCACCGTGTCCCTGCGCCGCTTCCCTGTGGCCGGCGCGGGGCAGCGCTTCCCCGTGACCGGTGAGGGGGAGCGCGTACGAGACCCGCATCTCGTCGTGGACGCCGAGGAGCCGGACCGGCGGCGGTTGGAGACCGCGGCCATCATCGTCCGCGGGGACCCGGCTGACGGCTGGGCGGCGGAGACTCTGCGGCGCTATCCCGGCTGTCTCATGGCGGCCGAGGTGGTCGGTGCGCGGCGGGTCCGTCTGACGCTACGGGACGGGCGGCGTTTCGACGTCACCGCGTCCGCCGGAGCGCGCGGCGACCTCGACCCCCGGTGCCTGCCGTCCGCGGTGTACGGCTGGCTGGTCAACGGCGACGGCCCCTTGACCACCGTCCGGGTCGGCGACCGGGAAGCGGCCATCGACCTCGCTTAGTCGCCGCTCAGGCGGGCGCGGAGTTCCTCGGCCTTGGGCAGGTTGCCGGAGGCGAGGCAGACCGCGATGGCCTGCCGCAGATAGCCCTCGGCGTCCCTGGGGTCGAGGTCGGCCAGCAGCTCCAGGGCACGCGTCTCCTTGGCCGGAATGCGGCGCTCGCGCATGATGTCCACGGCGATCCGTGCCGAGTGCAGCGCCTGCGCGGAGTGGCCGAGCTCGCGGTGGGCCTCGCCCAGGACGAGGTGGATCTTCCCCTGGCTGAGCCGGTCACCGGCCGAGATCATGAGAGCCAGAGCCCGGTCGAAGGCGGCGATCGCCGCTTCGTGCCGGCCCGCGCGGCTGTGAACCAGGCCGAGATGGTAGCTCTGCAGGCCGATCCCCCGCGTGTTGCCCAGCCCTTCGTGGATGGCCAGCGCGGCGGCGAAGTGGGCGACGGCATCCTCCATCAGCTCCCGGGCCTGGCCGAGGGACTCCAAGGCGGAGGCTTGGGTCAGGGCGACCTGCCCGAGCGACTCCAGGACGACCGCCTCCATCCTCGGGTCAGCCGCCTCGCGGGCCGCCTGATGCGCGTGGACCAGCTCGGCCTGGGCCTGGTCGGTTTCGCCGAGCTCCAGGTGGGCGCGGGCCACCTGGTTCCGCATCCTGGCCTCCACGGCACGGTCGCCGACGCGGAGCGCCGCGGCCACGCCCAGCCGGTTGGTCTCGATCCAGTCCGCGTAGTGCTTGCGCTCGTGATAGAGCGGCCACAGGGCCTCGGCCAGCTGCCAGACCAGCTCGTCCCATTCACCTGCCGCCGCCGCGCGCAGTAGCGCGAGCACGTTGGGGCGCTCCTTCTCCAGCCAGTCGAGGGCCGCTCCAGGTGTGGCGAACGGCAGGCCGACGGCCGACAACCGCTCCCGATGGTCGGCCAGGCGCAGCCGGGGACCCATGGCGGCGTCGGCGGCGGCCACCTGCCCCAGGTACCACTCCGCCACCCGCCGCAGCGCCGCCTCCCGCGCCTCGGGCGGGTCCACGCGCCGCGCGCACCGGGCCGCGTGCAGCCGGACCAGGTCATGGAAGCGGTACGTGTCGCCGTCGAGCTCCTCGACGAGACTCGCATCGAGAAGCAGGTCCAGCGCGTGGTCCGGCTCGCTCTCCAGGACGGCCCGCGCCACCCCGGCCGAGAAGCCGGGGCCGGGCAGCGTGCCCAGCAGGCGGTAGAGCCGGGCCGCCTGCTCCGGCAGCCCGGTGTACGCGGAGTCGAAAACCGCTTCGACGATCGCTCTGCCCTCCGTCATCAGGTGGTCCAGCCGTCGTTCGGCGTCCCGCAGCTCGCCGACCAGCCGCTCGACCGTCCATGTCGGCCGTTGGACCAGCCGCGCCCCGGCCACCCGCAGGGCGATCGGCAGGCCGCCGCACAGCCGTACGAGCTCGCTCACCCGCTCCCGCTCGGCGGCGACCCGGTCCTCGCCGAGCATGCCCGAGAGGAGTCGTACCCCCTCCTCGTCCTGGAGCGGCGCGACTCTGACCGGCCGCGCGCCCGCGACGAGCAGCTCGCCGAGCTGGTGGTGGCTGGTCACGACGACCGCGCTCGCGGCGGAGGCGGGGAACAGCGGCGTCACCTCGGCGGCGTGCTCGGCGTCGTCCAGCAGCACGAGCAGCCGCAGGTCGGCCGTCATGGAGCGGAACATGGCCGCCCGTTCCGGCAGCTCCGCCGGGATCCACTCCTCATGGACGCCGAACGCGCGCAGGAACCCGCCGAGGACGTCGCTGACCTCGGTGCCGCCCCGGTGCCGCAGCGCGCCGAAGTCGGCGTACAGCTGGCCGTCGCTGAACCGCTCGTGGACCTGGTGCGCCCAGCGGCGGCTGACCGCGCTCTTGCCGACTCCCTTGAGGCCGCTGACCACCGCGATCGCGGGTCCCTCCTCAAGGAGAAGGAGGCGGTCGAGCAGCGCCAGCTCGGTGGTCCGGTTGACGAAGCCGGGCGGCGCGGCGGGCAGCTGCCGGGGGATCCGTACGGGCGGCGGAGGCGTGGCGCCTATGGTCACGGACCCTATGTCCCTGGCCTGCACCACCCCGCCGGACACCTGTCCGGACACCTCGTTGCGTATATCAGCGTCGTTCGCCTGCCCAGCGCTCTCCGGCCCAGCCACGGTTCAGTAGTGTTCCCGTCGCACTGGATCGTGGCAAGCGGAGCGCTAGTCTGGGAGAACGTCCTTGACGAAAAGAGCTGCGCGATGGATCCGAGCGTCATTCCCGCTCTGGCGGCGGTCATATCGGCGATTGTCGGCGGCGCCGCGGGCGAAGCCGGCAAGAATGCCTGGACCTCTTTGACGGGCCTCGTACGCCGCCGTTTCGGCGACGACGCCGTAGCCGCCATCGAAACAGCGCAAACCCCGGAGGAAACCGCCAAAAGCCTGGTCGAACGCGCCCAGGAAGACGCTGAATTCGGGCAGAACCTGACGTCGTGGACCACGGAGACGGCCAGACTCGTCCAGACCAAGCACGACGTGTCCAACACGATCAGCGGCGACGCCCGGATCACCGGCCCGGTGCTCCAAGCGGGCGACATTTTCGGGTCGATCAATTTCGGCAAATCCAGTTAGGACTGAAAGGTTCGCCCGATACCGCCATTCCAGCGGTTGAGCGCCTGATTTGTACGAGCCCTTCCGTTCCCGTCCATAGACCATCCGCCTACGCGCGGATACGTTGCACGTATCCCGATATGAAGACACCCCCAAACCCTTGGGAGGACTCTCGCATGTGCGGAATCGCCGGATGGGTGGACTTCAGCCGCGACCTGGCCCGTGAACATGGCACAGCCCAGGCCATGACCGAGACCATGAGCTGCCGCGGCCCGGACGATCGGGGGTTGTGGCTGTCACCGCACGCCATACTCGGCAACCGGCGGCTCGCGGTCATCGACGTCGAGGGCGGCCACATGCCCATGACGGCCGAGGGCCCGGTCGTCATCACCTACAGCGGGGAGATCTACAACTTCGTCGAGCTGCGGGCCGAACTGGCGGCCAAGGGGCACCGCTTCCGCACCAGGAGCGACACCGAGGTCGTGCTCCACGGCTATCTGGAATGGGGCGCGGGTGTCGCCGACCGGCTCAACGGCATGTACGCCTTCGCCATCTGGGACGACCGCGCCCAGGAGCTCCTGCTGGTGCGCGACCGCCTGGGCGTCAAGCCGCTCTACTACTACCCGCTGCGCGATGGCGTGCTGTTCGGCTCGGAGCCGAAGGCGATCCTCGCCAACCCGCTGGTCGAGCCGGTGGTGGACACGGACGGCCTGCGCGAACTGCTCACCTTGGGCAGGAGCCCGGAGCGGGCCGTCTTCAAGGGCATGCGCGAGCTGCGCCCCGGCCACCTGCTGCGGGTACGCCGGGAAGGGCTGGCCATCCGCCGCTACTGGGCGCTGGAGCCGCGCGAGCACACCGACGACCTCGACGTCACCATCAGCACGATCCGCGCCCTGCTCGAGGACATCGTGGGCCGCCAGCTCGTCTCGGACGTGCCCCTGTGCAGCCTGCTGTCGGGCGGCCTGGACTCCAGCACCATCACCGCGCTGGCCAAGAAGCATGGGCAGATCCGGTCCTTCGCCGTGGACTTCGCCGGATACGCCGAGCAGTTCCAGCCCGACGAGCTGCGCGGTGATCCGGACGCGCCGTTCGTACAGGAGCTCGCGCGCTACGTCGACTCCGACCACACCGACATCATGCTCGACACCGCGGAGCTGACCGACCCGCGCCTGCGCTCGTCGGTGGTGCGCGCCTTCGACATCCCGAACTTCCTCGGTGACATGAACGGCTCCCTGTACATGCTGTTCAGGGCGATCCGCGAGCACTCCACCGTGGCCCTGTCCGGAGAGTCGGCCGATGAGCTGTTCGGTGGGTACGCGTGGTTCCACATGCCACAGGCGGTCGAGGCCGACACCTTCCCGTGGCTCGCGATGGTCATGCGTGACCACGATCCGGCCGATCTGCTCGACAGGGCGCTGTTCGACCGGCTCGACCTGCCGTCCTACACCGCGGACACTTACCGGAGCGCGCTGGCCGAGGTGCCGTACCTGCCTGGCCAGAACGCCCTCGAACGGCGGATGCGGGAGGTCTGCTACCTGCACCTGACCCGGTTCCTGCCGGTCCTGCTGGACCGCAAGGACCGGTTGAGCATGGCCGTCGGCCTGGAGGTCCGGGTGCCGTTCTGCGACCACCGGCTGGTCGAGTACGTCTTCAACACGCCATGGGCGATGAAGACCTTCGACGGCCGGGAGAAGAGCCTGCTCCGCGCCGCCGCCGGCGACCTGGTGCCCGAGTCGATCCTGCGGCGGGTCAAGAGCCCCTACCCGGCGACCCAGGACGTCGCCTACGAGCAGGCGCTCCGCGACACGTTGAGCGGCCTCGTCCGCGCCGGGACGGCGCCGGTCCTGCCGCTGCTCGACGCGGCGGCCGTCAGGGAGCTCACCGCGGCCCCGGTCGGCAAGACGACCACGACGATGTCGAGGATGAGCCTGGAGCTGGCCCTGGACCTGAACGTCTGGCTCGAGTCCCACGGCGTCCGCCTGGACCTGTAGGCGAGGTCGCCCCTAGCCCAGCCGTACGGTGATCGTCTTCGAGCTGCCGCCCCGGTCCGACAGCCGCCCCCACCGGAGGGTGAGCCGCGCGCCCGTCGTGGCACTCACCAGGAGCGGATCGCCGCGCAGCACCCGGGTCACCGGCCGGTCCCAGGTCACGGTCAGCTCGCTCAGGTCGCGCCGGGGATCCGACACCGTCAGCGTGGCCGTGCCGTCGCCGCACTCCTTGACGAGGACCGCGCACGGAGCGGAGGCGGTCAGGCCACCGACCGCTCCGGCGTTCCAGAAGTTGACGGCGGTCAGGCCGAGCGATGGCACCTGGACACCCTGCTGGCGCGCGGTGTTGGCCAGGACGCGTAACCAGGTCGGGTCGGTGGCGCGGGCGCGGGTCCGCGCCGGGGTCGCGCCCGGGAGGAGCACGTAGAAGTAACCGGCCGCGTCCGGGTCGATCCCGTGGTCGAGCCAGAGGGTCACATAGCTCCGGGTCACCGAGCCGGCGGCGCGGTTCTCGCGCAGCGTGCGCAGGAGGCCGTGGAAGACGTAGCCGCCGTGGCCCGCCAGGTGCGCCCAGCCCGCCTTCTGGTCGAGGGTGAGGAGCGCGCCGGTCCGGCGGTTGTCCACGATGGTCTCGACCGGCACACCGTCCCGCCCGGTGATCCCGGCCCCCAGGCAGATCACGGCGTCATCGAGGAAGAACCACGACTTGAACGCCTCCATCGTGCTCTGGAGGCCGTTCAGGTGCTGGCCGACCGTCGCGTACCTGCCGTCCGTGGCGCCGCCAACCCAGCGGCCCGGCGGGCAGGTGTCGCCCCACGCCGCGCCGGCGCCGTCGGCCAGCCGCTTGGTGGAGACGGTCGTGCCCGGCAGGCGGTAGGGGTCGACGGTGGCCCAGAAGGAGTCGGAGTACTGGTCGCCGTGGCCCTTCGCCCACCAGTAGAGCATTCCCGAGCCGGTGTGCCAGCCGCGTAGGTTCTCGCCGTTGCCGTGCTCGTAGTGGCCGATCCGGTAGGAGGCCATGCTGAGCCCCGCGCACCAGCCCGGCCCCCGGTGGACGGCGCGGGCGCTCATCGGCAGCAATCTGTGCCCGGCCGGTTCCGGCGCGGCGGGGATCGTCTCGTCGTCCAGGATCGCGGCCAGGCGGGCGTGGAACCCCAGGTCGGCCTCTTCGAGCATCGGCTGGACCGTGTCACGTACCGCCCAGCCCTTGACCATGCCCTGCCAGCGGGTCCGGGCCGCGACGGGCGCCGCGTCCCCGAGCAGCAGGATCGCCGAGGCGATCAGCCGCCCCCTCCTGTGGTCGCCGTACGGATCCCGGCCGATCCCCCGCCCGCTGACCAGGTCCATGCAGAAGCCGTCGTGGATGAACGGCGCGAACGACCGCTCGACCATGTCGAAGAGGTTCGGGGCGGCGATCTCCCACGGAGTGCCGCGCAGCACCGCGAACAGCGTCGCGAGGCCGGACAGCATCACCATTCCGTATCCGCCCTGGTATGGGATGGAGGTGTGCTGGATGAACGAGCCGTCCCGGTAGAAGCCGTCGCCCTCGGTGACGTACGGGAAGACCGGCTCCAGCGCCGAGACGGCCAGCGCGGCCTTGTCCGCGTCGGCTCTGAGGATGGCCCGCAGCAGCGTCACCGTGCACAGGTCCACCCGGTTGGCTCCGGTGCTGTTGCCGCTGTAGTCGTCCAGGCGCCATTCGGGTACGAAGTGGTCCACAGCCTCGCTCAGCGCCCGGCTCTGCTGGTCCGTCAGGTGCGGGCCGATCAGCAGGGCCACGTCGAGGAGCCGCTTCGGGGTGCCGATCTGCCAGGGCCACCAGTTGCCGACCGGGCGGGCGCCCGCCGCGTACACCTGCCGCCGGTAGTGGTCGAGACCGGTGGCGACGGCCGCGGCCAGGCTCGCGTCGCCGGTCAGGCCGGTCCCGGGTAAGGCGTACGCACGGGCCATGGCCTGCAGCCGCACCGGGGTCTGGACGAAGGACGGGAACGCCAGGCCGGGCCAGAGCGACGTGCCGGTCGGCGCCATGGTGTCCCGGTAGCCGGCCGCCGTGCTGCCCAGTTGTACGAGCCTGGTCCGGTACGGCTCCGCGGTCGCGTCGAACCCCCCGCCCGCCGTCACGTCCCGCCACCGGCGGCGCAGGAGGGCGAAGTCCGCCGAGTGGGCCGATCCCCGCGCGGCGGGGACCAGCCCACCGGCCACGGCGGCACCGCCGAGCCGCAGGAACAACCGCCTGGAGTACTCGTTCACGCAGGGATCAGCGGCCGGAGACGATCTGGATGAGCTGGGTGGCGGCGGAGAAGTCGGCGGTCAGCCGGTTCTTGGTCACCGCGAACGCGCGCAGCCGCTCCGGAGAGATCAGCCGCACACCGGGGACGTCGCCCATGAGCGCGGCGTACACGCGCGCGATGGCGCGGGCCGAGGTCTTGCCGCCCGCCGGGATGTCGGCCGCCAGAATGTCCGCCCGGTTGCCCAGAGCGGCCGACGGGAACGTTGCCGCCGGGCCCGCCCTGAACATCGGCGAGTCCGGCGGCATGCCCGCCATCATGTCCGCGGCGCCCTCCTGGTCCTCCAGCCGGGCCAGGCGGCCGTGCTCGGCGGCCGGCATGCCGAAGTAGAGCTCGTCGGCCACGCCCAGCGGCCCCACGGCGTCCACCACCTGCTCGCCGTGCTGGTAGACGGCGACCTGCACGCCACGTTCGGCTCCGGACTTGACCATCCGGTCGATGGCCTGCTGGACCTGCTGCTGGATGTCGCTCATCACCGCGCCCCTCCGCCTGCTGCTACCGCTGTCGCGGGTGTAGACAGGCTATGAACCGTTGCTAGCGCTCGCTACGCCAACCTGTGGTTGCCAGAAGAACTGTGATCGAAGCTTCCGACCGACCGCTACCGAAAGTAATCGTATGGTAATGTTCAGCAACAGCCGGGTGCCTGACTGGCGCTCGGTCCCCGCCCCCATTGGTGTTCGCACCAACGGGACAGCGTCCGGCGGGGCGGTGGCCCAAGAGCCGCACCCCATCCGGGAATGCGGAATCAGGCCCCGACAACGCGGCTCTCAACCACGGTCCGCCCGGCTCGCCGGACGGACGCGGCATCGGCTTCCACCGGATCGCCTCCCGACCTCGGCCGGAAAGCGACGAGGCTACGCTGATGTCCGCTTTACTCAGGTAAACACAGAGAGTTGAAGACGCTAACGGCCGGAAACTCATCGGGAAGGGCGTGACAGCGGCTTGTCATGCGGCCGGGGAGCGGCGCGTCAGGCGGCCGGGGAGCGCCGTCTGAGGCTCACCAGCCCCAAACCGCCGCCCAGGAGCCCGACGATGATGCCCGCCACGCCCATGACCCGGGCCGTGCCGTCGGACGCCGGCGACGAGGCGGACTGCTTCATCACGGCGACCGTCTGCTGCGCGGCGGGCGGAGCCGCCGTGGTCATGGCCATCCCGGCGTGCTCCCCGCCGGACGCCGCCGCCACCAGCTTCAGCGTGGGCAGCGGGTGCTCCGCCTCCGTGCCGTCGCTCTTGGGCGCGTCCGCCCACTTGACGACCTCGCCGCCGGTGTAGGTCTGCTCGGTCGGGAAGGCGATCTCGTCCACGTCCTTGGGCAGGGGCCCGACCGACACCTCGAACTCCTGGAACTGTCCCGGCTCGATCTTGCCACCCGTCCACGTGACCTTCAGGACGGATTCGGTGACCTTGTCCCCGTCGTCGGCGACCACGGGCTCGGGCAGCTTGCCCTCGGTCAGCTCGGCCTTCCAGCCGGGAACCGGCTTGACCGAGACGAAGGGCAGGGGATGGTCGATGGGGAAGGTGACGACGAGTTTGGTGGTCGAGGCGTCGTCACGCTCGTTGGGCACCCGGAAGGCGAGCTTGGTCCAGCCGCCCTTCTCCGCGGTCCCGGGGTTGATCGTGACATGGGCGAGGGCGGGGATCGCGAGGCCCACCGTGAGGGCCAGGGCTGCCGCGGCTACGGTGCCGATTCGGCGGTAAAGCATGGGAGTCTCCACTTCGTTTTCGGAAATGCCGGACACGACGCGCTCGACTGCTCGCGTCGTTGAGGGGTCAGGCAGAACGAAGTGGGGGGCCGCGCCGTACGACCGCGTACCGCAACATGCGCTCGCGCGGCCGGTCGGGAACGAGATCCGCGGCCACGGGGGCGGCGGGCGGCCAGAGAGGGCCGACGACAGGCGTGAGGATCCGTACGGCGCGCGAGGCGAGACGGCGCAGCAACGACCAGAGGGCGGCCTCACCGCCGGCCAGCCACCACGCGGTCAGCAGCGTGGCGACGGCGTGACACAGGAACATGCCGGGCCAGGTGCTCTGGCCATGGACATCCGCCAGGTGCGGGGACTCGCCCGTCGAGGCGAACAGCACGTGCAGGCCCACCTGCCCCGTGCCGAGCAGCCCGATGATCAGCGGCTGGGATCGCTCCCTGCCGGCCATAGCGGTGGCCGCGACCAGCACGACGGCGCCCGCGCCCGCGACCATGCCAGGCCCTGGGGCGTTGCCGCCCGCCAGCCAGTGCCCGATGGCGGACAGGGCCACGCAGACGACCGTGAACGAGGCCGACCGCGCAAGACGCATCGGCAGCCTGGCGCGCGTCGCGCCCACCTGCCGCCGCGAGTCCTGTGTACGGGTCACGATCAGGCCTGGTGCTCCTTGATCTCCGCGATCTGGGCCGTCTGCTCGGAGACGAGCCGAGTCGCCATCTCGATCGTGGGACCGTGCTTCCCGCCGCTCTGGGCGGACGTGGCCATCATGACGCCGTGGTCGAGGTGCTGCGAGATCAGCGAGAGCCAGAGCTTGTCGAAGGCCTTACCGGACTTCGGGGTCAGCTGGGCGACCTGGTCGGCGACGCCCTTGGTGTCCTCGGCCGGTACGGCCACCTGCCAGGACTTCAGCCACGACGACATCTTCTCGATGTCGGCCTTCTCGTTGGTCTCCAGCTTCTGGCTCAGTTCGCGTACGTACGGCGTGTCCGTGCGCTTCGCGACCAGCTCGGCCAGCTGGATGGTCTGCCGGTGATGAGTGATCATCTCCTGGCTGAAGGTGACGTCCTGCTGGTCGTAGGCGGCCATGGCGGCGGGCGCTCCCGCCGCCGACGCGGCACACCCACCGGCCAGTGTCGCGCAGAGCAGGGCGCCGACGATCGTGGTCCAACGCATGCTTCCCCTTGGGGGGTGTGGGGATGGGTCACGTGGAGATACGCGGTGCGCCGGATAACCGTTCAACAACGGGCCGGTCGGCGCGTCACTCACGAGATGGCCTCGAGTGACGCGCTCGCCGCCACTGCCGTACCAGGTATTCGCGGCCGACCCCCGGATGGATGGGCAACCGTGGATGAGTGGCGATCGGGGTCAGGTGGTGGGCACCGTGCGGTGACCGTGTCGCGCGGTGACGGGGTCAGGTGGCGGGCAGGTTGACCAGGAACAGCGGCCGGGTGGTCGGCTGTGCGGAGCCGCCGGCCGGTTCGACGGTGACGCCGAGCTTGGCCACCCCGGGTCCCGGCGCGGCGATCACCGGCTGCGTGCGGCCTGCGGCGTCGGCGCTGAGCAGCCCGGCCGACCTGATCCGCCCAGGGGCCAGCTGCCAGAGCTGATAGACCTGGCCTTCCGGCAGATCGGCCAGCCCGGCGGCCAGGAACACCATCTTGCCCCGCGAGCGCGACACGACCACCGTGCCACGACCGCCCTGCTTGGCCGCGGCCGTGGCGATGCGGGAGTCCGGCGCGGTCAGCACCGCGGCGACCTCCTGGTTCATCCGCCGTACCTGGTCCAGCTCGTCACGGGCCTGCAAGGCGCCGACACCGAACACGACGGCCGCCGCCAGGCAGGCCGCGACGCCCACGGCCGCCACCAGCGGCCGCCACCGCAGCCGCGGCCGAGACCGTTGGGCCCGCCCCTGTGGGCGCCGCCCAGCCCGATGCTCGGGGCGCCGCGGTGTCCCCCAGCTGTCTTCCTGGGCGGGTACGGCGACGGTCGGCGGGACCTGCCGGACCTGGTCGATCTGGGCGAATACCCGCTCCTTGAGGCCGGGCGGCGGCTCGACGGCCACGGCGGAACCCAGCCGGGCCGCGGTCTCGGCGAACGCGGCGACCTCCAGCGCGCACTCGGCGCACCCGGTCAGATGGTCCTCGAAGTGGCGCCGCTCCAGCTCGTCGTCGACGGCGTCCAGCGCGTACGCGCCGACCAGCGTGTGCGGATCGGGCCCGCCGGTCATGCCTCTCATCGCTCCACCCCCAGGCAGTCGCGCAGCCGGATCAGCCCGTCGCGCATCCTGGTCTTCACCGTCGCGAGCGGGACTTTGACCAGCTCAGCGACCTCACGATAGGAATATCCGCCGTAATAGGCGATGGTGACCGACTCTCGCTGCAACGCGGTCAGGCCCTGCAGGCAGCGGCGCAGGCGCTCGCGTTCGAGCCGGGTTTCGACGGATTCGGCGACCTCGTCGAAGGGCCGGTGCACGTCCATCCGGGCCGCTCGCTCCTCGCGATCCATACTCGCCTGAGCCGAACGGACCCGGTCGATCGCCCGGCGATGCGCGATCGTCAGCACCCAGGCCATCCCCGAGCCCCGGCCCGACTGGAAGCGCGCGGCGTTGCGCCACACCTCCACCAGGACCTCCTGAGCCACCTCCTCGCTCTGGGCCCGATCCCGGAGCACCCGCAGCACAAGCCCGAACACGCGCGGCGCCACGACCTCGTACAGCCGCTCGAACGCCGCCCTGTCCCCCCGCGCGACGTCCTCCAGCAACTCCTCGACCCCAGGGACCCGCTCGCCTCCCCAGCCCGGCTCACATCCCGCTTCGACGCGGCCCGAGGCACGTCCTGCCTCGCCACGGCCCGAGGTACGCCCCGGCGCGCTGCGGCCCGGCGACGTATGCCGGGCGTCAAAACCGCCCGACCCACGTCCCGCCTCACCAGGACCCGACGACCCATACCGGGCCTCGAAATCCCCCGGCCCGCGGCCCTCGCCGCGACTCGATGGCCCATACCGGGCTTCGAAACCCCCCGACGCACGTCCCGGTTCGATGCGGCCCGACGTGGGTCCCGGTTCAATGCGGCCCGGTTCGCGTCCCGCTTCCATGCACCCTCCCGCCGTGGCCGACGTGGCGCCGGCCACAGGTGGTTCGGATCAGAGAGCGCGATGGATGTCCTGGAGCTCCTACGGCTTTCGCGCGACCCCGCACACCGCGCTCACCAGCTTGGACGGCTCGTCCCACGCGTCACTGCGCCGCCGCCACTGGGGAGTGGGTACGACGCCGGGCTCGACAAGCTCAAGCCCCTCGAAGAACGTACCCATCTGGGCGGGACTGCGCAGGTGATAGGAGTTGGCGGCCGCCTTGTTGTAGGCGCTGACGGCCTCCATCAGGGCCGGGTTGGTGTTGGTGCCGTCGCTGAGCACGAGGTAGCTGCCCGGCGATAACGCGGCCATCAGCCGGTCGACGATCCCCCACGGGTCGTCCTCGTCGGGCACCTGCCCGGCGATGCTCAACATCACCAGGGCGATGGGCTGACTGAAGTCGAGAGTCTTGGCCGCGCCTTGGAGGATGACATCGGGGTTGCGTACGTCGGCGTCGATGTACGCGGTGACGCCCGGCTCGGTGCTGGTCAGCAGGGCACGGGCGTGGACCAGCACGATGGGATCGTTGTCGACGTAGACGACCCGGGTCTCGGGGGCGGTGCGCTGAGCGACCTCGTGGATGTTGTTGGCCGTCGGCAAGCCGGTCCCGATGTCCAGAAATTGCCGGACTCCGGCCTCTTCCACCAGGTACGTGACCGCGCGGATGAGGAACTCCCGCTGCAGCCGAGCAACCTCGGCGAAGTCAGGAAATGTCCGAAGCAGCAGCTCACCGGCCTCGCGGTCGGGCGCGAAGTGATCTTTGCCGCCCAGCAGATAGTTCCACACGCGGGCTGAATGGGGGATGGTCGTGTCAATGCGTTCCCATGCGGACTGGCCGGTGGGGATGTCATCGCTCATGACACTCCATTCCTGAGGTTGACCGCGGCCCCCGGCCACGCTCGTCCAAGAGCCACTTTAGTGGTCTCTACGGGCATAACGCGTACGAGATATCAGTCGGCGACCGAGTGCCACATTCTCCTCAATCCCGGCGGGTCTGGAGGTGGGCGGTCGCGGTCGCCACGGCCACGGTCTTGCCGTCGGGCGCGATGAGCTCGCCGGCCAGGAAGCACACCTCCCTGCCGCGCCGCACCACCCGCCCCCGGCCGGTGAGCCGCCCCGGCCGCGCCGGGCGGAGGTATTGGACGTGCAGGTCGAGGGTGACCGCGAACTGGTCTTCCGGCAGCGTCGCGACCAGCGCCGGCCCCAGTGTGTCGTCGAGCATCGCGGCGAGGAAACCGCCCTGGATCACCCCGACGGGATTGACGAACCGCTCGCTCGCCTCGAACGCCACCTCGATGGTGCCCCGCTCGGGATCCACCTCGATCAGCTGCCAGCCCAGGGTCTCGGCCGCGGCCGGCGGCGGGACCCGCCCGGCCAGCACATCCCAGAATGGCCCGCGCCGCCGCGGTTCGGTGTCCATGAACACAGTGAACAGACCCGCACCGACAGTTCCGCCACTGTTCCGCCACGGCCCCGCGGTCGGCAGCTCGAACAAGCCATCCGACAGCTCCAACAGACCGTCCGGCAGCTCGCACGAACCATCCGGCAGCTCGCACGAACCGTCCGACAGCTCGAACAGGCCGTCCGGCAGCTGAACAAGCCGTCCGGCAGCTCGAAGGCAGCGCACATCACGCCGTCAGCGGCCACCAGCACGTCGCCGGTCACGGCGCTGCCGTCGATCACGGTGCTGCCGTCGGCGAAGCCGGCGCAGCGCAAGCCCGATGCCCCCCAACCACCGATGCCCACAAACCGGGAAAACCGCCCATTTCCCGGCCGATCAGGAAAGTTGGGGAAGTTTGCCAGGTAAAGGAGCGGAGGGGGCTAGCGCTTTGGGCGGATTTTGTCGAGGTTTTGGGTGATTAGCGGCTCCCGAGTGGCGAGCGCGCGTGCCACATCCCGTAGCTGCTTGGCCCGATGCACCTGGGCCCGCCAGTCCGTGCCGGAGGCCCGATGGGCCATCTCCACCTCGACCTCCTCCACCCGATAGCCCTTGCGCAGCAGGTCGATCGTCAGCGCCGTCTCCACGCCGAACCCGTGCGCCAGCGGCCGGGCGGCCTCGAAGGCGTCTCTGGTGATGCAGCGCTGGCCGTTGAGCGGCTGAGCGGGCTCGAAGCCGGTGGCCCTGCGGATGCCGTCCCTGGACAGGCGGACGACCAGGCCGTGGCCGCCCAGCTTGACGCGGGTGGCGAAGACCGCGATGGTCATGTCGGCCGTGCCGGCGCGCACCGGTTCGATCAGCGGGGAAGCGGCCCGGGCGGTGTCGCCCAGGTCGGCGTCCAGGAAGAGTAAGTGGTGCGGCGTCTCACCGTCGAGCAGGCGCACGGCTTCGGCGCCCGACTCCATGGCCGCCGCCTTGCCGCGGTTGCGGCTGTGCCGGACCACCCTGGCCCCCGCCGCCCGCGCCACCCGGCCGGTCTGGTCGGTCGAGCCGTCGTCGACGACCACGACCAGATCGACGCCGGGCAGCGCGAGGGCCGCGGTGACCGTGGCACCGATGCGGTCGGCCTCGTCCTTGGCCGGGACGATAACTGCCGTATCCTTCATGACCCCTCGGAGATGAGGAACTCCTGCGGCACCTCGTCATGCACGGTGAAGACCGAATCGAGACCGGTGACCTGCAGAATCTTGCGTACGGCCGGCCGTGGGGCGGCGACGTCGAGCGCCCCGCCCTGCTCCTTGACGCGTTTCAGCGCGGACAGCAAGACGTTCATCCCCGTGGAGTCGCAGAAATCCACGCCGGACATGTCGATGACCACGCGGCTGGGCCCGTCCTGCAGTAGCCGAGCGAACTCCGCCTGCAGGTGGGGTGCCGTATAGAGGTCGATTTCACCGGTGATGGCGACTAGCGCATGGCCGGCATGTGATCGAGTCGAGACCTTGAGC
The DNA here is from genome assembly GCF_040649695.1 of Nonomuraea sp. NPDC048901. Lineage (NCBI taxonomy): Bacteria > Bacillati > Actinomycetota > Actinomycetes > Streptosporangiales > Streptosporangiaceae > Nonomuraea > Nonomuraea sp. NPDC048901. Next base: position 295,067 of record NZ_JBEZFW010000001.1, on the reverse strand, counting down.
TCCACATGGGCAGGCTAGCGGCGCGGAGGCTTCCGGTCACGTTGTCACGCCGATAGGGCAACCTCAGGATTTTGTCCTCCGTTTGGACTCCATGAAAACAGAGAGTACGCGAAGCTTGACTGTGTGACACCGGCATGGCCGGAGAGGGGGGCGGCCCGGCACCTCGCTTCTGGTCACTACTTCACTTGAGAAGGAGGGGCCGGGCGAGACCCACGGGCCCGAGCATTCATGAGAACAGAGAAACCCGAAGACCCGCACCGACGACGGCTCCGCGAACGGCTGGAAGCCATCCTCATCCGCACAGAGAAGGCCACCTCGTGGCATGACAGAGTGGGGCGCCTGCGTAGTCTGATCAATCACGAAGGCTTCGTCCCCGTACACACGAAACTCGCCGGCGAGGACCTCGACTTCCTCGCCGACGCCCGCGACGACCTGCTCAGATTCTCCGAGCTCGGGCTGCGGCTGTTCGACCTCCACCAGCCGCGCGACGCGGGCGGCATCACGAGCGACGCCGAGCACCCCATCCTGCGGTGCCGGAGTTGCATGTGGCGCTGGCCGTGCCCGACGTTCCGCGCGATGTCGGAGTCGTTCGGCGCCGGTCACGACAGCGCACTTCCGGAGTCCGGTTGAAGTCCCAAACCTGACGGGCGCGCTATCCCGAGACCAGCGGCAGCCGGATCTCGAAGCGGCAGCCCGGCCCGTCGTTGACCACACCGATCACCCCGTCGTGCGCCTCCACGATGCCCTGCGCGATCGCCAGGCCGAGCCCGGCCCCGCCGTCTTTGGTCGGGGTCCGGGCCGCCTCGCCCCTGAAGGCCACCTCGAACACCCGGTGCAGGTCCTCGTCGGGGATCCCTCCGCAGCAGTCGCTGACCGACAGGCACGCCATGCCCGAGTCGACGGCCGCCCGCAACACGACCGTGCGGTCCGACGGCGTGTGCCGGATCGCGTTCACGACGAGGTTGCCCAGCGCCCGGCTCAGGGCGTTCGGGTCCGCCCGCACGGGGACCGCCTCGGCCGCCTCGGCGGTCAGTCGCACCCCCTTGGCGCGGGCCAGCGGCTCGGCCCCGGCGAGCGTGTCGGCGACCAGGTCGGCGAGCCCGATCCGGGCAGGGGTGAGCCGCAGCGCTCCGGCGTGGATCCGCGACAGCTCGAACAGGTCGTCGACCATCGCCGAAAGCCGCTCCACCTCCAGCTTGATCTGGCCGTGATAGCGCGCGACGGTCCTGCGGTCGGACACCACGCCGTCTTCGAGCGCCTCGGCCATCGCCCGCAGCCCGGCGAGCGGAGTGCGCAGGTCGTGGCTCACCCAGGCGACGAGCTCGCGCCGAGCCCCTTCCAGGGCGCGCTCCCGTTCGTACGCCTCCTCCAGCGTGTTCGCGATCGTCTGCAGCTCCGACGGCAGCCCCTTGGGCGCGGTGAACGGCAGATCGCGTACGGCCGCCACCAACCGCCTGCTCTCCCCCACGACCCGTCTGGCCAGCACGAACGCCACCCCCAGCCCGACCAGCCCGCCGACGGCCACCACGCTGAGCACGATGTCCCTGACCGCGCCCTCGATGATCATCTTGAGCGTGATCGCCACCACGCCGGCGAGCGTCGCCACGATCGCGACCACCATGACGACGGCCAGCATGACCCCGATCGAGCGAGTACGCAGCCGCCACATGACGGACACGCCCAGGATCCCCACCAGCAGCCCCAGCCCCGCCGTGACCGCCACGATCATCCCCAGATCGCTCATCACCGCGGGATGGGGAGTCACGACGCACCGTCGAGTGGGTCGCCAGCGATATGTGGGTCACCGGCGGGTTCGAGCGGTTCGTACCGGTATCCCACGCCCCAGACCGTGACGATCCGCCGCGGCGCGGTCGGATCCGGCTCGATCTTCTCCCGTAGCCGCCGGACGTGCACGGTCACCGTGGAGGAGTCCCCGAACGACCATCCCCACACCTGGTTGAGCAGCGCCGACCGGCTGAACGCCTGCCGAGGGTTGCGCACGAGGTAGGCCAGCAGGTCGAACTCGCGGGCGGTGAGCAGCACCTCGGCCCCGCCCAGCCGTACCTCGTGGGCCCCGACGTCGACCACCAGGTCGCCGTCACGCAGCACGCCCGTGCCGCCCGTGACCGAGGCGCCGCGGGCGCGGCGCAGCACCGACTGGACGCGCAGCGCCAGCTCACGCGGGCTGAAGGGCTTGGTCACATAGTCGTCGGCGCCGGTTTCGAGCCCGACCACCCGGTCGATCTCCTCACCGAGCGCGGTCAGCATGATCACCGGCACCGGCCAGCGCTCCCTGAGCTTCCTGCACACCTGCAGCCCGTCGATCTTCGGCAGCATCAGGTCGAGCACCATCAGATCCGGCGGGCTGGCCAGCGCCCGCCGCAGCGCCTCGGCGCCGTCGCCCACGCACTCGACCTCGTGCCCGTCGCGCTCCAGATATCGCGCCACGACTTCGGCCACGGTCGGGTCGTCGTCGACCACCAGGATGCGCGTGTTCACCCTTTCACCGTACGGCGGGAGCGTGCCGAATCGACACTTACGTCATTGCTTCGTAAGCCTCGCGGATCATGCTCGCAGGACGTACGGTGGGCGCATGAGTCGCGTCGTCATGCTCGTGCTGGGGGCCCTCCTGGGCCTCTTCGTGCTGTTCAATTTCGTGATCCCCATGATCATGGGCCTGGTCAAGGTCGCCCTCATCATCGGTGTGGTCGCCCTTCTGGTGTTCATCGCCGTCACCTTGGTCGGGAAGTCGTCCTCGTCACGGTGACGCTTTTCCTGTTCGACCCCTGGCTCATCGGCGTGACCATGGTGGCGATCCTGCTGCTCGCCACCTGGGCCGCCCGGCTGCTGCCCGCCATCGGCGGCGACGCGCCCGGGTTCCCGCTGATGTACGCCCGGCGCACGGCCTTCCAGCGCCAGCGCCATCCCGCGGCGGCAGGCCGGCCACGGCCACGAGCCCCGTCATCGCGCCCCGCTTCCGGCTAAGCGGGGCTCTCTTCAGTGAGCCCTGATCCATCTCTCTTTGATTGAAGGGCTCATGTTCGACTCTTTCGTGTCATTTCTGCTGGCCGTGGCCGGCGACAACGCCGCCGTGGCCATCGTGCTGTTCACCGTGGCCGTACGCCTCCTGCTGCTGCCGCTCAGCATCCGCCAGGCCCGCGCCGCACAGGTCCAGAAGCGCTTGGCGCCCAAGCTGGCCGAGCTGCGGAAGCGGTGGTCGCGCAACCCCGAGCGGCTGGCCAAGGAGACCACCAAGCTGTACGCGAAGGAAGGCACCTCACCTTTCGCCACGATCCTCCCGGGATTGGGGCAGCTTCCGTTCATCTGGGTGATGTATCGGGTCGCCACGCACCCGACCGCTTTCCTGGGCCATGACCTGCTGGGCGCCCCTTTGGGGCAGCATGTGGCGGGAATCGTCACCAATTACGGTCTGGTTAGTGTGCCATTTTCGGTCTTCGCCGTGGTCATCGCGCTGATCGCGGTCGTGGCGTGGATTTCAGCCCGCAAAGTCAGTGCCACACTGCCCGACGAGCAGCCCGCGCTGATCCGCAGGATCATGCCGCTGATGCCGTTCGGCACGGTGCTGGCCGCCGCGGTGCTACCGCTGGGCGCGGCGCTCTACCTGTTGATCTCCACGGCGTGGACCGTGGGAGAGCGCGCGATCCTGGCCGGCCGGCCGCTGAGCGCGTAGCCGCTATCCGGCCTCTCGCAGTGCGTGGACCTGCCCGTTCATCAATCCGTTGGGGGCGTGCAAGATCGCCCACACCGTCGTGATGTCACCGTCGTGGCGGACTCCCCAGCTCTCCGCGACGTACTCGACGATGCCGAGTCCCCTGCCCCCGAGCGACGACAGAGTCGGCCGGCCGGCACGGGGCTCGGTGGCCGCGCCGCCATCGCTCACAGCGACCTCGATGTGTTCGTCGCTCCGCAGCCAGGCCACCCTGACCATGCCCGACGGCAGCGGATGCGCATGCCGTAGCGCGTTGCTCAGCAGCTCGCTCACCACGAGGACGGCATCGTCGATCGCGGTGGCGAAAACACCGCGATCCTGCAGGTCAGTGCTCAGACGCTGGCGGGCGACGGCGACACTGGACGGCGCGTACGGCAGTAGCACCACGCTTGACACACCCACCTCCCCGCTCCCAGTGCCCCCCACGGGAACACTCCCCGGTACGACCGAAATGCCCCGTTACTCGATCCCAGAAACCGCATCTCGATCACAGCTTGTACACATCGGACGATAGATCAGCGTAACCGTTACCACCTCGTTACCGCATCGGTGTGTCGGATCGGATAGGGGAAGCGTTGCCCAACACGAGCCGCATTCGAGTGCCTCCACCGGGTCGCGGATGGGCACTCACATCGCCGCCCTGAGCCCTGGCCAGACTGCGGACAATGTAGAGCCCGAGGCCGACTCCGCCGAACCTGCGGCGGTCACCGCTGTCGACCTGGACGAACCGCTCGAAGACCCGCTCCCGGTCCGGCGCGGCGATGCCGACGCCCTCATCGTCCACGACCACGACCACGGCGTCGTCCTCGGGCCAGGCGCCCACGCTGATCAGGCCGCCCGTCGGCGAATACTTGAAGGCGTTCTCCAGCAGCTGGCCGAGGATGATGTCGGTGGCGAGCGCGTCGCCTCTGACGTACGGCAGCGCGTCGGGGATGGCCACCTCCACCCGGTGCCTGTCGGACAGCACGGGCAGCCCGAGCGTGGCCGCGTGGATCCGCTCGGCCAGATCGAACGCCTCGATGCGCACCGGCGGCTCGTCGGCGCCCGCCCTGGCGCCGAGCAGCAGGTGGTCCATGAGCTGGCCGAGCGACCTGGCCCGCTCGGCGATCGTGTGGACGGCGGAGCGCCGCTCGGTGTCGTTCAGCTTGTCCCAGCGCGCGTCGAGCGTGCTGGCGAACCCGCGCACGATCGTGATGGGCGTGCGCAGCTCGTGGCTGGTCGTGGCCAGGAACAGGTCCTTGGCCTCCTCCAGCTCCTTGGCCGTGGTCACGTCGCGGAAGTCGACGACCACCTCTCCGGTCTCCACGATCTGGGCGCTGACCACGTCCAGCCAGCGCCCGCTCTCCAGCTGGTAGGTGAGCTTCTCTCCCGGGCTGGGCAGCGGGAAGGGCAGCGGCCCGCCGATTACGGCCTCTCCCGGCGTCGCGGTGAGCTCGGCGGCGGCCGGGTTCCACTGGCTGACCCGCCCGGCGCGGTCGAGCACGGCGATGCCGTCGGCGCTGGCGTCGAACACCGCCCGCTCGTGCGCCCGCTGGCGTACGGCCTCCTGATAGGCCACCGCGTTGCCGACCGCGATGCCGGCGTGCCCGGCCAGCAGCTCCAGGAGTTCGAGCTCCAGATGGCCGGGCTTGTGCTCGGCGAACAGCGCGTACAGCGCCCCGTAGGGACGGCCACCGACCGCCGCCAGGCCGAGCGCGATCGTGTGCAGCCCGTCGAGCTCGGCCCACACCAGGTCGCCAAGCCCCTGCGACTCCAGCATCACCGTCTTCCCGGTACGTAAGAGCTTGCCGACCAGGCTGGTACGCAGCTCGGCCGTCACGTCCTTGAGCGAGTCGGGCAACTGGTGCGCGCTCACCAGCCGCAGCCGCTCGCCCTCGATGAGCACGAAGCCGCCCGCGTCGGCGCCGGTCAGCTCGGTCAGGCTGGCCGCGATGCGGTCGAGCACCGTGGACAGCTCCAGCTCGGCGTTGATGTCGCCGACCACGTCGGTGAGCCGGCGCACCAGCCGGGCCCGCCGCGCCATGCGGTTCCTGGCGGCCTCGTCAGCCTCGGTCAGATGGTGCACGAAGACGTAGCCCGCCACGGCGCTGCCCGTGAGCAGCGCGCTCGTGTCGACCCTCAGGTCGAGCACGGTGCCGTCCCTGCGCAACCGCTTGGTGCGCAGCGACACCTGGCCGCCCGTACGCACCCGTTCGAGCACCGCGTTGTGCTCCGCTGTCAGCTCCCCCGGCACGATCGGCGCCCTGCGGCCCAGCATCTCCTCGGCCGACCAGCCGAAGAGCCGCTCCGCCGCCCGGTTCCAGACGAGTACGGTCTGGTCCCTGTCGAGCGCGACCACGGCGTTGGGCGAGCTGGCGAGCACCGCGCGAGCGATCTCATCGTCACTGCCTGCTCTGTCGTCACCCACACCTCCATAGTGCCTGTGGCGTGCGGCGTTCGTCGGGCGATCCGTCCGATACGCTGCGGGCACGGCCTTTCAGGGCGGCGGAAGAGGGTGGCGGGTATGTCCAGTGGAGACCTCGATGCCCTGCTGCGGGTGACTTCCGCCACCTATCGCGGCGAGGTGCCGCCCGATGTGGCGTTCGGCACCTATGACGGCGCGGTCGGCCGGCTGGTGCTGGCGGTGAGCGGCAAGGGCATCGTGGCGTGCAGCTTCGAGTCGGAGGACACCGTCTTCGAGTTGGTCGTCCGGCATGTGGGCGCGTTCGTCGGGCCCGACCCCGGGCGGCTCGATCCGGTGCGCAGGGAGCTCGACGCCTACTTCTCCGGGCGCCTGCGGGCCTTCGCCACGCCGGTGGACCTGTCCATCGCCACGACGTTCGCCCGCACGGTGCTGCAGAAGACCATGGCCGTGCCCTACGGGGAGACGGCGACCCTCGACGAGATCGGCGAGAGCATCGGCCGCCCGCGCGCGCTGCGCGCGGTCGGCAACGCGCTCAACGCCAACCCCGTCTGTGTGGTCGTGCCGTGCCACCGGATCGTGCCGGGCGACGGCGAACTCGGCGACTACGCGGGCGGCCAGGCCGCCAAGCGTCATCTCCTCAACATCGAGAAACGCTCGCGGGCCTGAGGTACGTACTCAACGACGCGTGATCGACGCGCGCCTGGTCGCCCAGCCGATCGCCAGCGTCACCAGAGCCGCCACGAGAGCCGCGCCCAGGGCCCCGTTCATCCACGGCTGCCTGGTGAACCCGATGGCCTCGCGTACGGCCGCCCAGAGGCCGTCCCACTGCGCGACCGTGGGCGTGGAGGTGGTCAGCCAGTAGGCCACGAAACCGAGCGCCCAGGGCACCAGCATGGACCAGCGAGCGGGCGCGTCCTCGTCGGTGTTCCACCCCGAGGATCCGCCGAGCAGGAAGTAGTCGACCGCCAGCACCGCGAACATCGGCACGAACACCGCACCGATCACGCCCAGGAACGCCCCGTACGAGTTCACGTCGACCACCAGCGCGATGGCGGTGGTCAGCACGCCGATGGCGATCGAGAAGACCCGCCGGTCGACGCGCGGCATGAGGTTCTGCAGGGACATGGTCGTGGAGTAGACGTTCGCGAACGACTGGTCGGCCTCCCGCAGCACCAGGATCGCGAAGAACAGCGCGCCCAGCGGCACCGCGACGAACGCCCCGAACACGGCCGTGCCGTCGGCGGCCACCGCGGCGGACCCGGCGATGGCCACCGCGTAGACGCCCAGCCCCAGGCAGGCGACCTGGGCCAGCGTGTAGCCGCCGACCACGCCCGCGAAGGCCGCCTGGCTCGACCTGGAGTGCCGGGCGAAGTCGGCGGCGATCGGCACCCACGAGACCGACAGCGCGATGACGTAGTCGACCGCGGGCGCGAAAGCCGTCCACGACCCGCCGCCCTGCGGGGGAGCCTTCGACAGGAACGCCACCGCGAACCAGACCAGCGAGATGATCACCCCGATGGTGACGTAACGCCGCAGCAGCCGGACCGACCCGAGCGGCCAGATGGTCAGCGACGTGGTCAACGCCCCCGCCACCACCACCCACACCTGGTACGGCACCACGTCGCCGAAGATGGCCATCGCACCCTTGGCGATCACCCACAGCTCGAAGGCGCCCCACCCGATCATCTGGACGATGTTGAGCACGGTCGGGATGTAGGACAGCCGCGCCCCGAACAACCCGCGCAGCAGCACCATCGCCGGCCGCCCGGTCTGCGTGCCCGGGATGGCCGACAGCCCCACCATGGCCGTGCCGACCAGACTGCCGACGAGCGCGGCGAGCAGGGCGGCGGTCAGGCTGAGCGGGCTGCCGCCGAGCGGGTCGAGCAGGAACAGCGCGCCGCTGAACCCCAGCAGGCTCACCGCCAGGTTCGCCCACAGGGCCCCCTGGTCGAGCAGCCCGAGCGTCTTGGGGGGCGTCCCTTCGAGGGTCAGCGGGACTTCGTCGACGACATGCGTCATCTCACACTCCCTACGCCGGCATTACCCGGACAGGTTCATGCGGTCGGCGACAGATCAGTCGCCCTCTCAGCCCGGTGCACCCCGAGCTCCCGCGGTTTGTGTAGTTGTCGAGCGGATTATGCCATCCGTCAGGCGACGAACGGCGGGCGCCCCGTCTCACTGACCATCGGGCGGCGCGCGCCCGCCCAGGACTGCATGCCGCCGTCGACGTTGACCGCCTCGCGCCCGAGCTGGTTGAGCCAGGCCGCGACCTGGAACGACCGGCCGCCGACCCGGCAGACCACGTAGACGGTCCGGTCGCCCGGCACCTCCTCGACCCGCCCCTGGATCTGCGTCATCGGGATGTGCACCGCCTCGGGGGCGTGCCCGGCCACCCATTCGTCCTGTTCGCGCACGTCGAGCAGGTAGGCGTCAGCGGGAACGTCGCTTGCCGGAATCTCTGGAACCGTCATGCCTCCATCATCTCGCGTCGCTCATCGTAGGCAGCACGCGCCGTGGCGATCTCCTGCCGGTGCTCCTCGGTCCAGGTGACCAGGCTCTTGATCGTCTGGTGCAGCGTCCGGCCGAGCGGCGTGAGCGCGTAGTCGACCCTCGGGGGCACGACGGGGTGGACCGTACGGCTGACCAGGCCGTCGCGCTCCAGGTGGCGCAGGGTCACGCTGAGCATCCGCTGGCTGACCCCGTCGATCTCGCGGCGCAACTGGGTGAAGCGCAGGCTCTGGCAGTCGAGCAGCGCGATGACCAGCAGCGACCACTTGTCGGCGACCCGGTCGAGTATCTGCCGGACCTCGCAGTCCTCCCTGGTGTCCCACTGCCACACGTCGTAGTCGTCGTCCACGGTGCTCTCGCAGTAACCGGGTGACTTAGAAGTGCCGTCTTCCATGACATTTCATACTGCCGGATGATTTGGATGGTTACCAGAGATAACCGAATGCCGATAAGTAACCAGGAGTTGACCATGTCCAAACGCGCTTGGGGCATGTTGATCGTGCTGTGCGGGGCCATCTTCATCGAGGGCACCGACGTGGCCATGCTGAACGTGGCCCTGCCGTCGATCAGGGCGGATCTGGGGCTGTCCACGGGCATGCTGAGCGGGGTGGTGAGCGCCTACGTCCTGGGCTGTGGCGGTTTCATCCTGCTCGGCGGCCGGGCGGCCGACCTGCTGGGCAGGCGCAGGATGTTCCTGCTCTGGCTCGGCGTGTTCGTGGTGTTCTCCGGGCTGGGCGGGTTCGCGACCGAGGGGTGGGTGCTGCTGGTCGCCAGGTTCCTCACCGGGGTCGCGGCCGCCTTCATGATGCCCGCCGGGCTGTCGCTGATCACCACGAGCTTCTCCGAGGGCAGGCAGCGCAACCGCGCGCTGCTGGTGTACGCGGGGACGGGGGCCGCCGGGTTCGCGCTCGGGCTGGTGATCGGTGGTCTGCTGAGCTCGATCGGCTGGCGCTGGGTCTTCTTCGCGCCCGTCCTCTTCTCGCTGGCGATCCTGATCGCCGCCGTCCCGCTGCTGAAGGAGCAGCGGACGCCCCGGCCCGCCGGCGGCGTCGACCTGGCCGGGGCCGCGACCATCACCGGCGCGATGACGCTGCTGGTCTATGGCCTGGTACGGCTGGAGCACCCCACCGACGGCCCGGCCTGGACCGTCGGCGCGTTCGCGGGCGGCGTGGCGCTGCTGGCGGCGTTCGTGGTGATCGAGCGGCGGTCGGCCACTCCGCTCGTCCGCCTGGGCATCCTGCGCTCCGCGCCACTGGTGCGCGCCAACCTGACTGCGCTGCTGCTCACCGCGTCGTTCTTCGGCTTCCAGTTCCTCGTCACGCTGTACCTGCAGGAGTTGCGCGGCTGGTCCACCGTCCAGACCGGGCTGGCCCTGCTCGCCGCCGCCGCCGACGTGGCGCTCGCGCCCACGCTGACCCCCTGGCTGGTGCAGAGGTACGGCAACGCCCGGGTGATCTTCGGCGGCCTGCTGTCCGGGCTCGCGGCTTACGGCCTGTTCGTGGGGGTCGGGATGAACTGGTCGTACGCGGCCATGCTGCCGTCGATGCTGCTGATCGGCCTGATGTTCGCCTTCGTGTACGGCCCGCTCACGATCGTCGCCACGGAGGGCATCGCGGAGGACGAGCAGGGCTTGGCCGGTGGGCTGCTGAACTCGGCCTTCCAGTTCGGCGCGGCACTCGGGCTGTCCATGGTCACGGCGGTCAGCGTGGCGGCACTCGGCGACGCGACCTCCGCAGAGGCCGGACTGGCGGCCATCAGGACGGCACTGCTGGTACCGCTGGCCGCCACGGCAGTCGCCGCGCTCATCATGGCCACCGGCCTACGCCGACGCCCGCCCACCCCCACGCAGGGGACCGACAGGTCCGGAGAGCCCGAGGAACCCATCATCGTCAGAGCATGACCATAGGCACGGAGGCGTTACTTCAGCAGGCGGGACAGGCGGCGGTCGGCCAGCGGCTTGCCGCCCGTCTGGCAGGTGGGGCAGTACTGCAGCGAGGAGTCGGCGAAGGACACCTCGCGAATGGTGTCACCGCAGACGTCGCACGGCTGACCGGCGCGGTTGTGGACACGGAGGCCGGACTTCTTCTCCGCCTTGAGGTCCTTCGCGGCCAGGCCGTGCGCCCGCTCCACCGCCTCGCGCAGCGTGGTGACAATGGCCTCGTGCAGGTCGGCGATCTGGTCGTCGGTGAGGGTCGAGGCGATCTTGAACGGGGACATCTTGGCCGCGTGCAGCACCTCGTCGGAGTAGGCGTTGCCGATGCCCGCGATCACCTTCTGGTCGCGCAGCAGGCCCTTCACCTGGGTACGGCTGCCGTTCAGGATGGCTTTGAGCGTGGCCACGGTGAAGGCGTCGTCGAGGGGGTCGGGGCCGAGGGCGGCGACACCCGGCACGTCATCAGGATTTTTCGTGACATAGACGGCTAGGCGCTTCTGAGTCCCCGCCTCGGTCAGCTCGAACCCGGGCGCCAGGCCCTCGTCGTCGGGCGCCAGGCGCACCCGTACCGCCAGCGGGCCCTTGCCCGGACGGACCGGCTTCGCGCCCGAGAGGTCCTCGCGCCAGCGCAGCCACCCCGCGCGGGCCAGGTGGATGACCAGGTGCAGGCCGTCGCAGTCGAAGTCGAGGAACTTGCCGTGCCTGGCCACGCCCGTGATGGTCAGCCCGCCGAGCGCGGTGACCGGCGGGTCGAACGTCTTGAGCGCCGAGAAGGCGACCACGTCGACGCCCAGGAGCGTGCGACCGACCGCCCGCTCGCGCAGGAAACCGGCGAGCGATTCCACTTCGGGGAGTTCAGGCATGCCACCAGGGTACGACGCACCGTCATCCACAGCCTGTGGATAACTATGGGACGTCCCAGAACGCCAGCTCGTGCGCCATCCCCTCGCGGAACAACGCCTCCGCCCGCGCGGGCTCGGGATCGGCCTGGTCGATCATCTCGGCGATCCGCACAGTCAGCGCCGCAAATCCCGGATCGGCGTACGTCTCCACCCATCTCCGATAGCGCGGCTCGGCGGGCAAGTCCTCCGCCAAGAGCCGACCAAGCTGCGAATATCCCCACATGCACGGATAAAGCGCGGCCAGCCCTTCGCCATAATCGGCGGCCGACTCCAGCAGGAACGTCGTGTAGGCCGCGCACGCCGGCCCCTTCCGTGCGCCTTCCAAGGTCGCCCCGAACGAGGCCGACAGCTCCCGATGCAGCCTCAGCTCGTCATGGAAGGTCGTGTGCGCCAGGTCGACGAGATCGCCCAGATGCGCGGCCGGCGCCTGCCAGGCCAACCGCGAGAACACCCGCACATAGTCCAGCAGGAACAGATAATCCTGCTCCAGCCACGACCGGAACACCGGCTCCGCCAGATCGCCGCGCCCGATGCCGACGACCGTGGGATGCGCGAGCTGCGCGTCGAGGAGGGGGCGCCCGGCCGCGTGCAACTTCTCGGAGATACCCATGAGCGGCAGGTTAGTGTCAGGGAATGAGTGTGACGATCGCGGAAGAACTCCTCTTGCTCGCGTACAGCGAGAAGGAGGGCAAGCAACTCATCAGCGCCAGTCAACTGGATCCGGCGCTCGGCGGCGCGATCCTCGCCGAGCTGGCGATCAACGAGCGGGTGGCCCTGACCGGCAAGAAGGTGTCCCTCGAGGACGCCACGCCGCTGGGCGACGACGAACTCGACGCCGCGCTGGCCCGCATCGCGGAGGAGCGCAAGGAGCGCAAGCCCGACTGGTGGGTCCAGCGGTTCCACTCCACCAAGCTGCGCCGGCGCCTGCTCGTCCGGCTCGCCGAGACGGGCGTGCTGGCCGAGGAGCGCGGCAAGGTGCTCGGTATCTTCCCCACCACCCGCTGGCCGGAGGCCGACGGCAGCGTCGAGGCGGAGGTCAGGCAGCGCGTGAGCGGCGTCCTGGCGGGCGCCGAGCCCGACGGGCGTACGGCGGTGCTCATCGCCGTCATGCACGCCGCCAAGCTCGACCGCAAGGCGTTCCCCGGCGCGAACAAGGCCCGCATCAAGGAGATCTCCGAGGGCGACTGGGCGGGCGACGCGGTGGCCAAGACGATCGCCGCGATCAACTCGGTCATGGTGATCGCCGCCACCACCGCCGCCATCGGCGCCAGCACCGGCGCCACCACCGCAGGAAGCTAGCTACAGCAGGGGTCGACGGCCCGTCGTGGCAGGACTCTCCCCCGAAGGGATTCCACCTTCGGAGGAGAAGAAGGACAGCAAGAAGACCAGAAAGAAGACGGGATCAGCCGGCGTCGAGGATCTCCTTCGGCACCGGCTTGTCCTCCTTGATCGCGTTGAACAGGGCGGTGGCCTTCTCCCTGTCCCACTTGACCGCGCTGCCGCCGCCGGCGATCTCGTTGCCGCCGAACGGCACGACCGTGGTCACCGGGCTGTCGCCCATGGCCAGGCCCAGCGAGAGCATGTCGAACGCGCCCGTGCTCGAATCGACCGCCACCGCGTCGGTGGCGCTCATGGCCAGCGGGATCGAGGTGAACGGATTGATCAGCGTGCCGGGGCTGGCCGCCTTCTTCACGACCGCGCCGAGGAACTGGCGCTGGCGCTTGGTCCGCTCGAAGTCGGGCAGCGCGCCGCCCTTGCGGGTACGGACGTAGCCGAGCGCCTGGGCGCCGGTCAGCGTCTGGACGCCCTTCTTGAGCTTCAGCCCGGCCTTGGGGTCGTCGACTGCGGCGCGGACGTTGATCTCGACGCCGCCGACCGCGTCGACGATGTCCACGAACCCGGCGAAACCAATCTCCATGTAGTTGTCGATGCGCACCCCGGTGACGGACTCGATCGTCTGGGCGAGCAGCTTGGGGCCGCCGATGGCGTACGCGGCGTTGAGCTTGTTGCGGCCCTTGCCGGGGATGGTGACCGCCGAGTCGCGCGGCAGGCTGATGAGAGTCGGTTTGTCGCTGCCCGCCGGGATGTGCAGCAGCATCATCGAGTCGGTGCGCTGGCCGGCCGCCTTGCCGGTGGCGAGCTTCTTGCGGTCGGCTGCCGACAGGCCCTTGCGGCTGTCGGAGCCGACGAGCAGCCAATTGGTGCCCGGGGTGTCGGCGGGGTGACCCTCGCCGTCGAGCACGCCGGGGATCCCGGTCAGCCGAGAGTCGATCCAGAAGAACAGCCCCACTGCCGCCACGATCAGCAGTGCCACCACGGCGGCGACGATCTTCAGGATGGTCCGGCCCTTGATCCGCCTGCGCGGCGGCTTCGGCCCCGACGGGGCCGGCTCCGCCTTGGGCGTGAACGGCTTCATCGGGCTGCCGCCTGAGCGCTCGCGGCCGTACACGCGCGAACCACCGGCGCGCGGCGCGTCGGAGGGCGACTGGTTCGTCGGCGGCGCCTGTTGAGCCGGCGGAGGGACCTGCTGCGTCGACGGAATCCGATGCGCGGGGGCACCACCCGACCGCGGCCCGTCGCCGTTCCGACCCGGCAGCGGGCGACCATCGCCCGGCGAGCGCATGGCTCTCGTCCGGTCTTCCTCAGACACTTGGCCTCTTTCCCCTTCGGTTGTCATAGACGCTACGTCCAACCCCCCACCAGTGAAGACGTCTCGCCAAGGTTTTCCCACGGAAAAGTACGCAGAACTAGCGGAGCGTCACGTCGGAAACATTGCTGCCATCTGCATCGTTACGGTTTACGGACTTCCGCCATCGAAAGGATGATCGTGTCCGCCCCGGACCCTTGGAATATTCGCCCGTGCGGACGCACGGGATCCCCTGATCGCTCACCTCTTCGGAGCTCGTCCCGGTGAGCGCGTACCTCGGGCTCATCGCCCTCTTCCTGCTCACCGCCGCGACAGGTTACTTCGTCGCGCAGGAGTTCGCCTTCGTGGCCGCTGACCGGGGCCTCCTGCGCGAGCAGGCCGCCGCCGGCGACCAGGCCGCGGAGAAGGCCCTCCAGGTGACCTCCCGCCTCTCCTTCATGCTCTCCGGCGCGCAGCTCGGCATCACCGTCACCGCGCTGCTGGTCGGCTTCCTGGCCGAGCCCGCCATAGCGACGATCGTTCGTCCGTGGTTGACGGACACCGGCATGCCCGACGGCCTCATCACCGGCCTGTCCGTGGCCATCGGTGTGTTCGTCGCGACCATCGTCCAGATGGTCCTCGGCGAGTTGGCGCCCAAGAATCTCGGCATCGCCAGGCCGGAGGCCGTCGCCAAGTTCCTCGCCGGATCGACGCTGGTCTACCTGGCCGTGGTCGGCCCGGTGGTCCGCCTGTTCGATTCGGCGGCCACGGGACTGCTCAGGCGCATCGGCATCGAGCCCGTCGAGGAGGTGGAGCACGGCGCGACCCCCGAGGAGCTCTCGCGGATCATCGCCGAGTCCACCCTGGCGGGCGAGCTGCCGCCGCGGCTGTCGGAGCTGCTGGAGCGGGCGCTGGAGTTCGGCGACCGCAACGCGGAGGAGATCATGGTCCCGCGCCCGCGCGTGGTCGTGCTCCGCGACTCCCAGCCGATCTCCGACCTCGTGGAGGTCATACGCGAGTGCGGCCACTCCCGCTACCCGGTGCTCGGCGCCGACGGCGACGTGGTGGGTGTGACGGGCGTACGCGAGCTGATCACCTCCGGTCTCGAAGACGGCTCGATCATCGGCATCACCCGCCCCGCGGTGCTGGTGCCCGACTCGCTGCCGCTGCCGGCCGTACTGAACCAGATGCGCTCGGCCAAGGACGACTTGGTATGTGTGATCGACGAGTACGGCGACCTCGCCGGCGTCATCACCGTCGAGGACCTGGCGGAGGAGCTGGTCGGCGAGCTCATCGACGAGAACGACCCGGAGCCGGACGGCGCGGTCGCGCAGCCGGACGGTATCTGGGAGGTGCCGGGCCGCTTCAGGCTCGACGAGGTCGAGCGGGCCACCGGCGTCTCACTGCCCGAGAGCGACGACTACGACACGCTCGCCGGGCTGGTCCTCGCCAGGCTGGGGCGTATGCCGGAGCCCGGTGACACCGTGACCGTGCCCGTCATCCCGGAGACGGACCCGTTCGCCGAGGACGAACAGGAGCACCAGGCCGAACTCACCGTCCTGTCCCTCAACCGCCGCGTCCCCGAATGGGTACGGCTGGCACCGGTCCAGCACGCGGAGGCCGTCCGATGACGATGATCCTGATCAGCCTGGCCCTACTACTGCTGAACGCGCTGTTCGTGGCGGCCGAGTTCGCCTTCGTCTCCGCCAAGCGGCACCGCCTGGAGGAGATGGCCGCCAACGGCAACCGCCTGGTGCGGATCACCGCGAAGTCGGCGGTGGGCGGCGGCCGGCGACTGTCCCTGATGCTGGCCGGCGCCCAGCTCGGCATCACGCTCTGCACGCTGGGCCTGGGCCAGGTCACCGAGCCCGCGATCGAGCACTACCTGGAGCCGGTCTTCGCCGCAGTAGGCGTGCCCGAGTCGATGCGGATGCCGATCGCGCTGACCATCGCGCTGGCATTGGTGACGTTCCTGCACATGGTGGTGGGCGAGATGGCCCCCAAGTCCTGGGCGCTGACCCACCCCGAGCGGGCCGCCCTGCTGCTGACGCTGCCCTTCCGCGGCTTCACGTCGCTGATGAGCCCGCTTCTGTCGGCGCTCAACGGCCTGACCAACGTGATCCTGCGCCTGTTCGGCGTGGTCCCACGTGACGAACTGGCCACCACCAGAACCCCGCGCCAGCTCGCCATGCTTGTGGGCGAGTCGGGCCGGATGGGCCTCCTGGACAGAGAAGAGCATGACCTGCTCACCAGAGCCCTCCGCCTCCAGGCAGAAGGCATCGAGCGCCTCATGGTCCCCATCGACCAGGTGGTCACCGTGCCGGCGTCGGCCAACGCCACGCGCATCAAGCAGGCGGCGGCGGAGAGCGGCCACCTACGCCTCCTGGTGGGCGCTCCAGGGGACGTACAGGGCGTGCTGCATGCCCGAGACGCCCTGATCAATCCCAACCGCGCAGCGGGCGACCTGGCCCGCCCGGTCCCCCGCCTGCCCTGCGTCACCCAGGTCCCCGAGGCGGTGACCGCACTCCAGGAGGCCCACGCCCACCTGGCGCTGGTCACGGGCCAGGGCGGCACGGTCATCGGAATGGTCAGCCTGACCGACCTGGTGGGCGAACTCCTCGACACCCGAGCAATGGCCGCCTAACCCCACAAGTGTGGGCAATAACACACGCCCGGCCGGAAAGCCATCCGAAAGCGATCTGCAACCGGCCGGGCCTACCGTTCCCAACGCGGGCCCACAAGGTTCCCAAAAACAGGAGTCCCCGCCCCTTGCGATCCGGCCCCTCTTTCGCCACTGTGGGTCTGCCGCGTACACAAGGATTCAAGCCAGCAACTGGCCGATGAGAGCACTACAGGCATTAACGCAAGGAACCGCCCGAAGAGCACCACCAGCGGGTTAAGGCAAGGAACCGGCCGGTGAACAACCACCAGCGGGTTAAGGCGAGGAACCGGCCGGTGAACAACCACCAGCGGGTTTCCTGCTGGGGGTCCGGGGGTCGCCCCCCGGTGTAAACGACGAGGGGACCCGAGGGAAGCAAGCCCCCCGGAGGGGGGCTGGCGACCATAGGGTCCCCGTCAACGAGTGGGCGAGGAGGGATTTGAACCCTCACGTCCTTTCGGACACACGGACCTGAACCGTGCGCGTCTGCCGTTCCGCCACCCGCCCTTGTGGGTGCGGAGAAACAGTAGCACGGAACAGCCGCTGGTACTGAACCCGGATACGATCGCATAAGACACGGGAGCGGAGGAGCTGGGCGCGACAGCCGACGAGCGCCGGGACCACCCGCGACGTGGGAGGAGCGGAGGCCAGGCGCGGTGCGCGTTTGGTGGCCGCGATCATATGCACGGAGGAAGGGAGGTACCCGGTGGGAGTCCTTCAGCGCTTCGAGCGAAGGCTCGAAGGCTTGGTTGAGGGGGCCTTTGCGCGGGCGTTCAAATCTGACCTTCAGCCGGTCGAGGTCGCCAGCGCGGTTCAGCGGGAGATGGATGAGCGTGCGGCGATCGTCGCTCAAGGTCGGACGCTCGTGCCCAACGACTTCGTGGTTGAACTGTCCACGACCGACAGCGAGCGGCTTGAGGTCTATGCCGACAGCATCAGCCACGAGCTGGCCAACCTCGCCAGGGAGTACGCCAAAGAACAGGGCTACTCCTTCGTGGGACCGGTCCGGGTTCGTTTCGAAACCGCCGCCGACCTGGCAGTGGGGTTGTTCCGCATCAGGTCGGGAGTCATCCGCGGCGCGACGGTGGAGCAGGACGAAATTCGCCAGCCGGCGAGTGATCTGCCACCATCCAGGCCCAACGCGTTCAACGGGCGGCCCCGGCTGCTCGTGTCCACTCAGGACGATCCGCAGGGCGACCGCTCCTACGAGCTCACCACTCCGGTGACCTTGCTGGGCAGGGGCACCGACTGCGATCTTCGTCTCGTCGACCCCGGCGTCTCTCGCCACCACGCGGAGTTGCGCGTCGAGGGTCAGCTAGTCGCCCTAGTCGATCTCGGATCGACGAACGGCACGTTCGTCAATGGCCAGCCGGTACGCAGAGTCGAGCTCCAGAACGGCACGCGAGTGACCCTGGGGCGTACGACACTGGTGTTCCGGCGCGATTAGGGGTAGACAGACGGTCCATGTCCGAGCTCACGCTGCTGCTGATCCGGCTCGCCTTCCTGGCTGTGCTGTGGTTCTTCGTCATTGCCGCAGTCGGCGTGATCCGGACAGACTTGTTCGGATCACGTACGGCCCCCGCGGGCCCACGCAAGGGCATCAAGCCCACCAAACCGGCGGCCAAGCCGAAGAATAAGAAGGGCGAGCCACGCCAGCTCGTTGTGACGGGTGGCCCGCTGCAAGGCACCACCATTAATCTCACGGAGACGCCCATCACCATTGGCCGGGCGAACGACGCCACGCTGGTAGTCACCGACGACTACGCTTCCAGCCGGCATGCCCGGCTCTTCCCTCAGGACGGTCAGTGGATCGTGGAAGATCTCGGTTCGACCAACGGCACATATCTCGACCGCTCAAAAGTCACCCGCCCGACCCCGGTGCCGCTCGGTGTTCCGATCCGCGTCGGCAAGACAGTCATTGAATTGCGCAAATGACCATCGCACTCCGCTACGCCGCCCGCTCGGACGTCGGCCTCCTCCGCGAAGGAAACGAGGACTCGGCGTACGCAAGCGGCCGTCTGCTAGCCGTCGCAGACGGTATGGGCGGACACGCACACGGTGAGGTGGCGAGTTCTGTCGCCATCGCCGCAATGGCCTCTCTCGACGAGGCCCAACAGGGTGGTGACCTGCTCAACGCCATCGAGGCAGCGGTACGCGACGCCAACCGCAAGCTGCACGAGATGGTGGGCCGGGATCCCAGCCTCAAGGGCATGGGCACCACGCTGACCGCCATGCTCTGGAACGGCACCTCGGTGGCCCTGGTGCACGTCGGCGACTCGCGCGCCTACCTGCTCAGACGCGGGGAGCTATACCAGATCACCCACGACCACACGCTGGTGCAGCAGTTGGTCGACGACGGGCGCATCACGCCTGAGGAGGCCGCGACGCACCCGCAGCGCTCGATCCTGCTGCGGGCACTCGACGGGAGCGGCGAGGTCGATCCCGACCTCACGTTGCGCGAGGCGCAGGTGGGCGACCGTTATCTCCTCTGCTCCGACGGCCTGTCCGGAGTGGTGAGCGCGGAGACCCTGCATGCCACGCTGACCAACATCGACGACCCGGAAGAGGTCGTGCGTCAGCTGATCGACCTGGCCAACCGGGGTGGTGGGCCCGACAACATCACCTGCGTCCTGGCCGACGTGCTGGAGCTCGCCGAGGGGCAGCAGGCGCCCACCACCGAGTCGGCGACCGTCGGGGCGGCGGGCATGACGCGCCTGCGGCTCGAAGCGCACGACACCTCGCCGGGCCGGCCGGGCGCGGTGACCGCGCCCCAGCCGGTGCTCACCGACGACGACTTCGACGAGCCGGGCCCGCAGGCGGCCCGGCGGCCGGTCAAGCGGCGCCGGGCGTGGCCCATGCTGGTCTCGGTCCTGGGTGTGGCCGTCGTCGCCATTGGCGCCGGCGGCTATTTCGGCTGGCAGTGGACCCAGGACCAGTTCTTCGTCGGGGCCAAGGGCGACGAGGTGGTCGTGTTCCGGGGCATCCGTCAGGAGGTGGGGCCGTTCCAGTTCTTCTCGGTAGCCCAGCACACCGGCAAGCCGCTCTCCCAGCTCTCCGAGCCCGACCAGGCGCTGATCAAGGGCGGCATCGAGGTCAAGACCCTGGCGGAAGGCATGACGAGAATCAACGGTTTCAAGGCCACCGCGGAGCCGACTGACCAGAAGGCCGCCACCCCGACCGCGACCGCCTCGCCCTCCGCGAGCGCGACGAAGACGAAGGCGAAACCGCAGTAGATGAGTGAAGTGGCGGAAGCCCCCGTCCTCATGCCGGCCAAGCGGCGTGGGGCCCAGCTGGCCATGCTCGCGTTCGCGGTCGTGATCGTCATGGGCGCCTATGCCAATGTCGGGCTGGCGCTCGACGGCGCGATCCCCTCGGGCATGCTGACGTACGGCCTGGGGCTGGGCGGTCTGATGCTGGCCGCCTACCTCGTCCTGGCCAAGTTCGCGCCCTGGGCCGATCCCCTGATCCTGCCGCTGGTGACCCTGATCAACGGCCTCGGCCTGGTCACGATCTACCGCCTCGAGGCCTCCGGGATGCGCGGCGCGTCCACCGCCAACCAGATCATGTGGACCGGTCTCGGCGTCGTCATGTTCTCGATCACCCTGATCGTGCTGCGCGACCACCGCGTGCTCCAACGGCTGACCTACACCGCGGGCGCCGTCGGCCTGGTCCTGCTCGCCATCCCCGCGATGCTGCCCGGCAGCCTCAGCGAGGTGCAGGGCGCCAAGATCTGGATCCGCATCGGCGGCTTCTCCATCCAGCCCGGCGAGTTCGCCAAGCTGGCGCTGGTCGTCTTCTTCGCCGGTTACCTGGTGGCCAAGCGCGACGTGCTGGCCCTGGCCGGGCGGCGGCTGCTCTTCATCGACCTGCCCAGGGCCAGGGACCTCGGCCCGATCCTCGTCACCTGGGGTTTCAGCCTGCTGGTGCTGGTCTTCGAGAAGGACCTCGGCACCTCGCTGCTGATATTCGGCACGTTCATCGCGATGCTCTACATCGCGACCCAGCGCACGTCGTGGGTGCTGATCGGCATCCTGCTCTTCGTCGGCGGCGCCTTCCTCGCCGGGCAGGTCTTCGACCACGTGGGCGCCCGATTCGACGTCTGGCTCGACCCCGCCAACAAGGTCTACTACGGCAACGCCGACATCTGCCAGCAGGATCCTCCGGGCGACCCGATGTGCGGCAAGAGCTACCAGACCATGCAGGGCCTGTTCGGGTTCGGCGCGGGCGGCATCCTGGGCACCGGCTTCGGCCAGGGACACCCGTACCTGATCCCGCTGGCGTTCTCCGACTTCATCTTCGCGGCGACCGGCGAGGAGCTGGGCCTGACCGGGCTGATGGCGCTGCTCATGATGTACGCCCTGCTGGTCCAGCGCGGCCTGCGCACCTCGCTCGCGGCCCGCGACCCGTTCTCCAAGCTCCTGGCGGGCGGCCTGTCGTTCATCCTGGCCTGGCAGGTCTTCATCATCGTCGGCGGCGTGACGAACCTCATCCCCCTGACCGGTCTGGTCACCCCGTTCATGTCCCAGGGTGGCTCGGCGTTGCTGGCTAACTGGATCCTTATCGCACTATTGGTACGCATGTCAGACTCGGCACGGCGACCTCCGCCCCAGGCGATCCAGAACGAGGGAATGACGCAGGTGTTCCAGCGATGAACGGCACTCTGAAGCGTGCGGCCGTGGCCTGCCTGGCCATGTTCGCACTTCTGATGATCAACGTGAACTACGTGCAGGCCGTAAAAGCGGAGCAATACAGCGCAGACTCCCGTAACCAGCGCAACTACTACGCGCGCTACGCCGTGGAGCGGGGTCGCATCACCGCCGGTGGCAAGGTAATCCTGGCGCAGTCGGTGGAGAAGAAGGACGGCGACTTCCGCTTCCTCAGGGAATACCCCGACGGCAAGCTCTACGCGCACATCACCGGCTTCTTCTCGCCGGAGAGCGAGTCCAACATCGAGCGGTCCGAGAACAAACTGCTCGATGGCTCCAGCCCCGACCTGCTACTGCGCCGGAGCATCGACCTGTTCACCGGTGAGCCCACCAGGGGCGCCAACGTCGACGTGACGATCAACCCCAAGGCCCAGCGGGCGGCCTACGACGCGCTGCGCGAGAGCGGCAAGCGCGGCGCGGTCGTCGCGCTCGACCCGAAGACCGGGGCGATCCTGGCGATGGTGTCGCTGCCCACCTACGACCCGACCGAGCTGTCGGGCACCAACAAGGGCGAGGTGTTCCCCCTCTACGACAAGTTGGCCAAGGACAAGGGCCAGCCGCTGCTCAACCGCAACATCGACCGCACCTACCCGCCCGGCTCCACGTTCAAGGTGGTGACCGCGGCGGCCTACCTCGAAGACGACTCCAGCCGCGGCCCCCAGACGGTCGTGGACGCCCCGCAGCGCCTCCCGCTTCCCGGCACCAACATCAGCCTGCCCAACTACGGCGGCGCGGCCTGCGGGGCCGGGAAGGTCCCGCTGGTCTACGCACTGGAGAAGTCCTGCAACACGCCGTTCGGCCAGATCGGCATGGACCTCGGCTACGACAAGATGCAGCAGCAGGCGGAGAAGTTCGGCATGGGGACCCAGATCGGCATTCCGATGTCGGTGGCCCAGAGCTCCTTCGGCCCCAAGGAGGACAAGGCGGCCATCGCCATGTCCTCCATCGGCCAGCGCAGCAACCAGATGACGCCGCTGCAGATGGCCATGATCGCCGCGGGCATCGCCAACGACGGCAAGGTCATGAAGCCGTACCTGGTCAACAAGATCACTGACTCGAAGGGCGACTCGGTCGAGGACGCCAAGCCCGAGGAGCTGTCGGAGGCGGTCAGCTCCGAGACGGCGGGCAAGCTGCGCGAGATGATGGTCAGCGTCGTCAACAACGGCACCGCCAACCTGGCGCAGATCCCCGGCGTCGACGTGGCGGGCAAGACCGGCACCGCCGAGACGTCCGACGGTCAGCCGCCGCACGCCTGGTTCATCAGCTTCGCGCCGGCCAACGACCCGAAGGTCGCGGTCGCGATCATCGTCGAGTCGGGCGCGGCCAACGTCGGCGCCGAGGCGACGGGCGGCCACACCGCCGCGCCGATCGGCAAAGCCGTGATGGAGGCGGTGCTGAACAAGTGATGACCGCTACTCTGCTGGATCATGCGGCTCGGTAACCGCTACCTCTTGCTCTCCCGCATCGCCTCGGGCGGTATGGGGGATGTCTGGCGTGCTCGTGACGAGCTGCTCGGCCGTGAGGTCGCGGTCAAGGTGCTGCGCAGCCACATCCAGGACGACCAGTCCTTCCGCGGCCGCTTCCGCAACGAGGCCAGGATCACGGCCGCCCTGGCCGACCCCGGCATCGCGCAGATCTTCGACTACGGCGAGCAGCGCGACCTCGCCTACCTGGTGATGGAGCTGGTGCACGGCGAGCCGCTGTCCGCCATCCTGACCCGCAACGGCTCGCTCATGCCCGAAGTGGCGCTCGACGTCGTGCACCAGACGGCCAAGGCGCTGCACGCCGCCCACTCGGCGGGGGTCATCCACCGCGACATCAAGCCCGGCAACCTGCTCGTCACGCCCGAGGGCACCATCAAGGTGACCGACTTCGGCATCGCCCGCGCCATGGAGTCGGCTCCGGTGACGCTGACGGGCACCGTGCTCGGTACGGCCCAATATGTCAGCCCGGAGCAGGCGCAGGGGCTGCCTCTCACCCCGTCGACCGACCTCTACTCGCTGGGCGTGGTGGCCTACGAGTGCCTGTCGGGGCGCACGCCGTTCCAGGCCGAAGGGCCGGTGGCGATCGCGCTCATGCACCTCAACGACCCGCCGCCACCGCTCGGCGTCGACGTGCCCGCCGCGGTGCGCGAGCTGGTCATGGTGCTGCTGTCCAAGGATCCGCGGCAGCGGCCCGCGTCGGCCATGGAGGTCGCCGACCGCTCCCAGCGGCTGCGCCAGTCGCTGGCCGCCAACAAGTCGGGTGCCGAGCTCAGCATGCTCACCGATCCGGCGGGCTTCCGCGTACGCCAGCAGGAGGAAGGCGTCCGGGGCCGGCAGCGGCAAGAGGGCTTCCAGGAGTGGCGGCAGCACGAGGGCCTTCGGGGGCGGCCGGATGAGGGGTCTGTCACCGACGACCTCGCCACGCCGACGGCCACGACGCTGCGCTCGCCGTCCCCCGGCTCGATCACCGGGCGGCCCGGTGCGGCGCCCGCTCCACCCCGCCGCCGCAGGGGCAGGCTGACGCTGGCGCTGTTCGCCAGCGCGGGCTGCGCCGCCGCCGTCGGGCTCAGCGCCTTCACTTTCATGGACCGCGACGCGGTGTCCGGCCCGCCCAGCATCGCCGACCCGTCGGAGTCGGTGAGCGTGACCCCGGTATGGAAGCCGTCCAAGGCCAAGACTCACACTCGACGACCTCCCGTCGTTACGGTGAAGTCGAAGAGGCCGGTACCCTCACGGTCGGCTACGGTAAGCGTGACGGCAATTCCAACCAGGAAGCCAACCCCCAAGTCCACCCCGACAACCCGTACCCCGACTCCCACACCGACGCCCAGGCCCACCACTACACCGACAACTCCGACACCAAGTGCTTCGCCTGACCCGGGTGTCACAAACCCGCCGAAGGAGGAGACGTGATGCGCCACGGGGTCGATGATGGACACCGGCGGCCCGCGAGCAGGCCGGTACCCAAGATGAACGGTAAGGGACAGTGCAGGAAATGACTCAGCCTCGGCGACTCGGAGGTCGTTACGAGCTCGACGGCGTCGTCGGGCGCGGCGGCATGGCCGAGGTCTATCGCGCCCGAGACATCCGGCTGGACCGCGTAGTCGCGATCAAGACCCTCCGCTCTGACTTGGCGCGCGATCACACCTTCCAGGCGCGTTTCCGCCGTGAGGCGCAGTCCGCGGCTTCGCTGAACCACCCGGCGGTCGTCGCGGTCTACGACACCGGCGAAGACGTCAGCGAGGGCGCCCCGGTGCCCTACATCGTGATGGAGTACGTCGACGGCAGGACGCTGCGCGACCTGCTGCGGGCCGACCGGCGGCTGTTGCCGGAGCGGGCGGCGGAGCTGGTCGACGGCATCCTGCGGGCGCTGGACTACAGCCACCGCGGCGGCATCGTCCACCGCGACATCAAACCGGCCAACGTCATGATCACCCGCAACGGCGACGTCAAGGTGATGGACTTCGGCATCGCCCGCGCGATGGCCGACTCGGCCGCGACGATGACGCAGACGGCGCAGGTGATAGGGACCGCCCAATACCTGTCGCCCGAGCAGGCGCGCGGTGAGCGGGTCGACGCCCGCAGCGACATCTACTCCACCGGGTGCGTGTTCTACGAGCTGCTCACCGGCCAGCCGCCGTTCACCGGCGACTCCCCGGTGGCGATCGCCTACCAGCACGTACGCGAGGAACCCATCCCGCCGTCGCAGATCGACCCCGAGATCCCCGCGTGGTGCGACGCGATCGTGCTGAAGGCCATGGCCAAGGACCCGGCGCATCGCTACCAGAACGCGGGCGAGATGCGGGCCGACATCCAGCGGGCGATGTCCGGCATGCCGGTCGACGCCCAGACGATGGCGATGACCAGCAACTACGGCGCGGGCACCCGCATGATGACGGCGACCCAGGCCGCCACCGGCCCGGCCACTCAGGGCACCCGCGCGGTGCCCCCCTACGAGTACGACGAGGGCGGGCACGGCGGCCGGGGCGGCCGGCGGCGCGCCAACAGCGGCGGCGGCAACACCGCGCTCAAGACCGCGGCCTGGATCGTCATCCCGCTCCTGATCATCGGCGCGTTCATCGGCATCGGTTACGTGGTGTTCAGCAGCGGCGGCGACAAGCCCACGGGCGAGATCAAGGTCCCCTCGCTCGCCGCGCAGCGACTGCAGGCCGCCACGACCCAGCTCGAAACTTTGGGGCTGAAGGCCGAGGTGGTGAAGGAGGCCAGCGCCGAGTACGACAAGGACACCGTGATCAGGACCGAGCCCGGCGCAGGCACCAACGTGGCGAAGGACTCCACGGTCAAGCTGGTCGTGTCCAAGGGCCCGCCGAAGGTGAAGGTTCCCGACGGGCTGATCGGCGCCACGACCGCGGAGGCCAACGACATCCTCGAGAAGGTCGGGCTGACCGGCACGGTCAAGACCAAGGTCTCCAGCAAGCCGCAGGGCAAGGTCATCGAGACCGATCCCAAGGCCGGCGAGGAGGTCGAGAAGGACGGCACCGTCACGCTTTACGTGCCCAAGGAGCAGACCGCCATCCCGAGCGTGATCGGCCTGACCCAGGCGGACGCCACCAAGACGCTCAGAGGGGCGGGCTTCAAGGTCAAGGCGGTCCCGCAGGCAAGTGACGACCAGCCTCAGGGCACGGTCATCCAGCAGAACCCCGAAGCGGGCACACCGCAGAACCCCAACACCACCGTGACGATCGTGGTCTCCACGGGTCCGGAGCAGCAGCCGACGGAGCAGCCACAGCCGACGGACCAACCGACGGACCAGCCACAGCCGACCGACTCGCCCACGGACGACACGCAGCCGACCGACGACTCACCGATCGACGACGACAGCATCCAAGGCTGACCCGCGAGGCGTTGAGCAGAGCTTGGCGACGGAGCCGCCCTCCCACACCGGGAGGGCGGCTCCGGAACGTCAGGCACGTAAAAGAGGGCCGCCTTCCCACACCGGGGGGCGGCCCTGGCACGTCGGACACGTAAAAGAGCGTCCCCGCCGCTCGGGGGCGACGGCGGGGACGCTCATCTGTCTGTCGTCCGGCGGCGGTCGAGTGTTACACGATCCCGCGCAGCCAGTTGCCGAGCAGCCGGTGCCCGTGCTCCGACAGCACGGACTCGGGATGGAACTGGATGCCCTCGATGGGCGCCGTGCGGTGCCGCAGCCCCATGATGACGCCGTCCTCGGTATGGGCGGTCACGTCGAGCTCGGCGGGTACCGTGTCGGGCCGTACGGCCAGCGAGTGGTAGCGGGTCATCCGCACCGGCGAGGGGATCCCGGCGAACACCCCGAGCCCGTCGTGCGACACCGCGCTGGTCCGCCCGTGTACGAGCTCAGGCGCCCGCGACACGGTGGCACCGTAGGCCAGGCCGATCGCCTGGTGCCCGAGGCAGACGCCGAGCAGCGGCAGGCCGCGCAGGGCCGCGTGGCGCACCAGGGGGACGCTCACGCCCGCCGCCTCCGGTGTGCCGGGCCCCGGGCTCACCAGGACGCCGTCGAAGCCGTCGGCGTCGCTCACGCGCACGTCGTCGCGCGGGCGCACGTCACACGCGGCGCCCAGCTCACGCAGATATTGGACGATGGTGTGGACGAAGCTGTCGTGGTTGTCCACGACCAGCACGCGGGTCATTTCCGTACGGTCACCTCGTCGAGCGTCACCGCGGGTTCGAGAAGCGGGAACACGGCATACCAGAGTACGACGCCCGCCACGGCGACCAGCGCGGTGGCCGCCAGCAGCTTGGTGCCCGTGCCGCCGGGCAGCCTGTCCCAGAGCCATCCGTACATGTCATTCCATCCTGAGCTCGGTCTTCTTCAGCACGCCGAACACGATGAGCCGCTGGGCGGCGGAGTATTCGGGGTGGCAGGTCGACAGCGTGATGTAGGCCCTGATGGGCTTGGTGTCGGGCTTGCCGGGCACCGAGGCGATCACGTCGACCTCGTCGGGGTACACGACGTCCTGCGAGGTCACCCGGTAGGTGTAGCGGGCCTCGGGGGCGTCGACGATGATCTCGTCGCCGCGCTGGAGCTCGTCGATCCGGTTGAACGGCGCCAGGTACGTGGTCCGGTGACCCGATACGACGAAATTTCCGATCTGTCCGGGGAGGGCGGTGCCGGGGTAGTGGCCCGGGCCCTTCTTCAGGTGCTCCGCGTCCACGCCCTCGACCACGGCGTAGTGGTAGTCGCGCCCGAGCCTCGGGATGCGCAGCATGGCCACGGCCCGGCCCAGCTCGATCTTCCGGAGCTTGGCCGGCTCCGGGCGCGCGTGTTCCTCCACCAGCTCCTGCTGCAGTTGCAACTGCATGCGCTGGGTATAGACGCCCGTCCCCCACAGCAGGTAGGCGCAGAACAACAACAGGATCAGGCCCGCGGTGATGCTCGATTCCCCCGCGGCCCGCAGCACGGCCCTCACTCACTCAGCGTAAGCGCGGCCCATCCGGAGGCCGGGGATCGCCATCTCGTGCGCGTGGCGACTATCCTGGGCACGCTTCCACTACGCTCAAAGCAATTACGCTCAAAACTAATAGCCTGTGGACAACCCGGATGCCCAGGCGCCCAGCAGGAGTTTCCAGTGCCCAAGTCCAAGGCTCGCAAGAAGGCGGTCTACACGCCGCCGCAGAAGTCCCAGCAGGTCACGGTCAGCCCGCGCTGGCTGGCTCCCACGATGGTGGTGTCGTGGATCCTCGGCATCCTGTGGATCGCCGTCTACTACGTGGCGCCCAGCGCACCCTTCATCGGCGATCTCCACAACTGGAATCTGCTGATCGGGTTCGTCTTCATCATCTTCGGGGTCGTGCTCTCCACCCGCTGGCGTTAGTTTTTTTCCACAGTTTTTCCACACCCTGGGGAAGTCAGCCCACGCCGCCCAGGAGGGCCGAGGATCTGACGGCCACGAGCACGACCAGGATGGCCAGCGCTCCCACGACCGTCAGCACTTGCCAGAGGGTCCTGTTGCTCTTGGGAGCGTAGGCCAGGGCCCCGGCAAGGGCCGATCCCGTGATCAGGCCGCCGATGTGGCCGGTCCAGCTGATGCCGGAGACCAGGAAGGTTATCGCCAGGTTGATCGCGATCAGCACGGCGATGCCGCGTACGTCCATGTTCAGCTTGCGCCCCACCACGAACACGGCGCCGAACAGCCCGAAGATGGCTCCTGACGCCCCGACCGTGTACTGGCCGAGCGGGTCGAGCCAGTAGCCGAGCACCGAGCCGCCCAGCGCGCTGACCAGGTAGACGGCCAGGTAGCGGGTGTGCCCGAAGGCCCGCTCCAGGTAGGGGCCGATGACGTAGAGCGCCCAGCAGTTGAACAGGATGTGGAACGGCCCGTCGTGCACGAACGCCGACGTGAGCAGCCGATAGTACTCATGCCCGGCGACGACGTTGTACGGCCGCATGGCCAGCTGTTCGGTGACTGCGTTGCCCGTCAGATATTGGGCGCCGAAGACGAGCACGTTGAGCGCCAGGGTCACCCAGGTGACGTATGGCGTGGTGACCAGGGCGCCGCCGAACGTCGACCGCGCCTGGCGTACCCCTCGATTGCCCTCGCTCACGCACTCGGGGCACTGGAAGCCCACGGCGGCGTCGCGCATGCAGTCGGGGCAGATGGGACGCTCGCAACGCTGGCAGCGGACCCAAGTCTCTTTGTTGGGGTGCCGGTAGCACGTCGGCACGGTCTCCGCAGGCTGCTCGGGCTGCGGGGGCGGGCTGGGCGGCTGGCTGGTCATGACCGCAGCCTATGGCCTGCGCGGCATCACCGCGCTGGCGTGTTCAGCCCGCCCCGTGCGCCTTGGGCGGCCTTGGACGGTTCGCCGGGGTCAGCCCAGGATGTGTGCCTAGGTCAATCCTGGGTGGTACCTGGTCAGCCCACGTAGGTCAGCCCTGGACGCGGTCGATCGTGACCGACTCCAGGACCACCGCGTCGATCGGCTTGTCGCGCTGGCCGGTCGGCGTCTTGGCGATCGCGTCGACGACGTCCTGGCCCTCGATCACCTCGCCGAAGATGGTGTGCTTGCCGTTGAGGTGCGGCGTGGGCACGACCGTGACGAAGAACTGCGAGCCGTTGGTGCCCTTGCCGAACCGGATGCCGGCGTTGGCCATGGCCAGGAGGTAAGGGCGGTTGAAGTAGAGATCCGGGTGGATCTCGTCGTCGAAGTCGTAGCCCGGGCCGCCGATGCCCTCGCCCAGCGGGTCACCACCCTGGATCATGAAGCCGGGGATCACCCGATGGAAGATCGTGCCGTCGTAGTAACGGCCGGTGCTCGTCTCCCCGGTGCCCGGGTGGGTCCACTCACGGCCGCCTTCGGCGAGCTCGACGAAGTTGCGGACCGTCTTGGGAGCCTTGTTGGGGAAGAGTTCTATCTTGATATTTCCGCGATTTGTCTGCAGGTTTGCGATCAGCTTCTCGGCCACGAGACAGCTGCCCCCCTCTATGTACAAGGTTGGTTTTGTGGATTTTGATGACCACGGTCGTTAGGCCGCAAAAGCCATCCTGCCACGGACGCCATGATTGAGCCGCTTCGCTACGGGAAGGTCAGGCTCGGGGCCCCATCAAGCAGGGGAGGTTGTTGTGTCCCTGACACTGAAAAATCGCCGCGTGGTCATCGTAGTCCCAACCACGTGGATGGGCCGTATGAAGGCCCGGGCCATGAGAACTGGCCGGCAAATGACGCCGATGGCGGATCAGGCCAAGGTGATGGCGGATCAAGCCAAGGTGATGGCGGATCAGGCCAAGGTGGTCGCCGCGCATCGCATCGAGGACGCCCGCTACTGGGCGGCCCCGAGGCTGGAAGAGGCCGCGCATCGGGTCGAGGATGAGCTCGCCCCCAAGGTCAGCGCCATGCTGATCAACGCCGCCGAGCGGATCGACCCGACCCCGCGAAGGTCGCGGGGGATGCCAGTGATGATCCTTCTGACCGGTATCGCTGTGGGCGCGCTCGGTTATCTGTTCTACCGGCGTAACGCCCGGCAGTGGACCGAGCACATGAAGGACTCGGCCTCGGACGCGTCGCAGTGGGCCGGCGACAAGGCGGACAAGACCGCGGACACCACCGAGAGGATGGCGTCCGAGATGTCCGACAAGGCGGATGAGGCATCGCGCAAGATGACGTGATCCGCGCGAAAGCGCGCCCCCCACTCGATCGAGCGGGGGGCGCGCTTCGCGTTTCCGCCCATAGGCGTTGACGCCTACACCAAGCGCTTGCTACAACCGGCGGCATGGCGCTGTCCCCGCTCGACGACTACCCCATCCACCAGGCGGCTCAGGTCATGCGGCACGTGGCGACCTCGGACCGCAATTTCTACGACCGCTACTACTTCAACTGCCACCCCGGCACCGACGAGCTCATGCTGATCGTCGGCGCCGGCCAGTACCCCAACCTGGGCGTCACCGACGCCTTCGCCTGCGT
Organism: Nonomuraea sp. NPDC048901; assembly: GCF_040649695.1. Lineage (NCBI taxonomy): Bacteria > Bacillati > Actinomycetota > Actinomycetes > Streptosporangiales > Streptosporangiaceae > Nonomuraea > Nonomuraea sp. NPDC048901. The sequence continues at coordinate 264,213 of NZ_JBEZFW010000001.1, read as the reverse complement.
CCGCTACGGGAACCTGCACCGGGTCGTCCGCGCCTCACGCGAGCTCGGCACCGACCGGATGAACACCGAGATCGGCCCGTTCCAGGTGAAGGTCATCGAAGGGCTCAAACGGCTCCAGATCATCCTGGAGCCCAACGAGCATGGCCTGTCCTTCGACCTCACCTGGGAGGGCACGATCCCGGCGACGCTCGAGCCACGGCACTTCGTCCGCTGGCAGGAGCGGGTCATCTTCGACTCCGTACGGCTGGCGCAGACCGGGGCCTGGTCCGGCCACATCCGCATCGGGGACGACGAGATATCCGTCACCCCTGACCGATGGCAGGGCACCCGCGACCGGTCCTGGGGCATCAGGCCCGTCGGCGAGCCCGAGCCGCCGGGCATCCAGGCGAAGAACGCGGGGAGCTTCTACTGGCTGTACACGCCCATGCGGTTCGACGACCACGCGATCCTCTGCATCATCCAGGAGGACGAGAAGGGCCGCCGCGTCCTGGAGGAGGCCACCAGGGTCTGGTCCGACGGGCGCGAGGAGGAGTATCTGGGCCGGCCCGAGTACCACCCCGTCTACGCGCCCGGGACCCGGGACGTCGTCGAGGCCACGATCACCTTCTCACCTCCCGGCGGCAAGGCGTTCGACGTGCGTTGCACCCCTGTGCTGCCGGTCCACCTCATGGTCGGCACCGGTTACGGCCTGGAGCCGGACTGGAAGCACGGGATGTACCAGGGCGCGGAGCCGGTCGTGCAAGGCGTGACCTACACGCTGCCCGACGACGCGTCCAAAATGTGGGGGATGGTCGACGCCGTGGGGCGCTTCGAGTACGACGGGCTCGTGGGTCACGGCCTGTTCGAGTACTGGGCCTTGGGGCCGCACCCGTCGCTCCCGGAGTGAGTGAACGCCCCCGTGGACGCGCACCCGTCAGGTTCGAGTGAGCGCGCCCGCCGTACACCCCCGGTGCTACGGCGGGCGCGGCCCTCACTTAATCGGCCCTCACTTAATCGGCTCGCACTTGACGGCGACCGTCTTGGCGATCTTGGTCGGTAGGCTGCCGTCCTCCGTCGGCCGGGCGATGCCTGTCTTCCCGGCGTCGTCGGCCGGCTCGCCGCCTTCGGCGGTGAACCCCTCAGCGGGCTTGGCCGGGAGCGCCTTCGTGACCGCCCCCTCCGGGAGCGACTCGATCTCGATCGTCTGGTCGTCCCGGAGGCGCAGGGCCACACCGCCCTCAGGCGCCTTCTCGCCCGGCTTGGCGGCGAGGTCCCCAAGGGTGCGCGCCCGCTCGGCGAACGCGATGGTCTTGCCGTCGCTCGTCGTACACGTCACCTTGACACCCGGGACGGCCGACGGAGCCTCGTCGGCCATCGCGGATCCGCCCAGGCCCGTGAGCACGAGCACGCCCACCGCGCCGAGGACCGCGAGACGTCGCTTGAACATGGAATCTCCTTGCTGGAAACGATCGGACGCCCCGAGCCTGGCCCGCCGTACCTGAAGTGATCCTGAAGGCGCCCTAAATGATCTTCAGGTTGGCTTTAGGTTGGGTGCGGGACCCTGTTCGGTGTGCGAGTGCTACTGGTGGAGGACGAGCAGCGGCTGGCCGATCTGGTCAAGGGCGGCCTGGCGGGTGAGGGGTTCGCCGTCGACGTGGCCTATGACGGGCGCGACGGGCTCTGGATGGCCTCGGAGAACACGTACGACGTGATCGTGCTCGACGTGATGCTGCCCAGGCTGAACGGCTACACCGTGTGCTCCCGGCTGCGCGAGGCCGGCAACTGGACGCCGATCATGATGCTCACCGCCAAGGACGGCATCTACGACGAGGCCGAGGCGCTCGACACGGGCGCCGACGACTATCTGGCCAAGCCGTTCTCGTACGTGGTGCTGCTGGCCAGGCTGCGCGCTCTCGTACGGAGGGGCGGGCACGAGCGGCCGGTGACGATCACGGTCGGGGACCTGGTCGTGGACCCGGCCGGGCTGCGCTGCCGCCGGGGGGAGGTGCAGATCGCGCTGACGCCGAAGGAGTTCGCGGTGCTCCACGGGCTGGCGCGGCGGGCCGGCGAGGTGGTCTCCAAGAGCGAGCTGCTGGCGCAGGCCTGGGACTTCTCCTACGACGGCGATCCGAACATCGTTGAGGTGTACATCAGCGCGCTGCGCCGCAAGATCGACCAACCGTTCGGCAGGACGACCTTGGTGACGGTGCGCGGCGCCGGGTACCGGCTGGAGGCGGCATGACCTGGTGGCGCGGACACCTGACCTTGGGACGGCTGCCCGTGGGGATGGCGTCCGTACGGCTGCGCGCGACCGCGGCGGCGACACTGGTGGTGGCCGTGGCGCTGGGGCTGGCGGCGGTCGTGCTGGTGCTGGCGCTGCGGGGCAGCCTGCAGAGCAGCGCGGGCGCGGAGGCGGCCAGGAAGGCCGTGGCCGCGGCTCCGTACGCGGAGACCGTCGACCTGACCACCCTGCTCAGCCGGCCCACGACTGCCCAGACGCCCGCCTCCGGCGCGCCGGCCGCAACTGGACGGGCGCGCACCTCCAGCAGCCCGTCGGCGGGAGAGCCGCCCACAGCAGGAAAGGCGCGCCCCTCCAGTGACGCACCGACCATCAGCGGGCTGACACGTACCTCCAGTGACGCGCCCACGACGGGGCCGACCGCGGGCGCACGGGCGCGCCTCGCCGATGACCTAGTGGGCGGGTTGGTGGTTCAGCCGGCGCTCGCGCTGCGGATCGCCGATCCAGACGTCATGCTCACGACAGTGGGGGCCCCGGCGGCGACGAGCTGGGCGCAGGGCAGTGAGTTCGCGGTCGCGCGCATGCCCGTGTCGACGGCCGGCGGATCGGCGGAGATCTGGGCCAGGGCCTCGCTCGTCAGTGCCGACGAGGCGCTGGAGACGCTCAACCGCGCCCTCCTGCCGGGCGTGCCCGCGCTGCTGCTCGTGGTGGCGGGCATGACCTGGTTCTCGGTCGGCCGCACGCTCGCCCCGGTCGCGGCCATCAGGGCCAAGGTGGCCGACATCACGGCCCGCGACCTGCACCAGCGGGTGCCCGTGCCCAGCTCGGGCGACGAGATCGCCGCCCTGGCGACGACCGTGAACGGCACGCTCGACCGGCTGGAGACGGCCGTCGAGACGCACAAACGGTTCGTCGCGGACGCTGCGCACGAGCTGCGCAGCCCCATCGCCACCCTGCGGGCCCGGCTGGAGCTGGCCGAGCCGAGCGAGCTGACCGCCGAGGCGCTCGCCGACGTGGAGCGCCTCCAGTCGCTGGCCGCCGACCTGCTCCTGCTGGCCAAGCTCGACGCGGGTGAGCCGCTGCGTACGAGCGACCTCGACCTCGGCCAGGTGGCGGCGGAGGAGTCGCTGCGCATCAAGCGGCGGCCCGAGCTGCGGATGGAGCTGGACGTCGAGCCCGACGTCGTCTTCCAGGGCTCGCGGGCGCACCTGGCCCGCCTGGTGACCAACCTGGTCGACAACGCGGTACGGCACGCCACGGCGGTCGTACGGGTGCGAGTACGCCAGGAGGGCGGTCAGGCCGTGCTTCAGGTGCTCGACGACGGGCCGGGGATTCCGGTGGGGCAGCGTGAGGCGGTGTTCGACCGGTTCACCAGGCTGGACGAGGCGCGGGCCAGGGATGTCGGCGGGGCCGGGCTCGGGTTGCCGATCGCGCGGGACATCGCGCTGCTGCACGGCGGCACGCTGCTGGCCGAAGAAGGTGGATTTATCGCGAGATTTCCCCTGAACCACTAGCCACTTCTCATCGTGTGGTTAGTTGAAGGAGGCAATCATGCTCACACGCCGTGCACTGATCACCCGAGGTGGCGCCGCAGCGGGCGCAGCAGGAGCCGTTTTCCTGTGGGCGCGACCCGCCGAGGCCGAAGAGGAGGCCGCCGGTCCGGTCCTGGCCAGCGCCAAGAGCATCCCGGTCGGCAAAGGCAAGATCGTTAGTGGCAAGTACGTGATCACCCACTCGAAGAAGGGCGTCTTCAAGTGCTTCAGCGCCATCTGCACCCATCAGGGCTGCACGGTGGCGAGCGTAAGCGGGGGCAAGATCCACTGTCCGTGCCACGGCAGCCAGTTCAGCGCCCTGACGGGTGCGGTGGTGCAAGGTCCGGCCAAGCGTCCGCTCGCCAAGAAGAAGATCAAGCTGGTGAAGGGCAAGATCAGGCTGGCGTGATCGGCAGCGAGTACATCGTGGCGCGCTGACAGATCTCGAACCCGGCTCGGATGTAGACGCCGGCGGCTCCCGTGGGGTGGTCGGCGTCTACGCTCAGCGAGCTTAAGTGAGGTGCACGGAGCACCCCAAGTCCCCTCCTATCTGAGCAAGCCCCTCGGCGAACCCCTCGCGTGTGGCCTCGTCGAAGCCCATGAAGAACCGGTTCGCCAGCGGTACGGCCCACCGCATCCGCTCGGCGATGTTGTACACCCGATGGACGATGAGCGTGCCCTGGGGGTGCCCGGTCAGCGACCATTCGGCCCGGTACCACCAGCCGCCTTGGTAGGCGATCGAACGGTCGGTGACCTCGACGGTCATGGTGTGACCCGGGTGGTATTCGACGGTGAACCGGCCCCCGCGGTCGATCAGCGGGTCGCGGTTGATCAGCGCCTCGCGTACCCGCTCAGGTGGCGCCTCGACCACCCCGGACACCTCGACGAGCAGGGACTTCCTCATGGCGTGCGCACCCGGGTGTTCTGGAACGAGGCGAAGCGCCAGCCGCCGGGCGTGCTGACGGCGGTGAAGGTGACGATCGAGTCGCGGCTCGGGTCGGGCCGCCCGTCGACGGTCGAGCCGCCACCGGAGATCACCAGCGCGACGCCGTCGCCCAGCGGCTTGACGATGGGCTCGCCGCCGCCTCCGGTCAGCTTGATCGGGCTCTGGAAGAGCTGCCGGTGGGCGACCTCGATGGCCTCCCGGCCCTGAAGGTGCAGGCCGAAGAAGGTGATGTAGTCGGCGTCCTCGGTGAACAGCGCGGCGTAGGCCGCCGCGTCGCCGGAGTTCCAGGCCGCGGTGAGCCTGGCGAGGAGGTCTCTGATCTCAGTGGACATGGCACTGCTCCTGTTGTCGCGGCGCCTATCCTGAGACTGCGAGTCCTGGACAGGGCAGGCGCCTTGTTCGGATTTCCGGCCGCTGGGGTGTTGGCGCACCCCGGCGGCCACTCAACTTTCCAGCACTTGCACCATCAGCGACTGCTTGACCGTGCCCGACCAGTCGAGCTCGCCCTTGTCCAGCCGGTCGAGCACGCTGCGCAACCAGGCCAGCTCGGCCGTGTAGAGGGCCTGCTCGCACTCCATCTCGAGCATGAGGATCTCCGGCAGGCCGCTCTCCGCCATCGCCCGCCGGTGCGCCTCGATGCCGCTGATCGTCCCCTCGATGGAGGCCGTACGCGTGCGCAGCGCCCGCTTGGCGTCGGGCACCTGCAACGCGCCGATCAGGGAGACGGCGGCCACCAGCGTGCGCCGGTCGGCATCCGGCTGCTCCAGCATCCTGCGCAGCCTCGTCGCCAGCTCTTGGCGGCCCTCCTCGGTGATCTCGTAGACCGTCCGCTCGGGCCGGCGGCCTTCGCGGTCGGTCTTCGTCGGCACGATCAGCTCGTCCTTCGCCAGCCGTTCGACCGCGTGGTAGAGGCTGCGCGGCAGGCCGGTCACGTAGTCCTTGTGCGTGTCGACGATGAAGCGGTGCAGCTCGTAGGGGTGGCTGGCACGTACCGAGAGCATGGCGAGCACGGTCAGCCCGACCAGGTCGTGGCGTCGTGCCATGATGCCTCCTTCTATATTGCAATACGCACTATAGAAAACGACAGTACGGCTGTCCAGCCTCGTGCGCGACGGTCAGGCCAGTTGGCTGTCGAGCTGCAGGAAGGCCCGTTCGATGGCCTGCCTGGCGACGTCCTCGGGGTAGGGGAACTGGGTGATCAGGTCACGCAGGCCCTCCACGTGCGCCCGCGCGGCGAGCTCCGCCACGGCGACCAGTTCGGCCTGCTGGGCGATGGCGAAGGCGCGATCGACCACCGCGCCGTGTCCCGGCACGATCACCCGCTCGGGCAGCTCGGTCAGCATCGCGGCCACCGTGGCGGGCCAGTCGAGCGGGTAGGAGTCGCCGAAGGCCGGCGGGGCACCCTCTTCGATCAGGTCACCGGCGAACACCACCCCGGCATCGGGTACGTGCGCCACGATGTCGTTGCTGCTGTGGCCGAGGCCGAAGTGATTCAGGTGCACGAGCCGGCCGCCGATGTCGAGCGTGGCCGTCGAGGTGAACGTGTGGTCGGGCGCCACGATCTCCACCTCTTCCAGCTCCGCCCGCCGGTCTTCGGGCAGGCGCTCGATCCACTTGGCCCGCTGCTGCTCGCCGTACAGCTCGATCTCCTCGGCGCACCTGGAGTGACCCCAGATCTCGCCCGGCAGGAACAGCGCGTTGCCGAAGTAGTGGTCGAAGTGAGAGTGGGTGTTGACGACCGTCCACGGGCTGGTGGTGACCCGTTTGATCGCCTCGATCAGGTCGGCGGCCTCCTGGTGGGACACGCGGGTGTCGAGCACCAGGCAGTGGCCATCACCGACGATCAGGCCGACGTTCATGTCGAAGGACTCATGGCGCCGGACATAGACCCGGTCGCCGATTTCCCGCCACTGCTCGTTCATCGCTCGATCCTGAATCTCCCGTGGGACCCTGCCAGAACTCTACTTACGATCGCAACAGGCCATATGCGTTTCAGGTCGTGATCTACACCGAAGATCCGCACTGGCCCAGGGGATAGGACGGCCGCGCGTGGCGGGCCGTCGAACGGGGAACGCTTTGTTACGACACGTGCTCGACCGATGACATAGGGCAATCAGCCGGAGCGTCAGGAACGCGTCGTGGGCGGGAGCGGCTGACCGGACAGCCGGTGTCCTCAATGCTCATCTCCCTGGCATCGGCGGGTTGCTCTCCCCTCAACTCCGCGTCACACGTGGTTGTCAAGTTCGGTTTGCCGGCTGCCTTCCCAAGCCAGAGGAGCCCCCATGTTCCCCCGACTCGGAGCCATCATCGCCACGTCCCTCGCCGCCCTCGCCACCGTAGCCCCCACAGCGACCGCCACCCCGTCATCGGCGATCTACTTCCAAGCCCCCCAGGTCGTCGCGCATCGCGGAGCCTCCGCGGACGCGCCCGAGAACACCATCACCGCGTTCCAGCTGGCCGACAAGCTGGGCGCGGACGCGTTCGAGCTCGACGTGCAGGAGACCAAGGACCACAAGCTCGTCCTGATGCACGACACGACGCTGTCCCGCACCACGGACGTCGAGAGGGTCTTCCCCGGCCGGGCGCCCTGGCGGGTCGGCGACTTCACGCTCGCGGAGATCAAGCGGCTGGACGCGGGCTCGTGGTTCGCCGTCAAGTACGACGGCGAGCCCGTACCGACCCTCGGAGAGACCCTGAGCGAGATGGACGGCAGCGGCCTCAGCCTGCTCCTGGAGATCAAGGCACCGGAGCTCTACCCGGGCATCGAAAAGCGGGTCGCCGACGAGTTGCGGAAGAACGCCTCATGGCTGAGCTCCGGCCGGCTGGTCGTGCAGTCGTTCAGCTGGGCCTCGATGCGTACGTTCCACCGCGCCATGCCCCAGGTGCCCATCGGCCTGCTCGGCACGCCGGCCATGGCGGACCTGCCGAAGGTGGCGGCGTACGCGACCCACATCAACCCGCCGTACGGCAACATCACCGAGCAGTACGTGCGGCGCGTCCACAGCCTGGGGATGGCGGTCTTCGCCTGGACGGTGGACGACCCCGACGTCATGCGTCGGCTGATCGGCTATGAGGTGGACGGCATCATCACCAACAAGCCGGACACCCTCGCGTCCCTGGCTCGCTAGGACGCTCCGGGTTGCCCGTCGTCCCGTGACGACGGGCAACTCTGGGGTTGGTGTCCATTTCACGACGGTATCGGGCCATGTCATGGCGATAGTGGTGCCATCTCGCGGCGCCGCCCAGGAACACGCGCGTCGGTGCGTTTCTCGTGCCGCACAACGACTTCCCCGTGCTGCTCGACGACGCCGGCGCGTACCTGGGCCTCGGCGATCCTGGCCAGCGTGGCGCGCGCCTCGTGCCGCCGCTGCCCGGTGGGCGCGAGCCGTACGGGAGCGAAGAGGGTGACCTCGGCGACCAGGTGGCGGGTCGCGGTCACCCGCAGGAGGGAGGCGAGAAGCGAGTCGTCTCCGACAAAGCAGCCGCGGGTCGACGTCGAGTCCCCCTCGCGGTAGCGCAGTGTGGCCGGGCGTACGGCGGCGCCCGCGTCGATCGCCGCCTGGAACACGGCCGGCCGGAACTCCCCCATCCCACGTCCGCACCACGTCGTGCCCTCGGGGAACGCGATCACGGTGTCGCCTGCTTTGAGGGCGTTCGCGACCGTGGCGACGGCCGAGGGCAGGGCGGAGAGTCGTTCCCTGTCGATGAACAGCGCGCCCGAACCCGCGGCCAGCGTACGGATGAGCGGCCATTCACCGATCTCCCGCTTCGCCAGCGGCCGTGACGGCACCGTGGCCGCCATGACCAGCGGGTCGAGCCAGGAGACATGGTTGGCCACAAGAAGCGCGCCTCCCGCTGCCGGGACGGTAGGCGCGGTCAGCGCGCTTCGTGCGTTTGGTGCGGTCGGCGCGGGCTGTGGTTCGGTGTAGAAGGCGACGCCGACCGTGGTTCTGACCCTGATGCCGAGGACGCGCAACAGCAGCCGCGCCCACGTCTTCGTGATCTCCGCCCGCCAGGCCGTACCGGCTCGGCGAGTCGCCAGGGCGATCGTGAGGCCCGCGAGCAGCACGAGAACGGCCGCGAGAAGCCGCGCCACGCGGCGGAGGGGACCGGCGAGCGCGGCCGGGGGCTCCACACAGGCGTCGGGAGTGCATGGGCCCATGCGGAGCCACGGGTTGAGCTCCACCGGGCCGGCCGCGGTGACGGTCACTGCGGTTCTCCCAGGAAGTGCCGCAAGTAGCGGGCGTTGACGTTGGCCATCGAGAGCAGGACGAAGAAGTCGGCGGTGCCGAAGTCACGGTCGTGCGCGGGCGCCCCGCACACCCAGGAGCCCAGCCGCAGGTAGCCGCGGAGCAGCGCAGGCGGTACGAACCGGTCGGAACGGGCGGCGCCCTTGATCCGCCACGGGTCGCGCGGCGTTACGCGGTACTCCGCCGGGCCGAGCGGCACCCGCTCGACGACACCGGCCGCGACCGCGCCCCCGTCGTCGAGGGGTACCGAGCAGCAACCCGCCAGCCACTTGTGGCCACCGTTCACCATGTAGCGCGCGATGCCCGCCCACATCAGGCTGACCACCGTGCCGGCGCGGTGATCGGAATGTACGCAGGTGCGGCCCGCCTCGACCAGGTCCTTCCTGAGGACGGCCAGGTTGCGGAGATCGAATTCGGCGTCGGAGTACAGCCGGTCCGTACGTCCCGGAGGGAGCAACCGGTAGGTGCCGACCACTTTGTCGTCGTAGCGGACCAGGAGGTGGTCGCAGTACGCGTCGAACCTGTCCGCGTCGAGACCGGAGATCGGGCTGTCGAGCCGCGCCCCCATCTCCTCGACGAAGACCTCGTGGCGAAGCCGTTGCGCGGCCTGTACGTCGGCAGCGCTCGTGGCCATGCCGACTGTGTAGCGGCCGGTTGTGGGGCGGCCGGTGAGAGAGATCGTCATGGGCGGGCGTCCTTCCCTGAAAGCGTCTCGCGACCATGTCGACATGCCGAAATGACGGACACGTCTCCCATCGGGGGCAGCGAGGCGTCCGCGTGGTGAACCTCGTAGACGGCCACGGCCGAGGGGTCAGGACTCCGGCGGTCGAGAGCGGGGAATCGGCAGGTCGGCCGCCCACTGTGCTGCCCCGTCAAAAGGCAAAGCTTACGTGCGAGCTGGGCGAATCCCCCGTGTGGACTCCGTGGGAGGCGGCGGCCGCATCCTAAGATCAATCCGTGCTAGAAACGGTGATTTCTCTCATCTTCGCCGGACTCTTTCTCAGCTTCCTCATCTATTGGGTCATGCAGCTGGTCAAGGTCATGCGGCAGCGGCGCATACACAAGTACACAGACCCGATGAGGGCCATGGACATCACTGGTCGCGTGCGCCAGCTCAAGGTGCGCGGCGACGAGGACGAAGCGGTACGTCTCGTTCAGGACGAGCTTGCGATGCCCATGGCCAAGGCTCGTTCGTGGGTGAAATCCATATAGGGCAGGGGCGCGTGGCCTTCGCTCAGAACAGGGTCAGTGGCTCGCTCGGCATGGGCTCGGGGAGCGGCTCGACCTCGGGCACCCGGGCCCGTACCTCGTCGTGAAAGCGGCGAGCGAGAGTCAGCGCGTCGGCGTTATCGGGGGTGTGGACGAACACCGTCGGCGAGCGGCCTTCCCGCAGCCATTCGGTGACCGTGGCGACCCACTCCTGCCAGCCCTCGACCGTACGTTCCGTGGCGTCCCGGCCGAGGTAACGCACGATCGGACGGTCGGTGAGAGCCGTCGTCCGGCGCGGCACGCGCGGCTTCTTCGTCCACGCGTCTCGTTCGGCGTCGCTGGTCGGAGGGCTCTGGAAAAGGGTGGTGGTGTCGAACGGGACCCATTCGGCACCGGCGCGGGCGAGCACGCCTTCGAGCAGCCGTACTGACCGCGCGTCGTCGAAGAACGCCCGGTGACGCACTTCGACGGCGTATCTGTACGAAGGAGGCAGGCTGTGGAGAAAGCCCGCCAGCGCGCCGAGGTCGGTGGGCGCGAATGACCCCGGCAATTGGACCCAGAGGGCGTGGGTCCGCGATTCGAGCGGCTCGATCGCCGACAGAAACGCGCGCAACTCCTCGTCGGCGCCCGCACCGGTAAGACGGCGCTTGTGCGTGATCGACTTGGGCAGCTTGACCACGAAGCGGAAGTCGGGGTCGGTCTGCCGGGCCCACGACTCCACGGTGTTCCGCGCCGGTGTCGCGTAGAACGTCGTGTTGCCCTCCACCGCGTTGCACCAGGTGGCATAGGCCCGCAGGCGTTCGCCGGGAGGAAGCGGATGAGGCAGGAAGCGTCCCTGCCAGGGCACGTGCGTCCACATCGCGCATCCCACATGAAGCCGCATGGCGTTGACGCTACCGGCCGGAGATGGCGTCGTCTCCCGGGGTTCGACTCACTGCTCTCGCACGAAGGCCGCTCACAGGTCGCGTCCTGGTTGAACGCACGACCATAAGTGGAACAGCCGCAAAATTTCATGTCACAGAGATTGATGAAGAGAACTTTCAGAGTTATCTTCATGATCGACCCTCCCGACGCAGCTCTGTCACCACGAGGCTCACCGACATCAGGACCTGGGCGCCTAACCGTATCCCCCCATACGACTCGTTCAGAGAGGCAAGCATGCCCACAACTGGCAAGCCGACCTGGCCCAAGACCCTCAGAACCACGATCACCGCCCTGACGCTCACTCTCGCGACGGCGCTGATCCCCCAAGCCGCCTCAGCGCAGGACAGCAGCGTCATGGCGGTGTCCCACAAGAGCCCGTTCAACTGTGGGAAGACCTTCTACGCCAACAACTGGACCCCCAACCACAACCCATCGGGCTCCATCGACTGGCAGGACTACGGCGGCGACGACATCAACGGTGAGACCGTACGCGCCACCGCCGCGGGCACCGCGTACTTCTACGACGCGGGAAGCACGAGTTATGGCAAGTGGATAGAGATCCAGCACAGTGACGGCACCAGAACCCGGTACGCCCACCTCGCGACCATGGTGAAGGCGGCCGGCGGCTCACTGAGCGTCGGCCAGGGCACCGCCATCGGAACCGTCGGCTCGACGGGCGGCGCCAACGCTCCCCACCTGCACTACGAACAGCGAACCTCCAGCGGCGCGATGGACACCAGCCCGACCGTGGACGGCGTGACCGTGTCCTTGGGCCAGAAGAAGGCCGTCACGAGTACCAACGCCTGCGGTGGCAACCCCTACACCGCCGAGGAGGTCTGCGGCAGCGGCTATTCCGTCATCGACTCCGCCGCTCTCACTGGCGGTCGCACCTACCTGCTCTACAACTCGGGTAATGGTTACAACTGCGTCGCGACGTTGAAGACGACGAGCCTCGGCACGGCGTCGGCGGTGTCGGCCTTCCTGGAACCGGAAGGGGAAAGCCGGTCGACCGACTCGGGCAGCTACGACTATTACGCGGGACCGGTCAAGCGCAGCGCGCCCGGAAAGTGCGTCAAGTGGGGCGGCTCGGTCGGCAGCAGCTCGTACACCAGCGGCTTCGAGCACTGCGATTAGCCCTTAGAACAGTGCGATAAAGAAGCACGACATCGAAGGCCACTACCCACTCATGGGTGGTGGCCTTCAGCCTCAAATGGTGTTACTGACGGGACCGAAACAGGGGAGAAAGCCTATTTCAATTTTCTGAGATGATCGTCCCGTCGGTCGCCGAGGCGGGCGACGCGAAGAACGCGGACAGCGAGAAGAGCGTGGCAGCGGCGATCACTAACGCGATGATAGCTTTCCTCATGGCGAATTAGGCTATCAGCCGAAGTACCGCCCGTCTGTACTGAACCGGGCGCTTCTCCTCTTTAGCGATTCCGAGCTATTCGCCAGCCACGTGTTGGTCTACGTGTTGGTCGAAGAAGCCGAATGTACGCTGCCACGCGTCGTCCGCCGCTGAGCGGACAAGACCATGACGCAACGGAAACAGCGCGAGTTTCGCGATGGGATGATGGCCGTCGGTCATGAAGGAATGCCCGGCCTCCGGATAGATCTCGACGTCGTGCTCGATGCCGAGCGCCGCCATATGCTCCTGCAGCCGCCTGCCGTGCGACCGAAACCCTTGGTCGCGGGCACCGTAGGACGCCACGACCGGACACACCGACCGCAGCTCCTCCTGACGCCGGGGAACCGCCCCATAATTCACCGATGCGGCCCGCACACCGGGCGGCGCGCCCGCCGCATACGCCAGGGCGAACCCGCCCCCCATGCAGAACCCGATCACACCCAGCCGAGCACCGTCGACGTCCGCACGACCGGCCAGCCACCGCCGGGTCGCGTCAATGTCGGCCGTCGGCCGACCCGGCTTACCGGTCGCGAGCTGATGCATAGCCCGCGCCAGGCACGCGATCCTGGTCCCGTGGCTGTACAGATCAGGCAGGACCGCCGCGTACCCACGCTCGGCGAACAGGTCCATCACATCAAGCATGTCCGGTTCGACGCCGTAGATCTCGTGCACGACCACCACCCCCGGCCATCCGGCCACGGGCGCCGTCCCCTCCGGCAGTGCCACCGTCGCCGCCAGTGAATCGCCGTCGGGCACCGGAATGCGCACGTGTTGTCTCATCTGTACTCCTTGGAGAGCGCCACGATGGAGTCGCTGGTACGTACATAGAGGACTCCGTCGCCACCGGCGCGTTCGATGCCCTCGGTACGCATGTCCTACCACCGCACGTATCCCGTCATGATCCCCCTCTTCCGCCTGGCTCTGATCCATCATGTTCCCGGGCTCGGCCGTCGCCCCATGGCGGCGGTGATCGCCCTTGAGCACACCCGGATGCGGCCGGGACCTCCGTCGAACCTCACCAGCTCCGCCTACGTCCCCCGATTCCGATTGGGCATGGTGGGAACGACGGCGCCTGCATGGGAACCGGACTATGTAGAGGCGGGCATGGAACCCTCAAAGACAGATGGAACGGGATGGCACGCCCATCAGGTGCAGGCCCATCTGTCGAACCATGGGGAAATCCATGAAGTACAAGAAGTCATCCCTGTCCATCTGGTCGTCCACGCGAGCGGGCGGTGCCGTCCTGGCCGCGGTCGCGCTGCTCGCCGTCTCCTCTCCCGCCCTGGCGCACGCCGCCACGGGGCCGGTCCTGCCGCCGTCGGGCGGCGTGGTCTACGTCACGAACGCCGGCTCCGGCGATGTTTCCTCCCTGGCGATCGGCCCGGGGGCGGTCCTCAAACCGCTTGGGAAGCCCGTGTCCACCCTCGGCAAGTTCCCCCGGGGCATCGCCCTCACCCCCAACGGGGCCACCGCGTACGTCGTCAACAGCGACTCCGACACGCTCTCGGTGTTCCGCGTGGGGGCGCAGGGCGCGCTCCAGCCGGATCCGCAGATCGTCCAGACCGGCGACGAGCCGTGGGGGGCGACCGTCTCCCCGAACGGGCGCACCCTGTACGTGACCAACACCGCCGACAGAACGATCTCGGCGTACCGGATCGGTCTCGACGGCAGACCCAGCAAGCTCGGCGACTTCCGCGCCACCTCCGACAACCCCAAGCAGACGGTGCTGTCCCCCGACGGGCGCTTCCTCTACCTTTCGTACGCCGATGTGGACGAGACCGCCGACAGCCCGCCGCGAGTCATCACCAGATTCGACGTGCGCTTCGACGGCACGCTCGGACCCGCGCAGGACGTGGCGAAGGTCGGGCAGGCCAACTTCGGGATCGCGATCAGCCCGGACGGCGGCTTGGTGTACGTGACCTCGCTGGTCGGGCAGAACGTGTGGGGGTTCCGGCGCGGCGCGGACGGCGCGCTGACGCCCGTGCCCGGATCGCCGTTCCCCGCGCCCACCGGCCCGGTCGGTCTCAAGGTCACGCCCGACGGTCAGCACCTGTACGTCGCCAGCAACGACCCCGACGTCGACACGGCTCGCGGCGGCCTGCTCGGCTTCACGATCCTCGCGGACGGCTCGCTCAAGCCGACCGCCGACTCCCCCGTCCACACCCCTGACCACGCCGAGGTGGCGGCGGTCGCGATCACGCCGGACGGCCGGGACGTCTTCGCCGCCATCCGGGACACGAACCAGCTGGCCGCGTTCCAGATCGGATCCGGCGGCACGCTGAAGGAGGCCACGGGATCTCCGTTCCTCACGGGCGGGGAGCGTCCGCTGAGCCAGTCCATCGCCGTACGCCCGGCCCCCACGCCTACCACTCCGCAGTAAGGAGCCGCCTGGACCCAGTGCCCGTCGCGGGTACGCCCGAAATTCACACAGCGCATAGCGACCTTCCGGTGACAACAGCGGCGTCAAAGGCCTGCTGCACCGGAAGGTCCCATGCTGTTATGCGCCTGGGAGAACGCCTGAGCCCCTCGTGCGCGAAGCGCCCACCGAAGGTGTGCCCAGGACGAACAGCCCGGAACGAAGCGGAGGCTCTTCAACGGGAGCGGCAAAATATCGGGCCGACGTGAACTCTTCGGCGGAGCAGCGGTAAGTACATGCGAATCTGCCCACTTGCCGCACAAGGCACCGCATGAAGGAGCTGACCAGTTCATGGCCGAACCGGCGATAGCCGAGGCCGCCGACACCGATCTGATCCGCCGATCGCTGCGGGAGCCGGAGGCGTTCGCCATGGTGTTCGACCGGCACGCGCCCGCCCTGCACCGCTTCGCGGCTCGCAGGCTCGGTCACGACTCGGCCGAGGACGTGGTGTCCGAGACGTTCCTGGCGGCGTTCGAGCATCGGGACCGCTACCAGTACGGCCAGGCCAGTGCCCGGCCCTGGTTGTACGGCATCGCCTCGAACGTGATCGGCAAACGGCGGCGGCGCGAGGTGGCCCGCTACCGGGCGTACGTGCGGGGCGGGGTGGACCCGGCGGAGATCACCGGCGGGCCGGTGGAGGACGGAGTGGGCACGCTCGCGGTCAACCGGCCGCTGATGGGCGGCGCTGGCCGGGTTACGCACCGGGGACCGGAACGCGCTGCTGCTGGTGGCGTGGGCGGAGCTGACGTACGAGGAGGTGGCCGAGGCGCTGAACGTCCCGGTCGGGACTGTGCGATCCCGGCTCAACCGGGCGCGCAAGAAGGTTCGCCAGGCGCTGGAAGGAGCAGATCATGGATGAGATGGAGCAGCTCGGCCGGCTGTTGGCCGAGGTGCCCGAGGCGACCGAGCGCGAACTGGCGGGCTCGCGTGCCGCCCTGGTGTCCCGGTTCGACCGTCCGCGCCGCAGGTGGCGTACCGTGCTGCCGGTCCGGCGCGTCGCGCTGGTCGGCGCGATGGCGGTGACGCTCACCGCCGGCATCCTTGTCACCGAGGTGGGTTTGGGCGGCTCTGATCCGCGCACCCCCGGGTATCTGGTCGCGGCGCCTCCGGCCGACGCCAAGGCGCTGCTCAACCTGGCCGCGCGGGCCGCCGCCGACCAGCCTGACATGGTGCCGCCCCGCGGCCAGTACGTCCACACCAAGATGCTGGCCCAGCGCAGCCTGTACACCAAGGACCGGTCGGGGAGGACGCAGTACACCAAGGTGCTGGTCAACGAGGAGCGCTGGGAGGCGGCCGACGTGGGCAAGCCCTGGCTGAGCCGCACGCAGGCCCTGTCGGCCACGGGACCGGTGCCCCGGAAGTACTGGGACCGCGGCGTCGAGGACATCGTGTACGAGCCGGGGGCCTGTCCCGGCCAGCCGGCGTACGCGCGGCTGGGGGCCTGGCCGACGGACCCCGGCCAGGTACGCGCGAAGATCGTCGCCGATACGGGCGAGGAGCCGCTGCGCATCTGGCACTCCCTCCAGGGCCTGGTCCCCGAGTCCGTGGTACGGCCCAGCCTGGGCGCCGCGCTGTACCAGGTCGCCGCTGGGCTGGACGGCATCGTGCTCATCGGCGACACCGTGGACGCCGCCGGCCGCCCTGGCCTGGCCGTCGCCATGGACGAGGGCAACGGCACCCGGTCCGAGCTGATCTTCGACCGGGAAACCTATGGCTACCTGGGCGAACGCACGGTCAACACCAGGGACAGAAAGGTGAAGACGCCCACCGACGAGATCACCGAAAGGAAGGGCGCGAGGCAAGGCACCGCCGTGCTCGCCGTCGATCTCGTACCCGGGCTGCCCGAGGTGGCGCCGAAGGCGTCTCACATGAAGATCCCCTGCTGAGACTTTCCCCCGATCCGGCCTTTTCGGCCGGAAGTTCTGTTTCGCATGCCCTCATAGCAAAGGAGAACGACCCATGCTCATCGCCAAGGCCATCGCGGCCACCGTGCTCGTCGGCTCGTTCGGCGCTTTCACATCACCCCCTTCGGGGGCCGATGCCGCGTACGAGACGCAGACCAAACTGGAGGCGAAGCGTGTCGCCTGCATGACGGAGAAGGGCTTCGACTACGTGGCCACGCCGATGCCCAAGCACACTTGGCAGCCCGGGGAGTGGGAGCGGCTTCAGGGTGACCTCAAGGCGCTGCGGACGTATCGGGCCAAGTACGGCTTCGGCGTCTGGGCCGAGAACGCCTTCCCGAAGGACGAGGTGGTCAACCCCACCCGCCCCGACAATCCGAACAACAAGACGATGATGTCGCTCTCGGCCGACGGGCTGAAGAAGTGGCGCGCCGCCGACGACGCCTGCTTCTCCGAGGCGGCCAAGGAGGTGCTGGGCAAGACCGTCACCTCCCAGGACGACTACTGGAATCAGCTCGAAGCCGCGCTGAAGAAGGAGCTGAGTGTCCTCGACAAGGACAAGCAGCTTGCGCAGCTGGGCAAGCAGTTCGCCAAGTGCCTGGGAGTCAGCGAGACCAAGCCGAGCGCACTGAACGGTCTGGGCCGCAGGACGTACTGGCAGCAGGTCACAGAGGTTGCCAAGAAGACCTGGAAGGACCCGCTGCCCAAGGTGCCCAAGGGCAAGACCCTCGTCCTGAAGCCGAAGCTCAAGCCGGAGGAGGCCAAGCCGTACCTGGACAAGGAGATCAAGGCGGCGCTGAAGGACCTGGAGTGCGGAAAGGAGTTCTACCCCGCCTACTCCCCCAAGGCCCAGGAGATCAACTCTCGGATCACTCTGGAGTTCGGCCGGGAGGGGACCGGCCGGGAGGGGACCGTCTGACGGGGAGCTCGTGACGGCGCTTCCGACGGGGGCTGCGCCGTCTGAAGCAGGCCATAGCCGTCTGAGCAAGCCGTAACGGAGCAGGTGCCGCTCGTGACACGCGAGCGGCACCTGCTGTCGTCGCCGTACGCTGAGTCGGCAAGTCCGCTGCACCGACACGAGGAGAGCTGACCAGCGTGAGCCTGGCCTTCGCCACTGAGGTGGGTGGTCTCAACCGGGAGAACGAAGACTTCGTCGGCGCGACCCCTGACGCGGTGGTCGTTCTCGACGGCGCCGGCTATCCCGCACGCCTGCCGACCGGATGCGTCCACACCGTGGCCTGGTACACGCGCATACTCGGCTCGTCCTTACTCTCCACGCTCGCCACGCTGACGGCCGACGACCGCTCGTTGGCCGACGTGTTGGCCGAGGGCATCGAGACCGTCTCCTCTCTGCACTCCTCGACCTGCGACCTCGCCCATCCCGGATCACCCGCGGCAACCGTGCTCCTACTCCGCCGGACAACGGAGTCCCTGGACTGGCTGGTACTGGCGGACTCCATCCTCGTCCTGGACCTGAACTCCGCCGCGGAACCCATGGTGGTCAGCGATGATCGCCTGGCTGATGTCACGGCGACCCTGCGAACGCACCTGGACACCCTGCCCACCGGCTCCAAGGAGCACGAGCGGGAACGCCTTGGATCCGTGGAAGCCCAGCTCCAGCACCGCAACCGTGACGGAGGCTACTGGGTCGCCTCCACCGACCCCCTGGCCGCCGAACACTCTCTCACCGGCAGCGTTCCCACGGACGCGGTACGGGCTGCCGCGCTGCTCAGCGATGGGGCATCGCGCCTGGTCGACTGCTTCGACCTCGCGAGCTGGCGAGGCCTCCTGAACATCCTGGAAGCCGACGGTCCCGCCGAACTCATCAGCCAGGTCCGTACGGCCGAGCACACCGACCCCCACGGCGCCCGCTGGCCGCGCGGCAAGGCACACGACGACGCCACTGCGGTCTACTGGCGACTCTGACGTTCGGAACGGGTTGTCCGGGCGGCATGCGCCTACCCCAGTTGAGCGAGGTCTTCTTCGCTCAGCTTCAGTGTGCCGGCGGCGATGTTCTCCTCCAGGTGCGCCAGTGAGCCGGTGCCGGGGATCGCCAGGATGTTGGGGGATCGGGCCAGCAACCAGGCCAGGGCCACCTGCGGCACCGTCGCACCGTGGCGGGCGGCGATGGCGTCCAGGTGCCCCGCCTTGATCGGCTGGAACCCGCCGACAGGGAAGTAGGGGACATAGGCGATGCCCGCGTCCGCGCAGGCGTCGACCAGTGGGTCGTCATCGCGCTTGGACAGGTTGTAGAGATTCTGGACGCAGACGATGGGCGCGATCGCGCGGGCCTGGGCGAACTCGTCAGCGGTGACGTTCGATACGCCCAGGTGGCGGATCAAGCCCTCCTCGCGCAGCTCGAGCAGCGTTGTCAGGGGCGCGGCCAGGGACGTCTCGGAGCGGTCGTGGCCACCCATTCGCAGATTCACCACGTCCAGGCGGTCAACCCCGAGCGAGCGCAGGTTCGCCTCCACGCCGCGGCGCAGGCCGTCCGGTGTCAGGCCGGTCATCTCGGCCGCCGGCAAGGCGACATCGGAGCCCTCGACCAGCGCGCCCACCTTGGTCACGATCACCAGGTCCGCCGGGTAGGGAGACAGCGCCTCCCGGATCAGCTCATTGGCCGCCACTCCGTCACGCGCGTAGTAGTGCGAGGTGTCGATGTGATTCACGCCGAGCTCCACCGCCCGGCGCAGGATCGCCAGAGCCGTCTCCCGGCTGGGCCGATCACCCTGCGGCCAGCCGGTCAGCTTCATCGCTCCGTAGCCGATCCTCGCGACGCTCAGGTCGCCGCCCAACGGCCATGGGTTCATTGTCACGATCGACCACTTTATGGCGGCTGTCTTAATCGCACGCTAATGGCGCGGGATATTTTCTACGCGGCGGGCACTGTCGTCCCTCGGCGAGCCAGCCGGACGAGGCCGATCGCTTGCAGCGTCGCGGCAACGCACAAGATGAGCGCTCCGAGCGGAAGCCAGCCGGCGAACCGATGGGGGAGCCCGGTGGCACCGCCGTCACCGACCATGGTCGACCCCCATTACCTCCTTTGGCCAGGGGTGGGAATCAAACGGACAACCACCGAGCCGCGAAGAGGCTGCCCTTGCTGCCGGCGCTAAAAGAGAGCGGTGGCCGCCAACTTCGCCGCCGTGAGACCGATCGCCACCGCCGCCACCGACATCCCCGCCACCGATGTACTGCGGTTGTACACCGTCGCGATCGTGGCTTGCTTCCGCACCCCAGGCCATGCCAGCGCCGCCGCGATGACCCCGAGGCCAGGCCGCACCCAGTCCTGGGTCAGCCGGAGGCCGAGGAAGATGGCGAGCAGCGCGATGAGCAGGGAGGCAGGACCGAGACGATCAGTTAATCGGGTCATGGCGAGCGAGTGTAGAGCCCTCGCCTGCCACCCCCGGTGAGCCTCGCCGGTGGACGCGGCAAGGGTCATCCGCCGGCGTTTCCTAGCGACCTTGGGCGAACTGCCGCAGCGCGGGAGCGAGCACGTCGGCTGTGGTGCCGTGGTTCTCGCCCGGTACGGCGCGCAGGGTCGCGGTGGGCAGGAGATCGGCCAGCGCCTGGGCCCCGGTGATCAGCCACGGCATGGTGCCGGTGCCGTGCATGACCAGGACGGGCACGGTCACCGCGGCCCAGCGGTCGCGGGGCAGCGGAGCGCCGGACATGGTGGTGCCCATGATCCGCCCGTCGTAGGCGATGGTGTGCGCCACCTCTTCCACGGCGGGCCAGAACGGGGCCTGTCGCATACCGGCGACGGCCTCGGCGGGGACGCCGGCCGCCGCGGTCATGAACAGCTCCACCGCGTCACCCGGACGGCCGTCGGCGACGCGGGCGTCGAGCCGCTCGACGTAGTCGGCCGGCAGCGGCGGGCGGCTGTCGTCGACGACGAACGGCGGCTCGAACAGCGCCAGCCGGGTGATCGGCAGGCCCGCGGCGGCGGCGTGCAGGGCCAGCACGGCCCCTGAGGACCAGCCGAACACCATGGCCGACCCGCCGGCGTGGTCGATCAGAGCGGCAAGGTCCTCGAACTCGCGCTCCACCGCGTACGGTGCGGTGTCGGTGCTCTCGCCGCGACCACGGCGGTCGTAGGCGTAGACCCGGAACTCCTCGCGCAGCAGCTGCCCCACCTCACCATTGGTCGGGTTGACCATGCGATGGGCGGTGGCCCCGTCGATCATGATCAATGGCTGGCCGTCGCCCCAGACGTCGAAGGCGATCTCAGTGCCGTCCTTGGACTGGACAGTGCCCACCTTGGTTCCTCCAAGTCGTACCGTACGGTACTGTACCGACATAGTGAACAGTACCGTACGGTACACTTCGGAGAGTGTCAACGGCGCGAACCCTGGAGGGCCTGAATGCCGCAAGCCGCAGACACGCACGCGCAGACACGGCGCCGGATCATGGATGCGGCGCTGGAGGTGTTCCTTCGTGACGGCTACGTCGGTGCCAAGACCGACGAGATCGCCTCTGCCGCGGGCGCGTCAAAGCAGACGATCTACAAGCATTTCGGGCCGAAGGAGAGCCTGTTCGAGCAGATCGTGCTCGACCGCCTCGTCGGCATCGATCAGATCTTCCGGAACGCCATGGTCGACCTGGCGGCCACGGATGATGTCGAGACCACCCTGCGGGCGGTCGCGCGCCAGTTCGTCCACGCCCTCACGCAACCATCCCACCTGCGCGTACGCCGCCTCGTCATCGCCGAAGCCGGCCGTTTCCCGAACCTGGGCCACGCCTACTTCGAGGCGGGTCCCGAGCGCGTGCACGCCGCGCTGGCGTCCTGCTTCGAGCAGCTGACCGGCCGCGGACTACTGCGTATCGACGATCCCGTCCTCGCGGCCAACCACTTCACCTGGCTCGTCTCCTCGATCCCGGTCAACAAGGTCATGCTCTGCGGCGACGACATTCGCTTCGCCCCATCCGAGCTCGACCACTACGCCGATGCCGCCGTCCGGGTCTTCCTCGCCGCCTACCGCACGCCCGGAGCCGACGCCCAATGAGTGCGGTCGTGGATCACGCCGCCCCGCATCCTCGCTGCGGTGGAGCCCAAGCGGTCACCGCTGCGACGGCGCCGCCGATGACGGCAGAGGTTCCATGCCGCCGTCGGCGACGCGACGGCGGCGGGCGCGCTGGCGGCAGGTCGGACCGCAGTAGCGGGGTGGCCGCCCGGTAGCCCGGATGCGCAGCCGAGCACCGCATTCCTCGCAGCGCCTCTCGCTGGGGGCCGCGGTTTCGTGACGCTGATGGGAGGGCGCGTCACGTAATTCGCTGGCTTTCGTGACAGTAGGGGTACGCAATCCGTCCAGCAGCAGCCGCACCAGCCGCGTACCGCGTGCCAGGTCCCGGTGTGCCGAACGCAGTGCGGCGCCGCCGACGGCCAGCGCGGCCAGATCGTCGACCCGCACGTCGGCGCGTATCGCACCAGCCTGTTTCGCGTCGTGCAGCAAGCGGGCCAGCGCCTCGTGGAACCGCTGCGCCGCGGCGGTCAGCACGGCACGCGGCCAGCCCTTGTCAGCGGTGAGCGCTTCGCAGACGTGCTTGCGGTCGGCCAGCTTCTCGATCACTTCGAGCAGGAACCCGAACAGGGCGTCACCGGGCGCCGCGCGGCCGGCCCATCCACCCGCGGAGACCACGAATCCCTGGACGTGCTCGGCGAGCACCGCCTCGACCAGGATCTCCTTGCTCGGGAAGTGCCGGTAGACGGTCCCGGCGCCGACCCCGGCACGATGCGCGATTTGGCCAAGCGACACCTCCCGCCCTTCCTCGGCGAACACGCGCATCGCGGTGCGCAGCACGATCTCTCGGTTGCGGCGGGCATCGGCCCGCTCGGCACGTGCCGCATCCGGTACTGGCGCCGGTGCTGCGGTCATGTCACGTAATCCTTGTCCGTGGCGTGGAAGGGGGTGGAGCATTCCGGATCGTGTCAGTATCCACCATCTCCGAATCCGTCGTCTCCGAAAAGGACGCCATGACCACCGTGACGCCGGCAAATCTCGGTTCCCCCATCCTCGTCACCGGCGCCACTGGCAAGCAGGGCGGCGCCACCGCCCGGCGGCTGCTTGCCGGAGGGTGGCCGGTGCGAGCCCTGGTGCGCGACCTGACCGCACCCGCCGCTACCGCACTGGCCGCCGCGGGTGCCCAGCTCGTACGCGGCGACTTCGACGATCCGGCCAGTCTGCCGCCGGCACTCGATGGCGCGGCCGCCCTGTTCGGCATACCGCCCCTGTCCTTCACGACAGACCTCGAGGTGGCCCGTGGCCGGGCGCTGATCGACGCGGCGGCCGCGGCGGGAATCAAGCAGGTGGTATTCAGCACCCTCGCCTCGGCATCGACAGAAGTGCCAGGTTCAGCGGGGAAAGCGCTGATCGAACAGTACCTGCACGACCACATCGCGCTGCCTACCGTGCTGCGTCCAGTACGGTTCATGACGAACTATCTCAGCGACGGGGCGATCGGCATCGACGGCATTTCCAACGGCGTACACCGCCATCTGTTTACCCCGCACGAGCCCATGCAGATCATCGCGCTGGAGGACATCGCCGAGTTCGCCGCGCTCGCCTTCGCGGAGCCGACCCGGTTCGCCGGACGAACCCTGGAACTGGCCGGCGACGAACCGACCCCGGTCGAAGCCGCCGCCGCGATCACCGAGGCCACGGGCATTCCGGTCCGGTACGAGCAGGTCACCGATGAAGAGGCCGCCGCCATCAGCTCAGAGGTCGCCGAGATCAGGAAACACTGGCACACCGGTCACCGATGGCACGCCGACATCGAGTCGCTGCGCGTCATCCACCCCGGACTGCGTACGCTCACCGACTGGCTTACCGAATCCGGCGCCGCCGCCATCCGCGCCCACCTCACCGCTCCCTGACCCCGACGCCTGATCATGGTCGCGTCAGATTTCCAGTGCCGACCTGTCGATTTCGCGACCCGCCGTTCGTCTTACTGCCCGACCAATCTGGTAGCGACGAGGAGGAAACGATGAAGTACGTCATGCTGATCTCTCAGGGCACCGCGCTTGAGGAACAGGCCGCGTTGTCCGAGGAGGAGCAGAAGCAGGTCTACGCCGACTACCAATGATGACGGCGCTCACCCTGCGCACCCTCGGCGGGGGCCGCGACGAGCTCGCGGCGGAGGCGATCTGGTTGGGGCGCGTGCTCGCCGAACTGCTTCCGGACGGCCCCGAGGTTCACGGGCTGCTGGCGATGATGCTCTTGCACGACTCCCGTCGCGAGGCGCGGTTCCGCGACGGCGAGCTCGTACTGCTCGGCGATCAGGACCGGTCCCTGTGGAACACCGAACAGCTCGCCGCCGGACGCGCCGAGCTCGACCGGGCGCTCGCCCTGCGCGGCCGTGGGCCCTATGTCCTGCAGGCCGCCATCGCCTCGTTGCACGCCGAGACGCCGTGCGACTGGGCGCAGATCGCGGCCCTGTACGGCCGGCTCGCCCGCCTGACCGGCTCGCCCATCGTGGAGCTCAACCGCGCCATCGCCATCGCCATCGCCGTCGCCGAGACCGACGGCCCCGAGGCCGGTCTGCGCGTCGTCGACCAACTCGGTCTCGACGACTTCCGCTACCTGCACTCGACCAGGGCCGAACTCCTGCGACGCCTCGGGCGTACCGACGAGGCGCGTGACGCCTATCGACGTGCGAGGCAACTCACCGGCGACGGCGCCGAACGGCGCTTCCTCGAACGCCGCCTCACGGAACTGGTAGGTCGGACAGGCTCGGATTAGCCCCCGGGTCCAGATCCCAGTCGGCTTCGCCGGGCGAAGCCTGCGTTCCTGACCGTCATGGCCCCACTTGTGGCATGACGCGACGCCGCATATCTTGCCGATGTATCCAGTCGATATATCGGGCCGACGGTTCGCTGTGGCCCGGCTGACCGGGAGCGGCGATGAGGCGGATCGACTACGACACGGAGCAGCACCAGGACTACGCGCGTGGCCGCGCGCTTACCGAGCGGCAGCAGCAGACATGGATCAGCGCCTTCGCAGCGGTGCTGCCCGAGGGGCGCCCGCTGGTGGGGCTGGACGTCGGCGCAGGGACCGGCCGGTTCACCCCCGCCCTGGCGCGAGCGTTCGGGCCGGTCACTGGCGTCGAGCCGTCGGTCCGCATGCGCGAGATAGCGCAGGCACAGTCCCGGCATCCCGATGTGCGATATCTGGCGGGCTCCGCCGAGGACATGCCGGTGCCGTCCGCCAGTGCCGATTACGCTCTCATGTTCTTGTCCTGGCACCACGTCCAGGACAAACCGCTGGCGGTACGGGAGCTGGCCAGGGTGCTCAGGCCCGCCGGGCGGCTGCTACTGCGCGCGAATTTCAGCGACCACCATCCCAGGCCGTGGTGGCTGGAGCACTTCCCCCGCGGCTTCGCGGCGGACGCCGCGCTGTTCCAGCCGCTGCACGAGGTCATCGAGATGTTCACGTCGGACGGCTGGCGCGTTGCCGGCTTCGGCACGGTTACCGAGCCGTCCGTCGGCACCCGTGCTGACATGCTCCAACGGCTGCGCCTGCGCACCCTTTCGTTCTTCGCTCAGCTCAGTCCGGACGAGCTGGAGGCCGGTTTCCGCCGCCTGGAGGAGGCGGTTGCCGCGAACCCCGACGCGCCGGCGCCGGTGTTCGCTGAGCCGCTGCTCACGCTCGAACGGTGCTAGTTACGGCGCTGGTTTAGAAGGGACCGCTCTCCGGATAGCCAGCCTTTATGGCGGCCTTGCGGGTCTTCGTGTTGAGCTTCTTCTCGCTGATGACCTTACGGGCCGCCGGTGCGGCGATCTTCACCTTGGCGCCCCAGCCCGAATACTTGGTATCGGTGTGGAAGACCATCTGGTCATAGGCCGTGCTGTCGCTGTCCGGGTAGGCCGTCGTGTCGACGACCGTGCGGGTGAGAAGGTTGTGTTGATCGAAGTACAGATGGAACTCGACGTTGCCTTCCCCGGCGGACTTGTCGTGCCGGAAGTCAGTGAGTTTGGCGGTGCCCTGATATTCGCCGGTCGCCACTTCTGATGCGTTTTTCACCATGTACTGCAGCTCTGCTGAGGTGACGCCCATGCCGAGGACGGCATTTTCCTGCCCACTGGCCTTCGACTGGATCCAGGAACGGCCGGAAGGCAGCGCCTTGGCGATGCCGGCGTTGGTCACGTAGGCGTTTCTGCCCTCAGCGATGACCCGGTAGGGAGGGTTGGGCCCTTGCTGGCGTGAGGACATGCGGACACGGAGGTCGGCAGCCGCTACATTGCCTTTGCCGAAAGCCAGGGTGCCGGCCGTACGGGTGTTCACCCGTACCTGCATAGCCTGGTCGCCGGTGGTGAAATCGACGGTGATGCTGCTTGATTCGGTGATTTTTACGCCCTTGCCCGGGGTCAGCTGGGCTTTCAGGGCTTTCACCGGGTCCGCTGGAGCGGCCTGCACGGATGCTACGGATGCCGCCTGAGCGGGTGCGGCCACCGCGCACACGGCCGCGGCCGTTGCTACGAGGCCTGCGAATAAGCGCTTCATCAGTGTCCTTGGTTGGGGGAATACAGCAGGGAAAAGAGTAAGAGGGCGATGTCGGCGAGATAAGGGATTTCCCGTAACGATCCTGTGTAGACCGGTGAACCCAAGTGGTGGTGATAGAGCAGTCCGACCCGAACGGCAGCTGCTGGCCACGAGGCAACACCTTCGACGATGCGACGGCCCTCCACTGCCGGTTCTGAGGAGCCCTGCTCAGAACATGGAAGATACCCGGCAACGCTCTCGTCTCTGCTGATCCCCTGAAGCACGAAGCGCTCACAGCGAAAGACCTTGCGCGCCGAAGTCATGCCCAACGAAGAACAGCTCGGAGCGAAGCGGAGGCCCTTCCCAAAGGCGCTCTTCGAGGCGTTCGTGTAGCGGTGTGTAGTCATACTGCGAGAACAGCCTAGGAAAATGATGCAGCATCGCCTGCATATCATCGGCGATCCAGTAGAGGTCCGGGTCGGAGAAACTAAGATCGGTGAACAGGTACTGCCATCCGTGTGTCCCTTTAGTGAGGGCCAGGGCCTCTAGGTAGCCCAGATAGTCCACGTCCATCTGCGTGGGCTGCCCCCGGT
This sequence comes from Nonomuraea sp. NPDC048901, assembly GCF_040649695.1. Lineage (NCBI taxonomy): Bacteria > Bacillati > Actinomycetota > Actinomycetes > Streptosporangiales > Streptosporangiaceae > Nonomuraea > Nonomuraea sp. NPDC048901. Next base: position 237,343 of record NZ_JBEZFW010000001.1, on the reverse strand, counting down.
ACCACAGCCAGATTTCCAGCGGGGTGCTGAGCCTCGCCGTGACTATTGCCCCCGTACCAGAACGTGGAGTGCCGTCGATCTCCCGGGACTCGCGGATGAGTTCGCGCTCGTCGTCGGACGAGCCGTCCCAGGCCAACGGAGGAGGCGGTTTCGTGATGGCGCGATAGAGATGGGGGATCCGGAACTCCCCGGACAGCTCTTCCGCTTCGCCCGTCCCACGCCAGTGGCTGGACAGCCGGCTGAAGTGGGATGAGGGATTGCCGTTCAGGGCCCCATCCTCCGTCTCCACCGCGTCTTTCGAGACTGAAATTGAGGCGGAGCTCCTGAGCTCGTCAAAGCTTTGCAGGAGGAGTTCCTCGCATCGAGTGAGGGACTCCGCGTCGGCGGGAGCCGCGCGATCAAGAAGCCCTACCAGGCCCTGTTCATCTGGGAAGGCGGCCTCAGCATCTGGGGCGCGGTCGCTCTGGGAGGCGTGGGCGTGTGGCTGGCCTGCCGCCGCCGGGGGCTGTCCCTCGGCGCCGTGGGCGACACGATCGCGCCCGGCATCGCGTTCGGGCAGGCGATTGCCCGCTGGGGCAACTGGTTCAACCAGGAGCTGTACGGCAGTCCGACCACGTTGCCGTGGGGCCTGGAGATCGACCAGGCGCACGGCGGCCGGCCGGGCGTGCTCTACCACCCGACATTCCTGTACGAGTCGCTGTGGGACGTGGCCCTCGGCTTCGGGCTGATCCTGGCCGGCAGGCGGTTCACACTCCGCCATGGCCGGCTGTTCGCCCTCTATGTCGCCGGCTACACGTTGGGGCGGTTCTGGATCGAAGGGCTGCGGATCGACCCGGTTGGCGGGGTGGACCACGCAGTGACGTTCCTGGGGCTGCGGATCAACCAGTGGACGTCGATCGTGCTGTTCCTCGGCGCACTGGTCTATCTCTGGGTGACTCGTAACAAGGACGCCGAAGAGATCTTGGTGTCGGCCTCGTACAAGCAGGATGGCTCGTACGAGCAGGACGGCGGGGCGGCCGCCGAGCCGACGCCCCTGACCGACCAGGACGACGCGGCGGCGGACACTCGCCGAGCTCCAGGAAGTTCTTGACGGCGCGGAGCCTGCTTCATCGCTGCTCCTGCGGCTTGTACCGGCACCCCATCGCCACCGCAGGTGTCCGGTGAAATGAAACTTTCACCCGTCACGTCGGTATTACGGCTCCGCAGGCTGATCCCCGACCTGGTAGCACGCCTGATTCACCCTCGCGAGAGCCGCTATGGCACAAGTTAATGCCGGCCGAATCAATGGCTCTCGATCGTCTCTCTGGACACCTGGAGACCCCGAAAATAGTCTCCGTGCGCGCTCCGCCGACATCATGCGAGAGATGAGGTTGGAATTGACACGCTCCAAAGTACGTCGTGCGGCCGGCTCTGTCGCCGTCGCCATCGCAACCCTCGCGGCAATCCTGGTGCCCGTCACTCCCGCGCACGCCGCCTACGGCCCTGACCAGGCCGTGTCCATCACGGTGACCTCGAACGCCGGCCCGTCGATCATGCTCGCCCAGCTGACCGGCACGCTGGCGTTCGACGATGGGAACACGAAGTTCAGGTACGCGCTCCGGCTGTGCTGGGGGAGCGGGTCCTACCCAATGCCGAACTTCTACGTCTCCGTCAACGGCAGCACCATTTTCTATCCGAGCCAGACGGGCACGGCGACTGCTCCCCCCGGCTGCCAGTTGTACCTGTACCTCTACGACGGTGAATACACCCACTCCACTACCCTCACGAATGTCACCTTGTACGTGACGGGCGGCTGGTTCTATCCCGGCAACACTTACAACAGTCGCACCAAATCCGTGACCTACGACAACCCCTACAACTGAGCCGTCAGAAGCTGCTTCATTGGAGCTGAGTAGAAGGGCCACTCCCAACTATGGGGGTGGCCCTCGTGCGCCTCTCGGTCAACTGGGTCTGTCGGCGAGGAAGTTCTCGATTCGCCGGGCGAGAGCGTCGGGCGCTTCGAGCATCGGCAGGTGTCCGCTGGCGAGGGATTCGTTCCAGCTCGTGTCGAGGTTGCGCGCGAACCGCTGTTGCAGTCCGATCGGGAGCTCAGCGTCTTGGCTGGTGGAGAGGTAGCCTCGACGTTCGGGAAAACCACCGCCTTGCGGCGTGTCCCGGTAGAGACGCACAGACTCGGGGTGGAACTCCGCCACGATGCGATCGGCCGTCTTCGTGTCGACGCGGCTGGCCACGCCCCGCCGGATAGCGGCATCGGGCGGTCGGGTGCCGGCCAGCCGCATCGCCAGGCTCAGCACGAGCCGGTTCGGCAACGGCATCGACGCGACGAAGCTGCGTCCCGGCTTCGGCACGACGGCCGTGACCGCCAGGAACGCGCCCACCCGGTCAGGCGCGAGGGTCATGAGTTCCGCTGCGACAGTCCCGCCACTGGAGTGCGCGACGACCGCGAATCGCTCCCACGGTGCCGAATCCAGTGCCGCGGCGGCGTACTCCGTGAGCGAAGCGCGATCATGACGCGGTCGCTCAGCGACCACCGTCTGGTGCGACGCGGCCAGTTCTTCGCGCACCTGGTCCCAGATCCAGACGGGAAGACCGGCACCGCTCAGCAACAGGATGGGTTCTCGCGACTTCGTCATGCTCCGATTCTGGAGCTGCTGGGTGTCACCGTTATGGCACCATTTATGAATGAACCGCACCGACCGGCTCTACGCGATCCGCGAAGATCTCCGCCGTGCGGGTCCCCGAGGCCGCACCGCCCAGCAGCTCGCCACCGCATTCGAGATCAGTATCCGCACCGTCAAGCGCGACATCTCCGCTCTGCAACAGGGCGGGTTCCCAGTCTGGGCACGCACGGGCCGGCTTGGCGGATACGTCGTCGATCGTGCCGCCACCCTGCCACCGGTGAACTTCACCGCCACCGAAGCCTGCGCGCTCGCCGCGGCGATCGCGGCACACCGGGGACAACCATTCGACAGGCAGGCTCGAGCCGCCCTGGTGAAAGTACTGGCGGTGATGGACCCGCAGGCGCGACGGCACGCGGACGACTTGACCGAGCGCATCTGGATCGACCACAGCACCACCGAGACAGCTGATCCGCGCCGACGCGACGCGATCGAACATGCCCTTGAGGAGCGCAAGGTCCTCTCGCTGCACTACCGCGATCGTCACGGTACGCCGACCACGCGCCGGGTGGACCCTCAGCTGCTCGCGTTCACGGCCGGGCACTGGTTCCTCGTGGCGCGCTGCCGGCGCCGCGAGGCCATCCGATGGTTCCGCCTCGATCGGATCGAACGCGCGAGTCTCACCACTCAGCGTGCCTTCGACGTACCCGTCGAAGAACTAGGGACGCCTCCCTCGACGGCGGCCTCCGTCCGGGTGTGACGTGCCATGATCCAGTCTGTACGTTCTGGATCATCCTGAACCGCAAGCGCGGATGCCCGAAGCTTCGCCCCTGGCGGGCATCACATCGCGACGCACCAAGCTTTGTGCGGACGGTGATTGATCAACTACGTTCGGTTGTGTCATGGTGCTCGAGTCTTGATCAACTCCTCTGGAGGCACCCATGCTTGCTCGCCATCTGCTGGCCGCCGCCGTCATCTCCGCCACCATGGGCGCGGTCACTGCTCCGCCTGCGCTGGCCGCTGGTCAAGAGCCCGCCAACCGCACCATCCCGGTCGGGACCGCAATGTGCGTCGACGTCAGCAACTACCGCGGCAACGGCATCTTGATGTACCAGTGGCAGTGCGACCCCAACAACACCAACCAGAAGTTCGTCGTCGAGGACGGCCTCATCAAGGTGGAAGACACCATCGGCACGAGCCAGATGATGTGCCTGGACTCCTCCAACGGCCGAACCAACGGCACCCGGGTCTACCAGTGGCAGTGCCTAGGTAACGCCAACCAGCTCTGGGTCATCCAGGGCGGCCAGATCATCCTCAAGTCCACCCTCAACTCAGGCAACCGCCTATGCCTGGACGCCACCAACGGACGCGGCAACGGCATCCAGGTGTACCTGTGGCAGTGCGACCCCAACAACACCAACCAGAAGTTCGTCGTCGAGGATGGCCAGATCGCGGTCAAGGACACCTTGTCCTGATCCTGAACGTCCTGATCCTGAACGTCCTGATCCTGAACGTCCTGATCCTGAACGTCCTGATCCTGAACGTCCTGATCCTGAACGTCCTGATCCTGAACGTCCTG